>JBBPIH010000119.1:0-1663 GCA_038040455.1 Acidobacteriota bacterium
GCGGGACAACCCAACTCCGGTTGGTCCCTCTCCATGCGAGCCTGCAGGTTCTGGTTAGTGACGTGCCTCATGAACAGCACATGATCGCGCAACAGCAGGCGGCAGATGATTCAGAGCACTTTAAGAGTGTTCGAATCACAACGGTGGTTCTAAACATAGCGTCATAAGTAGTTGCGCATCGCACCGGGGCGTGGTCTCCTGGAATCATGAGGCCACTCAAGATATCCGATGCCACTTCTGTGTTGGGTTTGCAACAAGAAATTCAGCGGTCGGAGGAGTCGCGGTACGACCACCGGTTGCACGGTGTCCTATTGGTAGCGCAGGGCATGACGTGCCCGGAGGTGGCTCGCCTGCTGGGCGACGCGCCGCGTTCGGTCGAGAATTGGGTTCACCGCTTCGACCAGCAGGGACTGGCGGGCCTGACCGAAGGAGAACGATCCGGTCGTCCCAGCCGGCTGGATGAAAAGCAGGTGAAAGAGATCAATAGGGTGTTGCGGGCGAAGCCGAGCGACGCGGGAATGCGAGTGAATCTCTGGGATGGCAAGACGCTGTCGGCATGGATCGACAAAACCTACGGAGTCCAACTGGGCGTGCGCCAATGCCAGCGGTTGTTCCGGCAGTTCGAGTTCCGACTCCGCAAGCCTCGTCCGGTCTTGGCCAGAGCAGATCCGGCGCGGCAGAAGAAGCATAAAAAAAACTCCGCAAGCTGATGGCTGACGACACGGCGGACCTGTGGGCTCTGGACGAAGTGCACTTTCAGCAGCAAGGATCGCGCTGCCGCATGTGGGTTCCGCCGGAGACCAAGGATCCCATTGTGTATCATCATCCGACGCGGAAGAGCGTCGGCTACTTTGCCGCCGTGCGTCTGCGGGACGGCAAGTTTCTATTCCGCCGCGAGACCGGAAGATTCAACGGACAGACCTTTTGGGATTTCCTCAAAGTGTTTCAGGAAGTCAGTGCCGTTCCCGGCCGCCGCGTTCTGGCCATCAGCGACAACGCACAGTACCATCGCTCCAAACTCCATGTGGAGTGGCGCGACCAGCAGGCTCCCCAGTTCGGCTTGGACTTCCTGCCGCCTTATAGCCCTGATCTGAATCCCATCGAACGGGTCTGGAAACTCACGCGTCGACTGTGTCTCCACAATCGTTACTTCGGTTTGCTGGATGGCGTCGTCGCCGCCGTCGAAGATCAGTTCGCTGAGTGGACCAAACCCAACGATGCCCTACGCCGACTATGCGCAATTACTTAAGACGCCATGTTTTAGCGGGTGGCGGGACATCGAACAACGCAGCCCGATGAGGGAAGACTGTATTTTCGACATTCGCTCGATCACCAAGCCGGTAACCGCGCTCGCCGCCTTGGTTTTAGTCGACCGCAAACGTCTGGACCTGGACGCTCCGATTACAGACAGTCTTCCAGAGGCTCGGTCCTCAAAGTGGGCTCACAACGTGAGTCTGCGGCATCTACTCACTCATACGAGCGGCCTCGGCCAAGAAGGACTCAAAGGCCTCGACGGCCTAACGGAATCTCGTGGTGTACCTCTGCCGGATGTCGCCCGCGCGGTATTGGAAATGCCCCTCTCAGGAAAAACCGGCGGCCCCTGGCGATACAGCAGTCCGGGATACTGCCTCGCTGGACGGCTAATCGAAGTGGCTGCACAGAA
>JBBPIH010000010.1:0-148762 GCA_038040455.1 Acidobacteriota bacterium
CACGCCGGCAAGGAAGAGCACAACAACTACAAGCGAGGCGAGCACTGGCGCAATGACGTAGCATGCACCGATTGTCACTCCCCGCACTCCTCGACCAGGCTCGCTGCGACGCTGGCCGGCTCGCCTCAAGGAAAGACCGACGCACCTTCCTCGCTGATCCCGGTAGGTCCCTTCTCGGCGCACTCGAACGACCTGGCGCCACCCAAGATGCTTGTGAAGAACGAGCCCCAACTGTGTATGACTTGCCACAACGAGACGAAGGCACAGTTCACTCAGCCGTTCCATCACAGGGTGCTTGAAGGCGCGATGAAGTGCAGCGATTGTCACAACCCGCACGGCGGATTCGAACTGAAGCAGGCAAGGCTCAACACAGGAGCGGACGCCTCGTGCATGAAGTGCCACGCGGACAAGCAGGGGCCCTTCGTGTTCGAGCACGCGCCCGCGAAAGTCGAAGGCTGCGCGATCTGTCACACGCCGCACGGGTCGAGCAATCCGAAGATGCTCAAGCGCAACAACGTGAATCAGCTATGTCTGGAGTGCCACAGCAACGTCGCGCTGAAGGTCGGCGAGATTGAAGCACCCGGCACGCCGACCTTCCACAATCAGGCGACCGTGCGCTATCAGAACTGCACCACGTGCCACGTAAAGATTCACGGCTCGAACAGCCATCCGGCCTTCTTTCGGTGAAGCGTTACGTCCGATGGATGTCGAGGAGGAACTTCTATGAAAAGCAAGGTTGGATTTACGCTGTTGTTTTTGATCGGGTTCGTGTTGACTGGCGTCGCGCGTGCGCAGCAACCCGCAACCGACAAGGACAAGAAAGCCGGGCAGTCCTCCACCAACCGACAGAACGGCGCCGAAGGTCCCTACACCGTAACCTCGAGCATCGAGTTCGGCGTGCGAGGCATCGCGATCGAGGGTAACGCCGACAAGTATCGAAGCGACCTGAACTACACTCCGGGTTTTCGCATCTTCGATTCGAGCTTCTTGATCCGGTCCAGGGACAACAACGGCCCGGTGTTCGATACGCTCATGATGAGCTCGTTCGGCTGGGGTACCGACCCGAACAAGTATCTGCGGGTCAATGCGGAGAAGACGAAGGCTTATCGCTTCGAGGCGAACTATCGCCGGTTTGATTACTTCAACAGCCTCAGGAATCACGCGCTGGGCCAGCACACGTCGAACACGGAATTCCGCCAGGGTGATTTCAACCTGACCATCCTGCCGCAGAACGAGAGGATCAAGTTCAACCTGGGCTACTCGCTCGATCGGAACAGCGGGCCGTCGGTATCGACGATTCGGTTTAACGGAGACGAGTACCCGGCCGCCAACCCCATCCGAATGGCTGCCAACGAGTACCGCGTCGGAGTCGACGCGAAAGTCTCGGTGTTCGACTTGTCATTCATGCAAGGCTGGCGCTTCTTCAAAGAAGACACTGAGTACCTGATAGCGGTGCCGAATGCCGGGAACAATCCTACGAATACCGCGGTGATCAACACGTTTTATCGCAACGCGCCCACTCGCGGCGAGACTCCGTTCACCCGGCTGAGTCTTCACACGCTGATCAAGAAGAAACTGGATTTCACGGGCCGGTATATCTACACGAGCGGCAGCACCAAGTACACGTTTTTCCAGAACGGAACGGGGGTAGACTCGTCCGGGAACAGGGTCACCTCGGACATAATCGAGATTCGCGGCAACGCGAAACGGCCGTATGGAATGGGTGACTTGGCGGCAACGTTTTTCGCAACTGACAGATTCAGGATCTCTGAGACGTTCCGAGTGAACAACTTTCGAATCAATGGCGGGGACTTGCTGAACGAGGCGTTGTTGCGATCTAAAGCGACTGCGTTTGGTGAGACTGTGCTGCCGCCAGTGTTAACCAACACGCTCGCGTTCCGGACGATCAAGTATCGGCGCTATCTGAACACGATCGAAGGCGACTACGAAATAAGCCGGCGGCTTTCGGTTCACGCGGGGTACCGCTACACCGACCGCCACATCGAGCTTGGAAGCAGCGACATCACTGTCGGCGGGGTTGCAAGTCCGGAGCTTGCGAAGCTCGACAACAGCACGAACACGTTCATCTTCGGGTTCAAGGCAAAGCCGGTCAAGATATGGTCAGTCTACTTTGACCTCGAGCGAGGCGCGGCCGACAACGTGTTCACGAGGGTGGACAACTACGACTTCACCAACGTCCGCGTGCGAAACATACTGCGTCCGAACAAGACGCTCTCCTTTAACGCGTCGGTGGTGACCAAGAACAACAGCAACCCGTCGATAACCGAGGACAACCGGAATTTCGGCGTCAACGTCAAGTCGAGAAACTTCACGTCATCGGTCGATTGGAGTCCGAACGAGAAGCTCACGCTCGACGGCGGCTTCACACACTGGCGTGTGACGAGCGACGCCGACATCATTTTCTTTCTCGCCGGCAACCTGAAGACCTTCGGCCAAAGCAGGTACTTCCTCCGAGACAATTTCGTTTACTTTAATGGTTACGTCCAGCTTCATCCCCGCGCGAGACTGTTCGCTGGATATCGTCTGCACAGGGACCCGGGCCAGGGCGATCGCACTTCGACCGCGAGCGTGTTAATCGGGTCGTTCAAGTACGAATACCAGTCGCCTGAGGCGAAGTTTGTCGTCAAGCTCCACAGGAATATGGATTGGATTGCGGGGTATCAGTACTTCGACTACAAGGAGCAGTTCGTCAAGGGTCAGTTTTATCACACGCACTTACCGTACACGTCGCTGCGAATCTACTTCGGGCGCGAGACGAAATGACCAGGCAGGTTCATTTCCGGAAACGAACCGGTCTAGCCGGCGACTGCCGGAATATCTTCAAGAAAGGTGGAAGGAAACGATGAAGCTTGAAGCGAAGAAACTAGCGATCACGGCGTTTGCGATCCCGCTGTTGGCGATAATGGTTCTATTTGCGAATCAGTCGCGGGCTGTGGGTACGGCGCTCACCGAGGGCGGAGGCATCTTTAAGGCCAAGTGCGCCACTTGCCACGGCGCGGATGGAAGTGGGAATACGCCGGTCGGAAAAAAATTGAACGTTCGCGACCTGCGTTCCGCTGAAGTGCAAAGCCAGTCGGACAGCGCGTTGGTCAATATCATTGCGAAGGGCAAGGGCAAGATGCCTCCCTATGCGAAAGGCCTCGGCGACGAGAAGATTCGTCAGCTTGTCGTCTTCATCCGAACGCTGCGCAAATGAGGTTATCCAGACTGAGGTGTTACCTCTGGGGGAACAAAGAATGGATGCAAAGGAACGGGACTTGGAGCGCACGCAAGGGCTCGATGGTGAAGATGCCTCCTCGAAGCCTGCCTCTCCGGGAAGGCGGTCATTTCTTGGCGTGCTGCTCGGCATCGGCACGGCCAGCGTAGGGGTATTGCTATCAGTGCCGCTGGTGCGCTTCGCGCTGCATCCGGTCTTGGGCAACACAACCGAGACCAGTTTATCCGACCTGGGAACGGTTGATGAGTTCTCTTCGATCACATCGCCAGTCAAGCGCCTCATCACCATCGAGCAACGGGACGGCTGGCGCAAGACGGTCTCGCAAAAGTCCGTCTATTTGACCAGGGACGCCGATGGCCAGCTACGCGTGCTTTCTTCAATCTGTCCGCATCTCGGCTGCTCAATCCCTTGGAGCGAAGTGAAAGGACAGTTCATCTGCCCATGTCATGTGGGCGTATTCGCCTCTGATGGATCGCTCATCTCGGGGCCTCCGCCACGAGCGATGGATGAACTTAAGACAACAGTCGAGAATGGACGCCTGAAGGTACGATACCAATATTTCCGTCAGCTCGTGCATTCGAAAGAAGTGATAGCCTGATCGAGTCAGGGAGCTTTGAAATGGCGACTATATCAGTGCCCAACGATGCCCCCGGCGCCGCGCAGCGACGAGGGCGCGTGTTCAACTGGTTCGAACGCCGGATCGGTATTGACTCGTTGCTCCACCAAGCGTTGGACGAGCCGATACCCGGCGGGGCGCGGCTCGCTTATGTTTTCGGGTCAGGGCTACTGTTCCTGTTTCTTTCGCAGATCATCACCGGAGTTTTCCTTGGCCTGTACTACGTTCCCTCGGCTGATCACGCACACACCACCATCGCTTACATCGCCAAGGAGGTCATGGCCGGATCGTTTCTGCGCAGCCTTCACTCGTATGGTTCGAGCGCGATGGTCGTCGTGCTGATCCTGCACCTCGCACAGACCTTTCTCTACGGCTCATACAAGGGACGCCGTGAGTTGTTGTGGGTTTCGGGGTGCGTGCTGTTTGCGCTCGTCATCGGAATGGCCTTCACCGGCTACTTGCTGCCGTGGGATATGAAGGCTTACTTCGCCACCACAATCGGCACCAACATCGCAGGCGAAGTGCCTCTGGTTGGTGAAGGGATCAAGCGGCTGATGCGCGGCGGCAACGATATGGGTACGCTGACTCTTTCACGCTTCTTCGTGGCGCACGTGTTTTTGATACCGGCTGCGATCTTCGGATTGATCGCGATTCATGTCTACTTGTTCCGCAAAGCGGGCGCGGCCGGGCCGATCAGCGAAGACCCAATCGCGCCGAAGCAGAAGACCGAAAGATTCTATCCGCGACAAGTATTGATGGATATGGGATTTGGGCTTGTGTTCATCGCCGCGCTCGGGCTGCTGGCTTATTTCGTGCCGGTGGACCTTGGCCCAAAGGCCGACCCCGCAGATACACAGTACGTGCCGCGCCCGGAGTGGTACTACCTTCCGCTCTTCCAATGGCTCAAGTATTGGCAAGGCTCGCGCGCGATCATTGGAATCCTCGTGATCCCGTTGATCATTATTGGGCTGTTTGTCGGACTGCCTTTCCTTGATCGGAGATTGGAACGCCGTCCGTGGAAACGACCGGTTGCCGTCGGAGCGTTCGCGATCGTTTTTCTTTCACTCGCAGGTTTGGGCGCGCTCAGCTACCGCGATGACCATCGCGATCCAGGTATCGCAGACCAGCTCGTCAAACAGCGCGAGGAAACAGAGCAGTTCATGCGGGCGTCATTTGAGCCGGAACCGTCCGAAGCCTCTCTTGCGGCAGCCAATGTTGCGCTTGCTGATCCGCTGGCCGCGCAGGGCAAGGCGATATACGAAGCGCAGTCCTGCAATGCTTGCCACGGCGAGGGCGGTGTCGGCACTCCTGCCGGGAGACTAATTGCAATCGGCGTGAAGCTGCCGCCTGACAAACTGGCCGACGTGTTGAAGCAACCTACAGACAAGATGACGGCTGGCGGCATGACGGCGGTTGAGATCAGCGATGGAGAAATGAGGGCGCTTGTCGCCTATATCAACAGTCTAAAGTGATGAGCGCGAACGAACGTCTAGAGATGATTCTTGGCCGCGAACGAGCGGAAATCTTGTCCGCCTCGTCGGACGAGTACAACCAGCCGGGCCCAAAGACAATCTTAATTTCGATTCTCGCTATTGCGGCGGTCCTCGCCGGGACGATGGCATTGAGACCCTCGATCACGGTGAGCCGTGCAGGCAAGATTCTCGCGTTCGTCTCCCTCTTCATATTTCCTGCACTGGCCGGGTCGATGGGCGCAAGCGAGCATTTAGAACGATCAAAGAAGACGGAGTTCTGCACGTCGTGCCATGTGATGCAGGACTACGGCAAGAGCTTGTTCGTCGACGATGCTTCTTATCTTCCGGCCGTCCACTTTCAAAACAATCGTGTCCCGCGACAAGGCGTGTTACACGTGCCACACAGACTATACGATGTACGGTGATTTCAAATCGAAGCTCAGAGGCCTGAGACACGTCTATGTGCAGTATCTTGGAAGGGTCCCTGCGAAGATTGAACTTTACAGCGCTTACAACAATCGAGAGTGCCTGCACTGTCACGGGGGCGCGAGGAACTTTGAAGAAGGCGCGACCAATACTATGGAAGAAGGCCGTCTCGACTTGGTCAAATCAAATAAGCTTTCCTGTTTGTCTACGAGCTGTCACGAAACCTCTCATAACGTTAAAAACCTGGGTGACGTAACCTTCTGGTCGCCCAGTAGCAAGACAAAGGAGGAGGGCAAGAGCGGCGGGGACGACTCTGAAGAGAGGGATAAGTAATGGCGAAAACTACCATAGAAAAGCGCCTCAGAACCGCTGGGTGTCTGGTGCTTCTTGGATTGCTGGTTGAAATGGCGAGTCTTTTGCGGTCTCATCCGACCGCGTTCATTCTTTTCCTTGTCCCAGGCGGATTACTCTTGGTTCTGGGCATGCGGCTTTATCTCTATTCAGTTGTTTCCGGCGAGTCCAATGTGCCCGAACCGAAAGGCGAATGAGCGTGAGCTATCATCCTTAGCTTCTGCGCGGTTCAGGCTCAGAAGCAGAGTCGTATCCAGCCAATAGGCCCACCTGTAAAAAACATTCTGTCCGTGCAAGATCAAGGTGGCGACGGGTACATCATCATCATCGACCTCATTTGCGGCGAGTTCAAGTGCAACATGTGAGAGTACGGCTACGCTGTCGGCGGTACCGGTCAGGTGAAAGTAGAAGGATTCAACGTTTACCTGTCTGCCGTGACCGAAAGCTACCAGACATTTGTGTAGGTCAACATGTGCGATAGACGAGGGAAGGCGGTTATGGGGGTGTTCAAATCGCCAGATGGAGAGTACTGAACAGACCTGAACATCCATGACAACTCCCTGGATTGCAATGCCAAACAGTGGTGACCAGGGTTGCGCTGAAACAACGTTCAGCAAAGGATGGGCTGAAGGACCGCGTTACGGGCCTTCAGCCCTTTGTCTTTGATTGCAGGACACTGGCCGGTCATCAAAGGCGGGATAAAGTTACGGCCCAAGGCGCCGCCTGGCCTACTTCAGACCTTGTCAAGCAGACTCAACCTGTGTCAAGGTTAGGAGCACCCCGAAGGGCCCGCGCGTTGCTGCCAGCGAGCAACGAGCCTCCACGGGCGGTTGATCTCAAGGGAGGTGCGTTGTTCCTCACCCCAGCAGACGCACGCGCACAAGGAGTTATATGAGAAGTTCGGCTCAACTGGAACGACGACGTTTCGAGCGTGCCCCTATAAGCACTCAAGTGGAATTTGAGCTAACAAACAGCAGCAGCGGTCCGTCTCGCGTCAGAAAACACATGGCCAACGTCAGCAGTGGCGGTTTGTTCATAAGCACTCAAGAGCCGATCCGCGCCGGGACGCGAATGGTCGTTCGCTTCGAGCTGCCCAACAACAAGCATAGAGTCATAGCGGTGTCGCGCGTAGCTTATGTAAAAAAAGGCCTGGGTCTCGGGGTCGAATTCTTGAGCCTGGATGAAGAAGACCGCGAAGAGATCGAGGCGTACATCGCCACCTTGAAAACGGTGTCTCGTGTTTCATAAATTCCGTTTCACCGCCGACCGGTATTCATTCCCCAATCGAGTCACTGTTCGGCTAAAAAATAAACTCTTGTCAAGGCATAGGCCCTGTGCAATAATCGGCTCGCCTTAAGCTTCTGCCCCTCGATCTTAACTGCCCCAGACACCCCGGCTTGACCACTTGATCTACCCGACCCCACGGACCCGAAGCCGGACGAGTCTCGTTCTCAAACTTGAAATTTGACGTTCGTATGCAGTTCGAAATGGCACACTCGTCTTGTCCATTGTGCAGGCGCCAATTGCCGGTCAGCCTAGCCGGGCTCGCGTCTGAATCCAGGCTGTGTGACCAATGCCGGACTATTGTTCAAGAAGCTTTTCCTGGGCCCGGCTCGCGCGTTTCAGCTTCGGCGGCGGCCGTTCAAAACAACGGCGTCATGGCGCTAGTTCACCAAGGTGCGCCGGTGCTGGATCGCACGCAGGCTGACTCGCCCGCATTCGACGAAGACGGCTCTAGCGTCGTCGAGTCGCTAGAGAAGGAGTCTCAGTTTCCGATGTGGTTCGAGCGGCCCGACGAGTCGAAGTCAGACCTCCGCGAAGACAAGCACTCGGATGACGGGGAGCACACTGCAGAAGCGGAGTTAGATGATATGCCAGCTCAAGCTCGAGCCGGGACATCGAACAGCAGCGTTGAGGCTAAGCCGGAGGATACCGATGACACACGGGCTGGCGAGTTTCAACCTCCCGAGCAGCCTGGCGCTCTCACCGAACCTGTGTCCGAAGGCGCCAGTCTCTTTGATAATCAGACCGAGGAGCCGCTCCCGAGCGAACAGGAAGCCGTTAACGATCCCTGGGATCATCCGCTTCCTGCGTGGAATAACTCTCAGAACGAATGGCCCGTCGTGGTAGAGTCGGCCAGACGAAAACCGTTCGGAACGTTGAGAGCTTCGCTCGCGGCATTGGTGTTATTGGCTGGTGCTGCCGGATTCTATCTCTTGATCCTTCAGCCGGTGATCCTTCAGCCGGCTTCCAGTGAGCAACGCACAAGCGTGCCGGCTGACTATGCGAAGGCAGAACGCGTACCGGCGGCGGCCGAGCCTGACGTTTCAGCAGCGAAGTCCGCAGAATCGGAGCCTCAGCAGGTGGCTTCATCGCCTTCTGCCGAAACGTCCGCGAGCACGGACTCGAAGCCCATCGAGGCGCTAGAAGTCGGGACCGCTAACGGAAAATTCTCGCTTCAAGCGGCAGCATTTCCAACTCAAGCGGCAGCAGATGAATTGGCGGAGAAGTTGAGGCGTGCGGGGGTGCCGTCCTACATAGTGAGTGCCGATCTGGGGCGGCGTCGCAGGTGGTTCCGAGTTCGCATAGGCCGATTCAACGCCGTCGAGGACGCGCAGAGGTTTGCTGCCGAAGCAAAGGTCCGGGCTAAGGCTGCCGGGATGTCACTGGAATTGATCGCGTGTCAGTACGACCAGCCCTGATGCAGCGGTCTGAGGACTCTTTAGCGATGCAGGAATTTCATCCGCAGAATTTTAGATACGCAAGGCTCGTTGATCGGTACTCGAGATACCTCGAGTCGCCGGTGTTGCGGTTGAAGTTCCTCAACAGCGCGCTGAGCGTCGATCGGCCGCGCAGCCTGTGGATGAAGTTGCCGCTTGTAGGATCGCTTCCGGATCGCGCAATGATTATCGTGGAGCTTTCAAAAGTATTACCGCTCGGTCAACCGGCGCCGCTGGGGATAAGGATGGCGTCGCTGTTGTATCGCGTTCGATATGTGCTTTACGCAATGTGCGCGGCGCTCGTGCTTTTCGCGGGGGTTAGCGTGGTGTATGCCGTGTCAAGGATTGTAAGCACCCTGTCTGTTTCGACCGAGGCGAAGGACATCTCCGCGAACAATCAACCCGCGGGCGCAGGTTCGAACGGGGGCGAGGCGGTGGCGGCGATTGCCTCCGGAGCGGGGCCGGCGCTCGATAAGGTCTGGCTCGCCGAACAAAGCGATGGCTACGAGTTTTACAGTAACGGCGCGCGAGTGCTGACTGAGTTCGAGAGAGAAGGCGCGAAGCGCAGCTTCTACCGATTTGATCTTGAAGCGTTAGCGAGCGGCTCCCAGCAAGGCCAGATACTCTCTAGTCCCGTTGGCATCGTTTATCACGTGTCGGAAAGCGACCTCCTGCCATTTGCCGATCGCTACAACTCGTCTTTAAAGCATCAGTCACGCTCGCTGCTTGAATACGCACACCAACACAGGCTGTACAACTACGTGATCGACAGGTTCGGGCGGACCTACAGAATTGTGCGCGACGAGTTTGCCGCCAACCATGCCGGCAATTCAGTCTGGAGCGACGGTCGCGGCGTGTACGTCAACCTTAGCGCGAGCTTCGTCGGCATATGTTTCGAAGGACGCGGGACGGCGAAGGGGGCCGAGGGGATCAACGAAGCGCAAATCTATGCCGCGCGAGTGCTTACGGCAGTGCTGCGTTCCAAGTACGGAATCGATGACGTCAACTGTGTGACCCACGGGCTGGTGAGCGTGAATCCGTCGAACCGGCTGATGGGTTATCACACCGACTGGGTGTCGGAGTTCCCATTTGAAGCGCTCGGGCTGAGCAACAAGTACGATACGGAGCTTTCGGCGATCTCGCGCCTGGGATTCGGCTACGACCAGGCTTACGTCGCGGCTGCGGGCGGCAAGTGGCCAGGGCTGGAAAAAGCGGAAGCCGCGCTGCGTGAAGCCGCCCAGAAGAGTGGCTCAACCGTTGGAGAAGAGCGGCGCTTGAGGGCGCGAGTGTTCGGGCGAGTGTTCTCGAAACAACACGCGCTGGAGAAGGATTGATGAGTTCAGAGTACCGCCTTCAGGCGGAATGTTGCGAACGGATAGCGCCGCCTGAAGGCGGTACTCTGAACGATCTCTAAGATGAACAAGACCGACTTAATAGAAGAAGCAGCGAAGCGAAGCGGATTGACGCGGCGCGAAGCCGCGCGTGGGGTAGAAGCCGCGCTCGATATGCTCAAGCGCGAGCTTGCCGCCACCAGCGTCATTCACATACGCGGCCTCGGCCGTTTGCAGTTAACCCCTAAACGACACGGATTCTTGCCTGCGCCCGTTGCTGGGGGCTCCCCGATACCTATCCCGGCAGGCAGGGCCGTCAGATTGAAAGCAACTCGCAGGGCTCTCGCTAGCCTTAACACTGAGCCCCTCAAGCTCATCACCAAAAACAACTTTGGAGGCAACATGGATAAGAAGCACGAAAGGGAAACCACTGATAAAGAGTCGATAGCAGCCGAGGGCACGGCCCTGGGTCTGGATGTTGGAACCAGCCGCCTGGTGTTGGCTAGCGGCGCGGCCGACCGCGTCAAGGCGAAGGCCGAGCTGAACGCGTTCATCGCTGTTCCTTACTCGAAGTTCACCGAGAACATTTTGAAGCAGAACAAGGTCAGCTATCAGTTGAACGGCGGTTCGACGCTGCAAGTGTATGGCAACGAGGCAGCTCGCTTTGCGAACGTCTTCAACACTGAAGTGCGCAGGCCTATGAATGGCGGCACGCTGAACCCGGCCGAGGAATACTCGATGTCGGTGATGCACGCCATCATTCAGCAACTGGTGCGCAAGACCAAGAACGGCGAGACGATGCGATTCAGCGTGCCCGGCGCGCTGCGCAATGATGGGTCGCCTAATCTTGTCTACCATGAGGCGATGCTGCGCGACTTACTCAACTCGATGGGATACAACGCGAAGGGCATCAATGAAGGGCTCGCCGTTGTGTTTGCAGAATTGGAGAAGGAAAACTTCAGCGGCATCGGCGTAAGCTGCGGCGGCGGTATGTGCAACGTCGCGCTCGCTTTCATGTCGATTCCCGTGATGACCTTCAGCATGAACAAAGCTGGCGACTACATCGACCGCAATGTCGGAAACGTGACGGGCGAATTGCCGACCAGGATTCGACTGATCAAAGAAGAGAGTCTCGATCTGTCTCGCGCGCCGCAGAACAAATACGAAAGCGCGCTTCACATCTATTACGACGACGTAATCCTGTCGCTGGTTGAGACGCTCCGCACCGCGCTGGCCGAGCAAAAGAACCTGCCGAGGATCGATAAGCCGATGCCGATCGTGCTGAGCGGCGGCACTGCCAAGCCCAAGGGATTCCTCGATAAGTTCCGGCAGGCGGTTGAGCGCGATGGGTTCCCGCTCGAAATATCCGAGATTCGAATGGCCCAGGACCCGCTGACCGCGACCGCTCGAGGCTGTCTTATTGCCGCGCTGTACGACGCGTAGCAAGAGACTTTAGCCGGGCCGTTGGCCAACCCGGTCAGGGGGTATTTGCACGTCTACGCGAATCTACGCGAGGAGCGCTCGCCGCTCGTCGCGTAGATCGCCGAGCGTGTCTCATTCGTGTTCCAAGGAGCGCCCACATAATGCACACCGCTCTCTTCGAAGTCTTGCCGCCCTCGCACCACTGTCGGCGGCGTTGGTTCGGGCAACTGTGGTCTGCGACAACAACCGATCGCCACGCTGACGAACAAGCAAGGAAACCGATCACGATGACGCGCATGCTGCACCTATTCCTGAAATGATCAGCGCTCGCTTTTCGGTGCAATATCCTTGATCTCTAGAAACTGTCTTATCTGGGAAGGGATCGATGGCTTATTGTGGCTTCGAGCCGCATCGAACATCTCCCGAGCTCGGGATGCGTATGTCGTCCGCCTGAAGTTTACAGACCTTTGATCGACGTGTGCCCAGTACGTGGTTATTTTGTCCGAAACGTCGTTGGCAAAGTGCAAACCAGGCTCCAAAGACGTGTCACTTAACTGTCTGGCGGAATCGTTGTCATGAGGACCTATGTCCCACGAAGCATTGACTGCGTAGCCCTCGCTCTCAAGAGCCTGCGTGAACTGACCCCGGTCTTTGACTACTACTTCAACCATTCCGCTTTCCCATACGTTGTTGATTCCCTGTATCTGTTGCCAAACCGCGGAGCCCTCTCCTCCATGCCCTCCATGTCCTTCCGCCAAATCAATGAAGTTTTGGACTGCAGCAATCCGCTCAGATACTTGCTTGGTACTTGGGCCCACGGCTATTCCGCCGATCTGTTCTGGCCTGTTGATTAACTGATTGAAAGCGTCACCCGCAGCGTTAAGCTCCCCCGTGGTTGGTTTCTTTGCGTTGCCGACACTCGTTAACTTCGACGCCAAAATTCTTCTTTCTTCGTCACTGAGCCGCTCCCAGGAGGGGTCAGGCTTGAGTTTGTTGACATTCATCGAGATTTATATTGTTGTCACGGTGATCCCCTTAGCGCGACGGGGTCCCAACGTCTCGTACAGCGCTAGCAAACTCATAGTAGCACGCTCGAAAGCAGCAGACAGTGCCACACCATCAAAACGGAGTACAAGCGAGCCGCCAATCTTAATATTGTCCTGGCTCTTCGCTTGCGCTCGTAGTAGTAACAGCAGACTAGCGTTGCAACTAACGTCATCGACACCTTGAAGGCAACAAACAGAAGATAGCTGCGCTCGATTAAGGCGTTCATGACCGGGTTCATCTCTCTAGAATAGCCGTGAGCTACCAAGTAGATTGTGCTGGCGGCATCCAATGCCGACATGATGTTTACAATCATGATGGCCGCGATCAGCGGTGCATTCTTCCGCACTGTTGTTGCAGCATTTTGAGGCGCTGTTAGATTCTGCAAAACCGCGCCGACCATCAGTCCCACTATCACCCATCCCAGAATGTTCATAGTATTCCTGAATTGAAGCTCTAAACGAGCTGGTCACTTCGGGGCCGAGTTATCTAGGGACCATCTATGGAGGACTTGCTGCTGCGATCATAGCATCAGCTTCAAGAGTTCCGGCCGGCGGGGAGGCTGTTCGTAGCTTAGGAATGTGTATTAAGCGGAGAGACCGCTGCTGGGCGCTGGAGTTTCCTCAGCATCGCAGGCATCGGTGCTAAAGAATGGGTCGCCAAGCTTCGGACCTATGTCCCTTGGCAAATTCACCCAACACCCAGTCAGCTTGCCCGCTCTTGAGTGCGTGGCTCTGGGCGCCAAACCAACGCTCAAAGCGTGGGGTGTTCTCTCCATAAATGGCACGACCTGCTTCTGGTACGTACTCGGCTGCGTGAGCGAAATCCAGTATCCGTATTGCTGGGTCGCCTCATGATTCTCATCTTCTCAACGAGACTCGTTCTTCCCAATCCAATCGAAACTTCCCCCGTTTGAACCAAGTTTGATCTGGATGCTACAATAGGCCCGTCAACAGATACTTCCCTTCGGAACACTACCGGGAGAAGCCATGAAGATATGCCCTGTCTGCAACGACTCTTTCGCGGATGAGCTGAATTTTTGCGACATAGACGGCGCTCGGCTCGCGCGAGAGGGTTCGGCGCACGAGGGAAACAAATGGTGGTCTCTCCTTGGAGCAGGTTTGCTGGTCGGGGCGCTGGTGATTTCCGCAGCATCGATATTCTTTCTTCCAAAGGCTCGCTTGTCTACTCCTGTCGGGAACGCTGAACCTCAGTCAAGTCCTGTTCTGCCTCAATCACCTACTGCCGAGAGCGCGTCTATCGTGACGCCGCCGGTGGTGAGCCTTGAGCCCGAAAGCGCTTCTACTGACGCAGTGGTTCCTGAGGTGAAAAAGAAGGAGAAGGCGCTTGCGAATGATGACGCCGGAGGAGTTGCGCCGAATCCAAAGGCCGCAGCCCTGGCCGCCGAAGATGCCGACAAAAGATCGCAATCATCCGAGGACAACAGCACCCCTCCTTCGCCACCGAAGAATTCTGAACCGCCTCCCGCAGTGAAGAGCGTAAGCGACACGCGACCTGCGGAGACTAACAAGCCTCAACCTTCTGCTGATCTGAAGAAGGACCAGAAGCCTCAGCCCGCTATCGCGAAGGTTTCCGGCAAGGATTCAAGCGATAAGAAGAAGGACGACGAGAAGAACAAGAAGAAGGGCGGCGGCTTCCTGCGGGTCTTCAAGAAGATTTTCGGCAAAGACTGAGCCGGTACCGTAGACTGTCCAGTCTGCGGACGTTCTCACCGCTGTTGCGAATTTCAAGTAGTCCATGGGCGACTGTGCGCAGAGTGGACAGTCTACAGTACATTTCTTCGGGGTTTACAGACCTAAAGGGCAAGGCTAGAGTTGACTGACGAGCAATTGGGCTCGGACATTTTCTCCTGACAGCATCTGAGGTCCGAATTCATGCACCTTCCAACAACCCTCGCCGAGCTGAAAGCGAGCCCGTTTTGCGAGTCGAGTACTGGTCGCCGTTCTGTCAAAGACGAAATACGGGAGAACCTGATCGGCAAGCTCAATCGGCGTGAGACGATATTTCCTGGCATTGTCGGCTATGACGATTCGGTCGTGCCTCAAATCGTCAATGCCTTGCTGTCGCGTCACAATTTCATCCTGCTCGGACTCCGCGGGCAAGCGAAGAGCCGGATACTGCGTGAGCTAGTAGGGTTGCTTGACGAGCGAACGCCGGTAATCGAAGGCTGTGAAATCAACGACAATCCCTACGCGCCGATATGTAAGGGTTGCAGACTGATGATCGATGAGCGCGGCGACCAAACTCCCGTAACGTTCATAGCTCGCGACAGGCGCTATGTTGAAAAACTGGCCACGCCAGACGTCACCATAGCCGACTTGATCGGCGACCTTGATCCGATCAAAGCCGCTCGCGGCGGGCATCTGCTCTCCGACGAACTAACGATTCATTACGGGCTGCTGCCCCGCGCGAACCGAGGCATCTTCGCTATCAACGAGCTGCCTGACCTGGCGAGTAAGGTGCAGGTTGGATTGTTCAACATCATGCAGGAAGGCGACGTTCAGATTAAGGGCTATCCGATTCGAATGCCACTCGATGTACTGCTCGTGTTTTCGGCGAACCCCGAGGACTACACCGCGCGCGGGAAGATCATCACGCCGCTCAAGGACCGCATCGGTTCCGAGATCAACACTCATTATCCGGCCAGCGTCGAAGAAGGCGTGCAGATCACCAGGCACGAAGCGTGGCTCAGCCGCGACACACAAGGGCTCAACGTGCCTGAATTCATAATGCGCGCGGTCGAGCAGATCGCGTTCGAAGCTCGCGTAGACCAGCGCGTCGATAAGCGCTCGGGCGTCAGCCAGCGGCTGCCGATCTCGGCCATCGAGAACGTGATCTCGAACGCCGAGCGCCGCAGGCTCGCAACCGGCGAGCCTAAGATAGTCCCCCGCATAAGCGACATCTACGCTGCCCTTCCGTCGATAACAGGAAAGCTCGAGCTTGAATACGAAGGTGAACAGAGAGGCTCGGCGAACGTCGCGCGCGATCTTGTCAGGACCGCGGTCGGAAAGACCTTCGAAGAGTACTTCGAGCACGTCGATTGTTCCGAGGTCATTGCGTGGTTCAACGATGGCGGGGCGATTAGAGTGAGCGAAACCGACAGCGCCGAGCTCTGCCTGAAGAGCTTTCGCCACGTGAATGGCTTGATCGCAGCGGCCACCCATTCCGGATTGGCTGATAAGTCCGATCCGCAACAGCTGGTCGCCGTTTGCGAGTTGATCCTTGAAGGTCTGCACGCGCACAAGAAGATCAGCCGCAACGAAGAGCGCGGCTACGCGGCCGCCAAACAGGAAGCGCGCGCCCAAGGCTACGACAGCTTCAGCCGCTCGCGAAAAATAAATTAACGCGGCCGGGATGAGAGTTGGGAGGGGAGGGCGGCCAAACAGAACCACCAAACCTGACGCTCGACCCGCCGCTTCAAGAAGGGAGACGCTACTAATGCCCATAGCATGGCATGCACCCTACGAGAAGTTGAAACCGGAAACGCAGGACATGGCGCGCGCCATTCAGTCGGTTATGGAGGAACTGGAAGCGATCGACTGGTATGGTCAGCGCATGGACGTGACGCAAGATGATGAGCTGCGGCGTGTCCTGGAACACAACCGCGACGAAGAGAAAGAGCACGCTTCGATGCTCCTGGAATGGATTCGGCGCCGCGACCCGAAGTTCGATGAGGCGCTGCGAACATACCTGTTCACGTCCGGCGATTTGCTTTCGATCGAAGAACACGCGGAGAAGGAGCCCGAGCTCTGATCGGTGAAGCGTGACTCAAGCTCGCGGTCGGGAAGGGTGGCTTGCCCCCGCAGCTTTCCACAGAGTAGTGAGTCTTTGAACCGGAGCGGGGGCAAGCCACCCTTCCCGACCGCGAGCTTGAGCATCACGCAGCACGCATCACGTACCATGCCCTTCACGAAATACTCAAAGTGGGACGGCGTAGATTGGGAGTCGCTCAGCCTTGAAGACCTGCTCGAGCGTCTCGCCGACTTCCTGCTTCAAAGTGGCTTCGATAGGTCCTACTCGCGATATTGGGACGACCGCGATCAAACTCTCGATGCTCTCCGCGAAGCCATCATGCGAGCATTGATGGAAGAAGGCCTGCTGTCGGATGAGGAACTCGAAGCGCTTACTGATGAACAGGGCAATCTCAAAGCGGCTGGAATGGCCGAGCTGCTGGACCGACTTATCCAGCGCCTCATCGAAGAAGGCTATATCACCGTCAATGAAGATCCGTTCAATCAACCGCAGGAAACTGGAGTCGCCTCGCAAGCCGGCCGGACCGGCAAGCCCGTCGAGCGCAGCGTCAAGTTCGAGCTGACGGACAAAAGCCTCGACTTTCTCGGCTTCAAGGCGCTGAGGGAACTGATCGCCTCGCTCGGCAAATCCTCGCTGGGCCGCCACGAGACCAATCATCTCTCGACCGGCATCGAGGCGAGCGAGGCCCCGAAACGCTATGAGTTCGGCGACACGCTGAACCTTGACGTCAACGCTACGCTTCGCTCAGCCATTCAGCGCGAAGGCCTCGGTGTTCCGATTAACCTCGAATACGCAGACCTGATGGTTCACCAGACCGAATACCAGAGTTCGTGTGCGACCGTCTTGATGCTCGACTGCTCACACTCGATGATCCTCTACGGCGAAGACCGTTTCACCCCCGCGAAACGAGTCGCGTTGGCGCTGACTCATCTGATCAGAACCCAGTATCCCGGCGATAGTCTTCGAGTGGTGCTCTTTCACGACTCGGCAGAAGAAATCCCGCTATCGGCGTTGGCGCGTGCGCAGGTTGGTCCTTATCACACTAATACCCGTGAAGGCTTAAGGCTGGCGCGCCGCATCCTTATGTCGCAGCGAAAAGACATGAGGCAGATCATCATGATCACCGACGGCAAGCCTTCAGCGATGACGATGGATGGAGGACGAATCTACAAGAACCCGATGGGTCTTGACCCGCTGATTCTGCGCGAGACCTTCCGCGAAGTAGCCGCGTGCCGCCGAAGTGGAATAATGATCAACACCTTTATGCTCGCGGACGATTATTATCTCGTGGACTTCGTCAAGAAGATAACCGAAATCTGCCAGGGCAAGGCTTACTTCACTACGACTGTGACGCTAGGCCAATACATTTTGATGGACTACCTTCGCCGCCGCAAAAGCAAGATACATTGATTCGCCGGCGCGACCCTTCCAGCCGCCCTAGCAGGCTGCTGAAAAATAGGAGTTCGCCACCAAGACACAAAGACAGCAAGCTGCACCAAGTCAGTGAATGCATAAGTTGTGTGCTTTGTGCTCCTTTGTGTCCTCGTGGCTTAGTGGCGATGAACTGGTTTTTCAGCAGCCTGCTAGGTTAGGAGGGCCATGTTCTATGATAGGAAGATGGCCGCTCATCTGAGGGTTAGCTTGACTGCGACAGCGACAATCGCCTTCGCCCAGTACGGCGTCCGCGGAAGGTCGCGCGGGTTAAGAATCCTTCCGCGTTTGAGGTGCAGCACAAGCAGGGGCTTGGGCGTCTTGCCGTCCGCTGGGTCCGCATCGATGCTATTGTCGGAGAGTCGCAAAACTGTCAGATGAGGAAGGAGAGCAATGAGATTGAGGCGGCTGTGTTCGTACCGTCGGCGGATGTCCGCTTCGGGTATGTCGTGACCGCCACGGCGCACCCGGGCCTGCACGCGTGCGATGTGGAGCTCCGGAGTGGACAGACCGGCGTACCACACATAGATCTCGATGCCTTGCGATGCCGCTTGTGCCAGGAGGCGAGGGATCGTGTTCGCGCCAAGAGTAGTCTCGAAGGCGTAGTCGAGGCGCCGATCGATAGCCCGCTCAAGCAATCTCACGCCCTCTTGCCAGGCCGCGCTGTTTGCGTCGGCTTGCATCAGGTTAGAGTTCGCCGCCATCAATGTGCCGGCAGCTTCGTCTGGGTTGTAATAATCGCTCCCGAATTGGCGAAACGCTGCGCCGCCAATGCTGCTCTTGCCCGCGCCGTTAACGCCTGCAAGAACGTAGATGCGTGGCGGCTTGTTAGAACTCATCTCAAAGCGAGTGTGAATGGTGCGCGGGCATGTCGATCGAGCACAGTCTAGCGACGCTTACTGGCCGTCTTGACGGCGGCGCGTCCGAGTTGAGTTGGCGAGGCATTGAACGCGGCTTTCATGCCTTTTCTTGCTTTGGGTGTTTGCATCCGGAGCAGGAGAGCGTCGAACTCCGAGCCGAGGACATCGAGAGCGTGAGAGCGCGCGCTCACCAGTGATTTAAACTCATCATAGGAGATAAGCACGGCTTTGGGCGTGTCGTGGCGGGTAATCGCGACGGCGCCGCCGTGAGTGGCCTTCTCAAGGATGGCTCCGAACTCATTTTTGACTTTTGTGGCGGCGACGATCGGAATATCGACCAGATTTCCGTGACTGTTTCTAAACGTTAGCTTTGACATCAAGGTCCTCGTCTTTCCTGTGACGATTATAATCAATTTGGCTAATTTGTCCATATTGGCTATGATTCCGTTCTGCTCGTCGGATGATTGCCGACAATTGACCGATGACGGAGTGCCATCGCAATGAACAACAAACCAATCAGCCGACGTCAGCTGCTCGAGCTTGGCGCATCGGCGACCGTGGGAGCTATTGTGAACACAATCGATCATCCAAGCAGCCGAGCAGACAGCGGCGAATCATCTTTGGACACCGGTGTGCCAGGGCGCCTGTCGGGACTGGCAGCCGAATACGATCAGCACGACGGGCTCGGGCTCGCGGCGCTTGTCGCTAAACGTCAGGTCAGTCCGCTCGAACTACTCCACGCTGTCAGGCAACGACTCGAAGCGATCAACCCCAAGCTCAACGCAGTTGCGCATCTCTTCTTTGAAAAGGCGGAGGCGCAGATCAAACAAGGGCTGCCAGCCGGTCCTTTCAAGGGTGTTCCGTTTGTGCTCAAGGATCTGGGCCAGCAGATGGCCGGGACGGTTACGTCTTACGGCAGCCGCGTGTTCAAGGACAACACGCCCGACTACGACAGCACGCTGGTCACTCGCTACAAGCAAGCAGGACTTGTGATATTTGCGAAGACGACGTCGCCGGAGTTTGGGCTCACGACGACAACCGAGTCTGTATTGTTCGGCAAGACTCGCAATCCCTGGAACCTCGAACGCACGAGCGGTGGATCGTCAGGCGGTTCGAGCGCATTAGTTGCAAGCCGCGTCGTGCCGATGGCGCACGGCAGCGATGGCGGGGGCTCGATAAGAATTCCGGCGTCATGCTGTGGGCTGTTCGGCTTAAAGCCCACGCGCGGACGAGTGCCGATGGGTCCGGCTCAATTCGAAGGGTGGAACGGCTGCTCTCATCATCACGCGCTGACGATTTCGGTTCGAGACAGCGCGGCGCTGTTGGACGCGACGGCAGGTGCCGAGCCCGGCTCGCCCTACTTTTCACCGCCGCCCGTTCGTCCGTTTTTGAAAGAGGTTGGGGCTGATCCGGGCAAACTAAGAATCGCGCTCGCCGTGGCAACGCCCGCTGGGACTCCGCTTGATCCCGAGTGCAGAAAAGCCGCGATGGAAGCCGCGAAGCTCTGCGAGAGTCTTGGTCACAAGGTCGAAGAGGCGCAGCCGCCGATACCAGACGCCTGGATGCGCGACGCGTTTCTGATCGTGTTGCGAGTGTCGATCGCGCGGGTGCTGGATGACGCGGCAAAGCCGCTCGGCCGGCCGGTGACCGACAAGGATGTCGAGCCCGTTACGTGGGTGCTTGCGCAAGCGGGACGCGCGGTAAGCAGCGTCGCTTATTCGCGGGCAATCGCGACGATGCATCAGGTTGGGTTGGCGATGGCGAAGTTTCAGCAGAGCTACGATGTGATTTTGAGCCCGACGCTTGCTAAGCCGCCGGTGCCGCTTGGTGTGTTGAGTCTGTCTCCGGCGAACATGATGGCTTACACGAAAGACGTTACCGAGTTTGGTCCGTACACGGCGCTGTACAACGTGACGGGTCAGCCTTCGATGTCGGTGCCGCTGCACTGGTCCGCGGATGGCTTGCCGATCGGCGTGATGTTCTCGGCGAGATTTGGAGACGACGCGGCGCTGCTGCGATTGGCCGCGCAACTCGAAAAAGCGAAGCCGTGGGTGGGAATGCGTCCGCGGATGTGATGAGGGGTTCCGGGTTCCGGGTTCCGGGTTCCGTGTTCAGAGTTCAGAGTTCAGGTTCTGAGTTGAAAGATTGGGCGTGACTGGGTGTTAATCTAACCAACAGCTGAACCCTTAACCCTGAACTCTGAACCCGGAACCCTGACCTCAATCGGCCGCAGTTCTTCCGTCTCGGCGAACCTTCTTCGTCACCCACATCAGCACGCAGCCGACCAGCCACGCTAACAACGAGCCGACGATTACTCCAAAGACCAGGTGTGCGCCCGCGTGCAGCCAGGTCTTGCCGTCGCCACCGCCGCTGTATTCGGGTGCGCTGAAGATATTGTCGCGGCCGGCAAAGATAGCAATCACTATCCCGGCTATGATGATCGATTGCGCAACGACGCTTTGAAGAAAGAGAATTGGAAGTAGCTGCTTATAGCTGCCGAAGCCGCTCGTGTACACGCGAATCGAGTAGTACACGAGCCCTATCAGAATGACTACCGAGATACTGAGCCACTTGACGCTTGCGTTTTCAACTCCCGCGAGAGAGAGTCCCAAACGCGCGATCCCGACTATGGCGATCAGGCAGAGGAATAGTTTCGCGAACGCAACATACTCAGACAGACGCTTGCCGAATATTGCCATAGGACGTCCTTTCGAGGGGTAATCTTCGCGGCGGATGTTATCAGAAGATCGCTCACCGGCAAAGTTTTTCTCGTCGAGTTCCGCGGTACCCACTAAACGGGAGCGTGAACTACTTACGGCGGGAAGGTTTGCCGACGTGTATGTGCGGTCCGGTTGCGATCCCCGGAATCGCATTGCGAAAGGCAATGAAGGGTACTCCAAAGCCACGGAGCTTCCCAAGTAGCATCCGACCTTCCAGGCTATCGGGGTGCAAGGCGACATCAACGCCGTTGCGGTGATCGAAACCAAAACGGTTGTGTAAGCGTGTCTGACCGAACGCGCTTACTGGTAACGTCCGGCCGAACTTCGAAACGAAAAAGCCTTTGATATCCCTTTCAATCTTGCCCTTCGACGCTATAGCCGGGTCTTCGCTCGCGGAAGACTCGGTCGCTGAAGCCGGCGCGGGTTCCGGAGGCGGCTGGTACTCCCATCGCGCAACCATTCCCGGCTCTCCCACCTCCAGGACTTGGGCGCTTAGATATCCCGAGGCGGCTGATTGGCCTGTCGCCGTGACGGCGTACCACTTCCCGCCCTCGCTGGTGATCTCCAGGCTTATGTCAACAGCATCGCCTCGCCTCAGCATCGCCACAACCCGGCTTGAAACGGACACTCCGGCATACAATGCCGCCGACTCGAGTTTTACGGTAGCCCGCCACGCAGATGAATGGACATCACCCTGCGCTGCAGAGGTCCTTGCCATTGCGTGAGTCAGGAGAAGACAGAAACAGATTGTTGTGACCCGCCACTTCATTATGTCTACGCTACGCCTTTCGTTCGAACGCCGTGACGTTGTTTGACAGCCGCGCGTCTCATCATTAGCGCGGCGTCATTTCTCTTCACGGAGCCGCTGTAAAGGGTGACCCGCTTGAAAGCGGCATATGCTAGTTTATAATCTGCCAGTCCGAAGTAGCTCTCGCCAATCCAGTATTCGCAATTGCTCGCTAGGGTGTCGCCCGGGTACTGGAGCAAAAGCCACTGAAGGATATCGATCGCTTCATTGTAGTGCCTCGCACGAAAGCGCACGAGAGCATCGCTGTAGGCTACCGATATCCTCGAGTCTTTCTTCCTGGCGACTGCGGGCGCCCGAGCGCGTCCGACATCCGTCTTGACAGTCTGGGGTTTCTTCGGTGTTGCGGCGACCTCGCCCCTCTCTTTCAGAGGCGGCAAGTTAATAATCGTTGGAAGCGGCATGTGCGCTTCAGCCTCTGCGAGGTTGGTCTTTGCCTTCGAGTGGGCCGGGTCGAGTACGAGCGCTCGCCGGAATGCATCCCGTGCCTCACTCCATCGTTTCTGATCGATATAAACGACACCGAGATTGTTGAAAGCCGCTGCAGGATCGTTCACTGCCATGAACTCGCGAAGCGCGTGGTCCCGTTCTCCCATACGAGCCAGCACTATACCTAGATTGTTACGCGCCTCAACAACAGAATCGTCAACTGCGACTGCCCGCTCGAGATAGAGTCGAGCCTGCAGCAAGTCACCTCGCTTGAGGAAGACGTATCCGGCATTGCTTAGGAGCGCCGCATTTTGAGGCTTGATTTCTACAGCAGAAAGAAATGCGGAAAGCGCTTGATCCAACTGGTTTTGATGCAAGTGAATTCGACCGAGAGCCTCTAACGCTTCTGCAGATCTCGGCTCAAGCACGACGGCGCGTTGGGCGTGCTGGTATGCTAGGCCGAAATCGCCCCAGCGGTCCCAAACCCGAGCGACACCGAGCTCAGCAAGTGCATCATTAGGCTTGATTGATTGGATCTCCTGATACATTTGGAAAGCGTAAGGCAGAAGCCCCTCGTCCATATAAGCTTCCGCCAGCAGCCGGCGTGAAGCGATGTCGGTGCCGTTCGCAGCAATACGGCTGGACAACTCAGCGAGCGATGGCTTTCGCTTATGGAGTTGATTCAGCGCTTCTTCCGAGGCGGCAGTGTTCTCCTGGGAGATTTTGAGAGTGGCCTGGATAAAATTCGACAACGCAGTGGGCGAACCCGAACTGCTCGATTCCTTCGCGGACCGGTTCGCGGGCGCGACTGTGACGGAACGACGGTGCATACACGCAGGAAAACTTAGAACAAAAACGAAGATCAGGATCACACTTGAGTAGCGGCGCATGTTTCACCCTCCTCAGCGTCGACTTCGCTGATTTCCAGCACGTCCCCAACGGAGGTTTGAGTCTGTGCCAAAGTGCCTGCTGGTAACTCGATAACGCTGTGCGCCTTGAACTTCAGCGCACCGATTCGGAACGGCTCCAGGCTGTGACACATATGGATCACACGTCGTTGGGAATCCAGGTAGGCAACATCGATCGGGAACGACATCCCTACGGTGTGGACACCCTGAGACGGAACGATCCAAAGCCCTTTGCCCGAAGTAAACTCGTCTGGCTTTCGGCCCAGCAAGCCTTTCATACGAGTCCAAGAAGTATCCGCCAACTCGGCCTGTGAGGCCAGGACGGTCTGCTTACTGCGATTCAAAAGCTGATACTTCACTACGCCCTCGAGACTACTTTGCTTTGCGACGACGGCGGCGGAGAATGATGATCGCAATGATTATCACTGCAATTATCCCGAGGATGATGCGAAGAGTAGTTGACTCCATTTAGCTTCTCCTTTACTCACCGAGAGTCGGTAAGAACTGTTTGATCATCATGATAATGGCTGGCCCAAGCACGACGACGAATATTGATGGCAAGATAAAGAAGACAAGCGGCGGGATCATCTTGATAGTAGTCTTGGCGGCGCGCTCTTCAGCGCGTTGGCGGCGCTTCGTACGCAGCGAATCTGAAAATACGCGAAGCGATTGCGCGACGCTGGTGCCAAAGCGGTCGGTCTGGATAAGCACAGCAATAAGCGCTTTCAAATCATCTACCTCAGTTCGGCTGGAAAGATTGCGCAATGCCTGCACACGGCTCTTACCCGCGTTTATCTCAAGATTGAGCAGCCGCAGTTCATCGCTAAAGTCCGGATGGATTGGACGGATCTCCTGACCTATCCGCATCAGCGATTGATCCAGGCCAAGTCCAGCCTCTACGCATACAACTGTCAGGTCCAAGGCATCGGGGATAGCAAACTGTATGCGCTGCTTCCGACGACGTATAGATCGCGTGAGCCATAAGTCCGGCAGCAGCGCTCCCAGAAAAATGGAGAGGACTATATACAAAATGGGGCTCTTCTGCAAGTAGCCCGTCGCGGCAGAAGCTCCCAACAGAACAATAACAAGTCCCAGCTTTATTCCGTAGAACAACACCGGGCTGTCTTTGCGTCTGATCCCCGCCTGCACCAGACGTCGCTCTTGTCGCGTCATTTCTTCGGGCGAACGCGGTATTATTTCGCCAAGCGGTTTGAAAAGCTGCTCAGAACTCTTAAGCAAATCGCGCCAGTTGTATCGAGGCTTTTTCTCTTCTTCACCAGGGTGTCGAACGCGCTCTTGGAGGTTGCGAGACTTGCCTAGAAATGCATAGCCAATGGCGAATACGCCAGTGAATATGAGCGCTCCAATGGTAACTGCTAACACCGTCAAGTCCATTCCGATCTCCTTCAGACCTTAATACGAATGATCTTTCGAATGACAAGGTACCCTAACACTTCTAAGCCCACCCCCCAGGCCAGGAACACTTTGCCGAGCGGGTCGGTAAACAGCACGCTGATGTATTTAGGGTTGACCAGGAACAGCATCAACACAGTAAAAGGGGCCAGGGCTACCAAGAGGTAAAGCGTCATGCGTCCCTGCGCCGTGTATACCTTCACCTGGCGCAGGATTTTGAAGCGCTCTCGGATCACGTAGGAAAGATTATCGAGAACCTCTGCAAGATTACCGCCCGACTCGCGTTGAATCTGCAGCGCGGAGATGAAAAAGCTCACATCCGAAAGCGGCATTCGCACTGCCATGTTTTGTAGAGCTTCACGCAGCGGCATGCCGAAGTTTTGCTGCTCGTAGGTGATCCGAAACTCTCCGGCTATCGGCTCAGGCATCTCTTGGGCGATAAGCTCAAGGCCGGTGGTGAATGCATGTCCAGCTCGGACTGCGCGAGCCAGCAGATCAATGGCATCAGGGAACAGTTCTTCAAATTTGGCAAAACGGCGGCCGCGCTTAAATGAGACCACGAGAAATGGAGCAGCGCCCGCCAGCGCCACTATAACCGCTACCATCACGTTGGGAACATTTGCTACTATTGCTACCATAAACGCAAACAGAGCCATCGCGAA
The DNA here is from genome assembly GCA_038040455.1 of Acidobacteriota bacterium. Taxonomy (GTDB): domain Bacteria; phylum Acidobacteriota; class Blastocatellia; order UBA7656; family UBA7656; genus Onstottus_A. The sequence goes on from JBBPIH010000010.1 coordinate 25,623, forward strand.
CGAGATCAGCAGCAGCATCCCCGCTGTAATTTCCATCGCCGCCTGCTGTATGAAGACCTGCAACCTGGTCAACAAGGGAAGCCGCAAAAGAATTCGGTTCAGAGCCGGAATCTGGCTCAGCACGTCTTCGCGCAAGAGTCCCAACTCTTCGGTCGATGTTTCAAAGGATGACTGCTGTATAGCCGCGAGCCGCGAGCGCACTCTCTTTCTGGACGCCGGAGCTTCGAGCAGAAAATAGATGCCGCTGATCATAAGCGCCAGAGTGACTACGAAAGTCATTATGGTAAGGGCAAAAAGTGCCATAGAATCACCTCGTACTCACTTAATCCGCCGCCGCCGATGCACCCGCTTCAAACATATCGTTAGGCAGACGAATGCCGTACGCGAATAGCTTTTCGCTGAACTTCGGTCTTATGCCGGTGGGACGGAAACGCCCGCGCACGTTGTTGTTAGCGTCAAATCCCTCCCGCTCGAAGATAAACAGATCCTGCATAGTTACTACGGACCCTTCCATACCGGTGACCTCAGAAATATTCGTGAGCTTTCGCGTGCCGTCACTCATACGATTAACCTGCACCACCAGATTGAAAGCCGATGCGATCTGCTGGCGTATCGCTTTGTCAGGCAGGTTCAAGTTCGCCATTGCAACCATTGTTTCTAGCCGGCTCAAAGCGTCGCGAGGGCTGTTTGCGTGGATCGTAGTGAGCGAGCCTTCGTGACCGGTATTCATTGCCTGCAGCATGTCCAAAGCCTCTTCGCCGCGAACCTCACCGACTATGATGCGGTCGGGGCGCATACGAAGCGAGTTGATGACTAGCTGCCGCTGTTTGACCGCGCCTTTGCCTTCGATGTTGGGCGGGCGAGTCTCAAGGCGCACGACATGCTCCTGTTTAAGCTGCAGCTCGGCTGCATCTTCAATAGTAAGGATTCGCTCGCTCTCGGGGATGTAAGCAGACACAACGTTTAATAGCGTCGTCTTACCGGCGCCTGTGCCGCCGGAGATTAAAACGTTAAGCTTACCTTTCACTACCGACTTCAACAGTTCGAGCATCGGCGGAGTCAGAGATTTATTGCTCAGCAATTCCTCGGCAGTGAGCGGATTGCGTCCGAAGCGGCGTATGGAGAGTATTGGCCCGTCCAGCGCTAGAGGGGGAATGATAGCGTTCACGCGCGAGCCGTCCGGAAGTCGCGCGTCTACCATCGGCGACGATTCATCCACGCGCCGGCCCACGCGTGACACGATGCGCTCGATAATCCGCATCAGGTGCTGATCGTCATTAAACTTGATGTCTGTGCGCTCAAGCACGCCACGACGCTCTATGTAGACCACCTGGGATGTATTCACCAGAATGTCGGAAATCGTCGAATCGGTAAGCAAGGGCTCAAGAGGCCCCAAGCCGAATACTTCGTTGATTATCTCGCGCACTATCTGTTCGCGCTCGGCCAGCGCGAGCGGCGTCTTCTCCCGCTGAAGCATGTCGCGAACGAGCTGACTTATCTGTTCGCGCGCACCTTCCTCGCCAAGACGATTAAGGCTCTCGAGTTGAATCTCATTGAGCAACTGACCATGAAGCTTGGTTCTTAGTTCGCGATACTCTAAGTCAAACATTGAAACTCCTTGATCCCATTAAAAGAGACAACCCTCTAAAAATGCCAGAATTGAAAGAGCAGCTAGTCAGTCAATGTGTTTCTCATGAGAAGAGCCCAAACAATCCGCGCCGTTTTCCGGGTAACGGGATTCCGGCGATGTCGTACGCCAGGTCCCGATAGCCCCGGGCCAAATCCGAGTGGTTCTGTGATACCAACGGCGTGCCTGAGTTGATGGCTCGGATCGAACCTTTGTAATTGTTTGGTAGCTTCCAGTATACCGGGAACTTAAGGACCCTTTCTATTTCGCTGTCGGTGATCTCGTCATTCTTTACAGCGCGGTTGATGACAAGGCGAATTTTGTCAGAGCTGCCGATGGCCGTCAGGAACCTGAGCAAGCGTTCCGTCCGCCAAAGGGCCGGTACTTCGGAAACCGAAACCACAACGATGTTTGTTGACATCTCCGAAATCAATTGAATCTGCTCCCTGTCCAATTGAGACGGAAAATCGACAAACGAGTGCGAGTAAGAACGCATAACTACTTCAAGCATTCTGCTGAGGGCGTCCAAGTTAGGCCCGTGTCCCGTTCTGTATTCTTTAGACCCGGCGAGCACGGCTACTCCATGAGTGTGGGTCGTGAAACTGTCCAGAAGCACGCCGTCCAGCCTCGCGGACGAATCGAGCGCATCGGACACTGTGTACACCGGCTTCAAGTTCAAATGAGCAACCGCGTCCCCCACGGGACTGTTCAAATCAACCAAAGCGACGCGCGCCTTGGGTACATCGGCGAGCGACGTCGCGAGGTTGATGGCGAGCGAAGTGGCGCCTGAGCCGCCCTTCGCGGATGTGACACAAAAAAGCTTGCCAACTGTCCTGGTCTCTTCGTGCCTTTGCTTCTCGGTCATGAAGCGGCTAATAGCCTGGCTCAGCGTGCGCGGCGGAATGGGCTTAGGCAAAAACTCGCGGGCCCCAGAGCGCATCGACTCGATTATCAGTTGCGGATCGCTCGATTCAGAGCTCACAAACAACCAGGCCTCAGGGAGCGCGGCGTGCAATATGCCGGTGGCCTGAAGGCCGGCCTGCGGGTCCTGCATATCAATGATCATGATATCAGGCCGTGCTTCGATGAACCGGCGAGTGGACCTGTCTCCGTACACCGCGCAGTACTGGTCGGATTCCATCTCGACGGAAGCCAGGCCTGTCGCATTGACCTGCAAACGAAGCAACTCGCGGATTTCAGCAGAGGGAGCGAGGATACCAATAGAAATCTGTTCCGACCTCATAATACTTTAATGCTCAACTTACTCCTTGAATTACCCTAAAGAAGCGCCCCTCCCTACTTTTATGAAGTTCGCACTAAACGCACGGGAACCGAGTAGGCTCCGCTTGCCTCCTGAGGTGGATTGCCACCCGCGCAGTCAAGCACATCTATCAAGCGTGCCTTTACTTCGTTTCCCTGTATCCCTTCGATGAATACAAGAGCAAAACCTATAACTGTAAACTGCCCGCTTTCAGTCCCGCTCGGAAAATTGTCCGGGCAAAACACACAAACATCTATTACCGGTGCTATGGCCAACGAGCGGCTTGAGGAGAAGATACCCCCGCCTTGCGAAGCTGGACGTTGATATTTACCGACAGCTACGTAGGTATCCCTATCGCAGTTATTACAGTTGGCGTCACGATTATAGTTAACAAGCGCATTGACTCCCTGCTTGGTTGGACCGACCATGGCGCCAGGCTCTGAAGGGTAGGAAGTCTGGCAAAAGACTGCCTGATCCGGGCACGTTCTGATATTCTGCTCGTACCAACTAGCTCCGTTTCCATCGCCTAGCCGGATCGCAAAAAACTGGCCAGGTGAAATCGCTTGACTGGGATTTTGTGGTTTGATGGTGAACTGGCGCGGCGGCGGATTATTGTTGGATGGTAGAGCATCTTGAGCCGTCATCCAATCCTGAGCGTACTGTGAGACTTCCGGATCTGCACCACTTGTTTCTATGAGCACATGAGGCGGGGTTGCAGAGCAGGCATTGCATAAAGCACCTTGTCCACTTCCATTGTCAAGCACCGTATTGGGAACGAACCAGGGCTTGGTGCATCTGTCCCCCGTTGCGTTGAACGCTGCCTCTGCGACTGCCGTAACCGTGATGTTAGCAGAGTATTCTCCGAGGATACTCGCAAAGAAAGTTGGCTGAGAATGTGTAAGTGTGACAGTGACTCGCCGATCTGCTACTTCTGGCGTGGCTGTGACTTCTGAAACATTGACAGCTACCTCGAGAATCTTGTTGCTGGCAGCCACTTTCTTCGCGTAGTCAGTAACTACCTCGCTCAATTTCGGAGTAGTGGTTTCGTCAAGGTCCGGGCGAGTCACATAAACGAATGCAGCGCCAAGCGCCGCTGCGTCTGCCGCTCGCTGTGCCGAAGTTCGCGCGCTGCTTAACACTCCGACGTCTATTCCCAACGCGACGAAACCTAGGAGTACAACAATCAGGACGCCAACCGTCACTATCACATAACCTTCTTGATTCTCTTGGCTGCGCATATCGAACTCCTTAGGCTAATTATTCTTCTTCGGCGGCGCCTCGCCGGTCTTTCCATCGAATTTATCCTTATCCAGGAAAGGCTTCTCGAAGGTGGGCATGGTCGGGACCTGGCCCGGCGCCAGCGGCTTCACAAGCTTAGGCGTCACCATTACCAGCAACTCAGTGTTGTTGCGATTCTGTGAGCGGCTCCTGAACAGTTTTCCCAGTATCGGGATGTCGCCGAGCCCCGGGATCTTGCTGGCCACTTCCGTCAATCGATTGTCGAGCAGGCCCGCTATCGCAAAGCTCTGTCCGTCACGCAGCTCAACTTCGGTTTCCGCCTTTCGCGTTGAAAGCGCTGGAACCAGGAACCCGGAAATGGTCAACCCGTTTGCGAAATCGAGCGCGCTGACTTCCGGCGCCACTTTCAAGCGAATCGTTCCATCGCTTAAGATATTCGGGGTGAACTTCAACCTCACGCCGAATTCCCTGAACTGAATTGTTACTGCATTACCGCCTGCTCCTGCCTGCACAACCGGAAAAGGGAATTCACCACCAGCCAGGAAGCTCGCCTCGCGGCCGTTCAGGGCTAGCAGGTTCGGCTCGGCCAGAATCTGAAGTACGTTCCTCTGCTGTAACAGCCGAAGCGTAGCTCCCAGGTTAAGGTCCGGGCGAAACACAAAGATGTTCAATAAATCGGTGATATTGAACGAACTGGTGAAGCCCGGGAGCTGGCTAGGAATGCTACCGGTGACGTTTCCGGAACTCGCAGGAGGGCCGAACTGCCCAGTCGTTACCGACCCGGGTGTGTTCGCCAGCCCAGTACTAAAAAAATTTATTCCCAGTTGCTGAATGGAAGTACGGTCAACTTCGGCGAACCGGACCTGCAGTAACACTTGTCCGCCTAAGCCTCCCTGCAGCACCACCAACAAGCTGACTACGCTCTTGCTTTGGGTCTGTGCGATAGCAAGGGCTCGGTCGGCGGCCTCCTTGGTCGATGCAGTACCCGTGAGCACGATTGATGCCCCTGACTGGCTAACTTGGATGTTCTCGTTCGGGAAGATCTGGGCAATCGTGTCCCGCAGACCGATCACGTCAAGCTCAACCTGGAGGTCATAGGCAGTTGGGCGTTCTTGCTCGTTCCACAGAATAAGACTAGTTTTGCCAGCGGTGAGCCCATTCAGCAGCACCTGGGTCGGAGATATCGTAACCGCCGCGGCGACGGTCGGGTCGCTGATTGAGACACGTCTTAGAATCTCGCGAGAATTCACGACGAGCGATTTTCCAACAAGCACACGCAGCTGCACAGGAGGCTCCTGAGCTGTCTGCAGGTTGATGGTCGAAGCCGCAGTGACATTCAGTTGGGCCAGAGACACCGTTCTGGGGCGCCCCTCAACCGGGGAGTCAGCCGTTTGCGCTCGCGCTACCGAGGTACTGACCAGCAGGACGAAGATTAGAGAAACGAGTCTCTTTTTCATTTTTGATCCGTCCGTTTCTTACCAAGATGTTCCTGCCTGCTAGGCACCCTGGCTTTATGGCCGCTTCTTCTCAAACGTTGAGGATTCCCGCTTTTCGCCGCGAATCATTTCGATGGTCACGCGCTGCACAGTCGGCTCAACGTTGACTGGGGCAGCAGCGATCTGCGGTTGGGGCTTCGGTCTTTTGGGAGCGTATCTAACAATCATAGGTCTCGGCCTTGGTTCGGGAGCTGGAGCCGCGGCACTACTTGTACCATAAAGCATTGCTGTTTGCACGCCTCGAGGATTCTCCTGCGCCATGTCGATCGGGTTGCGCAGCGCGAGCTGTATCCGGCTATCGGCTGCGAGCGCCAGTTTCTGGGCGTCTTCGGGCGTCACCAGCATAGTCACGACCTGCGAATTCTGCGGTTTGCCGTTCACGTCGCGCTCCACACTCTGGCCCGCTGCCAGAACCTGCACGTTCTCGAGAAATATCTTCGAAGTCGTCGTGCCGCCTGCACGGGGCAGGCCGATTATTATTATATCGACATGGGTGCCCGGAACGACAAAACCGGCGACACCTATAACGTCGTTCACCCTGACGGCCACCGCTCGCATGCCCTCGGGTATGGCTGACCCGAGTCCGGCGCCTGCTTCCTTGGAGGCAAGCTTCGAGTCAAGCACGGGTTCGTTGGGCGACATTGGAACGATTACCCCTCGGCCTATGATATCTTTGGGATCAGAGAAATGACCCTCCGGCAAGTTCGCTTTTGGCCAGTTCGCCACCCGTAGTTGTTGCTCCGTGAGCCGGTTGCCCAGTGTGAGCTTTTCGACGGCCACAACTATCTGCACCGTGTCTTCAACCGGCGGGCTCAGGCGATTGCTCAGCACCCGATAGGCGAAGTAAGCAACAAGCCCGCTCAAAGCCAGAGCAAAGAACGCAAATATCAACATTCGACTTCGATTCATTATGACACCTCCAGCCGCGCCCTTTCCGCCGCGGCAATTTGCTTCAATATAGGTTGCGGAACACAGCTTTTCCAGTAATTGTTATGTTGTTAAATGGAAAAAACGGCGCTCCTGGTATCAAAACCGCGCGATCATACGTGACTGTGACCTCAGAGCCGCTTTCCTTCTTTGGGGGGGTTGTAGAAGAATCGATTATAATATCGTATGCCTGATCAATAGTCAGATCGCCCACGTCTACACCGGCAATTGTAATATCGTATTGATATTCCTGATTAGCAGTGATGGTCTGACGATTGCCGGCGGAGACATCAGCAAAATGAAGTGCGAGATAGACAATCACGCGATCTCTAATCTCGTCAGCCCTCGTACCAGGCGCGTCGCTAGTATCCATGCGGTTGGTTTCGAGGGTCGAGAATCGCGCCCCTTCCCGCGCGGCGTTCTGAAGCACTTGGTGCTCGCGCACCACAAGGCCCATATTGATGATGCCCAGCAGTAGTATTGCCAGCAGCGGCAGCATCAGGGCTAACTCTACTAGCACCGCGCCTCGATCATTTGAGTTAGCCGTTTCTTTTTTAATCACTCGTCTCATTTCGCATCAATGCCCTGCCTGTAAGATCGACTTCCAGAAAGCTGAACATCGAAATCGTTAACACATTGTATGGTACGGTTACTACTACTCTGGTAAACCGGCCATTGTCCACCCTCCCTGTATCAATGACTTCAGCCGGCAGATCATCTGTCCCTATTTGGTCAGAATCACTTCCACCACTGCTTCCGTTGATACTGATGACAGCTCCCGAAATTCCGGCCGCTTGCAGAAATCTGTTCACCCGATCTTTAACCGCACCTCTTGTTGGCAAGTTGCTGGTCTGTGTTAGTGGGGCTACCGCAAGCCGGGCGCCTTCGCGTGCGGCATTGTTGAGAGTCTGCTGGACCTGAAGAAGCCGCCCGCCGTCCCAGACCGCAAACAAGAATACGAAGAACACGAGCATGGCCAGCGCGGCCTCAACCAAGACCGCTCCGTGTTCTTGTGCGCTTGTCTGCTCGACTCTCATGGTGCCCCCATAAAAACAAATATCCAAGCAGCAACAGCCAGCGATACGCCGAAAGGTATCGCCAGCGCCTTTTCATTAGCCAAGCCCACTATCGGATGAGGACTGAACCGTCCGTGCAGGAACCGATTGAGAATGTCTGCGATGTTCGCTAAGGTTGCAACGAACGCCCGCGCAACCACCACACGGAAAAGCGCCATAACACCTGCTATTAACGCAGCTATCACGAATACTGTCAATATATGATTGTAAGTCACCGCGGCGCCGATTGCGCCAAAGAATTTTACGTCCCCTGCCCCCATTCCGCGCAGCAAAAACAGTGGAAGCAGCAAGGCCATTCCCACTAACAGTCCAGCGCCGCTCATTAGTAGACCGGACCAGCCGCCGGACAGCGTGTGCCATATCAGCGATAGACCCACAGTTGCGCCGACCAGCCAGTTTGGAATACGTCGCCAGCGCAGGTCGAAATAGGCCGCGGTAGTGACGCTAATAAGGATCAACACAGACAGCATAAAATCTAACAAGGATCAACACAGACAGCATAAAATAAGGTAAGGGCGGCAGCAATGGTGTTGCCGCCCCTACCAAGTATTCGGTTGTTCGAAGGAAGCAACGAACAACGGTTTCGTTTGTAGTTTCAGACTCCGAGTACGCTTCTGGTCCTGCTGAAGACACTCAGAATCACGTCGGTCAGTCCGGGAGCCGCAATGGCGATGGCAATGACTATCAGCACTAGCAGCAGTGCATACTCCGCCACGTCCTGGCCTGACTCATCTTTGATGAGGTTTCTCAGTTGATTCTTTATCACGGGGGCATTCTCCTTTTTTATTGATATCGAACGAGCGAACGGGTCCTTGACACGGAATGAAAAAAAGAAACACTCCGCAGCGAGCTCCCGTTTTCACGATCCTTCTCGACTAAAGAAGGGTACAATAAGTCACCCTGCCCGGCAGGGCTAGATCATAATCTGTGATAGCCTGCGATATTATCGGTCGTGTTTTACCAATCGTGGTAAGGGCCAGGTGTCCCGAAGAATTCAAGGTTGCTCAAACTGTTTACAGACCTACCTGCATGTCCCACGCTGTTCGAACCTCACATCTTGTATCGTACTCCTTATAGACCGCTTCGACTTCCTAGTACAGCCAACGCTACCCCGGCAATCACCTCAGCACCGCGCTGCGATGTTGATTTGACGGGGCGAAAGACTCAAGCGGCCGAAATCGTATATCTCTGGGCCACCGTCTTCCATCCGCTCAAGCGCCAAGAACACTCCTTGTTTTGCTGAATACGCTAAGAATTGCGTCCGTGACAGTGGGCGCAGCGAGGGCAATGGCAATCACCACCAGCACCAGCAGCAAAGCGTATTCTGCAACATCCTGGCCTGACTCGTCTGCGAGCAAGCATCTTCGCAGGCTCATCATTCGGGGCGTCTCCTTTCGCCGGTTCCTTCTATGTAGAACCTCTCTCCGCCAGATCGGTGACCAACCTCGTATCAGTGCTTTTCGGCAGGACCTCAGCAGAACTTTCTGATGTACCTCACTCGGTCACCGGCCAACAACCAGTAAGAAAGCGCAACCGCCTGTGGTCATCGCGGTTGCTTTGAATGAAGTTTCCGAGTTTTATCACAGCCGCTTGACCTTGTCAATCACCAAAGCTTATCTATGCATCTATCGGTACCTGAATGGGGTAGCGAGGTTTGCCGAAGCCATGAAGCCTCAGCAGACTCTGCTTCCTTAGAAAAGAGCGAATAGGCCTCTCAATCCAGGGACGGTTGTTCCGAATGACTCGCGAAGGCCAACTGCCACGATAACTTCGCTGGATGTCTGAGCTCTTCAGCCGGTGGGCAACTTCTGATCTACCTTCTCGAACAGAATCGACTGTTCATCTTCGTACAGTACTTGCCAATTTGCAGATGCCCGAGCGGTGTCGGCCATCATATGGTTTTCTTCTTCACCTTTGCTTAACAATAAGTATCGAATGTCGTATTTGGCGAGGCGTTCATCCCAGCGCGGATCGTGAAAAGCTAGTCGGTAGTCTCTAATTACAGAGTTATCAAATAGATGGACACGCCCATCAATGAAAGATCGTTGTTGGGGCGAAAGGCGCCAGATCAGATAGTCTCCGTATACTTGGGGATGGAATATGTTGCCGCGAAGTCCATGTTGCTCGATGTAATCCATAGCTCCGACAGGCGTGCTCGCTTCCCACAGTTTATTACCAAAGAATTTATTGCCGAGATGCGGATAGATCCAGGGAGATACCAGGACTGTAATGGTCAGCATCATTACTGCGATTTGTCTATTCAGGCGGTACCTGATCGGCACGTCAGCGTCTTTGCGGCGAGCCAGCCACAGAGCAAAGGTATCAACAACGCGGAACCGTCGAAGCGGTTCAGTTAGGCCGGAGACGTCGATCGTAGGGAGGTGACGAGCTAGAATAGGAGCAATAATCAGAGTGAACCATACTCCATTGCGCAAAGCCTTCAACCCGAAGATTGAAAATGCTAAGAATAGCGCCAGCTCAATCAACACCGGTCTTTCCCTCGCATACCACAGAACCAGCAGGGTTATGAAGAAAGGGCCGTAGAAAAGAAGCAGGCTTTCCAACTCGTCAATCCTGGGCGGCTGCCACTCCACCACAAGCGCTTGAGATGCGGGATTAGTTGCTACCGCAAGGATATATGCATATACCCTGTAGGTTTCCGGATTCACCAGGGTCGCGAGCGTTGCGAACATCAAAATGAGACCAAGCTTGCCAAGCTCGCGCGTTGATAACGTATTGGACAGTGGGCCGTAAACAAAGCGACGCACAGCTTCGCAACCTAGAAACAGGCCGATCAGCGCCAAGCCGATAACAAAAGCGCCGTGAAGATTCACCCATAACACCATGAGTACGGGCAATGCCCATAGCAGGTCCCGTTGCCGACCATGGTAATGATGCAGTATCCAGTAGAATGCTGAAAGTAGCGCGAAGGAGAAAACCTGTGATCGCACGCTGCCGAAATAAATCAATGACACGGCAGGCAGTATTGCTACAACAACACTCAGTCGCAGGCGATCAGTGGCTTTCCGGCACAGTAAATATACAGGCAAGAGCGCCGCCACCAGCAGCGCCGCGTTCAACATAACCAGCAGCGGTAGACCGCCTGCGCGGTACGTCAGATAGTACAAGACCTCAACCAGCCAGTTCTGCAAGACGAAGGGCTCACCGGCAGCAGTGAAGGAGAATAAGTCTGTGCGAGGAATTGCTCTGGTATTAACAATGATCTCGCCGATCTTCAGATGCCACCAGAAATCGACTAACCTGAGTTTTAGAAGAAAGCCAAAGCACGTTACAAGGAGGATCGGCACAGCAAGCCACAAATGCTCAATCCGTAAGCGCGGCAGCCACCAAGCCTGCCCTGCAGATTGATCGACAGCCGGTGTCATTCGTTGCTCTGCCATTGCCTAACCTACCTACCTACTTAAAAAGCATCCATGCTGCGTGAAGTCTATTCCCAGCATTAGTCCGCATGATTGATGCGGTAAATGATGCTACGCTCATCTGCTGATTCAAACACCGGAACAAATCTCTTCGAGTGCTGTGTTACCAGCAATCTAAAGCTTTCTCGACGGAGATCCGGCTGATACTCGTTCTCAAAATCGCTAGAAGTGCAAACCAGGTACCGGGCTTGATTCTCATCTATAATATTAAAGATTAATTCCTGGTGGCCTTGCCAGGTGACTCCGGCCTTCATTGCAAAGGATCGTGTTGCCTTACGCCCGGTGTGGAGGAAATACAGAGGATCGTAATAACAGACCAGCGTATCTGAAGGATCGGTATGTCTATTGATCCACTCAATCGCCTGACTATTTTCAGCGGGCGTGCCGGCGGTGGTCTTGCTCAAATAAGATGATCGCAGCGCCGTACGCAGATTGGACCCATAGTTGTATATGACAATACCGACTGACACGAGCATGGCTAATCCAATGAACCCGGCGCTGAGCTTTTTGACTAAACCTCCGCCAGGTGTCAACTCTTTTCTTACCGGTGAAACCAGCGCCGCAAGCTCGCTTAATAAGAAGAGTAAGAGAAAGGGCAGGAGGGGAATAAGAAACCGATCGTACGCGACATAAGGTAGCCAGAAGAGATGTAAAGCCAGATAAGAAATCACGTAAATAGGTAACAGGCGCACACCTTTCGACATGGACCTCAAAAGGCCTGCTGCAAAAAAGAGAATAGTGAAGCCGAAGTACAGTACCCATTCGTAAGGAAGGCTGAGACATACAACCGGAATTGAAATCAATAGAAGCATTAATGCGTTCCCTCCCACCATACTGAGGAGGGTTGCCAGCCGAGATGTATGCTTCATAGTTTGTAGATCGGCGACTACTTCATTGAAATAACCTAGGTAGCTGGTGTAATAAGCGACATTGACACCTTCAACAGTAGTAATATTCAAGTAGCACCACACAGCCCATCCCATGACAAACAAACTACTCACTCCAACTACTAGCAAGCACTTGCGCCACTCTCTTCTCAGCGCATAATACAATCCCACTGCTACCAGCAACCCCAACCCTGAACTCCTGGTCAAAAATGCCAGCCCGATTACCACTCCTAGGGCTACTCCACTTATCCAATTCTTCAGACGATTCTCGTACTTCTCTGCCAGATACAATGCTGCTACTGAGAATGCCGCATAGAACATCTCCGAGTATACGCCCGTGGCCAAAGTTAATGTTCGCCAGTTGATCGCTGCTAATGCAACTATTATCAACGCCTGCCCCTGACCTGCATATCCTTGCTCGACCAGATAGCGATAGGTCAAGGCAAGAAAGCTTACCGTCGCTGCAACAGACAGCATCATCATCCAGCTCAAGTTCTCAGGAAAATGCGGATAGATTCTCCAGATTATGGAGAGCAAGAATGGGTAAAACGGAGGGTACTTGGTCTGTGCTGGCTCGTATGGCAGGCTGATGATTCGATACCCTTCTCCTGTTGCTAACGCTTTAGCCGTTGTCACGTAGATGCCGTCATCGTGGTATGCGCCGAATCTTTCCGGACGAATCGCAGCAATATAAAGCAGCGACGAGCCCAGTAAAATGATGAACAGAATCAAGTTCATCAGCTTGGACCGATTCACCGCTTTGATTACGTGGCCAGTTTCAAGCGTCGCGACAGGCCGGCCCTTAAGGGTGGCAGAATCTGAGGCTTCTCTTAATTGACTGTCTGAGATCATGGGCTGACCGCATCACCCCGCATTATTCTCGATGCGGTATACCTTGCTGCTCCCATCTGTTGACTCGAAGACGAGGACCAACATCTGAGGGCGTTGCTCTATAAGCATCTTAAAATTTCCTCGCTGAAGATCAGGTTGATACTCGTTCTCGAAATCGCTCGCCGTCAGGATCAAGTAACGAGCGTTGTTCTCGTTTGCGATTCGATAGATTAACGATTGGTGCCTCTGCCACAATGGGCCAGCTTTCATTGGAAAAGAGCGAGTTGCTCTGCGGTCCGTGTAGAGATAGTACAAGGGATCGCGATAGCAAACCAATACATCTGTGACATCGGTGTTCGCCTTGATCCACTCAATCGCTTTTGCGTCTTCAGGGGCCGGTCCGGGCGTCTTTGAGAGATGAGCTGAAGCTAATTGCCAGTATATGCCTGTGCTGTAATTGTAGATGATAGCGCCGGCCGCCACCAACAACGCAAAGCATATGAAGGCAGCGCTCATCTTCATGATTATCTGTCTGCTCGATCTAATCTCCTTCAAGAGTAAAGAGATCAGCCTCTGAGCTTCAGTTATTAAGAACAGCAGCAGAAACGGCAAAAGAGGAATGAGAAAGCGATCATATGAAACGTAAGGCAGCCAAAAAAAATGCAAGACAAGATAAGAAACAATATAGATGTGTAGTAGGGGCCACCCTTTCGAGACACCTCGCAGGAATCCCGCTGCGATAAATAGAAAGGCGAACCCGAAGTATTGTATCCAGCCATAATCAATCCCCAGGCATACAACTGGGGGCGAGAATACAGTGAGCATCAAGGCGTTCCTTCCTATTATGCTCAGGAAGACCGCCAGTTTGGATAGATTATTCTGCGGCTGCAGATCATTGATAGCATTGACCAAGTCGCGCCAGTAGCTAGTGTAGTAAGCGACATTCACTCCTTCAGCAGTAGTCTGGTTCGCGTAGCACCATCCTAACCACGCAATCACAAACAAGCTCCCCACACCCACAACTAACGCTGCTCTTTGCCATTGTCTCCGTAGCACATAGTACGCGCCCACTGCTATCAGCAACGCCAATCCTGAGCTTCGCGTTAGAAATGCCAGGCCTATCATCACTCCCATCAGCACGCCTGCAATCGGGCCTCCTCTCTGTTTTTCATATCTCTCGGCTAGATACAGCACGCTTACAGACAATCCCGCATAAACCATCTCTGACTGCACACCTGTAGCTAAGATCATCGTCCGCCAGTTGATTGCCGCCATAGCAACAACTATCAAAGCCTGCCACCCTGTCGCATATCCTTGCTTGACCAGATAGCGATAGGTTAGTGCAAGAAAGCCCACCGTCGCCGCAACAGACAGCATCATCATCCAGGTCAGGTTCTCAGGAAAATGCGGATAGACTCTCCAGATTAACGAAAGCAAGAATGCGTAAAACGGAGGGTACTTGGTCTGTGCTGGCTCGTATGGCAGGCTGATGATTCTATATCCCTCTCCTGTTGCTAACGCTTTGGCGGTTGTCACGTAGATGCCGTCATCGTGGTATGCGCCGAATCTGTCCGGGCGAATTGCAGCAATATAAAGCAGCGACGAGCCCAGTAGAATGATGAACAGAATTAAGTTCATCATCTTGGACCTATTCACTGCTTTGCTTACACGGCCAGTTTCAAGCGTCGATACAGGCCCGCCATCGAGGGTGGCAGAATTTGAGGCCTCTTTTAGCTGAGTGTCTGCGCTCATCGCTATCCGCATCACCCCGCATTATTCTCAATGCGGTATATTTCGCTCTGCCCGTCCTCGCTCTCGAAGACCGGGACAAACTTCTCCGGGTACCGCTTTATCAGCTTCCTAAAGGTTTTTCGATGCTGGTCCGGTTGATCTTCAAGCTCAAAGTCGCTCGAAGTCAAGATGACGTATCTCCCGTTGGCCTCGTCCATCATCCGAAAGATCAGCTTCGCTAATGCTTCCACGGACGGCTCGTCCTCTTGCCAGGATACTCCCTCCTTCAGCGGGAAAGATCGTGCAGCTTTGTGCCCGGTGTAAAGAAAGTACATCGGATCGCGATAGCAGATCAGAGTATCCGAAGAATCCGTATGCGCGTTAATCCAGGAGATTGCCTGATTATCCACTGCGGCGCGGCTGGCGCTGTTCTTTAGTGAAGCTAAAGACCAAAATATGCCTGAGCCGTAGCTGTAGAGAATAATACTGACCGATGCGAGCAATATGAAACTTATGAATACAGCACTGAGCTTCCTTACCGGCGAACCTCTTACTGTTAGCTCTTTTCTCGCTAATGAGATTAACCTATCAAGTTCGGTTATCAAAAAGAGCAGCAGAAAAGGCAGAAGAGGCATAAGAAAGCGATCGTATGCCATATTAGGCAACCAGAACAGATACAAAGCCAGGCTTGAGAGGACATAAATCCCTAACAGCCGCAACCCTTTTGAGATGTGTCTGAGGAATCCCGCAACGATTAGGAAAAAAACGAAGAAAAGAAAGCAAAGGCTAACGGCAAAAAAAGAGCGTCCAAAGCCAGGTAACCAATTAGAATTAAGGTCAGAACAGACCAGCGGAACAGAAACTAATATGCCTCCAATAAAGTTTTCAAAGGCTATGTTGAGAAATACTATCAGCCTCGATGCATTACTCTGCGTCTGTAAATCCGTTATGATTTCATTGAAGATACCTAAGTAGCTAGTGTAATAAGCAACATTCACTCCTTCAGCAGTAGTCTTGTTCGCGTAGCACCATCCAATCCACCCAATCACAAACAAGCTCCCTACGCCCACCACTAACGCCGCTCTTTGCCATTGTCTGCGTAGCACGTAGTACGCTCCCACTGCTATCAGCAACGCCAATCCTGAGCTTCGCGTTAGAAATGCCAGGCCTATAATAACTCCTATCAGCACGCCTGCAATGGGTCCTCTTTTCTGTTTTTCGTATCTCTCGGTTAGATACAATACGCTTACAGACAATCCCGCATAGACCATCTCTGAGTACAAGCCTGTAGCCAAGATCATCGTCCGCCAGTTGATTGCCGTCATACCAATAATAATCAAAGCCTTCCACCCGGTTGTATAGCCTTGCTTGACCAGATACCGATAAGTCAGTGCAAGGAAGCTTATCGTCGCGCCAACAGACAGCATCATCATCCAGGTCAGGTTCTGAGGAAAATTCGGATAGACTCTCCAGATTAATGAAAGCAAGAATGGGTAAAACGGAGGGTACTTGGTCTGTGCTGGCTCGTATGGCAGGCTGATGATTCTATATCCCTCTCCTGCTGCTAATGCTTTGGCGGTTGTCACGTAGATACCGTCATCGTGGTAGGCGCCGAATCTTTCCTGGCGAATTTGAGTAACATAAAGTAGCGACGATCCCATTAAGACGATGGCCAGAATCAGCAACACAAGCTTCGGAAATTTTTCCATCCTGCTCATAATGTTGCTCTCGCCTGGCACAGTTGGCTCACCGGCGATGGCTGGTGAGACAGGTTCACCCGCTTGCTTTATTTGAGGCTCTGCGTTCACGGTCGGAAGCGTTAGTCCGTATTATTTTCTACGCGGTAAATAATGCTGTTCCTATTTGTGGACTCAAAAACAGGAACAAACTTCTGCGGGCGTTGTTCTATGAACTCCTCAATGCTTTTTTGATAACGAGCCGACAGGTCTATCAAATCGCTTTCGTTTAAGATCAGATATCGACCGTTATTCTCGTTTATTATGTCAAGGAATGACTGTGTCAGTTCTCCAAAATCCGGCTGGTGGGATTGATAAGGTAGAGTATCAAGTACACTGACATCGAAAGATATTGTTGCTTTGCGGCCAATGTAGAGATAATAGGCTGGATCGTTATTGCAGATAAGTATATCTGAAGGGTCGGTGTGCGACTTGATCCATTCAATCGCTTCTGCCTTTTCGGACGCGCGGCTCGCAATTCTTTTCAATGAGCCTAATGAGTCGTATATCGCAGACACATTGCTGAAGATTGAAACACCTATTGCTGCAATCAGAGCTAACGCAATGAAAGCAGCGCTAACCTTCCTAGCTAGATGCTTGCCCGACATCATCTCTCTGGCGAGCACCGAGGCAGGTCGAGCGAGCTCGCTCACCAAGAAGAGCAGCAAGAAGGGAACTATCGGCATGACATACCGGTCATACGCGGTGCCCGGAAGAATAAGATATATGGCTAGATAGAAAGACAGATATACGTACAGCAAGCGGATGCTTTTGCGGCATTGTCGTACGAATCCAGTGGCTATCAGAATCACGGTAATCAAGACAAGCGAAACTAAAACAATTTGAGGGAGATCATAGCGAAGTCCGAGGCAGGCCAGTGGGATTGATCCTATAATGAGCAACAGGATGTTTGTTTCTACAACGTTCAGTAATGTCATCAATAGGGACGTATTATTCTGCGCTTGCAAATCGCTAATGATCCGACCATAGCCACGCAAGTAGTTTGAATGATATATAGCATTTACTCCCTCCGGGGTATTCCGATTAACGAAGGACCATCCCACCCAGGCCAGCACAAACAATATTGCTACCGCCAAAGGCAGCAATGCCCTCTTCCATTGCCGTCGCAATGCGTAGTACACGGCCACTGCCACCAATAATGTGATCCCTGAGCTTCGCGTCAGAAACGCCAGACCTATCGCGGCCCCTGCTCCAACTCCCGTCACCCAACTCTTTCGCTCCTTTTCATATCTCTCTGCAAAATACAACGCGCATACTGATAACAATGCATACATCACATCAGACATCACGCTTGAGGCATGCAGCATAGTGCGCCAGTTGATTGCAGCAAAACTCACAATTATTAACGCCTGCCAATGTGTGGCATAATTTTGCTTCACGAGATAACGATAGCTTAATGCTAGAAAGCTCACCGTAGCTATCACTGATAGCATCATCATCAAGGCCAGATTCTGTGGGAACTCCGGATAGGCTCTCCAGATCAATGACAGCAGAAACGGGTAAAACGGAGGGACTTGAGTCTGAGGTTTTTCGTGCGGGAGGCTGATGATTCGATAGCCCTGGCCAGTAGCCAGCGCCTTCGCCGCAGTCACGTAGATTCCATCATCGTAGTAGTCGCCGAACCTGTCTGGGGTAACCATCGCAGAATAGAGCGAGAATGCTATAGTTAGTGTGACAAGCAGCATCACAGTGACTAACCTGGATCCAATTCTTATCCTCATCTTGCTCATGTTGTCGGTTACGTTTCCTGCCATGGAGCCGCGAAGCAGGAATCGTTATATGGAAAGACTGCATCTCTCTGAGCTTATTGACACTGCTCAGTAGCGTCACTCAGTCAAGGCTGAAGTTTGTACAGGGTAAGGAACTAACCGTGGCCTTTCCGCATCCGCCTCCAATAACCATACGAGCCGGTCATTGAAATATTTCACCAACTCGAGATTTTGGGCCGCATCCATCTCGCGCGCCCACACCACCTTTGCCTCGTCAATATCTGCCTCGTTGTGAACCCACTCCTGTTCAGAATTATGCTCAGAGCTATACCGCACAATCACTAAATGACGCTCCCCGGTTCGTTTCAACTCCGCAAGTACGCTCGCTCGTTGAGAACTCCATAGTCCATTATCAACTCGCGAAAGATGGATGCCCAATGCAGCAAGCGATACCACGCACAATATCAGAGTCGTCACAAATACAACCCGCCAGGTGTTGCGGCCGTGCTGCCTCGAGTGTAAATACCTCATAACCTGCAATGCGAGGACGAAGCCCAGACTTGCGATGGGCGCAGCATAATGAAGCTGTAACCATGTTTCTACCAGCAGCGCCAGAATGAATAGGCCACATATCAGCAGCGCGAATCGTATCCATCGATCTCTGATCGGTGGCCACGATATCACCAGCAGAGGAAAGGCCGGGACCCAAAGCCAAAAGCATCCGGCGCTCAGAAGCAGAATCTTCCACAACCCTTCCGATGCCAGGCCTCCAATCGAGCGCTGAGAAGTGTAAGTGGAAAGTTCCCATCCCACATGACAATCTCGGATCTCCTTATGACGATAGACTGGCTCCGGCCTGGGCTGTTGCCAGAGAAAAGGTGGCGCTACAGCATATTCTGATTCATGGACCATGTATGGCATTCGGAAAGGAGTGCCGGTCACGCGTAGATTGTAGATAGCCATTAGTCCGGCCGTTAGCGCTAATACTATGAATATCGGTAAAGCGATACGCCTGAGCGATACGAGCACCGTGGGGCCGTCCCTGCTTGACCTCCACCACATCAGACCCGCCATTGCTAACACAGACAATATGAGCCCTTCGTATGGCCGGCTGTTCGCCAATATTGCCATGCCTATCCCCATCAGTATTGCGTGGTGCGTTTTTGGCTGCTGCACGAGTCGCCTGAACGCGCCGAGCACGAGCGCCCCTCCGCACATTGCCACCAACCCGCCCCAATAACTCTGGCTCCATGCGAGAGTCAGGGGATGCAAAGCCGCAAGCAACCCTCCCAGGAGTGCCCAGCGAGGAGGCACCCAAGCCATTAACATCCAACATGTAGCTGCGCACGCCAATGCCATGCTGAGCCATGCGCCGACAATTGGACGCCCGCTTATCACTTGACCTGCTGCCAGCATCAATCCCTGCGCCGGCGGGTACTTCGAGGCGTAAGTGGGCTGTTGGATGATGTGAATGCTCTCAAAATGAGCCCACATCGAATGGGTTGGATTGGTGAGCCGGCCATGGGCGAACGTATCCGCTGCGAGCAGGTAGCTGAATTCATCATGGAATCGGGGCTGAGGCATCCGCACAAACAACGCCAGTGCCGCGCTCACCACGAATGCGACAATACCGACTAACAAGATGGATAGTTTTCGATGCCGGGCGAGTCGGCCCAGAGAATGCTCTATTGTCGGAAACAACTTAAATCCTGAGGCGCGACTCTCCACTTGTGGGCCGGAGGGCCGAGCAACCGCGCTTGCAGAGTTGCTTGTTGCAACCGGGCCGGTGAGACTCATCGGCGCTTCATCCTTAATATGCTCAGAAAGAAACTCGATAAAATGATCTCGACGCCGAGTGTCAGCGAGGTGATGGCCGGAATAACGATTCTCATGGTTCTTGAAGGATCTAAGGGACCAAAAGAGCCCGCGCCCCAGCCGCTCAGAGCGTAAATCGAGCCAGCCAGCCCAGCAAATAATAGGATAATTCCGACAATTAACCCAATCTCTAGATTCATAAAGCGCAATATTCTGTTGAACCGTGGATCATCGGGAAGCAAGCCCTCGCTGATCGCAAATACTTTAGTGAATACGGCGAAATTGATTGCCTGAAATCCGACAATAACCGCTAGAGCAGCAAACAGCAGCGTATGTATATCGAAGTTTACTCCCTCGATTGTTCTTTGGCCTGGCAAAAGCCATATTCCGGTAATCAGGCCAACGACCATGAGAAGCGCGCCAGGATAGAAAAAAAGCCAGCGGGGGCTATAGAGAAGCAGGAAGCGCAGATGTCGCCATCCATCCCGCCAGCTTCGTAAGTGAGGAGGCCGGCTGCGTCCGTCGGGAGAAAGCGTTGTCGCCACTTCAGTGATTTGCATGTTGTGCAAGGTTGCTTTAACAACCATTTCACTAGCGAACTCCATGCCGGTCGTTCGCAGGTCCAGTTTCATCATTGCCGCTTTACTGAACCCGCGAAGTCCGCAGTGAAAATCACCGCAGGGGCTGTGAAATAACCTCCGCCCGATTGCAGTAAGCACGGGATTTCCCAGATACCTGTGCAGCGCCGGCATTGCTCCCGCTTTAATACCACCTTTGAACCGATTCCCCATCACCAGGTCGTACCCTGCTCGCAACTTTTCCACAAAGGGTTCGAGGTTGCTGAAGTCATAGCTGTCGTCTGCATCGCCCATGATGATGTACTTGCCGCGCGATGCGGCAATACCACCCATGAGCGCATTGCCATATCCTTTCGCTTCTACGCGAACTACACGCGCTCCCATGCTAGTGGCGAGGTCTTCAGACCCGTCCGTGCTGCCATTATCGACAATGATGATTTCCCCTGCTAGGTTAAGCTCTTGCAAAGAGCGTTGCGCCTTCTCGATGCAAACCGCCAGTGTCTCAGCTTCATTCAAGCAGGGC
The DNA here is from genome assembly GCA_038040455.1 of Acidobacteriota bacterium. Taxonomy (GTDB): domain Bacteria; phylum Acidobacteriota; class Blastocatellia; order UBA7656; family UBA7656; genus Onstottus_A. The sequence goes on from JBBPIH010000010.1 coordinate 46,520, forward strand.
ATTACAATGGACAATTCAAGAAGAGCTTTGTCGCTAACGTGAACTTGATCTTCTAGGTACCTGAGTTTTGAGTCGGTTTCCAATACCATAATCCATTAGGCCAAATTGCCATTGGAAAACAAATACAATAGCTAAAAGCGATCCTTAATCTGGTTGATAAAACCGATAGGGACTCTCCCCAATTGAGCAATGCCGGTCGAGCCAGCTTATTACGCTTTCCGGCCCGGATAGCTCTTCACGCAATAATGCAAGTAACAGGTCGTGAGTAAGAATGGTATTAAACTCAGCATCATATGTAACCGCCTGCTTCTGTCTAGCTAGCTTCAACAAAAACGGTACGCGATTGTCGTCATCGCTTGGTCGTATATCTTCATCTTCACTGCTCCACATTTGCAGTGAGCGCCATAAATAATCCCTCCACCAGTGATCGGACGTCACCAGTACAATTGTATCTTCCCATATCCCTGCATCCTCCATAACACGGCGAAAGTCGCCCAGCGCACGATCAGCCAGTTGGAGGTTGTCAAGATAGCCGCTTTCGCCGTCGAGCTCATAATCACCTTTGTGACGATCATATATGCCGGGAGGGTGTGGCACCGGCAAGTGCACCAGTACCAGTCCAAGATGGGGATCGACCGCTACCTTCTTGGCATCACTTAGAATACCCAGATATGTATCCAGAAACCTTTGCCGATTACGGCTTTGCTTGGCTCTTCTGTTGTTTATTATTCCGAAATGAGCTGGAAGATTATATACCAGAGGGATTGTATTAATGAGACTTTCGATCTGATCGAACATACTTTCGCGCAGAGTTAAAGTTTCGGGGTCCTGCCAGAAACAATTGTTCAGATTTTCACCGATTATCCTGCTATAAGGGAAATAGTATCCCGTCAAGGCGGTATTGAATCCGGCCTCGCGAGCCCTCGAGAATATATTCGGTTGGCTGCCCCAGCTAACCGGCTCCTTAGAGTCGGCGAAAGTAATCATCAGCTCAGATGGATTTATCGGTTTGGCCTTAGAGATCAATTTTCCGTCGATAAGTGCAGGAATTGACATTAAAGTCAAGTCTGACGGCGGGTAGGCGTTTGAGGCATAAATCGTTTGGCTGCGCAGACGATCAAGCTCAGGAAGCTGTAAGGTTGCAGGCCGTCTCGAAAAGGTCACTCGCTGATCCATCTCATCGAACAAAAGCCACAGCACTCGCGGGGCAGATCTGTCCTGGGTACTAACACGTGGAGGGGGCGGTTGATCTGAAAACTTGGTCAATGCCGAAAATGACTGGAATAACGTGATTAGAAAGAATGGAAACAACACCACTACCACAGCTCTTGCGGTTCGAATGATAACACCATGCCACGGCATTACCTCAAAAAGGGATATCAATATTATCCCCAGCACTATGATGATCAATTCGATAATTTGCTTCTGCTGTGGCAATAACGACTCTATGATTCCGTTCAATGGAATAAGCAGCACCAGAGGAAAAACCAACTGCGAAATCCTGAACGCAAGTCTATTGCCGGATCGGCGAGCGAAAGTCCCAGAAGCCCAGAATACAGCAGCAAGCAGAAACACATTTAAGATGACCGCTACGTAATTATTAGAGGAGTATATGGCGAACCTGGCAGGCCAGTAGGTTGAATCACTAAGCAGCTTGCTCCAGGTTTCAATGAAACATAAATTGGCTAATGATAGAGCCTTTGCGGCATCTTTAAGCGACTGGGCTCTAATCATTTCTTGTTCCGCAACACGTACAGCCATCGGCTTGTTCGCTCTAGATGCTGCGAACGAATTATTTCAAACCTGCGCATGCAACTGTCTTCAAAGAGCTCTGACGTCAGATCAGAAAACAGATGATCTCGGCCACGTGTAAGGCGGCGGAACATAGAATCGTCAGGAGCTATGAATTCTATAACTAGAATGTCGGTCGTCAACTCGGCGGCAAGATCAATGATTTCTGGTAGCGGTATGCGCTCACTCACCAGCATGTGATGAATCACAGCCAGCATCAGCACTGCATCAAAGGCGCCGTGCGCACGCTCAAGGAAGGCCGGACACTCGCAATTACGCCAGCCGATAGCCGGACTCGGGCGAGTCAGATTAACCACCAGTGGCAGAATATTCAGACCTTCGGCGCAGGTTTTTCGCCAGGTTTCGCCGATAACCACCGCATCGCTATCAATCGCCACTACTCGAGCGCCTCTTCTGGCAGCGATTGTGCTGTGTTGGCCGGTATTGCACCCAATGTCCAAAACTCGTTTGGGACTGAACTCGATCATTGCTTCTTCAACGAATCTGTTCTTGGCCTGGAAATGAGCCTCGGAATAGTTATTGTTTGTGGCGGTGTAATCCGACCATACAGAACTCTTGCCGTTCTCAGGCTCAAGGTTATTAAGGATGCGGCGCAGGCGTCTGAATGAAGATCGAAGTATGAAGCGTGCCTTCTCCACATTATCCAGTATCTTGCTTTTGTAGATAGCCTGGTTGTCTTCATTTCGTCTTGCGCCGAGCCAGTTAGGTATAGAGATGAGCGAAAGGAAAGGCGGCAACAGCTTGCGAAGTGGTCCGCACATGCGATAGACATCTTCCGCCTCAAGGCCATCGCGGCGAACGCTCAAAAGCTGGTCCAGTTGTATACCAAAGTACTTGTTTACCAGCAGCGGCAGTAGGAAGGTGCGCTCGAATTGAGCTTGAGGCAGCCAGATGGGATCGCCCGGATTGCGCTGCTCGAACGATAGCAGGTCAACGAAGACCGGATTGGCTCCACGAAAAATGATATTGTAAGGAGTCGCATCCTTGAGCCCAAGTCCTTCGTCCAGCAGGCTTTCGGCAAAATCGAGAGTCAAGCGACCGGCCGAGCACAACATCTCCGGAGGCCACTCATAGGGGAAGTTTTGAAAAGGCACTTGTTCGTGCTCTACGATTATTGAGCCATCAGCAGCATCGAATAGATTACTGTTTGCGCTCTTCTCAAGTATATTGCAGGCCGTCCTCGAATCCAGAACATCGGTACGCACCAAACCACCAAGCTCAATGAACTTCCGCGATGTGGTCGATTCGAGGAAAGCTTTGAGGTCGCGCACACCCGAGCTGTTAACTATGCGTATTATGCGCCCATCAATTACGAATAATCGTCCTGCAGGATCACGAAACGAAGCGGGCATCGCCTTGCTAAGGCTGTATTGAGAGCTTCTCATCGTTCTTGGCTCACAAGAATCAAAACCCGCCGACCTGCTAATGCGCAGGGAAAGTTAAGACGATTGGACTGCTATGGGGTTAAAGCAAGGGAGCCGACTTCAACTGGTCAGATAACCTGTCGCTTAACCGATTCCGGTTCTTCTTCTGTCTCCGCAGCAAAAGCTTTAGCCGATGTATCTTTTTCCTTACCCGACTTCAGGCCGCGAAACCACCCGATTATTCTCCGCAGATAGAACATTACCCCAAAGGAGGCGGCAAGCAGAATCTGCCAGATTAATGTTCCTGATCCCGGATCAGTGTAAGCATAGACCTGAGCCTGAGCTACTATCAGCACTCCGACACATATCAGCAATATCCTGGTGAGCATAAACATCTCCCACTGTTCGTAAATATGAAATGACTAATGTCAACTGGTTTTCACTCACTACGAACTCGCTTCCAAAAAAAGCATCAAAGATTCGCTGTGTCCGTACCCTCTTAGTCAAAAGGGCGGCTTTTGCCAAGTATTGTATTACGCTAAATATGCTATTCTGTCCAGTTTCAAACCCATGCTAGACTGGCGAACTATTTGAGAAGCCAAGGCCATTCAGTTTGAGCCATGAGTTGAGTGTGTACTCCGAGTTTCGGGTAACAACTTGTCTCAAATGTTTGAACAAAGAGTCTCTCCGACGAACGAAATGCAACCCGATGTGCCGGAAGGCGGGATCGGACCCTTGATCAATTCTCGCGTTGCGCTTCAAGACTGCCTGTTCTTGACTCTGGTTGTCTTGCTCTCTCTCGTTCTATATATCAAAGACTTAGGTTTATACAGCGATGATTGGCACTTTCTGGGTTTGTTGAGCAATTCCAGTGACCAATCCCTGTTTGGGCTAATTGGGTCTGTTTTTCCGGATACTCGCCTGCGTCCAATCGAGAGCCTTTATGTGGCCGGGCTGTATTGGCTATTTGGGTTTCACACGTTTGAATATCACATAGTGAATGCTGTGGTATTTACTGTCACGATAATACTTTTCTATCTATCGCTCAACGAATTGATTCACATGAGACTTTTCACCGTTGCCATACCATTGGTGTATGCTCTGCTGCCTCATTACTCCAGCAACCGTTTCTGGTTTATAGCTTTCGTGATAAACCTGAGCATAGGGTTGTATTTCTTAAGCCTTTATTCTGACCTCAGGGCAGTGCGTGCGCGACATGCACATATATGGAGATGGAAACTGGCCGGCTTTTTTGCTCTACTCTGTAGCGCCTTGGGTTATGAAGTGGCTCTCCCTCTGTTTCTACTCAACCCTGTGCTTGTATGGTGGCGTGCGAAGCAACTCTATGATCCAAGTTCTAACAAAGAGTTAATTCGGAAGACAGTACTAGTATCTCTGGCAAGCAATACCCTAGGGGTGGCTGTAATAGTAATCTATAAAATCCTGACAGCTAGAGGTGAGCCCGACCTCTTTGTACATCGGATGGGAATCTTTGGTGATTATTCTTCTCATCTCGTGAAACTGGCTGTAGGGGCTATTGGAGTTAATTATGGCAGCTATGGCATTGGCTTGCCCGTTAAGATAGCACGAGTTTTGAGCTTTTACCCGAACCCGAAAGTACTAGCAGTTGGTGTATTACTTGGCTTGGCCGTCTTTGGTTACCTCTACCGTATTACCAATCGTCAAGCTACGGATTTGCCCAGCGAGGCCAGTTATTTTAGGTTGATGGCTTTTGGCTTGATTGTCTTTGTTTTAGGCTATTCGATTTTTTTGACAAACTCTCAGGTTGGCTTCTCATCTACCGGCGTATATAACCGCTCCGCGATCGCCGCAGCGTTAGGGGTGGCAATATCGTTTGTGGGTGTGATCGGTTGGGTGAGCTGGGTGCTGCCTTCTCTGCGGCTGCGCCGAAGCTTCTTCTGCTTGCTGATAGCGCTGGTATGTATGAGTGGATTCTTGCTCAACAATACAATCGCTGCTTTTTGGATAAGTGCTTCTCGCCAGCAGAAAGAGGTCATCGCTGCTGTTCGCCAGCAGTTCCCGACCTTGCGTTCTGAAACTACTCTGTTCCTTGACGGCGTGTGCCCCTACACCGGACCGGGAATTGTATTTGAATGTTATTGGGATGTGAGCGGAATGCTCAAGGTGTATTACGCCGACCCAAGCCTCAAGGGGGACATTGTTAAGCACAACCTGAAGATAGAAGAGCAAGGTCTTTCTACAAGCATATACGGCGAAAGGAGGGTCTATCCATACGGCGATAAATTGTTCCTCTTCCATCTTGGACAGAATAAGCTTTACCAGTTGTCCGATGCGGATACGGCCCGACGTTATTTTCAGGACGTCAATCCTGATTATAAAAGTAATTGCTCTGAAGCTGATGAGGGATACGGAGCTTCGATCTTCTAATTGTGTACTGGCCGACACGGGTGCATCTCAAGCTCACAAGACGCCAGCGTAGAGACGCTTGGGCAAACTCAAGGTTGTGGAAGCTGCCTTGATATCTTCTTCCTCTATGTTCGATTGTTAAGCATTCTCACCTTGAGGCCTATTGCTTAACTCCAATCGCGATAATACTGAGACCGCTCCAAGGCCACACGCGGTCTACTCGCTTAAGAATAGGGATCATTGTATCCAATGCCTTAAGTTGAATGCGAGAAAACTTCTTCCGGCGAAGCAGCTTGCCATTAAGCCACCATCCAGGGACGGAAACGCGGTTGAAGTCAAACATCTTCTCGATGCTGAATCCAGCTTCGGTCAGTGCGCCCTCGAAACCTGCTCGTGTATATCGCTGGCGGTGCTCGAGCGCTTCGTCCAGCGTGCCATACAACGAAGGGTGCTGTGGCACCAGAATTATCGCCCGCCCTCCAGGCTTCAGCGCGGTCCAGAGATTCTTGAGCGCCTTCTGCGCGTCAGGAACATGTTCAAGCACGTTGAGCATCACGACGGTATCAAACTGATTTTCTAATCCGCAGAAGTGCTCAGGGTTTCCGGCATCAATCTTCATCACGCGCAGATACGGTTTGCCGGAAGAGTAGCATCTCAAGTAGTGAAGATAGTTAGGATTGATGTCAGATGCTATGTATAGTTCGCGCGGAATAAACTGATTCGTCAAATTCCCGATTCCTGCGCCGATTTCAAGCACGCAGTCTCCGATATAAGGCCGCAGGGTGTCTCCGATCCATATATTGAATCGCTGAGCTCGCTCTAGCTCTAGGAGAATGTGCGAGCCATACTCATCTTCATTATATAGATCATCAATAAGCGAGAATCGGATCATAGCCAATAGCGCCAGCAACCCATCCCGCGCCCGGATCTTTTTGCCTTCCTGGTGAGTTCTCGGCAGGTAGCGGATAGGGGCTTCAAAGATTCGGGCCCGGCGCTTCGCTAACTTGAAAACAATCTCGACCTCGAAGCGAAAATCATTACTCCTGAGCGGAATGGATTTCAGAAGCGTGGCGTTGACAGCCTTGTAGCAAGTCTCTATATCGGTCAGAGTGAGGTCGGTAAACCAATTGCCGATCGTCGTCAGCATCTTATTAATCATCGTATGCCGATACATCAATGCTCGACGATAGGGAGCCGAAAGGTAGCGCGAGCCGAACACTGCATCCGCTCCCTCTTTGGCAAATGGAACTAGCAATCCAGGAATGTCCGCCGGATTATATTCAAGGTCAGCATCGTGGATAATAATGATGTCGCCGGTCGCCCGCGCGATCGCACTGCGAATTGATGCTCCTTTACCTCGATTCGCGTCATGGCTGAGCAGCGTGATGCGCTTATCTTCATCGGCGAGTCTCTGCAGAATCTGCCAGGTGCCGTCTGTGCTGCAATCGTCCACGACTATCAACTCAAGGCTGCTAATCAATTCGTGTTCGAGCGAAAGCACCCTCCGTAAGCTGGCTTCTACGACGTGCCGCTCATTGTAGACCGGCACCAAGACGCTCAAACGAAACGACGTCGTAGTGGTTTCATCATAACTTGGCAACTGATAAAGCAGAGAGCTGATTGTCTTCACGCCAAAGTCTCCTGAAAATAATTCTTTAGGCTCAAGGACTATTGGAATAATCTATTAAATATCCAATAAGAGTTAAAGCCCAGGAATAGTTGTCCTCGCTTGCATTCGTTTTGACTAGACCGTGCCTCACTTACTCTCTGCTGGGGGTTTCGAATTATTTGACCAAGTTGCGAGCAGCGGGCAATTGATGGTCTACCTGAACTGAGTGCCTATTGATCTGCTCAAAGCCTGCAGATAGTCATCAAACAGGTCTGTGAACTGCAACACTACACTGTGTGCCTGAAACCGGGTATGCAAAATACTGCACGCGGCGGCGATTGTCAATTCCCTTTACTTGCTAGGTAGTGATAGATTGCTCCCTGTAAATAACTCCGACCGAGAGGTGACCAGCCCACGTGAGCCTAACTGTGGAACAAGCTGGATAACTGATGAACTCACCCTTGTCGTGCCTGGCTCGCATTTTGCAAGGGTCACTCCCTTCGAATGCCTTGGGTACGTTAATAATGCAGATGTTGGGGGTAAATACCACGGGGACGGTACGAATAAACCAATGAATATTCTAGGATGGATAATAGTGGGGCTGATGGTTGGCGTGATTCTGCAAAATCTAACAGCGCCGCAGAGTGCTTCAACAACCAAGGGGAGGACTGTATCCCTGATCGCAGCCATAATAAGTGTAAACATTATGTCGGCATTAGATGCCGCCAGCACAATCTACTTAGTTGCTCACAACTATTCAACGGAGTTAAACCCGTTTATGAATGCTTTCATCGAGCGCAACTATCTGCTTTTTTTCGCGGTCAAGGTGTCAGTAACTATATTTGCGACGCTGGTCTGTTGGTACTACTACGCGCGCAAGCCAAGAGCCAGGACAATATTAAAGCTGGTGTCTCGTCTCTACTGTGCTTTGCTGGCGTGGCACTGCCTGCTGCTTTCGAGCGTGCTGTTATAAGTGTTGTTCCGGGAGATAGCCGGCCAACCACGCATGCTCCAACGGTCTAGAACAAATCTAATTGTTGGCGATGCCAAGCTCGATCTAGCCGTGGCTAACGGCAGCTATGACTTCGGCGGAAGCGCGTCAGTCCTGCTCGGTAAGGGCGACGGCACGTTCGGCGGGCGGACCGACTACCCTACCGGCGGCTACGTCATTTGGGTCTCGTTTAGCGATGACGCTTATGTCGGTTCCGAACGCGGCTTACTTTGGGTTGAGAGAACGGCGACGAAGTGACTGGATGATCTCTGCAACACTTGACCACGCAAAAAATCGCTTTGCCTTTGAGCGAAATGCCTGTATATTGCCTACCGCAGGCAAGCCTCGTTACTTCAAACCAAGTAGCTCCTGAGGTGCAAGATCCTTTAAAGCGAAGAGAACCGATCATTGCCCGGGAAATCGCAGGCGCTTTCCCTTGTAGTGTTAGAAAGCCAGCTAAATGGTTCGAAGAGACTACGATAGATTTAATAGCGCTTCGGCGAACCCGGCTGTGCGTGTGGCGCCCTCGAGGCTGGCGCTGTCGCTTAAACGTGAAAGTACGTGCTAGACGATCATTCGGCTCACGGCACGACGGATGGAGGTTCACGCCGCCATGTCATCTTCTCGAATTGACAACAGCTTTTCTGGCCGATTTATGTCGGCGCGGCTGGGGTTTTGGCTTCTGGCTGTAGCTCTTTGTCTTCTCGCCTTCCCGAGGCGAAGCGCGCAAACGTCAGCGAGTTCCATCGGATCTCAGGGCGTCGCGAGCGTTGCTGAAGTGCCTTCGAGGCGGCTAGGAAACTCGACCGCGGGCCGGGTTGCAGATATGAGTCAGCGAATCTCAATCGCTCGACTACCGGAGGCGGACGGGAACCCAGATGCTTCGCTCTCTCTCGCATCCGGAGATCTCGATGAGGACGGTGTCCCTGATTTGATCGTCGGTTATGCCGGACCCGGCGGGTTTTCTTTGGGTTTCTATCGAGGTAATCCAGACCCGTTGTATCCCTACGGTCCGCAGGCAAAACAACACAGCTCTCTCAATAAACTGAAAGACTCTCCCACTCTGTTGCCTGGAAGGTCATTCCCGCTGAGTGACGCGCCGGACTTCTTAGCGGTCGGCGACTTCAATGGCGATGGACACCTCGACGTGACGACTACAGCGCGTGCCCTCAATGCGCTTTACTTGCTGACGGGCGATGGGCGCGGCGACTTTTCCTCGAAACAGAAGATTGAGCTGCCCGGAAGAGTAACGGCGCTGGGCGCTCGTGAGACAGGCGAGACGGGCGGTTTTGCAGAGATAGCCGTTGGGATAGTGGATAACTCGGGTCCCGCAGCACTTCTGTTTAGATCGCTCGACGACGCGCGGGCATCCAGACCCGCAATCATTCGATTACCGGACGAAGCTACAACCGTCGTCTTCACACCCTCGGGTTTGGCTAACTCGCCAAACCTCTTGATAGCAGCGGGCCGCGAGCTGCTTGTTGTGCCCTTCGACATCGAAGAAGCCGAAGCGGCCAAGGCGCTCATTTATCATCGCACGTTCTCGTCGGTGATTCGCTCGATCGTCGTCGGGAGTTTTGTCGGCAATCACAGTTTAGATGTCGCGGCGCTAACCGAAGACGGTGCGGTCGGCGTGCTTAGCGGAACAGAGTTGGGCGAGATCGACTGGGGAGGTGAAAGAGTCAACCTGGCATCTTGGCCGGGGTCAACGCAGCTTAGGCGAGCACGAATTTCAGGGAGCAAGACCGACGATCTGGTAGTGATCGATCCCGCCGCTCATCGCTTGCATCTGCTCGTAGAAGATACGGAGCGGCCGCTTGCGAAGAGTCGCGTCTCGGTCTCGCTCGATATCGAGGGCGAGCCTTTCGCGTTCATCCCAATGCGGTTGAACGAAGATGGGCTGGATGATCTGATCATTCTCAGTGCAGGTCAAAGCGCGCCAACGATGGTGCGCACTCAAGCAGTGGCGATTTTCACCGTGACCAACACAGGCGACAATGGCGGTGTAAATCCAGCTCCTTTAGCAGGCACCGGAACGTTGCGACAAGCTATTGTTGATGCGAATGCCACGCCCGACGCTGACACTATTATCTTCAGCATCCCAGGTCCACCGCCGCACACCATTGGTTTGCTTGCGTCTCTTCCAACTATAACTCAGCCGGTCACGATAAACGGCACCAGCCAGCCGGGTTTCTCTGGCACTCCGGTGATCGAATTGAATGGACTCAGCGCTGCCGACGCAGACGGGTTGACCATCAACGCTTCAGGCAGCGTCGTCCGCGGGCTGGTTATCAATCGCTTCAGCCGGAACGGAATTGTCGTGAACGCCAGCAACAACATTATCGAAGGCAACTTCATAGGCACGAATGCAACTGGAACCTTCGCGCTCGCCAACACCCAGGACGGCGTGTTCATCTCCGGCGGCTCAAACAACACAGTGGGCGGCACAACCTCCGCGGCGCGCAACGTTATTTCGGGCAATCGGAACGGCATTCAGATATCCGGAGGAGGAACGGGAAACCTGGTGCGGGGCAACTTTATCGGAACGAATGCCGGCGGCACTTCGGGTCTTGGTAATTCCATAAACGGCGTGCAGATCAATGGGTCTTCTAATAACGCAGTAGGCGCGGTCGGCTCCGCATCCAGCAACACCATTGCCTTCAACGGAGCGGCGGGCGTAGCGGTCACATCCGGCAACGGTAATGCCATACTCTCTAACTCGATCTTCTTAAACGGGGGACTTGGCATTGATCTAGGGACGCCTGGTGTGACTCCGAACGATACGGGCGACCCAGATGTCGGCGCCAACAACCTGCAGAACTTCCCCGTGCTCACTTCCGCAAATAATGCAGGCACAAGCACCACAATTCAAGGAACGCTAAACAGCACCGCAAATACCACATTCAGGATTGAGTTCTTCTCAAATCAGGTTAGCAATCCCTCGGGCTTCGGCGAAGGCCAGAGCTTCATCGGCGCGGTGTCCGTCACTACCGACGCGAGCGGCAACGCAAGCTTCAACCCCACCTTCCTTGTCACGGTCGCGCCCGGGCAAATCATCACTGCAACGGCGACCGATCCCACCAACAACACTTCGGAGTTCTCGCGGGGCATTCAAATGGGAGGGCTGTCGGGCGGGCAAACTGCGGATTTGTCCGTGTTGGCCAGTATCGCGCCTAATCCGGTGGAGACGGGCTCTCAGGTCACAAAGATGGTCGTGGTCAGCAATGCGGGGCCCGCAGCAGCGACGTCGGTTACGGTGACAGACGTACTTTCAGCCAATCTGTCCTTTGTTTCGTGCGATTCAACCGGCGGAGGTGTGTGCGGCGGATCGGGCAACACCCGCACAATCACTTTCGCCTCGCTGGCGCCGGGGGCATCGGCGGTGATAACAATCGACGCGCGCGTGAATTGCTCGGTGGCCAACGGAACCGCCATTGGCAATACGGCGACCGTCTTCAGCTCCTCCACCTCCGATTCTAATACGGCTAATAACGTCGCAACCGCGACGACAATTGCCACCAATCCGCCGCCGCGAATCAGCTGCCCGGGAAGCGTCTTGCAAGTAAACGATCCGGGCAATTGCACCGGCACGGTGAATTTTTTCCTACCGGTCGCAGACAACTGTCCCGTCTTTAACGTTGTTTGCTCGCCCCCAAGCGGCTCCAGTTTCGCAATAGGAACCACGCCAGTCACCTGTATCGCCACCGACGCCGGTGGGGCGACGGCTACCTGTTCGTTTACTGTTACGGTTAATGACCTTGATCGCATCGCGGTCTTATGCCCGGCCAACGTGTCGGTTACCGCTTCCCCCGGGCAATGCTCGCCCGTTGTGAACTTTGCGCTGCCGACAGTGATAGACAACTGTCCAGGAGCGAGTGTTAGTTGCGCGCCGCCCTCGGGCTCATCGTTCCCGCTGGGCGTCACCAACGTCTTGTGCACCGCTGTGGATGCGAAAGGCGTTCAAGCAACCTGCGGCTTCACCGTAAACGTCAATGGAGCTCCGCAGGCTGTGGTGAGGCTGGAAGGGAATGGACCGTCGCTAGAATTCGGCCCGATAGCGGCGAGCCGAAAATTCAGAAAGTTGAAGAAACAGCCGGTCCGAAATTTCACAGTTGAGAACATCGGCTGTTTACCGCTGGTCTTGACACTCGACTCGATAAACCGCGTCGGCAGTGACGTTGAACAAGGCCGGATAAGCGATCCAGACGACAGAAAACTGTTCAACCTCACCCTGGTAGATGCCGCTGGCAACGAGACTCCGCTCGACTTGCTTACTGATGTAAGGATCCTTACTGGACAGAAGCAAAACTTCAAAGTACGGTTCAACCCCTTGATCCCAGCGGTCGCAAATCGAACACGCGGACTTTCAGCGGACCAGGCGTTGCCAGATCTGATTACCTCGGTTATTACATTTACCCAGAACGGCGGCGGGCCGCTCACGATCAATCTTGTCGGCCATCTCGACACCCAGTTGGCGTTGACCAATCCGGATAACCCGAGAATCCTGGCGCTGGTTGTATTTAAGCGAATCGAAGATGAATTCATCATTGAGTTCACAATCTTCGACTCGAACCTGGACGTCAATCGAGCAGTCTTTCAGTTCTTTGACAAGAACGAGCGCCCTGTCGAGCGACCCATCACTGTTGATCTCGCTCCATTGATTCGACAAAGCGGTTTCGTGACTGGCCAGAGCTTCACCATAGTTCAGAGAATCACCGGCGCGGAGGGCCACGGGGAGATTGTGGGAGTGGCGGTGACAGTATCCGACGGCGAATCAAGCGACACGGCGAATTCAACCCCAGATGCGGGCACCGCGAGTACGCAAGCGATCGGAAAGGCCGACTCTATCGCAGCGCGAGTGTCGTCTACCGAACTCAGGATGCTTCCTGCAAAGCGTCGGGGTCCCAGCACGGGTTCCAATTGGCCTATAAGCGCGGCATTGGGTCAGTAAAAGAAGGAGAAATGAGTATGACCAGGCGTAAATGGATCGCCACCGGCTTGTGCACCGTCATGTTCGTATCGGTTAGTCTTGCGCCGAGAACAACGCACGCACACGATGACAGCCGCGAAGATGATAGACCGATCCGTCTTTATGCTACAGCTTCCGCTGGTCCAATAGGCAGGACGGCAAACGACATCCTCAGCGGCAGCGCGTTGACAGTCAACGGACACCCGGCATCCGCCGGGCAGTTGATATGGTCCGGCGATCTGCTTCAGTCGGGCCGAGAAGCTAGAGTTCCGGTGCTGCTCGATTCGATCGGGGAGGTCACGCTCGCCAGAAACGCAGCTGTTCGGCTGGCGACCAGATATAGGACGCTCGACGACGGCGTGAGAGCCCTCACCCTGATCGCATCGCTGGTCCAGGGCGACATCGTTGTAAAACTGGACAAGACCGCGAGCGCTTACTTACGCGCCGCAGGATCGGAGTACAGTTCTTCGCAAGGAGCTGCTTTTGTGGCAAGCGTTCGAGACGGGCGCGCTTCAATCGCCGTCAAATCTGGAGAGATTCGAACCGAGGCACAAACGGCCCAACATCAGTACAGCATTCGGCCCGTCGGCAACGGCTCGAAAATTCGCGTCCCCGCAGGCGGACTGCAGCGGCTTCAAGTACAAGTGCTTGAAGATAACAAGCCAGTTCCCGATGTGGCAGTGTTGTTCGCGCTCGACACATCAGGAGCCGTCATCGGCTTGCTCGGTTTGGGCACGCTGTCGGGAACCACCGCGAATGTGATCACCGACACCGACGGCATGGCGGCCGTCCAGTTTGTCGCTCGCAATTTGTCGGGTTCTGGCCCGATCTCAGCGACTGTCGAGGGAACAAGAGTTTCGTGGACGGGAGAAATCACGGTCACATCGAAGGGAGCCTCTCGAGGCATGGGATGGGCGCTCGCCACCCTGTTAGGCGCGGGCGCTGCTGCGGGTATTGCTTACGCGTTGACCAGAGACAAAGGCTCGCTGCAAGCTCAGCCACCGGAGGTCAAAAACCCTTAGATCTGGTGATGTCCTACTAGTGTGTTGCTGCGTAGCTCTGGAGGCTGTTAGAGCTGCCTAAGCCGTTGTTGATATCGCCCCTCAGATATGATAAAAGCCCCGCCAGACAGTAGATACCGCCGCTAGGAGTAGAGCAGACAATGAAAACCAGAATGACTCTGCTACTGCTGTTGCTTTCTGTGCCATGCCCGGCCCAAAGCACTCACCCGCTGGTTGAGGTTTTCAGCGGATTCTCGTATGTCAGAGTGGATGGCGACGAGCGCGACAATCGCCACCTCTACGGATGGAACGGGTCGTTGAGCGTGAGCGCCGATAGAACATTTGGGTTCACGGTTGACGCGAGCGGGCACTACCAAGACAACGTCATTGCGCGGTCCAGGTTCTTTTCGCTTTTGGCCGGGCCGCGATTCACGGCGCGCACGGAGAATGCAACCACGTTCGCCCATATACTCTTTGGCGGAACGCACCAACATGAAAGAGTCACAACGCTGACCGAACAATTCACGAGGCGGGCTAACGCCTTTGCCGTAGCAATGGGCGGCGGCATTGATGTTAATGTCACTCCGCATTTCGGCGTCCGCGTCATCCAAGCTGAATACGTCTTGTCGAAATTCAATCGAGCCGTATCTGGGAAAGCAATTCAACACAATGCGCGCGTCGGCATCGGCGTTGTCTTCAGGTTCGGAAACAAGAACGATTAAGCATCACTGAGCGAGATCATTTGGACTTGCACGAAACGGATCGTAGGTCTTCGGCCAACCAGCATTCAACCGGCGGCGACCACGTCGAGCGATCTTCGAACGACACTCTGACAAGTTGAAGCAAGACGATCATCCTGTCTGGCAGTACAGCTCCGAACTTAGCCGAAACCGCTGCAGTCTCACCCGGGTAGATGTTCACTTTATCCGCTTGAAGGACGCGCTGGCTCAGCGAGCGTACCGACTCATCGTAGACGTCGAGTCGCCACTCGACTTCGGTGATCCTTCTCCTGGTATCACCATTGGCGATTGTGAGCACGGTCCGAAGCCGCGTGAGAAAGCCCATGCTGTCCGCTTCGAGTCTGGCGTTGCGCAGCGTGAACCCGGAGTTTTCTGATCCGTCCTCCGACCTGGTCTTCGCGGACAGATCGGTGCTAAAGGTTCCATCGAGTCGAAAGAGCCGCACAATGCCGGATCGGTTCTCCTGCGCATCGGTTGCCTGCAGACCACTTGCAACGAGCAGGACCGCAAAAGAAACACGTTTGGCGAACTCATATTTGGTGCTGTTGTACTTCATTAAGTTTTTGTATAACTGCCGAGGGCTGTCTGAACCACGGAAATGCTTGAGGCTTTAATCGAGGCTCATGGTAACAAACGCGCGGATGAGAAGCGTATTGGGGAACGGCCCGTTCTCGCTAAAAAAATTAAGGGAAAAGCCCTTTCCATTAGAAATTTAGTGGAAAGGTCCCTTCCCTTTAGAAACTCAATAGTCGAACGCCCCCGTGATAAGGAGAAGAATCCATTTTGTACGTATTTATGCCGAAAATCTTGGGCCGTACTACCGCGGTAAGAATACACGAACTCCCAACCCGGCGCATCAGACTAAACTCACTTTTTTAATAGGAGTAAAGTCCTACTGTCCGCTGACAAGTTTCGTTTGCTCAAGCCAACGCGCCCTTATGCCACAAGGCCAATCCGCTTTCTGCCCTGTGCAGGTGACAAGAGACGATGCTTAAGCGGACGGCTTAGCCAGGTGGTGGCGGTAGGCAAAGAGGGTAGCTCGAAGCGATCGGACAACTCCAGCTTGCTAAGAATTGAACTGAGGGCGAGGGAGTGGGTCACGGCGCGCCGCTGGCAGCCACCTTGTCGAAGGATAGGAGCGAGTGCGCCGCATCAACCGTTCGCGACCAACTGAAGCTCCTCCGACGTCTCAATCTGCGACTCGCTGAGGACGAGATAGGAATCGTCCTCCATTTGGTCAGTTAAATATTCGGCTTCGACTCTTCGGCGAACGGAGCGCGATCCAACGCCTGCAACAGCCGCGGCCTGCTCGGAGAACGCCAGGTCTTTTGCCGCAGCCGAGCTGACAGCCCGTGATCGATTCTCAGCGCCTTTGGATATGAGCGAACGAACGCTAGCTGAGCGTGGTCTTTTTCTTTCACTCCTAGAAGCATAGAGCGCGTCCAAAAAGCCAGCGCCAACGACCGCCGCACCTACCCCGGTTAACCGCAGCGACTGTTGAAGAGGAGTGTTATCAATGTCGGCTACCAGCAGTTCCGCCACCAGCTGATCGCGGCCGTTTATTCCTGTTGTGCTGTAGATACGATCGAGGTGCTTGTTAACGGTCTCGGCGCTGATCCCCAAATGGCAGGCTATCTCTTTGTTCTTTTTTCCTTTTATGCATTCGAGAGCGATACCGACCTCGCGACGGGTGAGCGGCCATCGCTGGATCAGGTATTTCTCATACTGATCCCAAGTCCTTCGTGCCATATTAAGTTCTCTGGAGAGTCAGCACTTCTTACCATCTGAGTCCTAGCCGCGCACCCTAACCTGAAACGGGTTTGTGGGTGATCCCCAAGCGGTTTTTCTGGCACGGTCGGCAGATTCGCCGGAACCGTACCGACTAGTCCTCAGGGGCGGAGTAAGAATACACAAACTCTCAACCAGGCGCATCAGACTAAACTCACTTTTTTTAGTAGGACCAAAGTCCTACTGGTTAGCTTGGAGGTTTAGCCAGATGGTGGCGGTAGGCAAAAAGCGCAAGCTCGAAGCGGTCGGAAAGCTCCAGCTTGCTGAGAATTGAAGTGAGATGGTTGCGAACAGTCGCCTCGCTGATAAACAAACGCTCAGCTATTTGCTTGTTCTTGAATCCTTGGCACACCAGCCCCATGATCTCCCGCTCCCGATCTGTCAACAAGGCGATTTTTTCTGCATCCCCGTCGACCTTTGTTCTGCTCTCATCAACCTGCGACATTTCCGACAGCACTCTCGCCGTCAACTGGCGGTCAAGCCATACCTCTCCGGCGTGGACCCGCTCGATGGCTTTAATGAGAACCTCGGCCGCCTTATCTTTGAAAACGAGCCCCATGGCTCCGAGGCGAACGGCTTGCCGATGTGCTTCCGGGTCACGCACGCCGGTCAAAATGACTACGCGTGCTCCAGGCGCCGTTGCGAGCAGCTCGCGTAGAAAGTCAAGTCCGCTTTCCCCTGCCAGGTCCAGGTCGAGCAGGATGATGTCTGGTTGCTCGCGGGCGGCGATAGCAACAGCGTCGGCGCGGCTGCTCGCTTCACCGACCACAATCATCTTCTTGTAGCTCTCAAGAAGCATACGCAGGCCAGCACGAACGATTACGTGATCGTCTATGAGCAGGACTCTTATAGGTTCTGCGATGGAGCCGGGCATAGTATCCCCATTAGTTGAACTCGAGCGGAATTTCGACGATCACCGAAGTGCCCAAGTCCCCAAAAATTTCGACCTGCGCTCGCCCGCCCAGCGCCTCCGCCCGCCCAGTGATTGATCGCGGGGTGAAAGTGGCCGGCACGGAGCCACGCGTCCCGTCATTCTCGATCCGCAGGGTGAGGCGACTATCTAAACACTCCAAACCAATAAAGGCGCGAGCAGACTGCGTATGCCGCCTGATATTGCTCAAACCTTCGACTATCATCTGGAATATCTCGGTGGCAAGCCTACCATCCGCGTCAATATCGGTATCCGCCCTAACCTGCACAGCGATATTGGTCGCTTGGGTGAACTTCGAGCCGAAACGCCGCACCGCCGACATCAAGCCGCCCTCACTCTCGCCAGCCTCTCTTAGCTCATTCACAAAGCGACGCAGGTCAGTGATCCCATCGTCGGTCATCTGGATCAGATGATCCATGTCGCCGGCCGTATCCGTGATTGCCTCAAGCAGACGCTTAGCATCGCTGACCATATCAACGCCATCCACCGCAAGTTTTCGCCGCATACCGACTAGCCCGATCTGAAGTCCGATGTAGGGCTGGATTATGCTGTCGTGGATGTCGCGCGCAATTCTCTGACGCTCCTCGTCTGCTGCTTCCGTCGCCAGCCGATCCACAAGGCGTATGCCCTCAATGACTGGCATGAGGTGCTCAGTAATTTGGATGAGGAAGTTCACATCTGAAGTCTTGAAGGCTCGCCGTCGCTCGGCGGTGAGGTAGAGCCGGCCGATCGTCTGGTTGTGGTGACGCAGCGGCACAGTGATAAATGACCAGGCATCGAGCAAGGTCGCTAACATCTTGCTCGCATCTCCTTGCTTCGCTACCGACTCGTGCTTCGTTACGTCGTATGTATAATCCAGGCGCCGCCATCCCCGCACGCCTTCGCTGGAAACCACTGCGTGTTCGGCTGGCAGCGCCAGTAGTACTTGCACCATCTCCTCTGGGATTGGCTCGGCATCCGTCGGCCTCGCTGAGTTGTCTGGCTTGACTCTGTGCAAGCGGTACTGCGACGTGTCGCGATCGGCCAGCACGACTAAATAAGAATCCGCATCGTAAAAGGCGCGCAGCTGGTCGAGGGTCGAGCTAATCAGGTGGCTAACACCCAGGCGCGGCGGCGATAGGGTAGTTAGGTCTTTGAGTAACCTGAGCTGGCGGTTTAGTGTGATTCTGTGGCCACCCCAATGAGCCATCAGGTAGCCGAGCACAAGCACGTACAGCAAGCGCACCAGGAAACGGTGCACCTCGAAGTCCGGCCCTTCGTACCGCATTCCTAAGCTAATGGTGATGAAGAGGAACGCCGAGACAATAGTGGCTAATAGCCCCGATTTGAAGCCCCACTCGAAGGAAGCAACCAGGATCGCGAAGAAGAAGCCGAAGAAGAAGATGCCATATGCGCTTGCGCTGAGGGCGAGCAGCAAAGCATACCACCCAATGTCTGCCCAATACGACCAGCTAGGAATCGATCGCTTATGGCGATGACGGGCGGCGGTCAGAAGGTAAACGGCGGCGCTGTAGACGATGTAGAGAAGCAGTACCAGGCGGGTGACGTCGCTAGTGAAGCGCGGTCCCGCTGTATAGTCGACGATCAGCATCGCCGATATGGCCAAGATAAGCCTGGTTGCGGCGATCAGGCGGCCGTCTATCAAACCGGTGCCCAGCTTATCAAGCGATGAGGAGGGATGGTACATTTCCGCTATCTCTCAGACGACCCTCAACGGCAGTCGGCGCGAACCAACACTCGGTCGCTGAATGAACAACATATCGAACACGAGTGTTGTGGAAGTGTTTGCACCGAGCAACCCTCGGCTTCCTGCTGAAAATGCCGCGTATTGTACCACGAGGGGCAGGTGACATGTACTAGCCGGTCTAGCTCGACCAGGTTGAACGATTGTCAGATGCGGGGAAGCGGCCGGAAAAACCAGCATCGTGACTATCGTTCGTCTGTCGAAGAACCCGCGGCTTACGATGCCGGTTGGGAGATGCCGGCAGTCTTGGGGCGCTCGAATCGGGCATCACGCCTCAAGCCCAAGAGGATCGTAATGCCACGCAGTTTGAAGCTGCCCGTCTCACTCGGGCCAATCCGGATTCGGCAATCAAGCCGGACTTCGCTTAGCTGTCACTGAAGCCTGGCTATTGCGTTTGACGGCCGCATTATTCTTTGTCTCTGGCCCTCGTGAGCAACTCAACTATATCGGCGTGGCCTTTCGATTCTGCATATTTCAGTGCGGTCTGGTCGCCATTGTCTTTAGCATTCACGTCAGCGCCGCTTTCCAGCAGGATCTTCACGATCTTCGTCTTGCCGTTCAACGCCGCGCACATCAAGGGCGTATAGTTACCAGACGCTTTTGCGTTGACGTCGGCGCCTTTTGCCAGCAGGGCTTCCAGGACTTCGGCGCGACCCTCGCCTGCTGCAAGCATCAATGCCGTTACACCTGAACCGGTTTTTGCGTTCACGTCGGCGCCTTGATCCAGCAGCGCTTGCGCCTCGGCAAGGTTGCCGCGCAGAGCCGCACGCATCAGGGCCGTTCGACCTTTGTTGTCTTTCTCATCAGAAGAGATCTGACTCGACTGACTGCGCGCAGTTTCTGAGCTCTGAATGGAGGCCAAAGTCACGCTGGAAGCCGCGAGCACAAACATGAGCGCAACTGAAAATGCCTTAATTCGTATTTGTGACATACTCCTCACTCTGCTCCTTTTCTCTCATCCCGCGGAAGAGCCGCGAGTGATACTAACAGAGACTTTAGCGAGGCACCAATCGATCGAGTAGCGCTCTCGCCGTTGAAACGCTTGGCTATAATCCTCGAACAGCTCTCAGCAAGCCCGGCGTTCCCGCTGTCGCATTCTGCACTTCGTTCAAGGATGCCATACTGTTATCCGAAGCGTCTTGCGCCGTTCGCCCACAGGATTATTCAGGCAAGACAATTCCTTTCCTCGCTGGAGTATTCTCTTACTTCTTGTTCTTCTTTCTCACTCCTGGAATATCCAAATCGAGGTCCTTAATCTTTCCTTGATGCTTGACCTTGAGACGTACTTGCAAGCGCGGCTCCGGACTGCCGATGTCTTCGACATCAAAGAAGATCACCTTCGTCTCATTCGCCACAAAGAGCTGTTCACACGGATTGCCCCTGATACGGTAGCCTTGCGGAACGCTGGCGCACACGTCTACCTCCCAATCGCTGTCGCTGGTGAAGATGAACGGATACAGGAAGTCCGTGCCGTCCCATTCGACCTGCTCGGCATAGGTGATCTCAAGCAGGGATCCGGTGATCTGTTGCTGCCGCTGGGTCATGGCTGTCGCGTTGGTGCCCGTTGAATCGGCTACCAGTATGGCGGTGAACCGTTTAGTTGGCGCGCAGTCCGTGTTGGCAACAGCTATCTTTGTTGTCCCCAAGGTAATAAACGCGGTCGACGCCTTTGCCCCTTGCATATCAATGTAGATTGCCCAGCCGTTCGGATCGGGGACAGAGCTATAGACTACAACACTCCCATCCGCCCCCGTGAACATGTCCGGGTCGTTGGTGATGAAGGGTTTGTTCGTAGGCATCCAAACGCAGGTCGCATCCAGCAAGTTGCACCTGGCTTGCACTCTTGCTTTCGACGCCATTATCACTCTGGCGCCGACCACAGGCTCTTTCTTTGCGGTGATCGACCCTTTCTTGGTGTAGTTCGCCTCGACGATCACCTTCGTGATACACGCCGGCACGATCACCTGGAAGTTGCAAGTGCTGGTGCTCGGGGTCGTATTACCGCAGGCATCTGTTGCCGTACAGGTAACCGTGGTTATACCTACGGGGAATGTGCTGTTAGGCGGCGGTGTGCACGTCACCGTTGGATTGGGATCGCAGTTATCTGTCGCTGCCGCACTTGTAAAGTTTACAACTGCAGGTTGGCCCGGGTTGGTCATCACTGTGATATTTGTCGGACAAGAAACGAACGTTGGTGGTGTGGTGTCATTGACCGTTATGG
Organism: Acidobacteriota bacterium; assembly: GCA_038040455.1. Lineage (GTDB taxonomy): Bacteria > Acidobacteriota > Blastocatellia > UBA7656 > UBA7656 > Onstottus_A. The sequence continues at coordinate 68,078 of JBBPIH010000010.1, forward strand.
TCTGGGTGCACCTTGAAGAGTTGCCGCAACGATCAGTGGCCGTCCAGGTGCGAGTAATTATGTTGTTGCAGCTTGAGCCAGGTTTCGACTGTGTCTCGCTGAAGATTGGCGTGATAGCACCATCGCAGTTGTCGATCGCCGTCACGCTAGCCGGTTGCGGCACCTGGCTCAAGCACTGGAAGCTGGCATCGGCCGGGCAACCGCTCAGCACTGGCGCGTTGGTGTCGTTGACCGTGATGGTCTGCGTGCAGGTTGCAGTATTGCCGCAAGCATCAGTCGCCTTGTAAGTGCGGGTGATGGTGTACCTGTTGGCGCAGGTCTGGTTACTGATGACATCTCCGTCATGAGTGACGGTCACAGTACCGCAGTTGTCTGAGGCGCTTCCACCGGCAAAGTCAGTCGCCGGGACTTGCGATGCACACTGCACCGTCACCGCAGCCGGACAACTGATCTCAGGCCGCGTAGTGTCGTTGACTGTGATGGTCTGCGTGCAGCTTGAAGAGTTGCCGCAACGATCAGCGGCAGTCCAGGTGCGGGTGATCGTGTTGTTGCAGCTTGAGCCAGGATTAGACTGGGTCTCGCTGACGATCGGCGTGATAGCACCATCGCAGTTGTCGTTCGCGGTCACGTTGGCCGGAGCCGGCACCTGGCTGATGCACTGGAAACTGGCATCGGTCGGGCACCCGCTCAGCACCGGCTTCGTGGTGTCGTTGACTGTGATGATCTGTGTGCAGGTTGAAAAGTTGCCGCAACGATCAGTAGCAGTCCAGGTTCGAGTGATCGTGTTGTGGCAGCTTGAGCCAGGATTAGACTGGATCTCGCTGAAGATTGGCGTGACAGCACCATCGCAGTTGTCGTTCGCGGTCACGTTGGCCGCAGGCGGCACCTGGCTGATGCACTGGAAACTGGCATCGGTCGGGCATCCGCTCAGCACTGGCGCTGTGGTGTCGTCGACTGTGATGGTCTGCGTGCAGGTTGAAAAGTTGCCGCAACTATCAGTGGCAGTCCAGGTGCGAGTGATCGTGTTGTGGCAGCTCGAGCCAGGATTAGACTCGACCTCGATGAAGCTTGGGTCGATAGCACCATCGCAGTTGTCGTTGGCCGTCACGTTGGCCCGAGCCGGCACATCGGCCACGCACTGAACGGTTGGATTGTCCACAGGGCACCCGCTCAGCACTGGCGCTGTGGTGTCATCGACTGTGATGATCTGTGTGCAGGTTGAAACATTGTTACAACGATCAGTGGCAGTCCAGGTGCGAGTGATCGTATTGTGGCAGCTTGAGCCAGGATTAGACTGGGTCTCGTTGAAAGTTGGCGTGACAGTACCATCGCAGTTGTCGGTTGCCGTCACGCTGGCCGGACCCGGCACCTGGCTGTAGCACTGGAAGCTGGCATCGGTCGGGCACCCGCTCAGCACAGGCTTCGTGGTGTCGTTGACCGTGATGATCTGTGTGCAGCTTGAGGAGTTGCCGCAAGGATCAGTGGCTTTGTAAGTGCGGGTGATAGTGTACCTGTTGGGGCAGGTCTGGTTACTGATGACATCTCCGTCATGGGTGACTGTCACTGTGCCGCAGTTGTCCGACGCGGTCACCGACGAGGGGTCAGGTGCCGGGACTTGCGAGGCACACTGCACAATCACCGGATTCGGACACGTGATCTCTGGCCGCGTGGTGTCGTTGACGGTGATGGTCTGCGTGCAGCTTGAAGAGTTGCCGCAACGATCAGTGGCAGTCCAGGTGCGGGTGATCGTGTTGTTGCAGCTTGAGCCCTGGTTAGACTGGGTCTCGGTGAAGGTTGGCGTGATAGGACCATCGCAGTTGTCGTTCGCCGTCACGTTGGCCGGCGCCGGCACCTGGCTGTAGCACTGGAAGCTCGCATCGGCCGGACAGCCTGTCAGCACCGGCTTCGTGGTGTCGTTGACTGTGATGGTTTGCGTGCAAGTTGCCTCATTGCCGGATGAGTCAGTCGCCTTATAGGTGCGTGTGATGATCTTCGGGCAAGAGCCTGATGCCTCATCACCAACAAACGCCACTGTCGGGGGAGGGTCGCAGTTGTCCGAAGCTGTTCCGCCTGCGGCCAAGAATGCTGCTCTATCAGCCGCCGGAGTAGGCACGTCGGCATCGCACTGGACAGTTGTGTTAGCCGGGCAGGTGATCGTCGGATTCTCTTTATCCTCCACCGTCACTGTGAACTTGCAAGACCCTATGTTGGTTGAAGAGTCAGTCGCGGTGCAGGTCACGGTAGTCGTGCCCTTCGGGAACGTTGTGCCTGATGTCGGACTGCAACTGATGGTTGAGCCCGGACAGTTGTCGCTGGCGGTGGCGGTGTAAATGACCACAGACGAGCACTGGCCGGGATCAGTGTTGGTCACAACGTTCGCCGGGCAATTTGCGGTTGGCGCCTGATTATCGTTGACGGTCACAGTGAAGGAACAATTGGCCGTGTTGCCGCTGGTATCAGTGGCAGTACAATTCACTGTGGTGGTGCCCTTCGGGAATGCCGTGCCGGACGCAGGAGTGCAGATGATGGTTGGGTCTGGACAGTTATCGCTGGCGGTGGCGGTGTAATTAACCACAGCCTGGCACTGGTCGGGATCGGTGTTGGTCACAATGTTAGCCGGGCAAGTTGCGGTCGGCGCCTGATTGTCATTGACAGTCACAGCGAAGGAACAATTGGCAGTGTTGCCGCTAGCATCAGTGGCAGTGCAATTCACTGTGGTGGTGCCCTTCGGGAATGTTGAGCCCGATGCGGGAGTGCAGCTGATGGTTGAGCCCGGACAGTTGTCGATGGCGGTGGCGGTGTAAATAACCACAGCCGAGCACTGGTTGGGAGCGGTATTGGTCACAATGTTAGCTGGGCAACTTGCGGTTGGCGCCTGATTATCATTGACGGTCACAGTGAACGTACAAGGTGTGGAGGTATTGCCGCTGGCATCGGTTGCTGTGCAGGTAACTGTAGCCGTTCCCTTCGGGAATGTTGAACCCGATCCAGGAGTGCAACTGATGGTTGAGCCCGGACAGTTGTCATTGGCGGTGGCAGTGTAATTAACCACAGCCGAGCACTGGTTGGGATCGGTGTTGGTCACAATGTTAGCCGGGCAATTTGCGGTTGGCGCCTGATTATCATTGACGGTCACAGTGAAGGAACAATTGGCAGTGTTGCCGCTGGTATCAGTGGCAGTGCAATTCACTGTGGTGGTGCCCTTCGGGAATGCCGTGCCGGACGCAGGAGTGCAGCTGATAGTTGAGCCCGGACAGTTGTCGCTGGCGGTGGCGGTGTAATTAACCACAGCCTGGCACTGGTTGGGATCGGTGTTGGTCACAATGTTAGCCGGGCAATTTGCGGTTGGCTTCTCATCGTCATTGACCGTCACCGTGAAAGAGCAAGTCGCCCCGGTAGAGGCAGAGGTGCAGGTAACGGTGGTAGTGCCTTTCGGGAAGACAGAGCTGGAAGCCGGACTGCAGGTCACCGTGCCGCAAGTGCCACCAGTGGTCGGGGCTGTGTAGGTGACGGTGGTCGAGCAGTTGCCTGTCCCATCATCGCTAGTTTTAGCTGTTTTGTTTGCCGGGCAGGTGAGGGCGCAGGCGGCATAGTTGGCCACATATTCCCGTTTACTGGTTGAGTCTGCCCCAACGCAGATTATGCGTGGATTGCCACCAACGATGCTGAACGCAGATCCGTTCGGACTGGACCAGTTTATGAAGCTCGTACCCTGGTCCGACAGAGCAGCCGCTTCAAGCCTAATGCCATCGTTGTTTCCCACGCCAATATTGTGTTGCGCTGAACTTATACCAAGCACCGTAACTTCGGCGTCAGACGGGTCGCTACAATTAGTATCGGGTGACGGATTGGTGCCCGGATAGATCCTATATTTCAAAGTGAAAGTAATGCCGGACGGTGCAGCAGAAATCTTTATAGCGCCATCAGTAAACGTCGTCTGCCCGGTGAATCCAGAGGACTGACCTGTTGCCGTTAGCAAGAACGTGACACCCAGATCACTCTCTTGAATAACGAATTCGGAGTTTTGGATATTCCCACTCGCATCAGCCACCGCGCTCAGCAGCGTATCAGTGCTGGGATCGTGACCGTCTCGATGAATTCTCAACCCTACAGTTTCTCCCGCCTGCCACCCTGCGCCGGTGATGATAACCGTCTCTCCAGGGGCATAATCCGTCTTGTCCGTCGTCACAGTCGCACCCGAGCTGCTGAGAATTCCAACGGACTTCAATACTTTACCCTTGCCTTTCTTGCCGCCCACGACTACCGCTGTGCCCGATTCGGGCATGTCAGTCAGCGTGTGGTCGCTTCTATCGAGCAACTCGTCAAGCGATGGGGTCATCGACTGCAGTTTTACGTCACCCGGTATGACTTCGTGAATAAGCGCGGCGCGAGTCCCGGCACGCAAGATTTCCAATAGCGAGCTTGATTCAGGCGTGATATGGCCATAGGCCGTGAAATACTCTCCCTCCGCATTGAACATTTCCATCGTGCGCTCTTGATCGCCGCCGATGACCTGAACTTTGCCGTCAGGCAGCACTCGCAATGTCGGGCGCGTACGCAGGCCACGCATATTGCCTGTGGCCGAGAACTGCATTGTTTCAGGATCGAATATCTCTCCTGACTGAACGGTGCTTCGATCTTCGGCCAGGCCGCCCGCGATCAAGACTTTTCCGCTCTTCAGCAAAACCGCCGAATGAGAGCTTCGCGGTGAGCCCAGATGCGCTTCGATGAGGCTGAATCTGTTCGTAGAAGGATCGAATATCTCCGCGCTGCCTTGCGCGTCGCCGCCGACAAGCAGAACCCTGCCATCGGCGAGCTCAGCCGCGGTGTGGCCTGCGCGCGCGAGATTGAGCGAAGGCCCTCGAGAGAACGATTCGGTCGCGGGGTCGAAAATCTCACTGGAACCAAGCGAACCCTCCCGCCCCCGTCCACCAACGACGAGCACGCGGCCATCGGGAAGCGTTGTCGCGGTGTGCTCTGTTCGCGGAGCTTTTAGCCTCGCCGCAAAAGAGAATTGACGGGAGCCTGGATCAAAGATCTCTGATTTCTTCACCAGCCCGCCTTCATTCTCACCGCCGACGATCAAGATTCTCCCACCCGCCAGCTTGGTCGCGGTGTGCCCTCGGCGCTCGATGTTCAGGTTGCCAGACTCGAGAATCGGCTCATTAGCAGCTTGCTGCGGTTTTGCCGATGCAGCGGGGAGGGTTTTCCTCACAGCGGCGGGTGCCACCTTCGCCCCGCCCGTCTTGGCGCCGCCTGTCTTCACCGCAGGGGCACGCCCAGACATATAGCCGCGCAAAAGCATTCCGAGCGGTGACGCGGAAGACGTCGAGTAGAAAGCTGCGCACGTCAGGGCGAGAAAAACTATCAGCGCGACGACACGGGTGCGGGTGTTTGGGAAGAACGCCTTTAGCTTTGTCGTGAATACTTTCCGAGACTTTGATGTGGTAGCTCGGAGTGAGGAGAAACCAATACGGAATGCGTTGTGAGGTCTCATGGGGGCTCCCTGCTTACTTGCGCCGAATTGATCCGGCGCTTTGTTCTAGTTCTTAACCCAACAGATCAAAGCCAAAAACTTTCACTTGCCGCATCGATTGCGGCTAGCTTCGACCTGTTTCACATTCGCTACCAAAGGCTTCTTGCCATGAATCCTTTGGCCTAAAGCTTGGATCGCTTGACCGCGTTAATTAGAAATGATGAGGTCGAGTTGTAACTGCCAGATAAAAGAAACTAGCTATGCGCGAGTATCATCGGGCCTCAGTCTCAGGATTGGCGCAGAGCGATCCGCAGTTACACCCCCGAGTCAGGCGGCGAGCATACTTTAGAGAAATAGCGGTTGTCAATAACCCAAAGCGGGTATCTCAACTTTTATTTTCGCCAGCAGACTGGGTTCTCTCGGGGGCTTTTGGTCTTTCATTGGGAGCCATAACTACTGGATTCGCCTAATCACGTGCTTTGGCCTTCGATCAGTGCAAGCGCTCTAAGGACAGGAAGCGCCCACATCGTGTACAAAGCCGCGTACTTCGCGCAACGAGACGCCGCTCCGCCTCGGTAGTGTCCTAATCTTATGTTGGTCTTTGTGAAATTCTCTTCGGGCTCGAGATGCGCTTACAGATTTGCACAAGTGATATCGAGAGACAGACTCTCACCGTGCGTCTGTCGATGCGCCGAATGGCCTATCGTCCGGAATTCTCATTAACACCTCACTTCAGTGAGGTGGGGCCGGGCGCAGAGTTATGCCCGAACTGTTTTAACAGTTTCGTTCCGCCGAGTGTGGGCAAACCGTTGAAACGGTCATACTAGGCGTGACGTGCGCAGTCCACCTCACTGAAGTGAGGTGTTAATCAGATTCTGAGTGTGTCCGACGAAACGTTCGTTATCAGCGGTATTGGTGGTCAAGTCCCAATCAACACAAGATTAGGACACTACCTCCGCCGCGCTTGTACCCCGAGGGGGTGGTGTGATATGTACCCTTGGCGCAAAGGTCTTATCTGCCGGCAATGAGCGAATTCGCTATGGACGGCCCCATTCCTTCCAACAGCAAAAGATGCAGTTGGTGCGGTGCGTTGAATTCCGCTAGCGAGCATGCCTGCGCGAAATGCGGTGCCGTCCTTTCTGCGATTCAGCCGTCCGTCGATGCCCATGCGCTGGACGTCGACAGCCCGCTCCGGGCCGAAGCGACCAGAGCCTCCCCATACCAAGAAGTCAACGCTTCAGCTTTCGACAGTTCGCTACTCGACAAGCAGACCACTGAAGCAATTAGGAGCCTCGGCCTAGGCCCGTCGTTTGAGTCCGGTGGAACTCGCGCTTTTGTCGTTGCCGGCTTCTTGTCGCTCTATATCCTGCTCAGTCTGGCCGGCCTGCTCGCGTTGTCAAAGGCCGCCGCTGGCCCGACAGTGCCGCGCCCAGAAGTGACGGAGATCGATGCTCAAGCGCTGCTTATCCGCCTTGCGCAGGTATTCATTGTTCCATTGACGGCGGCTGCCTTCTTCGCCTGGATATACCGCGCCTACAAAAACCTGAAGGCCCTCGGTGCGACGGACCTCAAATTCAGCCCGGGGTCGGCGATCGGCAGCTTCTTCATTCCGTTCCTCAATATTGTTCGTCCTTACCAAGTGGTCACGGAAATATGGAGAGCCAGCGGGTACGAGGCAGCGCGCTCGGGCCGGGCCTCGTGGAGTCACGCGGAGACACCGATCTTCATTGCGGTGTGGTGGGGCTCCTGGCTGACCTTGGGTCTGTTGGGCTCCCTTGGCGTCGCCACCATCTTTGGCGCCACTGGGGCCGACCAGCTATCGGCAGCGACCAGATACCTTATGGTTTACTATGTACTCGGCATCGCATGCGCCGCGCTTGCAATCACGGTCGTCCTGAAGATAAATGCCAGGCAAGAAAGCGCCAACCGGCTCATCTGGTCAACGACCTTGCAAGACTCGAGCGACTCCTTGATCCCGAGGGATCAGCTATAGCGCAACCATCGACCAAGCTCTGCGATGCTCGGTCGCTTACCGTACATCAATACGCCGACCCGATAGATCCTTGCCGCCACCCACACGCTTCCCAGTATCGTCGCCAGCATAATGGCCATTGACGTGAGGATCTGCCACACCGGCGGATTGATCACCGCGATGCGCAACATCATCAGCGTAGGAGCAAAAAAGGGTATCATCGAAAGCACTATCGATGACGTGCTGTTCGGGTTCGACATCACCAACCCGAAAATCATCATCGGCATTACTATCAGCATGGTCACCGGAAACTGTACCTGCTGAGCGTCTTCCTCGCTCGTCACTATTGCACCCACCATGGCATACAAGGTTGCATAAAGAAAAAACCCGAGCACAAAGTAAAGGACAAAGTAAACCAGCAGGCTCGTCGGGATGTTGGGCATCTTCGCTCCCTGCGACGCAAACACAGTCGCGCCGAACGATGAAAGCAGGGCCGTCGAGAGCGCCCAGATCCCAATCTGAGTCAGACCGACCAGTCCTATGCCGATCAGCTTACCCAACATCATCTGAGTTGGCTTAACGGAGGAGATCAATACCTCGACTATGCGGGACTGCTTCTCTTCGATCACTCCACGCATCACGAATAGCCCGTAGAACAAAACCGTTATGTAAAGGAAGAGGAGCAGCGCGAAGGCGATCATGAAATCCTGCCGCACTCCTCCTTCTTTGGACTCTCCGGTGGCGCCGATCTTGAACATCTTCAGATCGACCGGTTTCATGTAGTCGCTAATCTTGGTTGCGTCAAAGCCCGCCCGCATAAGCCTCCGCTCAGAGATTGCCGCACTGACGGCCTCTTCGAGCGCGCGAATCGAAAAATCGCTCAGGTTCTTCGCGTGATACTCCGGCGGGTCATTATCGAGCACACCCGGAACCAGGATCAGATAGGACTTCTCCGAACCCTTTTCGCCTTCTCCGTTGGACTGGCGTTTGATCAAGTCGTTTGGGTTCTGATCCGGGGGCACGATCTGCCGTGTGAGCACGAACTGCGTAGCTCTTCCGAATCCGTCATCGCCATCCGAGTTGGAACGTGAGCCGCGTGTTTCCACTCGCTCTTTGAGTGCTCCGAACAACGCGGGATCGCCGCTCTGGTCTAGCACGGTTACCTGGCGGTTGCCACCGCTGCCCCGTTCGGCCAGAAAACCCGGTAGAATGATGAGGCCGAGGAGCAACAGCGGGCTTATTATGGTACCGATCACAAATGAGCGCGTTCGCACGCGAACGATATACTCGCGCTTGATTATCACCCATACTTTTTTCATACGTCTTATCCTGTGATCTCTGCAGTCTGTGCGACTGCTTTGGATCCGGTCACGCTCTCGATGAAGATTTCGTTAAGCGAAGGTTCGACCAGTTCAAAGCGATTCACCCGCGCGCCTGCGGCGATTGCTCGCTTGAGTACCTCCTGCGCGTCAGCGCCGTCGTTGAGCAGGATCTCGCTGTAGTTGGGAAAACGATTATGGCGCTTGATCAGGTCGTCGCCGAGGAACGAATCAGGACCTTCGTAGTCGAGGATGACCGTGTTCTTGCCGAAGCGCCGCTTCACTTCCTTCAATCCGCCGCTCAGCACCTGCGTCCCGTGATTGATCAGGCAGATGTCGTCGCAAATCTGCTCGACCTGCTCCATCTGGTGGGTCGAGAAGATGACGGTCTTGCCGCGTTTCTTCAAGTCTAGTATGACATTCTTGAGCAAGTTGACGCTGACCGGATCGAGTCCGGAGAAGGGCTCGTCAAGAATCATTACATCGGGGTCGTGAATGACGCTCGCGATGAACTGAACCTTCTGCTGCATGCCTTTGGAGAGATCGGTGGGTTTCTTGTTTTTCCATTCGGAGAGTTCGAGTCGCTCAAGCCATTGATCGACTCGCTTTGATGCTTCCGTCGAGTTCAGCCCTTTGAGATTCGCGAAGAAGATGAGCTGATCGCTGATCTTCATTTTCTTGTACAGGCCTCTTTCCTCCGGAAGGTATCCGATGTGCGGCTGCAAATCTGCGGACACGTGCTGGCCCATCACCAGGACATCGCCTTCATCGGGCGCGAAGATATTTACGATCATCCGAATCGAAGTAGTCTTGCCCGCCCCATTCGGCCCGAGCAAACCGAAGATCGTGCCTAGTCTTACTTCGAAGGACAGATCTCTCACGGCCACGAATTGATCGAAGCGTTTGGTGACGTTCTTCAGTTCTATGACGTTCATCAAATGTCCTCCGCTTTGCGGCGATTGCGTTGCAGCCTGGTGATGAAGCCAAGACGACCCCGGACCTGATCTGTTACTAAGAATCCGAAGTCCTTCAACGTTACTCGCGCTCGCCCTTCTCTCTATATGAAATCGGGTCGAAGTTACGAGTTGTGTTTTCGGTCACGCTGGCGGGCGAAGCCGGCAATTGGGGAACGTAGTCGCGAATGAGCGGCTTCTCAGTTTTAGCCTGATGACCGGCGGCTCCCTGGAAGGGTGTCGTCAAGCGCAGCACGAGCCATACTAACAATCCGACAACCGCGGCCACTGTAGCCCCGCCAAAAGCCATTATGGCAATCAACGCTCGGGTGTCGAACGCTGGGCGCTCCCCAAGACTGTAAACGGTGGTGAATAGTGCGATGAATCCCGCGATACTGACCAGGGCCACCAGGAAGAGCATCGTCCCCATCGCCGCGCCAATAGAAGCCTTCGCCTCAATTGGGGTGGTTGACGTACTCAGTCCTGCCCCGCATCGCTTGCAGTATTTCAAGCCTTGAGTTGTTTGGTCGCCGCAATTCGGACAGTACATTAACAGCCTCCAGTGTGAATCAACGCGGCGCGTCTGTTAGCACTCGACCGGCCTCAATCGCTACTTGCTCAAGTCATCATACTGTAGTTTTGAAAAGGGGAACCCAGTCCTACTACGAACCTCGATAGCTTCAGGTTCGTCCCTGGAGCTTCTCGCGAGTGAAGCAAATCATATCAGCAGCGGATGAGCCGTCCAAGGCAAACGCAAGTTCAGTTCAGGTGAAAACTTGCGGCGCTTGAAACCAGCATGTTAGATTGAGCTTCATTCATCGCTCGACGTTCAAACAACCCGAGGAGTAAACGCAATGCAACCGGCTTCATCAATGTCTGAGGGGGCGGCCCGCCCGCTCACATCGCTCACCGATGAAGATGCGCTCTTTCGCCAGTCCGTCCGCGAGTTCGCCGAACAACAGGTGCTTCCGCTGACAAGCGAAATGGATGAGAAGGGGAAGTTCGCTCCTGAACTCATACAGCAATTCTTCGAGCTCGGTTTGATGGGGATTGAAGTGCCAGAACAGTACGGCGGTCAGGGAGGTAGCTTCTTTAATGCGATCCTCGCCGTCGAGGAGCTTTCGCGAGTCGATGCATCGGCGGGTGTCATAGTCGACGTGCAAAACACGCTGGTCAACAACGCGGTCCTGCGATGGGGTAACGAAGACCAGAAGAAGAAATACTGCGCTCGGCTGGCGGCGGACACGGTCGGAGCTTACGCGTTGTCGGAAGCCGGTTCGGGCAGCGACGCTTTTGCGCTTGCGACGAAGGGCGAAGACAAAGGCGATCACTTCGTGTTGAACGGCCGCAAGCTTTGGATCACCAACGGCGCAGAAGCCGGTTTGTTCATCGTATTCGCCAACGTCGCACCGGATAAAGGCTATCGCGGCATCACGGCGTTCCTGATCGAACGCGACTTTCCCGGCTTCACCGTCGGCAAGAAAGAGAACAAGCTCGGCATCCGCGCAAGCTCGACGTGTGAGCTGATCCTCGAAGACTGTTCGGTGAAGAAGGAGAACGTTCTTGGCGAGATTGGCAAGGGCTACAAGATTGCGATCGAGACGCTCAATGAGGGACGCATTGGCATCGGCGCGCAAATGGTCGGCGTAGCCCAGGGCGCGCTTGAGAGCGGGATCAACTACACCAAAGAGCGACAGCAGTTCGGGAAATCGATCGCGGGTTTCCAGGGTGTGCAGTTTCAGATCGCGCAGGTTGCGACCGAGCTCGAAGCAGCGCGCCTGATGGTTTACAACTGCGCTCGTATGAAAGACGCAGGCGAAGACTTCGTCAAGCAAGCGGCGATGACCAAGCTGTTCACTTCTCAAGTAGCTGAGCACGTGACTTCGCAGGTCGTCGAGCTATACGGCGGCTACGGCTACACCAAGGACTATCCCGCTGAGAAGTATTACCGCGACGCGAAGATCGGAAAGATCTACGAAGGCACCTCGAATATGCAGCTTCAGACGATTGCCAAGCTGATCCTCGGCGACGTGTGAGGAGCTGATGCTTGCCGGCAGTGGGAGGGAACACACAATCAACGGCACCCGAGCCCCGAACCTATGCGGAACACGCCGGAACGTTTTAAGAGCGCACAGGAGCTGTTTCACGCCGCTCTGTCGCTTGAGCCTGCCGATCGTACGGCGTTTCTCGTTGAAGCGTGTGCGTCAGATCGCGAGCTGCTAGACGAGGTCCAGTCTCTCATTTCGTCACACGAACAAGCGGCGAGTTTTATCGACTCACCCAAGGGAATCATGAAACGATTGAGGCGATCTTTGGGCTTTCTATTCATCTTTGCACTTCCTCTCATTGCGGCGGTTCCGGCCACCGCTCAGTCTCAGCGCCCCGCCACGGCCGCGCAGGTCGCCGTGCAGGTCATGGAAGCGACTATTCCCGAACTGCAAAAGTGGATGACCGAAGGGAAGACTACATCGAAGGCTCTCGTTCAAGCTTACCTCGCGCGAATCGAGGCCTACAATGCTCGGGGCCCGCGGCTGAATGCCATCGTCGCCATCAATCCGAATGCGCTGAAAGAAGCCGAAAAGCTCGATCAGGAGCGCGCAACGAAGGGGCCGCGCGGGCCGCTGCACGGGATACCGATCATCCTCAAAGACAACTACGACACGGCTGACATGCCGACCACGGCAGGCTCTCCGGCACTCGTTGGCTTCGTTCCACCCGATGACGGCTTCCAAGTTCGGAAACTGCGCGGAGCGGGAGCGGTGATTCTTGCCAAATCCAACATGCATGAGCTGGCGTCTGGAATCATTAACATCAGCGCGTTCGGCGGCCAAACCAGAAATCCTTACGATCCGGATCGCAACCCGGGCGGATCGAGCGGCGGCACAGGCGCCGCCATCGCCGCAAGCTTCGCCGCCGCGGGCATGGGTAGTGACACCTGCGGTTCGATCCGCATTCCAGCATCCCATAACAACCTCGTCGGACTGCGTCCCACGAAAGGACTCTCGAGCATCGCTGGGATCGTGCCTCTCTCAACCACCCAGGATGTCGCCGGGCCGCTCGCTCGCACGATGGCGGATCTGGCAATCGTGCTCGACGCCACGATTGGAGAAGACCCTGCCGATCCGGCTACTAAACTCGCGCCCGGACAGATGCGTCCGAAGTTCGGCGAGGCGCTGGACGCGAATGCGCTGCGGGGCGCGCGCCTCGGAACTTTGACTACTCTGTTCGGCGATGCGCCGGAAGACCAGGAGGTGGGACGGGTCGTCCGCGCGGCGATCGAGGAAATGAAGAAGCAGGGCGCAACGGTCGTAGACATCCCGATCCCCAACTTAAACGAACTATTGCGCGATTCGTCTCTCATTGACTTTGAGTTCAAGGGCGATCTGGCTGCCTATCTGGCGGAAAGGCCTGCGGCGCCCGTTCGTTCGCTTGGCGAGATTCTCCAGAAGGGGCTCTACCACACGGCGCTCGAATCAACCTTCAAGAGAAGGAACGTCGCGAAGGGGCGCGATTCCGCGGAGTATCAAAAGGCTTTGGAGAAGCGCAAGCAGATTCAGCAGGTGGTGCTCAAGGTGATGGATGACCAAAAGCTCGATGCACTTGTTTATCCGACGATTCGCCGCAAGGCGGCTCGAATCGGAGACCCGCAGGCCGGGTCCAACTGCCAACTCAGCGCCTCTTCCGGTTTTCCGGCGCTCAGCGTTCCTGCGGGATTCACGGACGATGGGTTACCTGTCGGAATTGAGATCTACGGCAGACCGCTCGCTGACGCCCGCGTTGTTGCGCTTGGCTATGCTTATGAGAAAGCCTCACCACACCGGCGTCCACCGGCACGCACACCAGCGCTGGGGGTGAAGCCGATTGCGTTTGAGATCACCGCCGCTGGCGGCGAGATGGTTCCTTCTGTAACCACCAAGTCCGCCGCCAAGGCTCGCTTTACCTTCAACCTGACGACGAATGAGCTGACGTACGCGATCACCATCTCCGACTTGAAACCGGATGACGTTCTCTTTGCGAATATCCACCGCGCGTTCAAAGGACAGAACGGCCCGGTCGTGATGATCGTCTCCAATCGAAGTTTCAAGGAAATCTCGGGCGCACAGATGCTCTCCGAACCGGATCGCCGCAGCTTAATGTCGGGCAATCTGTACCTCAGCATCGCCACGCGGAAAAACCCCGCCGGAGAACTTCGCGCCCAACTAACGGTGGCCACTTCAGGTCGTTGAATTGCGCAGATGTGAAGTGCGATGACTGACGTTAGCTAAAGGCGCCGCCAGTTTACGCCAGAAGGAGGTGCTTATGAAAAAGCGCCTATGGGTTCTTATTCTTTACTTTTGCCTCATCTCGCCTGTCGCGATGACGCAACAAGATGACGCAACGCGAAAGCTTTGGGACACCGCGTTCATCGACCAGCCGAAGCGCCCGAAAGGCGCCTCATCCCCAAAGCGGCGATATCGAATCGCGACGCCCAATGTTCCTCCGGATCGAGTCGCCCCTGACACCGTCGTCGGAGTCACCCTTTGGCGGTTGAGGCCCTCTAAGACTACCGACACCGGAGAGAGAATACTGGTCCAGGAGGGAGCGGAGTCCGCCGATTGGATACCCGAACGCGTTGAAGCCGACACCAAACTCACCCCCGGAACCCGGGTGCGTCTTAGCGTGGAGGCAGCCCGCGTCGGCTACCTGTACGTGATAGACCGCGAGCAATACGCAGACGGGTCGCTTGGCGAACCCTATCTGATCTTTCCGACCACGCGCACCAACAGCGGCAACAACGAGGTGAAGCCCGGCCGACTGATCGAGATTCCGACACAAGACGACCGCCCACCTTTCTTCACGCTGAAGCCGAGCCGTTCCAACCAGGTGAGCGAGGTGATCAGCGTTCTCGTGAGTCCGAGCCCTCTCGAAGGTCTGGTGATCGGAGACAAGCCGCAGAAGCTCTCGGCCGAGCAAATCGAATCTTGGGAGAAGTCCTGGGGTGGAACGGTCGGCAGACTCGAGATGCAGAACGGCGCTGGCAAGACTTGGACTAAGCAGGAGAAGCAAGCCGGTGCAGATGCGACGCGTTCTTTGAGCCGGGACGAGCCTCCGCCTCAGACGTTGTATTACAAACCGGAAGCGAAGTCCGGACAGCCGGTGATGGTGAACGTCGCGCTTCGCTACGGGAGAGCCAGCACTCAGGCTCGTTCACGGCGTCGCCGGTGAGCAAGTGCCAAGAGCGAACTTTGGAGTACTCTGGCGTTGATTGCGGTCGGCATACTCGGGGGCTTGATCGGCGGGTACATCCTCTGGAACTCGTTGCTGTTGGTGACGATTAGCATTCACGGAGGCCGGTTCGACCTCCGGGCGTCCTGGGGCGTTCTGTTTCTAGCTTGAATGTTACACGCGCGCTCGGTCACCCGAACGTTAGCCGTCATGAATCCGTGATTCGCCATCACAGATGAAAATTGGCAGCCTCTACTAGAATCAACAACTCAACTGCTTATTTTCAATCAGGCTACGAGGACAAACATGAAAACGCCCTCTCTTCCTAATGAGACTCCTGTCAAGGATAGCGCTGCTAACCTACAGCGCGGAATCGAAACGGTCGGCGGAAGGCTCTACCTGACTACCGTTAGAGATGGATCGAATTGATACTTGGTGTCCAATTATCGAAATGTGACATAATTAAGCTTCACCTCGAAGCAGCAACATCAGTTACCTTCTGCGCCTCGATGGGGCTTCGGCTTGCTTTTACAAGCAGGGCATATTATGAAACCGGTTTTCTCAACCTCCAGCGCACGAGCTCTCGTAGCCCCGCTTGTTGTTAGTCTCTTGCTCTCTTCACAATCAACCGCAGCGGTTGACCCACATACTCTCTCGCCTGCGGCAAAAGCGAACACTGGTTCAACCAGGTCACACTCTAAGGAGTACCCCTTGCCTCCAGAAGGCAAGACCGTCGAGCGAGCGCTTAGCGGAGGTGAATCTCACCAGTACAAGATCTCACTTTCCTCAGGTCAATATCTGCACCTAGTCGTTGACCAGCGAGGGATCGATGTGGTGGTCACACTGTTCGGGCCCGACGACAGGAAGATCATTGAAGTAGACAGCCCGAACGGCACACAGGGGCCGGAGCCGGTCTTAGCCGTAGCAGAGGCGTCCGGGACATACCGGCTGGAGGTACGCTCGGGTGAAGCGGCCGCGGAAGCTGGACGCTACCAGATCAAGACTCTTCGGCTGCACGCGCCGACTGAGCAGGATCGCGAGCGCCTTGCGGCCGAACGAGTCATGCAGGAAGCAGGGCTACTCGCTGCTAAGGCAACACCTGAGAGCCTTAGAAAGGCAATAAATCAGTATGAAGAGGCGCTCGCCGTTTGGCGCAAGCTTGGTGAGCGACCCTTCGAAGCGAGTGCTCTAACTGCCATCGCAATGGCTTATTCGACCCTGGGCGAAAAGCAGAAAACCATTGAGTTTTACAGCCAGGCGATTCCAGTGCTTCGCGCTGCGGGTGATCGTGTAGCAGAATCGATTACGCTCAACAGCCTCGGCGTTACTTATTACCTCCTGGGTGAAAATCAAAAGGCGATCGACACGTTCGATCAGGGCTTGGCTCTGTCGCGAGCTTTAGGGGATCGCGCGGGCGAGGCTACGGCGCTGAGTTTCCTCGGACTTGGTTATCAGAATCTGGGAGATAACCGAAAGGCGATTGATTTCCATAGCCAGGCGCTGGCGCTAAAGCGAGCGATGGGAGACCGCTCTATGGAGGCCACCCTGCTATCGTCAATCGGGCGCATGTACGGTGAACTAGGCGAGCGGCGAAAGTCACTCGAATACTACAACCAGGCGCTGCCAGTATTGCGCGCGCAGGGTGCTCGCGATGTCGAAGCCGCAACTCTTTCGAATATGGGCATGAGCTACAATGAACTCGGCGAAAGAGAGAAAGCGATTGATTTCCTCAACCAGGCGCTAGCCCTGACACAGGCCCTGGGCAGCCGTGCGGGTGAAGCGCATGTGCTTGGTAACATCGGCACCGTCTACAGACAACTGGGCGATACCGAGAAGGCAATCGACTACCAGAACCAGGCGATTCAAATCCTTCGAGCCCTGGGAGACAACGACAAGCTGGCAACCGCTGTCAACAATATCGCCATAGCATATCAAACCGTGGGGGAGATGCAGAAAGCGCTCGACCACTTCAATCAATCACTCGCAATTGTGAAAGCGATAGGTGACCAGGTCAGGATCGCAAATACCCTCGGTAACCTTGGCACGCTTTACAATGCTCTGGATGATAAGCCACAGGCCCTTGAATACTTCAACCAGGCATTGCCTATCGTGCGAGCTGTAGGCGCCCGCCCCACGGAGGCGATCACGCTCTCCAATATAGGCTACGTCTACCAGGATCAAGGTGAATATCAGAAAGCGCTCGACTACTTCAACGAGGCCCTCCCGATCCTGCGAGCAATAGAAGACCGCGATGGGGAAGCGACAGCGCTCAATAACATTGGCTGGGTATACAAAGACATGGGAGAGAAACAAAAAGCTCTCGACTTTCTCAGCCAGGCGCTGGAGCTTAAGCGGACCATTGGCGATCGAGCCGGAGAAGGAGCCGTTCTCTTTGGTATAGGCAGGATATACGCCGGCCTGGGCGATAAGCAGAAGGCACTCGACTATTTTGCCAGGGCGCTGCCGCTCAACCGCGAAACGGGTGATCGAAGGGGCGAATCGATGACCCTGTACGGCATCGCCGAAGCGGCGCGCGACCTGGGAAACCTCTCCGAAGCACGCGCGCAAATCGAGAGCGCGATCAAAATCATTGAATCCCTGCGAACTAAGATCGACAGTAAGGAGCTTCGCGAATCCTACTTCGCTTCGGTTCAGAAGTTTTACGAGTTCTACATAGATCTGCTCATGAGGCTCAATCAACGGCGCCCTTCAGAAGGGTTTGACGCTGCCGCTTTGCGAGCGAACGAGCGAGGGCGCGCGCGCAGTTTGCTCGAATTGCTCACCGAAGCGCACGCGGATATTCGTCAGGGCGTTGACTTGAAACTGTTAGCTCGCGAACGCATGTTGCAACAGCAACTGAATGCAAAGACTGAGCAACAGATTCGCCCCCTTGGTGGGAAGCATACCCCGGAGCAGACAGAAGCACTCAATAAAGAAATCGTTAAGCTCACAACCGAGTACCAGCAAGTCCAGTCGGAGATACGAGCCACCAGCCCCCGCTATGCCGCCCTGACCCAGCCCGTACCCCTGAGCCTCGGAGAAATTCAGCAGCAGGTCCTCGACCCGGACACCCTGCTGTTGGAGTACTCCCTCGGCGAAGAGCGAAGCTTTCTCTGGGCAGTCACTCCAACCTCGATCAATAGCTACGAGCTTCCCAAACGGAGTGAGATAGAGAAACTTGCTCGACAGTTCTACGAAACGCTCACCTTTCCCAATAAGCGCAACCAAACGGCGGAGGATACGCGTGGCCCGCGCATAGCAAAGGGAGCAGATAGTCAGAATATGAACGAGACAGCCACTCGTATGAGCGATATGTTGCTCTCTCCGGTTACGACCCTGTTGGGAAGCAAGCGGCTGCTGATAGTGGCCGATGGCGCATTGCAATATGTGCCCTTCGGGGCGCTGCCCAAGCCAGTGGTCAGTGGTCAGTTGCCAGTGGTCAGCGGTGAGCGGTCGAAGGGTCCTGCTCGGAAAGCAAAAAGCGATGGTCAAAAACCAGGAAACAAGAACTGGTCACTGACCACTGACCACCGGCCACTGATTGTAGATCACGAGATTGTGAGCCTCCCTTCTGCGTCCACACTCGCCGTGCTCAGGCGAGAACTGAACGGGCGCAAGCCGGCAGAGAAGACCATAGCAGTGCTGGCAAATCCTGTCTTTAGCGCGCAGGACGCGCGAGTCAGCACGGCAAGAACGGGAGTGCAGCCAGATGAGCGAACGACGAAAATGGGCGACCAGCGCGGTCTGTCTGTCAAAGTTCAAAAAGCTGCGGCAGAAACCGGAGTATCAGATGGGCGAGTGGACATACCTCCGTTGCCCGGTACGCGCCGGGAGGCCGAGCGTATTCTCTCTTTCGCGCCCGAGCCAGAAGGGATGAAGGCGACGGACTTCGCCGCGAATCGCGAAACTGCCACCGGCAAGCAACTGAGTCACTATCGGTTCGTGCATTTTGCAACCCACGGTTTCCTCAACAGTGAGCATCCTGAGCTATCTGGAATCGTGCTGTCGCTAGTCAACGAAAAAGGGGAGCCTCAGAATGGGTTTCTGCTCGCTAATGAAGTTTACAATCTGAATCTACCCGCTGAACTTGTAGTGTTGAGCGCTTGCCAGACGGGCCTAGGCAAGGAGGTCAAAGGGGAAGGGCTGGTCGGTTTGACACGAGGTTTGATGTACGCCGGAGCCGCGCGAGTGGTGGTAAGCCTGTGGAGCGTGGACGATGAGGCTACGTCAGAATTGATGACCCACTTTTATCGCGAGATGCTAAAGAAAGGGGTGCGCCCGGCGGCAGCGCTCAGGGAAGCGCAAGTCAATATGTGGAAACAGAATCGATGGCGCGCGCCATACTACTGGGCGGCATTTGTGTTACAGGGCGAGTGGAAGTGAAGTAGACACATGTGATCATCGAACCCGAAATGGTTGTCATCCCTGCTGGTGAGTTCTTGATGGGCTGCAACACCGGCGCGGAGAATGAACGTCCCGCTCATCGAGTGTTCGTCGATCAGTTTGCGATCGGTCGTTTCGCGATCACCAATCGGCTTTATCGATGCTTCATCGAAGAGACAGGACACGAACCACGGCGAGGCTGGGACGACTCGAGCTTCAATCATGCCGATCAACCGGTCACAAGTGTCAACTGGTTCGAGGCGATTGCTTACTGCGGGTGGGTCTCAGAGAAAACCGGCAAACTGTATCGTCTACCGAGTGAAGCTGAGTGGGAACTAGCCGCGCGCGGAGGACTCGAAGGCAAGCTGTACACCTGGGGCGACGAACCGCCACAGCAGCAGGCGAACTACTCAGAGCTATGGTTGAGGGGACCCGAGCGAGCGGGCCAGCGACCGGCGAACGCCTTCGGGCTACACGACATCTCGGAGAACGTGCACGAGTGGTGCTCGGACTGGTTCGACGAACGTTACTACTTAAGTTCGCCTGGCTGTAATCCTCAGGGTCCTGCGACTGGAACTCGGCGATCCTCTCGCGGCGGGTCCTGGCGGCATCAGATCAAGATAACCCGCGTCGCCGCCCGCAGCAGCATCCCGCCCGAATTCAAGTACAGTGACTACGGGTTCCGTTGTGCGATGAGCCTGTAGCAGTGCGAACGAAAATATCATCGCGCCAGAACAAAGCTTGATGAATAGTCTCAGAGTACAGGCTTTAGCCTGCGAATCACCTGCAGCCTGAAGGCTGGACTCTGAACCCCATAACCGTTGACAACCACAGCACTTCTTACTTAGTATCTAGCCGGACGCTTTAGATCGCACGATGAAGCTCGGGGGCTTGATCGACAGGACGCTTCTGAGAGTGCGACTCAACCCTCGAATAGATGGTTGATATTTCACTAAATCCCAACTTCAGCAGTATTAACCTCTCAATAACTAAGACCTGTCTGCACGAGTCGTCGGTTTGATCACCTTGTTGACCAGCGGCGGCAGACGCACGTTCAAAAGAGGAACCATGTTAAATCAGAAAGTGGGCACCAATTCTCTCGACGCGGGTCCGTTATTGCAGGCGTTGACGGCCTTCAAAAAGGGCGATTTCTCCGCGCGCCTGCCTGAAGAGTCGACCGGCGTGGGGCTGGAAATCGCCAAGGCCTTTAACGGCATAGTCGAGCTTAACCGGAGCCTGGCTAATGAGCTTGAGCGCGTCAGCGGAGCGGCGAAGACGGATCGCAAGATCACGCGAACCAAGAAGCTGCCGCCGGCTAAAGGCTCGTGGGCGAAATCGTTCAAGTCAGTCAACACTATTGTCGAGATCATGGCTCGACCCAGTTCTAAAAAAACTCTGAACGGCGAAGACGCCAAACTACCTATCGATAAAGAATTGTTGAAGACTGTAGTCGCTTTAAAGAGGGGCGACTTCTCGGTGCGTTTGCCGGATGACTGGGTTGGCGTTCCGGGAAAGATCGCCGACACTCTTAATGATGTGATTGCGCGGAATGACAGACTCACCAGAGAGCTTGAGCGCGTGAGCAGGGTTGTTGGCAAGGAAGGCAAGATTACGCAACGCGCCTCTCTCCCTGTGGCTGACGGCTCCTGGAGTAGCCTGATTGATTCAGTCAACACCCTCATAGACGACATGGCCCGGCCGACTACCGAAATGGCCCGCGTAATTGGCGCGGTGGCGAACGGCGATCTTTCACAAACGATGGCGTTGGAAGTAGACGGCCGGCCTCTAAGAGGTGAGTTCTTGAGATCTGTGAAGCTGGTCAATGCGATGGTGGGGCAGCTCGGTTCTTTCGCGTCCGAAGTGACTCGCGTAGCAAGGGAAGTCGGAACGGAAGGTAAACTCGGCGGAGAGGCGAAGGTAAAAGGCGTCGCAGGCACGTGGAAGGACCTCACCGACAGTGTCAATTCGATGGCCGGAAATCTTACCGCGCAGGTCCGCAACATCGCAGAAGTGACTACGGCTGTTGCCAGAGGCGACCTCTCAAAGAAGATCACCGTTGACGTGCGAGGAGAAATCCTCGAGCTCAAGGACACTATCAATACGATGGTGGATCAGCTCAATGCATTCGCGTCGGAAGTAACACGCGTGGCGAGAGAAGTCGGCACGGAAGGTAAACTCGGCGGGCAAGCCCAGGTTCCCGACGTCGCCGGTACCTGGAAGGACCTTACTGACAACGTTAACTCGATGGCCGGTAACCTCACCGGTCAGGTGCGAAACATCGCCGAGGTGACAACCGCCGTCGCCAACGGCGATCTCTCCAAGAAGATCACCGTCGATGTGAAAG
Source organism: Acidobacteriota bacterium (assembly GCA_038040455.1). Taxonomy (GTDB): domain Bacteria; phylum Acidobacteriota; class Blastocatellia; order UBA7656; family UBA7656; genus Onstottus_A. Next base: position 89,730 of record JBBPIH010000010.1, read on the forward strand.
GCGAGATTCTGGAACTGAAGAACACGATCAACCGAATGGTCGACCAGCTCAACTCCTTCGCTTCGGAAGTGACACGCGTTGCCAGAGAGGTGGGCACCGAAGGAAAACTGGGTGGTCAAGCGCAGGTCCGCGGCGTGGCGGGAACCTGGAAAGACCTCACCGATAACGTCAACTCGATGGCGGGCAACCTTACGGGTCAGGTGCGGAACATCGCCGAGGTGACAACCGCCGTGGCCAACGGTGATCTCTCAAAGAAGATCACCGTCGATGTAAAGGGCGAGATCCTGGAACTCAAGAACACCATCAATCGAATGGTTGACCAGCTCAATTCGTTTGCTTCGGAAGTCACCCGCGTGGCGAGAGAAGTGGGCACCGAAGGTAAACTCGGCGGACAAGCGGAGGTGCCAGGCGTAGCCGGCACGTGGAAGGATTTGACCGACAACGTCAACTCGATGGCGGGCAACCTGACTGGTCAGGTGCGCAACATCGCCGAGGTTACGACCGCCGTGGCCAACGGCGATCTCTCAAAGAAGATCACAGTAGACGTTCGAGGCGAGATTTTGGAGTTGAAGAACACCATCAACGTGATGGTGGACCAGCTCAATTCGTTCGCGTCTGAAGTTACGCGCGTCGCTCGCGAGGTCGGCACCGAAGGCAAGCTCGGCGGACAAGCCGATGTTCGTGGCGTCGGCGGCACCTGGAAGGACCTCACCGACAGCGTCAACTCGATGGCCGGAAACCTTACCGGTCAGGTCCGCAACATCGCTGAAGTCACCACGGCCGTGGCAAAGGGCGACCTCTCGAAGAAGATTACCGTAGACGTGAAGGGCGAAATCCTGGAGCTGAAGAACACGATCAACGTTATGGTGGACCAGCTCAACGCATTCGCCTCTGAGGTTACCCGCGTGGCGAGAGAAGTCGGCACGGAAGGTAAGCTCGGCGGACAGGCGGTAGTGCCTGACGTGGCCGGGACGTGGAAGGACCTGACCGACAACGTCAACTCGATGGCCGGCAACCTGACTGGCCAGGTGCGAAACATCGCCGAGGTGACAACGGCTGTTGCCAACGGCGACCTATCAAAGAAGATCACCGTCGATGTGAAGGGAGAGATCCTGGAACTCAAAGACACAATCAACCGGATGGTGGACCAGTTGAACTCCTTCGCTTCGGAAGTGACACGCGTGGCGAGAGAAGTCGGAACTGACGGAAAACTCGGCGGTCAGGCCGACGTGCGCGGTGTCGGAGGCACGTGGAAGGACTTGACCGACAGCGTCAACTCGATGGCGGGCAACCTGACTGGACAGGTGCGAAACATCGCGGAGGTGACGACTGCCGTGGCCAACGGCGACCTATCAAAGAAGATCACCGTCGATGTAAAAGGCGAAATTCTGGAGCTGAAGAACACCATCAACCGAATGGTGGACCAGCTCAATGCGTTCGCGTCTGAGGTCACCCGCGTGGCAAGAGAAGTTGGAACGGAAGGCAAGCTTGGTGGCCAGGCGCAAGTGCCGGGGGTCGCGGGCACGTGGAAGGACCTCACCGACAACGTGAACTTCATGGCCGGCAACCTCACTGCTCAAGTGCGCAACATCGCAGAGGTCACAACGGCCGTGGCCAACGGCGACCTTTCAAAGAAGATCACCGTCGATGTGAAGGGAGAGATCCTCGAGCTGAAGAACACCATCAACCGGATGGTGGATCAGCTCAACGCGTTCGCTTCGGAAGTTACACGCGTCGCGCGCGAAGTAGGCACCGAAGGAAAGCTGGGCGGGCAGGCGCAGGTTGCGGACGTCGCGGGCACCTGGAAGGACTTGACTGACAATGTGAACTTCATGGCCGGCAACCTCACTGTGCAGCTACGCGACATGTCCAAGGTGGCGACGGCGATCGCCAACGGAGACCTGACCCAGAAGATCACCGTAGACGTGCGAGGCGAGATTCTTCAGATCAAAGAAGTGATCAACGTGATGGTGGACCAGCTCAACGCCTTCGCTTCAGAAGTGACGCGTGTGGCGCGCGAGGTGGGTACCGAAGGCAAGCTGGGCGGGCAGGCGGATGTTAGAGGCGTCGCCGGCACCTGGAAGGATCTGACGGACAATGTGAATTTCATGGCCAGTAACCTGACCGCTCAAGTCCGTAACATCGCAGACGTGACCACGGCGGTCGCTAACGGGGACCTTTCCAAGAAAATCACGGTCGACGTCAAGGGAGAGATTCTCGAGCTCAAGAACACGATCAACGTCATGGTCGATCAGCTCAACTCGTTTGCGTCTGAGGTGACGCGCGTCGCTCGCGAGGTGGGCACTGAAGGGAAGCTGGGAGGTCAGGCCGACGTAAAGGGCGTGGCCGGTACGTGGAAAGACCTTACTGATAACGTGAACTTCATGGCCGGTAATCTGACCGGCCAAGTGCGCGGAATCGCCCAGGTAGTGACGGCCGTCGCCAACGGCGAATTGAACCGGAAGCTGACCATCGAATCAGAAGGTGAGATTGCTGAGTTGGCCGATACGATAAACGCGATGACCGATACGCTGGCGACCTTTGCCGATCAGGTGACCACGGTGGCGCGCGAAGTGGGCGTGGAAGGGAAGCTTGGGGGACAGGCAAACGTTCCCGGCGCTTACGGTACCTGGAGAGACTTGACCGATAACGTGAATCAGTTGGCGGCGAACCTTACGACTCAGGTGCGCGCCATTGCCGAGGTCTCCACGGCTGTTACACAGGGAGACCTCACGCGGTCGATTGCGGTCGAGGCGCAAGGCGAGGTAGCGGCGCTCAAAGACAACCTCAACGAGATGATCCGCAACCTCAAAGACACGACTCAGAAGAATACCGAGCAAGACTGGCTCAAAACCAACCTGGCTCGCTTTACCGGGATGCTCCAGGGCCAACGCGATATGACGACTGTCGCGAACATGATTCTTTCGGACCTTGCACCGCTGGTCGACGCGCAGCAGGGTGTCTTCTATGTGAATCAGCCGCAGGAGGAATCGCAGCCGCTAATGAGGCTTCTTGGCGGTTATGCCTACTCGAATCGCAAGAATCTCTCAAATGAATTCAGGCAGGGCGAAGGACTGGTGGGACAATGCGTCGTGGAAAAGAAGCGCATTCTGCTGACCCATGTTCCAAACGATTACCTCTACATCAACTCCGGTCTTGGGGAAGCGCCGCCCCTCAACATCATCGTGTTGCCGGTGATATTCGAGGAGGAAGTCAAAGCCGTCATCGAGCTTGCTTCCTTCAACCGCTTCAGCGAAATCCACATGACCTTCCTGAACACGCTGACCGAAAGCATCGGCATCGTGCTCAATACAATTGAGGCTAACACGCGAACAGAACGCCTGCTGATCCAATCTCAGTCGCTGGCGTCAGAGCTACAGAGCCAGCAGGATGAACTCAAGAAGACAAACGAGCGGCTCGAGCAACAGGCCCTGACTCTCCGCGAGTCTGAAGAGCGGCTGCGCAACCAGCAGGAAGAGCTTCGCCATACCAACGAAGAATTGAAGGAAAAGGCAACGCTTCTTGCTCAACAGAAGGCGGAGGTCGAGGCGAAGAACCGGGAAGTCGAAGAGGCGCGCTGGGCCATGGAAGAGAAGGCCGAACAGCTCGCGCTTACGTCGAAGTACAAGTCCGAATTCCTCGCTAACATGTCGCACGAATTGCGAACTCCGCTCAACAGCATGTTGATACTCTCCCGGCAACTAGCCGAGAACGCGGAGGGCGCGCTTACGGCGAGGCAAGTGCAATTCGCAGAGACGATTCACTCGTCCGGCAACGACCTTCTCTCGCTGATCAATGACATTCTCGATCTCTCAAAGATCGAGTCAGGCATGATGGCGATCGAGACCACCGAGGTCCCGTTTATCGATGTGACCGAGCAGATGAGCCGCAGCTTCCATCAACTCGGGCAAGACAAGGGATTGGAGTTCACGGTCGATATAGAGCCGAACCTGCCTCCTTCGATCTTGACCGACCAAAAACGGCTGCAGCAAATCCTGAAGAACTTGCTGTCCAACGCATTCAAGTTCACCGAGAGGGGCCGGGTCTCGCTTCAGATCAAAGCGGTTGAACGGCGCGGTCACTTCGCTCTGGAGAGCCTCAATCACGCCGATGTGGTTATTGGGTTCTCAGTTGTCGATACGGGTATAGGCATTCCCGCAGACAAGCAGCAGATAATCTTCGAGGCGTTCCAGCAGGCGGACGGCACGACCAGCCGCAAGTATGGCGGCACCGGGTTGGGTCTTTCGATCAGCCGCGAAATTGCGCGACTGCTCGGCGGCGAGATTCGTGTTGCCAGCGTCGCCGGCGAGGGCAGTACCTTCACGCTCTATATGCCGCGTTCCCACAAAGCTTCTGCCGCCGTCAGCTCGCAACAAAGGTTTCCCCGGGCGAGGTCTGCCGCCGGCGAAGCCCCGAGCGGGCCGCTGTCATTGGCAAGTCCATACCCAATGGTTGAGTACAACGAGGTATTCGAGATCGCCGATGATCGCGGCAATATCGCCGAAGGCGAGCGATTGGTATTGATCGTCGAAGACGATGCCTTGTTTGCTCAGATTCTCTTAGACCTGGCTCACGAGAAAGGATTCAAGGGACTCGTGGCGGCGCGTGGCGATGTGGCACTAACGCTTGCGCGCAAGCATAAGCCAGACGCCATAACGTTGGATATCAAGCTGCCCGATCAGGAGGGTTGGACAGTGCTGGACCGATTGAAGCATGATTCGGAAACGAGCCACATACCGGTGCATGTAATTACCGCTTACGAGCAACAGCGGCAACCGCGCGCATTCGGAGCTTTCCTGCATATGCAAAAACCAGTTTCGCGCGAGCAACTCGCGGACGCTTTCGACCAGATCGCAGCTTTCGCGGAGCGCGGCGTGAAGCGGCTCCTGGTGGTGGAAGACGACGACACTCAGCGGATGAGCATAGTCGAGCTGATTGGCGGCGGGGATGTGGAGACCACTGATGTTGCGACCGCAGCGGAAGCCATTGAGGCGCTTCAATCCGGGGAGTTCGATTGCATGGTGCTGGATCTGAAGTTGCCGGATATGAGCGGCTTTGATTTGATCGGCAAGATCCAAAGGGAGCTGGGCCTGAACGATCTTCCGATAATCGTCTACACGGGCAAGGACCTTACGGAAAAGGAAGAGAGCCAGTTGAGGCAGGTCGCCGACGCCATAGTCGTCAAGGAGGCCAACTCGCCTGAGCGGCTGCTGGCTGAGACTGCTTTATTCCTCCATCGTGTGGAAGCGAACATGCCGGAGCCAAAGCGCCGGATGATTCAGCAGGTCATGCGGCAAGACCCTGTCCTCGCGGGCAAGAGAGTGCTCATCGTCGACGATGACGTGCGCAATATTTTCGCGCTGTCCAGCACTCTGGAGAGCTATCAGATGGAGGTGTTCCATGCCGAGGATGGCCGCGAAGGCGTCAAGCTCTTACAGCAGACCCCTGGTATTGATGTGGTCTTGATGGACATCATGATGCCGGAAATGGATGGGTACGAGACCATGCAAGCAATCCGGAAGATTGAGAGCTTCGCATCGCTGCCGATCATTGCGTTGACAGCTAAAGCGATGAAGGCCGATCGCGAGAAGTGTATCGAAGCGGGAGCGTCGGACTACATCTCCAAGCCGCTGGACATAGATCAGTTGCTATCGATGTTGCGAGTATGGCTATACGGTCGCAAAATAGCGCAAGCATGAGCGCAAGCATGAGTGACAAAGACGTAAACACGAAGCTGGAAGAGCTGGAAACCGATTTGTTGCTTGAGGCTGTGCTTCGTTACTACGGCTATGACTTCCGGGATTACGAGCCGGGCGCGGTCAGGCGACGAATTCGCGAGGGCATGCTGGCGGGACGTGTCTCGACCATATCCAGGTTTCAAGAGAAAGTGCTGCGCGAACCTGCTTTCTTAGAGCGGTTCCTGCGCTCTTTCTCCAGCACCGGCCTTTCGATGTTTTCCGATCCCGGCTTTTACCAGGCCTTCAGAACGAAAGTGCTTCCCCAGCTCAGGACTTATCCTTTCGTTCGCATCTGGCACGCGGGGTGTTCGACGGGTGAGGAGGTCTATTCGATGGCCATCCTCCTTCAAGAAGAGGATATCTATCAGCGGTCTCGCATCTACGCCACCGATCTGAGCGAACAGGCAGTAAGACAAGCGCGCATGGGCAGCTTCCGTTTATCGGCTGTGGACGAGTTCACCGCCAATTATCAAAAAGCCGGCGGAAAGAGGTCACTCTCGGAGTACTTCAAGAAAAAAGGCCGGCGGCTCTTTGTCGAGCCCTCGCTTAAGAAGAACATAGTTTTTTCAGAGCATAACCTTGCGACCGATGGCTCTTTCAACGAGTTTCAGGTTATTGTTTGTCGCAATATCCTCGGAAGCTTCAATCACAGGTTAAGGGAACGCGTCGACAGGTTGGTTTATGATAGTCTCAGCCGGTTCGGAGTTCTGGCGCTGGGCCCGACCGAGTCGCTGGGGGCGATGCCCTATGAAGATTCTTACGCGCTATTGGACGAAGGAAGCCGTCTTTACCAAAAGCATGGTTCAAGTGTGATCCCCACCCTTGTCAGTGTGGAAAGGAAAGATGAGCAACGCTGTTGAGTGGTAAGCCTATGCAATCTGATCCAACCCAGGTCAACATTCTGATGGTCGATGATAATGAGAGCAATCTGCTTGCTCTGGAAACGATCCTTCAAGGTGGAGACCGAAACCTGGTCAGAGCAGGTTCCGGGGACGAGGCCCTGCAATACCTCCTGCATAATGATGCAGCCGTTATTCTGCTCGACGTTCGCATGCCCGGCATAAGCGGGCTCGAGACGGCCGAGTTGATCCGAGGCCGCAAGAGAACGCGGGATGTTCCGATTATTTTCTTGACTGCATACGACAGCGGCGACAAACAGGACCTCTCAACGGGATATTCGCTCGGTGCAGTTGACTACATAATCAAGCCCCTCGACTCGGATGCCTTGAAAGCAAAGGTGGCGGTCTTTGTCGAGCTCTACAAGAAAACAGAGCAGGTGAAGCAGCAGGCCGCGCTGCTGCACGAAAAGAATATTCAGTTGGAGAACGCTAATTTCCAGCGCTTAGGTAAGCTTGTCGATCTGGGACAGCAGTTGACCGCCGAGCGCGACCCGGAAACTCTTCTGCAACTCTTCTGTGACGCCGCGCGCGACATTCTCGGCGCTCGAAATGCTTACGTGAGAATCATGGAGACCGGCGGGCAGTCGGTCCGTTATTTAGTCGGCGATTCGGTCGATGTCGACACTGCGGCGCGCGTGGGCATTACACAGATTGATGACAAGACGTTGAATGCGTTCTCTTCGAAGTCCCACCCGATTCGGGTGTCAAACGCTGAAAGCGGCCAGAGGGGGAAGGTACTGCCGACTCAAGTTTCCATGAGTTCGCTGCTTTCCGCTCCTTTCTCTTTACTGGAACAAACCATCGGTTGGTTGTACCTGGTGGACAAGCTTGACGCCGACGAGTTTAGCGAGGCGGACGAGCGGCTCGCCATGACTCTGGCTGGGCAACTGGCTGTAGCTTACGAGAACGCACGGCTATATGCCGACGCCCGTGACCATGCAGCCGAATTGCTTGTGGAGGTGACAGAGCGAAAGCAGGCGCAGGAAGAGAAGGAGAGACTGCTGCTTAGCGAGAAAGCTGCTCGCCTTGAAGCTGAAGAGGCTCAAAGACTGAGTGCGAAGCTATTGATGCGCGAGGAAGAGGCGCGGGCTGATGCGGAGGCGGCCAATCGACTCAAAGACGAGTTTCTGGCGACCGTCTCGCATGAGCTGCGCACGCCGCTAAACTCGATTCTGGGATGGGCTCAACTCATGCGGTCCGGCAAGCTCGATGAGGAGGCATCCACTCGCGCACTCGGCACGATCGAGCGCAACACCAAAGCGCTCGCTCAGATCATCGACGATCTGCTCGACGTGTCTCGGATCATTAGCGGGAAGCTTCGGTTGGACGTGAGCCCGATCAAGCTCGAGCCGGTGGTCGCAGCCGCGCTGGACACGATCCGCCCGGCCAGCGACGCGAAGAATATCGAGCTTCAGGTATCGCTCGACCCGTCGGTGGGAACGATCTCCGGCGACCCCAACCGCCTGCAGCAGGTCGTCTGGAACCTGCTGACAAACGCAATCAAGTTCACGCCCAGAGGAGGTCACGTCGAAGTCAGGCTTGAGCCAGTCAAGTCGAGCGCTCGCATAACCGTCACCGATAGCGGCGAAGGCATCAGCGACGACTTTCTCCCCTACATCTTCGACCGCTTTAGACAGGCCGACAGCACCTTCACCAGATTGCACGGCGGGCTGGGACTGGGACTCGCAATAGTTCGCCACCTCGTCGAGATGCACGGTGGCACGGTGAGCGCAGATAGCCCTGGGCGGGGAAAAGGCGCAACCTTCGCAGTGTGTTTTCCGATAGCCGCCACCAGATGGAACGCGCGGGTTGATCCCGAAGGGCCGGTGGAGTGGCGCCGACTTGCGCCCGAAGATTCGGACCTCGCCGGCCTTTGCGTAATGATCGTCGACGACGAACTCGACGCCCGGGAGCTGCTGGTAGCGATGCTCGAGCAGCGCGGAGCCGAAGTGATCGCCGTGTCCTCAGCCGCAGAGGCGCTTGAGCTGCTATCTCACCCCTCGAACGGCTCCTTTCCGGATGTGCTGGTCAGTGACATCGGAATGCCCGGCGTAGATGGGATTGACTTGATTACCAAGGTGCGCGCGATGGAACCGGAGCGCGGAGGACGTATCCCCGCCATTGCGCTCACCGCATATGCGCGCGATGAGGACCGAGCGCGCGTCCTTGCGGCTGGTTTCCAGCGCCACGTGGCGAAACCGGTTGAACCACCCATACTCGCGACGACAATCGCTGACCTCGCACGCTGCGTCGCGAAGGCGTGAAGTATCGCTCCGCTACGGATGGCACTCGCATCGATACCATCGGCTTAAAGCGCGATGGTATCGACCGGACTTTCGACAAGCTCTTCAACCAGGCACGGAGAGTTCCCCCTGCTTTTGTCAAACCCTCACTGCCAGAGTTAGAATAAAGCCTGAAGCTAATAAGAGCCGGTATGCTGTATTAAAGTTCAATATCCCCATCGAGGAGTGATGAATGATTGAGAGTTTATTGGGCCGCAGGGTTGAGAAGCGGCCCGCGCAAGTTCAGTTGACTGGCCGAATTCTCTTCCTTGCCGAAGACCCGGAGCCGGTAAGAGCGCAACTCGAAGGCGAAGACTTAGACATAAGCAACGTCCCGCCGCTTCGAAACGACATTTCCACCGACGAGATCACTCCGGCTTACATCTGCTATCACTTTGACGAAACTCTCGGAGAGTTCGTCTACATAGGCTTGAAGTGCGGTGATGAATTCCCGATCAAACGCGGCGACGTTAAGAAAGGCGGATTCGTTGTATCGGTCTCAGGCAGGCGGCGCGGCAAAGGTTCCAGCCGCGAACAGTCGCCTTACGCCGAATTGGCGGCCGGCATTAGATTGGTGATTGCTGAGAACATCGAACGTATTTATAAACAGAACTGCCAAAACCTCGGGCTGCTCGCGTCTACGAACTTCGATTTGATAGCTCGTGTCGCCAGAGGCGAAGAGATTGAGCTGGAAGAGTTCACCCGCGATGAAGATGAAATCACTCGGCAAATCATCGAGTACGGCGGGCTCTTCCCGTTCAACGTCGCCAGGCTTCAGGGCAAGGTTACGATTCCGCCGATCATGACCGCGCGTCGCCCGATGACGCTGGCAGAGAAGATTTTTGCGCGTCACGTCGTCACCGATCTTTCAAGAGACCAGGTGGGCGTCGATGCGGTCAAGCCGGGCGACGCAGGTTTCGCTCGCACCGATATCCGATTCAGTCACGAGTACGTCACGCCGATGGCTGCGATCTTCTACGAGCAGCTCGTCGGTGACGAGCCGATCAATGATCCGTCGTCAGTTTACTTTTTCCAGGACCATCTGACTTTTCTCGACGACGTGATGCCGCCTGAGCGAAAAGCGATGGGGCTGCTCGACCTTGCTCATCAGCTCGTACGCAAACAAGAAGACTTTGCGCGCAAGCAAGGAATCCGTCTTCACGGCGCGCAACGTGACCGCAAAGGGTCAGAAGCGATTTGTCACAGCTTGATGCTTGAAGACTACGCGCTGCCTGGTCAGATAATCATTGGCTCTGACTCGCACACGCCCCACGCGGGCGCAGTGGGTTGCGTAGCCTTCGGAGTTGGCACTACTGACGTGTTCAATTCCTGGATCACTAAAGACGTTCGCGTTCGCGTGCCCGAGCAGGTGCGCATTCGCGTGTCCGGGCATAAGCCTGAAAATGTGACCGCGAAGGATTTCATGCTTGCGATACTCCGAACGCCGCTTGTGCGAAACGGTGACGCGATTGGGCGGCTGGTCGAATATACCGGCGCAGCCGTAGCCGATCTGAGCATCGACGAGCGCGCCACGATGACTAACATGGCGGCGGAGGTGGGCGCGTTCACCGGCATAGTTGCTGCCGACGCGAAGACAGTCGACTTTCTGGTCGAACGCGGCGTCCCTCGCGCCGAGGCCCAACGAATGTGCGAGGGCGTGACGAGCGACCCGGATGCAGAATACGCGTTGACCGTTGACATCGACGCCAACGAGCTGCGGCCGATGATCGCGACGCCTGGCGACCCCGGCAACGGGATCTTTGTCGATGAGCTTCCTGAGCCGGTGAAAATCGATATAGCCTATGGAGGCTCGTGCACTGCGGGTAAGAAAGAAGACCTGGACATGTACGTGCGCGTCTTTCGCGAAGCGCTCGCGCGCGGGCAACGCGTTCATCCCGACACGCAGTGCTTCATCCAGTTCGGGTCGGTTGAAGTGAGACAGCACTGCGAGGAGCGCGGCTACATTGAGGTGCTTCGCGATGTCGGAGCCAACATCATCGAGCCAAGCTGTGGTGCTTGCATCAACGCGGGCCCGGGCGTCAGCACTTCCAAGCAGCAGGTGGTGATCAGCGCGCAGAATCGGAATTTTCCCGGACGCAGCGGCCCCGGTCAGATGTATTTAGCTTCGCCTTACACGGTGGCCGCTTCCGCGATCGCCGGTCACATAGTCGAGTATCGCCCCGCTTCGGCAGCAACAGTGAAATGATTGCGGATTGCGGATTGCGGATTGAAGAAGCTTATCGACTTCCGAAATCCGCAATCCGCAATCCGCAATTGGAGGGTTCCATGGCTGCACAACCGGAAGTCGAAAAACGCCACGGGCTTGATCGCGAGACCCTGCTCAAGATTTATCGGTTGATGTACCTGTCTCGCCGGGTCGACGACAAAGAGCTTCAGCTCAAAGCTCAGAACAAAATCTTTTTTCAGATATCCGGCGCGGGGCATGAAGCTGTGTTGGTCGCTGCGGCGCTTGCCATGAAGCCGGGCCACGATTGGTTTTATCCATACTATCGCGATCGCGCTTTGTGTCTCGCGCTCGGTATGAGCGCGACTGATATGCTGATGCAGGGTACCGGAGCGGCCGGCGACCCAAGCTCCGGCGGGCGCCAGATGCCGAGCCACTGGAGCAGCAAGGCGGTCAACATCGTTTCGCAATCATCTCCTACTGGAACTCAATTCCTGCAAGCTGTCGGCTGTGCGGAAGCAGCATATCGAGCCGAGTTGATCGGCGATCCCGCAAAGCTCATCGATGGCTACCAGCCCGATGCGATCGTCTACGTGTCGGCCGGCGAGGGGACGACAAGCGAAGGCGAGTTCTTTGAGTCGCTGAACACCGCTTGCAACCTCAAGCTGCCGGTTCTCTACTTGATCGAGGACAACGGCTACGCGATCTCGGTCCCGGTCGAGGTGCAAACGGCTGGCGGTAGCATATCGAAACTGGTGACCGGATTTCCGAACCTTTTCATCGAAGAAGTCGATGGCTGCGACCCGATCGCAAGCTACGAGACCCTGCAGCGAGCTGTCGCTCATTGTCGCGAGCGCAGCGGGCCGGCTTTGGTTCACGCGCACGTCGTACGACCCTATTCGCATTCTCAATCCGACGACGAGAAACAGTATCGTTGCGTCGAGGAGTTGGAAGACGAAACCCGACACGACCCGACGAAAACGTTTCCGGCGTTTCTGATCAGCGAAGGCCTCGTCGACGAAAACGAGATCAAACGCCTCAACGAAGAGGTTGACGTGGAAGTGAACCGCGCGGCCGATGAAGCCATCGCCGCTCCCAAGCCCGCGCCAGACACTGCCACGTTGTATGTCTACTCGCCAGACGTCGATCCGACTTCGAAGGACTTCGAAGGCCCTGGGAGCGCAGCCGTCTCGCCTGCCACCGAGCAAGATGCTCGCGCACCCAAGACGATGCTCGATCTGATCAACGCCTGCCTTCACGACGAAATGGCTCGCGACGAGCGCATAGTCGTGTTCGGCGAGGACATCGCCGATTGCAGCCGGGAGGAATACATCGAAAAGGTGAAAGGGAAGGGCGGTGTCTTTAGAGTCACTTACAACCTGCAGCGTCGATTCGGGAGCGCGCGCGTCTTCAACACGCCGCTGGCGGAAGCCAACATCATCGGGCGCTCGGTTGGGCTTGCGACGCGCGGGTTGAAGCCGGTGCCCGAGATTCAGTTCTTCGATTACATCTGGCCGGCTTATCATCAGCTCAGAAACGAAGTACCGCTGTTGCGCTGGCGCTCGAACAACACCTTCAAGTGCCCAATGGTGATTCGAGTGGCGATAGGCGGATACCTCAAAGGCGGCGCGATCTATCACAGTCAGTGCAGCGAAGTTCTGTTCACACACACGCCGGGCCTCCGAGTAGTGATGCCCTCGAACGCGCTCGATGCGAACGGTCTGCTGCGCACGGCGATTAGATGTGACGACCCGGTGATGTTCCTCGAACACAAACATCTCTACCGGCAGACTCACAACAAAGGCGCGTACCCCGGCCCCGACTACATGGTTCCGTTCGGAAAAGCTAACGTGGTGCGAGAAGGTTCAGACGTTTCGATCATCACGTATGGCGCGACCGTGGTTCGCTCGCTGGTGGCGGCTAAGAAGGTCGAAGAAGAGCAGGGAATCAGCGCCGAGGTGATCGACCTGCGGAGCTTGAGCCCTTACGATTGGGAGACTATCAGCCGGTCGATTCAGAAGACGAGCAAGGCGCTGGTGGTTTATGAAGACACGCAGTCGTGGGGCTATGGCGCAGAGATCGCGGCTCGAATCGCGGATGAATTGTTCGAGCATCTTGACGCCCCGGTGAAAAGGGTAGCTGCGCTTGATACGTTTGTGGCTTATGCACCGGAGCTTGAGGATGAGATCCTGCCGCAGGTTGATGATGTTGTCCAGGGGATCTTGAATCTAGCGCAATACTGATTCGATCAGAGAGGGTTGTGGCCCAATCAAGGGGCGTGGCCAATGACGGTGCCTGGCTTGCAATATTGCAATTCTTCATGCAGCCAAACAAGATTCAGCAAATGTTTCGCGACACACTAATCGCCGTGTCCGTGAGTCGAACGCACGCTCTGTTGGTAACGAATAACGTGAGTGACTTCGAGGGGATTCAGCGATACGGTAAGCTCCGAATTCAGTCAGGCGCGATTTCTTTGCCCGCTAGGGCGACGGTCTCCCGGTTATGCGGCGCAAGCTTTCGTTCTTGTTCGCGCGATTAGTGCCTGATCGACCTGTTCCTCGACCTGTTGCTTTGTCTCTCCCGTCACTTCCGAAATTTCGCAGACCAGTAGCCGTTTCGCCCGCTCGAGCGTCCCTCGTTCACCAAATGATAATGGCTTGGTTTCAATCAACTCAGTCAGTGACTCGACGATTTCCGCCAGGTCGAATGCAGATCCGGACTTAAGCAACACCATGTTATCCCGCACGCGCTGCCTGCGATCCGTGGATGCCGTGGAAGGTCTCTTGAGCTGATCTAGCAGCTTTGATATCTCTGGCTGATTTAAGAGTGGCCGGATGCCTATACTCAGCACCTTATCAACTGGGACCAGAAACGTCCCGCGGCCATCATTAAGGACGAGCAGTTGATAGAAGGACATTGGTTTCTCATCAACGACTTTGTTGACGATCGAGCTGATAAGACACGGGCCGTGACAGGGATAAATGACCTTGTTTCCAATAGCCAGCAACACAGGGATATCCTCCTCGCATGTCAAACTCCGGTTAACCCGGAGAATCAGAAACCAGCAATAGGCGGTCATCAATCCGAGCGAGAGAGTTTGCTGTGGCAGTCAGGGACCGAGGGTGGCTCGACTCTCAGCGATTACTTCTCAGTGCCGCTTTGGACTGATGGAAATATTTTTATCGTCATGATTGAGCGTGAACAGATGGTATCCCCAACCTATGACAACCAGCAGCACCACCAGCACTATTACCCAGACGTACCACGGCAGATTGCTCGTCTGGCTCCCGCCGAAGGCTATCATGGCGGCCGGTCCGCCCACCGCCCCAATGATTCCAATGACAGCCGCTGTTCGAGTGGTCGAAAAGTCTCTCAGTTTTACCGCAACATCATCTATAAACATATGTAACCCCTTATTCGAGAGCGTTGAAAAAGGGGGGGCAGAGGCGACCAATTCAGATCCTAGCATTTCGTAGCGGATTAACCGTGATTTCAATACAAAGACCTACCCTGGTCGCCGTGGCCGAGCCTAGTTCCTGGGCTTGGCATCGTTCACTTTGAGCGGCTTCCCGTGCAGGTCCTGGCCGTTGAACTTTGCTTTTGCTGAGTTAGCGTTGTCCTGGGAATTCATCTCGATGAAGGCGAACCCCTTCGAGCGTCCTGAGTCCCGGTCTGTTATCAACTGACAAGAATCCACCTCGCCCACTTCGCTGAATAAAGTGCGAAGTTCATCACCCGTGGTGTTTTCAGAGAGATTTCCAACAAAAAGCTTAGCTGACATAATAGTAGTCCTTTCGATGAGCTGTTAGGTTCAGATAGTCTGGGTGATTCCAGAAAGGCTGAGAAGAGAGTGAGCTGGACTCGGTTCGCATTAACCGTAACAGCCGGTGGAGGCCTTTGTCAAACGAGTCGCCCCCGGGACTACCGAAGAACTCGCTGCCCTATGATAGAATGCAGGTGCGCACGAGGTCGCAAGAGCGTGATTGCCGTGCACATTATCCTCTGCTAGATTGGTGAAGTCGAGTCTCTTCTTTGGAGGAATATATGGCGCTAAATCAAGCACTATTGCCCGAGTTCGATCACGAAATGGCGAACACCCGCAAGACTCTCGAGCGCGTTCCCGAAGATAAGTTCGATTGGAAGCCTCACCAGAAGTCGTTCTCGATGGTAGGTCTGGCGACGCACCTTGCCACCCTGCCGAGCTGGGCGGCCCTGACGATTAAGAGGGATTCGATCGATATAGCTCCGGTAGGTGAACCACCGCTAAAGAATGAGCCGGCTAACTCGGTGGAGGAGCTTCTCGCGAAGTTCGACAGCAATGTCGCTGCGGCGCGGGCCGCCCTTGCTGGCGCGAGCGATGAAGACTTGCTCAAGACGTGGACGCTTTTCTCAGGCGGGAAGACAATTTTTGAGCTGCCTCGGATCGCCGCGCTGCGAAGCTTCGTGATGAATCATAATGTGCATCATCGGGCTCAGCTCGGGGTCTACTTGCGCCTCAACGATGTGCCGGTGCCTTCGATCTACGGTCCCTCGGCTGACGAAGGCAGCTTCTAGATTAGCCGCGTTGGCGCGGCACGATGCGCGAGGCTTGGGCGCACCCCTGGCACCGCCCGCGTGACAATGCCGAACCGCGGCTTGTACGCTTGAAGCGCGATGGCTGGCGACTTCTCTAGACTTCCCATCATAGACATTAGTGCGTTGGTGAAAGGCGCTCCTGAGCGACTTAGCGCCGCCGATCAAATCGCGCGCGCTTCCCGCGAGTCTGGTTTCTTCTACATCGTTGGGCACGGCATTGATGAGCGCCTCCAGAAGCGGTTGGAGAATCTGAGCCGCAGATTTTTCGACCAGGATCCGAATGAGAAGCTCGACATTCGCATGGAGAAAGGGGGCAGAGCCTGGCGCGGTTATTTTCCCGTCGGCGGGGAGTTGACTTCGGGCAAGCCTGATCTCAAAGAAGGCTTATACTTCGGCGCCGAGTTGGATGAGGACAATCCTCTCGTGAAGTCTGGGACGCCGATGCACGGAGCTAATCTCTTTCCGAAGAACGTCCCTCTTTTTCGCGAAACGGTTCTCGCATATATGGCCGCGATGACCAGGCTTGGACACACGCTTATGGCGGGCATCGCGCTTAGTCTTGGCTTGAACGAGTCCTATTTCGCAGAGCGCTACACGGGTGATCCTCTGATTCTGTTCCGCATCTTCAACTACCCTGCGAATTCGGCGCTGATCTCCGGAGAGCAGAGCTGGGGAGTGGGCGAGCACACTGACTATGGGCTGCTGACGATTCTCAAGCAGGACCAAACGGGGGGCTTGCAGGTGAAGTCGAAGTCGGGGTGGGTTGAGGCGAAACCCGTCCCGGGCTCGTTCGTCTGCAATATCGGGGATATGCTCGACCGAATGACTGGGGGTCTCTACCGCTCCACGGCTCACTGCGTCCGGAGCCCGTCAGAACACGACCGGCTGGCTTTTCCGTTTTTCTTTGATCCGAACTTTAATGCAGAAGTGAAGCCGATCGCGGTGAATATGCCGGTTGACGAGGACAGGGACAACCGATGGGATCGAGCGAGCGTTCACGACTTCAGCGGGACGTATGGCGACTACCTGCTAAGCAAGGTGTCCCGGGTGTTTCCACAACTCCGCCGCGAGGTATTGTAAAACGGCCACGTTCGCCGGGCCGCGCAGCAGACAATGTTCGGCCACGTTCGTCCCAAGCGCGGTTTGTCTTGGCCGTTTGCTATTTGGAACTGCGTCAAGGAAAGCGTATTCCCATCAGTGTCTTTAAACCACGCGATCTTTGCCCTACTTGGCGCTGTCCAGGTGGTGCGTTTCCAGCCGGCCGCAAGGACACAAGGTGTTTCTAAAACCGCCAGCCATGCGCTTCAAGCAGCCGGGCTTCAAGGCCGCCGTACAATTGCTGACGCCCCGCTCCGCACTCTTGAGCCTGATCTCTTCACTGAGGAGCGTCTCAAGCGACATCAATCACTTCGGGCAGGAACACTCGCTATCGACGTTTCACGCGTGTTTACAGTGACTACGCGCTGGGGCGCTCGATTGACTATCCGATTGTGACGATGGCATCGAGTGAATGCGTTTTGCATATTGGCGAGAGCAGGACTCCTGCTTATGCTGCCAGCAAGAGCACGATACCAGATTGGAACGATGGAATAACTACGGTATTGCCCTGTTTGATCAGAAGCAATATGCGTCCGCACTGGATGCGTTTGCGCGCGCAGCCGGATTGAAGCGACAACTCACTTCCAAAGTTCACGAAGGTCAAGCGTGAATCCGCGAAGCAGCGGCTCGCCCGATATTGTAGCGGGGTTATCCAGGCACTCAACCCGAGTCTGTAGCCGGTAGACGTAGACTTTCTTTTCGACAGGATCGATTAGAAAGCCGAGCTCGGCGCCGTTGTCGATGTATTCCTGCATCTTCTCCTGCACGTGCGCCATCGAATCCGACGGAGACCGAAGCTCGACCACAAAATCGGGACACAACGGCGGGAATTTTTCACGCTCGTTATCGGTCAGCACATTCCAGCGCGAGAGCCTGACCCAGGCGAGATCGGGCGAGCGGGCAGCGCCGTTCGGTAGCGTGAAGCCCGTCGATGAGTCGAATCCCACTCCCGTCCCATCTGCTTTCGCCCAAAGGCTAAAGGCAGCGGTCAAGTCGAAATTGCCCCTTCCGGTTTCCCCTCCGGTTGGTGGCATGATGATGAGGTCTCCGTTGCTGGTGCGCTCGATGCGCCAGTCTCGATTGGCCTGACAGAACTCGAAGAAGTCCTGGTCGCTCAGTCTTCTCAACACCGGTCCGAAATGGAGGATGAAAGGATTGGACTCTGTTGGTCGAAGTGCGATACTCATGGAACCCCATTATACCCGAATTCGCTAGCATCACTAGACGGCGCCGTCAGTGTGAACTAACCCATCCCCTCGCGACTTGAGAAACCAGATTTGGCCGCTCGGACGGTTGTGGTAAACTAGGCGCGCTTAAGGTCGAAGTTGCAGTGTCTGTCGATTCTCAGAACGATTAAGACGGTCCCACTCGCGAGTAGGCGAGCTGTGAGAAGTCGTCAAGTCGTAAGTCGAGGAGAAAAGAATATGCAAGCGACGGCGGTAGCGGTTTCCCAAGGCAAGCAGGGTGCGCTCTCTATCGGTTGGATAATCAATCAGAAGGACGATCTGATATGGTTCATCGGTAGCGTCGTCACCAGCTACGCTTTCCTTGCCGCTAACCTCATCCTGGTCAAACTCGGCCTGTCGGTTATGATCATGACCTGGATTTGGGCTCTGGGGTTTGACGGACCGCACGTCTTCGGAACCATCTCGAGAACTTACGCAGATAACGAGGAACGTCGAAAGCGCGCGAAGCTTTATTACGGAACTCTTTTGCTGTTTCTCGTCGGGCCTGCGATGGTGCTCGCGGGACAAGCCAGGGTATTTGGCACCGATGCATGGGGACCTGTGTTTTTCTTCCTGGCGTCGATGTGGGCTTACTACCACCTGGTAAAGCAACACTATGGCTTCATGATTTTGTACAAGAAGAAGAACAACGATCTGGCCGAGATCGACAACTTGATCGACCGTGCTTTTATTCTGCTGGGCATGACCTATCCCTTCGTTCGATTCTTGACTCACAGCTATGCGGCAAAGGAGCGAGTGGAGGGGATGGGACTTTCAGCACAGTCCGGATCGGTATGGTGGTTTGAGACGCTGGTATTCTCGGCCTTTGTGTTTTCGCTGATATTGTTTGTCGGGCGCCAGGCTCAGAGACTCTATGCGAGACAAGCCGTGAATGGTCCGAAGCTGCTGCTGCTGGCTGCTGCTGTGCCTATGCATTGGATTGTTCTAAGGCTGCTTGAGCCCGTGCAGCCGCCTTCGGCTGCGGCGCTGGCGGCAGTTGCGACCCTGACGATCTATCACAACATCCAGTACCATCGGATCATCTGGTTTCACAACCAGAACAAATACGGCCGCGACAAATCAAAGAAGTACGGCGCCGCTTCGATCATAAGCAAGAACGTGTGGAGCTACATCGGCTTTGCGCTTGTCTTTGGCGCGCTGTATCACATCCCTCATTATACGATCGTGAAGCCGGACAGCTTCTGGATGGCATTCATCTGGGGCGGCGCATTCACCCACTATTATCTCGACAGCAAGATATGGCGCGTCCGGCGCGACGCCCAGCTTAACGAGAGCCTCCGGATGACGGGGGCTCGCGCGAACGCGTAGTAATAACGTGTCTGTGCTACCCCCTATGAAGTGTTACAACCACGAGGGCGCCGATGCGGTTGCGATTTGCAAGAACTGCAACAAGGCTCTTTGCCATGCCTGCGCGGTGGATGTCGGGAACGGCGTCGCTTGCGTGGGCCCCTGCGAACAGGAAGTCACTGCTCTAAACGAACTCATCAGACGCAACAGGACAGCCGCCCAGAGAACAAGCTACGCTTACCGGAGAAACGCAATCGTTTGCGTGCTGCTGGCATTGATCTTCGTCTATTTGAGCGTCGATGCATTTCAATCGAACCGATCGCCTCTGCTGGTGGTGACCGCGGGGTCGGCGGTGGTCTTCTTACTGGCAGCGTTCTTCAATTACTCAGCGGGGCAGAAGTTTTTGAGAGGCGGCAGTTGATGCCGGCGAGCCATGGGGATTCTGGTTGCGATACTAATCTGGGCCGGCGTGGTGCTTGCGTATGTGATGATCGAAAGACGCGTGAGCCTACGCCCCTGTTCTGAGTGTGGTTTCAGGGTTTCCATCGACGGCCTCGATGAAGATTGCCCGCGCTGTGGCTCGCTGATTCGCGAGCATAGGTAACGCCAAAGCGCCTTGAGTAAATGATCCGACTACCAACCGATTGGCCTAAGCTGGTGTTCATTCTTGTGCCGGTCTTCATCGTCACCGTGGACGCAGTCGTGCTCGTGCATGAGCGCCTTCAGCCGGAAACTCAAAAAGCTATCAGGCTGGTGAAGGAGAGCAGCTCGCGAAAAGAAAACTTCACCGTGCAGCAGTACCTGTCCACCACCGTTTATCATCGCAAGGGCAATGGTGAGGCGCTAACCATAGAAGGCTGGCGCGCCGCACGCTTGCCCGAGCTGGACGCTTCAATGAGCGTCGAGTTCAGCTATTCGGATTCAGATGGCAGGCACATTGCGAGTTGGGAAGCTAATCTCAAGTTGGGAAAAGTGACCCCAAAGAACGAAGCAGCTCTCGATCTTGCCTGGCATTAAGAGTGCCGTGCGAATCAGCCGCTAACAACCTTGCCAGAGCAATGTCGCCTTGACCTCATATCAGTTTGTCAATCGGCGTGTACTCGAGCCCTTGATCCAAAGCGACCGCTTCGTAAGTTACTTTGCCCTTGTACGTGTTGACCCCGTGCTTCAGGTGAGGGTCTCTCTTGATTGCTTCCACCACCCCATACTTCGCGAGCCTCAAGGCCAGCGGCAGCGTTGCGTTAGTCAACGCGAAGGTGGACGTACGAGGAACAGCGCCCGGCATATTCGTCACGCCATAATGAAGAACGTTTTCGACGTAGTAAGTCGGCTGGCTGTGCGTGGTCGGTTTTGTAGTCTCTATGCAGCCGCCCTGGTCGACTGCGACGTCGACGATTACCGAGCCGCGGGGCATATCGCGTAACATTTCGCGCGTCACCAGCTTCGGAGCAGCCGCTCCGGGCACCAGTACAGCGCCGATGACCAGGTCGGAGGCCGCGACTGATTCGGCGATCATGTACGGATTAGAAGCGAGAGTGCGAATCCGGCTCCCAAATATGTCGTCCAGAAAGCGCAGGCGTTCGAGGTCTCTGTCGATGATAGTCACTGAAGCGCCGAAACCAACGGCGATCTTCGCGGCGTTGATTCCGACGACTCCGCCACCGATTATCGTCACGCGTCCAGGAGCGACGCCGGGCACGCCGCCCAATAAGACTCCCCGGCCGCCGTTAATCTTTTCGAGATAAGTAGCGCCGACTTGTATCGACATTCGACCCGCGACTTCGCTCATCGGAGTGAGCAGCGGCAGATGACCCTGGTCATCGGTAATCGTCTCATAAGCGACGCCCGTTACGCCGCCGTCCAGCAATGCCCGAGTCAGCTCCCGAGCGGGTGCCAGGTGCAGGTATGTAAACAGTATCAGTCCTTCGCGAAGGAATCTGTACTCCGATGCTATGGGTTCTTTGACTTTGACTACCATTTCGGCACGAGACCAAACCTCCTCGGCCGAGCTTACGATCTCAGCGCCTGCGTTTATGTATTCATCGTCAGTTATGCCCAAGCCGTCGCCTGCTTTGGCCTCCACCAGCACACTGTGGCCGCTCCCCGTCAACGCTTTCACACCGGCCGGCACCAGACCCACTCGATACTCGTTGTCTTTTACTTCCTTTGGTAGGCCAACAATCATAGATCTCCTGCTTGGTAGTCCGTGGTCCGTGGTCCGTAGTCCGTGGTCCGTGGTCCGTGGTCTTTCGATGGAAAGAGTCGCACGCGCTCAACAACTCTGCTACGGACTACGGACTACGGACGTCTTCTAGTCTATCTGGGCGCGTTGAAGCTTACCCGAGTAATCAACGTACACTGCTTTCCACTCGGAGAAGATGTCCAGCACCTGCGTACCGCCTTCGCGATGCCCGTTGCCGGTTGACTTAGTGCCCCCGAACGGCAGATGTACTTCAGCGCCTATCGTCGAGGCGTTCACGTAGAAGATTCCGGTCTGCACATCTTCCATGGCGTGGAAAGCGCGGTTTGTGTCCCGGGTATAGATCGAAGCGGATAGACCATACTTCACGCCGTTGGCGATCTCAATCGCGTGATCAAGATCGCGGCATTCGATCACTGAAAGCACGGGGCCGAAGATCTCTTCTTGTGCGATGCGCTTCTTCGGATCTACTTCCGAGAACACGGTCGGCTCGATGAAAAAGCCGTACTTGAGATCGCCTTTTTCGGCACGGTGGCCCCCGCACATCAACTTCGCCTTGTCTTCGCGACGGCCGATCTCGATGTATTCAAGAATCTTTTCCATCGCTTCTTTGTTGATCACGGGGCCGACGTCGGTCTTTTCGTTGAGTCCCGGCCCCAGCCGCAAGCGTTTCGCCCGATCAACAAGCATGTTCGTGAACTTCTTCGCGACCTTTCGATGAACGACAACACGCGACGTTGCGGTACAACGCTGACCAGTAGTTCCGAACGCACCCCACAACACCCCTTCGAGAGCCAGATCGAGGTCGGCGTCTTCCATGATCATGATCACGTTTTTGCCACCCATTTCGAGCGAGCAGATCTTATCGGTAGCGGCGCACGCCTGCCCGACGATGCGGCCGACTTCGGTTGATCCGGTGAATGAAACCAGTCGAGGGGTTGAATGTTCGAGCAGCGCTTTCCCTACTTCAACACCCCGGCCCGCCACAATGTTGAGCACGCCGGGAGGTATTCCGGCTTCAGACAGCGCCGATACCAGGTTGTAAGTCGAGAGCGGAGTATCTTCGGCCGGCTTAATGACAACGGTATTGCCGCACACGAGAGCAGGAAGTATCTTCCAAGACGGGATCGCCATCGGGAAGTTCCAGGGAGTGATAAGTCCGCAGACCCCAATCGGTTCCCGCGAGCACATCGCATACTTGTTCGGAAGCTCGGCCTTGGTAGTGTAGCCGTGAAGCCGTCGCCCTTCGCCGGCGATGAAGTAAGTCATATCGATGGCTTCCTGCACATCGCCTTGGGTCTCTTTCAGGACCTTGCCCATTTCGCGCGTCATATCGCGCGCGCATTCTTCCTTGCGCTGGATAAGTATTTCGCCTGCTTTGAAAAGGATCTCGGCGCGGCGAGGCGCGGGCACCTTTCGCCACTTCTGAAAAGCTTCGGCGGCGACGTTGACGGCGCGATCCACGTCTTCGGCGGTTGAAGCTGGAAAGCGGCCCACAAGTTCGCGAGTGTCAGCCGGGTTGCGATTCTCGATGTAGCCGGACTTCGGCGCTACCCATTCTCCACCAATATAGTTGTGATATGCCTCTCTTACCTTGGCTGCAGGCTTTGCCATATGAGTTTCACCTCCCTCTTGTTCGATCTGCGAAAGGACGCAGCCGCGACATGAGGCTCGGGTAGTTTGTGACATGCGGAGCAAGGCGTGGTCTTGTCCCGGTCGGTTGGCTTTCCTTTATTGGGATGGCGCTCCCAGATCTTCGAATCAGGCGTGTGACAACCCCAACAAGTCTCGCGCGTAGTAGTACGAGTTATCCCGACGTGTTCGGCTCGCGTGGTCATCGCGGGTGGCTCACGGCGGATGGCCCAGAGGACGGTGAACAAGGCGAGAATGCCAACGGCGACGCCTAAGAAGTACAGGTCTTTCCTATTCATAAAAGCCGGTCGCGCATCGTAGTATACAGGTGAGTCGCCTTAAGAGCCGAATCTAGCAAAGCGGGTATACCGTGTCAAGAAACCACGATGGACGGTTCAACATCGGCTCGATATAATTGGACAGGAAGATTGAAGTCACCAGCATCTCTCGGGAATCCGGTGGCTTGATTTATCTCGTAGACTGTCTTCTAAACAACACATGGAGGAAAAACTGATGGAGACAAAGACGCTGTTCAGGCTGGTATTGACGAGCTGTCTGCCGCTGCTTATGGCAATTGCTTCGTCGGCTCAGGAGAAGAAGGCGCCCGCGAAAACGGCTCTGGAAGCCGAATTCAAGACAATGATCGAACAGTACTACACGGCGTGGAGCACGCTCAATCCCGACAATGCGGCGAAGTATTACGCCAAAGATGCTGACCTTATTTTCTACGACGTGGCGCCACTCAAGTACAACGCCTGGGCCGAGTACAAGGCTGGCGTGATTAAGGCTTTTACAGAGACAATGACTAGCGGCAAGTTGACTCCCAACGATGATCTCAAGATAACCCAGCGTGGGAACATCGTCTGGACGACGGTCACATTTCATCTTTCAGCGAAGCCAAAGGCAGGCGGAGCGATGGAGGTTGACTGTCGCCACACGGCGATCTGGGAGAAGCGCGGCGGCAAGTGGCTGATCGTTCACGAGCACGTATCTGCGCCGCTACCTGGGTAATGGTCAAGACGACTCGGTGTTGCCGGGCGCGGCGAGCTCATGCCGGTCAGGCTCACTTGCCCAGGGTCACCCGCTGCAGGAGCCAGTTATTTTGCCACTCCACGTACCCGTTGGCGAAGCGAGGCCACTTCCATTGACCGCCTTTTTCTTGCCTGACAAACAGAGTGTGCTCTGCTCTGGGCAGGACTTCAATGAAAAAAATCTTGTTTCCCGCCTGTTTCAGGGCTTCTTTCATTATTGCTGCAGTTTCTGAAACCGGTGTGTTTGTATCCAGTTCTCCTAAGATTGCCAGAACTGGGGGCCTCACCTTCTCCCAGGCTTTCACAGGCTCGTAATCGTTGACCAACCGCCAAAACCGAAAGCTCGGGTCATCCTTTGAAAACGGTGCCAGTGCATAAGAAAACCACTTCATATCTCTAGCTTTTTCAACTGCGGCTTTGTATTCATCCCATTCATTGCCGGTACGCGCAAAACGGAATTTCATTCTCATCAACATGAGTGCTTCGCGAATATCGCCCTCAGAAAACCCGTCTCGACGCATTTCATATTCTACCCTGCGCAGTTCTTGCTGCTCCGGGTTAAGCTTGCCGGGTGCCACGAGAATGACGAAGGCTATATCCTTTGAGCGAGAGGCAGTGATCGCCGCAACCCGTGCTCCCTGACTCTGACCTCTCAATCCGATCTGCCTTGGATTAATATCCTTGCGGTTCTTAAGAACCCGTATGGCAGCCAGCGAATCCGCCGCCAAATCATCGAAAGAGGCTTGGAGCCAATCTCCTGTCGAACCACCGGCGCCGCGTTTGTCATAAATAAAGGCCGCTATGCCTCGGCGAGCAAAAAGATCAGCGAGAAATCGTGAGCTATCGCGAGTAGCGACCCCAGAACTAGGAACGAAGATCACAGCCGGATGCGGGCCTTTCGTGGTAGGCAGCATCAGTGTTCCTGCAATGTCGACCGCTGCGTTGCTAAAACGCAGTTCCTCTTGTTTGTACTGCACAATGTGAGCTTGGGAGGTCGAGGGCTGGCCCGCGCGTTTGCCTGCGTCGATCACCTCCGCATTTCGGCGCGAGTGCGCGAGCACTTCGGGATTGACAAGGTAATCGTAGACGATCACATCGCTCGCGCCGATCGCTTCCGCCGCTTTGATCGTGAGCAGCTTGGGATCGCCCGGCCCCGCGCCAATCAAGTAAATCTTGCCTGAAGCTTTTGCCACTTCGTCCATCGCTTACTCAAGCACCGCGCATAAAAGAAAAACCCACCACCGGCTGAGCCGATAGTGGATTTTTCCGCAACTCTAAGTGAGCTTAAGGCTCGTCTTTGAGCTTATGTCTCAAGTCCGATCAGGATGGACCTCCACTAAAGGCTCTACGCGTGCGCGTCCGTGGCGCGCTACAACAGATGCAATAGAAATCGCGTATCGAGCTTTTCATAAGCCTTTAGAGATCCAACTTCAGGTCCATAGATATACTCTTTCTATAGTCGCGAGGTCAAAAACTTTTTGGACGTGTGGTTGGAAGAGGACTGGGACCATCTGTTCACTAGAAGAATTTTTAAGAAGAATTTTGTTGACATGCGAAAGCTGGCCAGTGTATTCTGCGGCCGCTGGATAGGGCGTGGTGATTTAACGCAAATTGCTCCACGTAAAATATGTGCTAAACCGCAAGGGAGATCTAAAAAGCCCGCGCTGTTTAGCGCGGGCTTTTTGCGTGTTCTTTAACAATTCAGAGACGTGGCGATTTCAGGTGACTTGCTCCACGTAAAAAACTGCTAAACAGCCCAGAGTGATTTGAAAGCCTCGCGCTATGTTAGCGCGGGGCTTTTTTTGTGTCGCCGAACGAATAGTCTCTGGTTTCGAAGTGGCGCAGACTTTAGTCTGTGTCGGGTAACTCCGCTACAGGAGCAATCACCAGACACAGACTAAAGTCTGCGCCACTTCGAAACCAGAAACCAGAAACCAGATACGGAGGCTAGCTATGAGTTTCGTCAACGGACTGAAATGCCGAGAGTGCGGGCGCGAGTATCCAAAACAACCAGTGGCTGGGTGCGAAGATTGTTTTGGGCCGCTCGAGGTTGATTACGACTATGAGGCGATATCTCGCGTGATATCGCGCGAAGTGATCGCTTCGCGTTCGAAGAACCTTTGGCGCTATCGAGAGCTATTGCCAATCGATGGCGAACCAACCGTCGGCCTTGCCAGCGGAGGGACTCCGCTCGTTCGCGCCGAGCGGCTGGCGCGGGTGTTGGGCATTCGAGAGCTGTACATCAAGAACGACAGCGTCAATTCTCCGACGCTTTCATTCAAGGACCGCGTGACTGCGGTCGCCATCAATAAGGCGCTGGAGTTCGGACTGGAGGCTGTCGGCTGCGCTTCGACCGGTAACCTGGCTAATTCGGTGGCGGCAAATGCTGCGGCGGCCGGACTGCCCGCGTACATTCTGATTCCCGAAAGCCTGGAGCCTAACAAGGTAATCGCGACTTCGATCTATGGCGCTCGAGTCATTGCGGTGCGCGGCAACTACGACGATGTGAATCGGCTGTGCACCGAGGTCGCGGAGCGATATCCGTGGGGATTGGTGAACGTGAATCTCAGGCCGTTCTACGGCGAAGGCTCGAAGACTTTCGGCTATGAGATAGCGGAACAACTTGGCTGGCGCGTACCTGCAGCGGTGGTCGTACCGATGGCTGGGGGTTCGTTGATTACGAAGATCCACAAAGGGCTCAAAGAACTCAAGCGTCTCGGCCTGCTTGAAGAAGAAGCTCGCACCCGACTCTACGGAGCGCAAGCCGCGGGCTGCAATCCCATAGCAGCCGCAGTTAAACGCGGCTCGCGCGACATTAAGCCTGTCAAACCGTCGACCATCGCGAAGTCGCTTGCGATAGGCAACCCGGCCGATGGCTATCACGCAGCGGGACTGATCGCGGAAAGTGGCGGCTGGTCCGAAGACGTCACTGACGAAGAGATCATTGCCGGCATAAAGCTGCTCGCAGAGACCGAAGGCATATTCACTGAGACTGCTGGCGGCGTGACTGTCGCAGTGGCGAAGAAGCTCATCGAGCAAGGTCGAATCGAGGCGCATGATCTAACTGTCATTGCCATCACTGGCAACGGGCTGAAGACGCCGGAAGCTGTAGCGCTTGCGCCGCCGACGGTGATTGAGCCGAAGATCGCTCAGTTCGAGCGAGTGATCTCAGGACTCGCCGCCACGGTTTGATGGAGAAGAAACCCAACGAAAGGAGAAAGCCAATGTCACTCAAACTAACCATACCGACCGCGTTGCGCAGGGTCACGCGCGATGCCGATGTTGTAGAGGTCGAACCCGGAACGGTGCTAGAGATTATCTCGCACGTGGACCAGTCTTACCCGGGCTTTCGTTCGCGCGTGTGCGAGGACGACGACAAGCTGCGGCGCTTTATTAACATCTACGTCAACGGCGAAGATATACGGTTTTTGGATAACCTGTCGACGCGAGTTCCCGATGGCGCCGAGCTTTCGATCATCCTGGCGATCGCCGGAGGATAAGCAGCGACCTAAACAGCAGAGAAGAGTTCGTAGTCCGGCCTTCAGGCGGACGTTCGGAAGCCTAAGTCTTCGTGCGACTTTGTGTCTTGGTGCCTTTGTGGCGGAATTCTTGCCACCAAGACACGAAGACACTAAGCAGCACTAAAGGGTTAGAGGAATACAAACTTCTGCCTGAAGGCAGGACTACTAACACTCATCATAGGTGACATCGATGACAAATTTAAACGGAAGAGTGGCGCTGATCAGCGGCGCGTCAAGAGGCATAGGCGCGGCGACTGCCATCCGGTTCGCGGAACAAGGTGCCCATATCGCGCTGAATTATTTCAAACACGAAGCCGAAGCTTCAAACGTGGCCGCGCATGCTCGAACGCTCGGCGTCCGCGCTGTTGCGATTCAAGCGGACGTTTCGCGCTTTGACGACGTTCGCGCGTTGTTTCAGCGCACGCTTGATGAATTCGGACGGGTGGACATCGTTATAGCAAACGCAGGCATATGGACCGGCGATGCAGTGGATGAGCTTGACGAGAGCAAGTGGCGAGAAACGATCGACGTCAATCTCAGTGGCGTGTACGCCTGTTGCCATTTTGCGGCGAAGTTCATGAAGCCACAGAGGTCGGGCTGCATCATCACCGTTTCATCAACCGCCGGTCAGCGAGGCGAGGCGCTCCATTCGCACTATGCTGCGTCGAAGGGTGGGATAATCTCCTTGACGAAATCGCTGGCGAGCGAGCTTGGGCCATATGGTATAAACGTGAACTGTGTTGCGCCCGGTTGGGTCGATACGGACATGTCGGCGGACCCGTTGCGAAAGGCGCGAGAGCTGGAGAAGATCGTTGCCGGCATTCCACTGAGGCGCGTGGCGACGGCCGACGACGTAGCGGGGCCAATCCTCTTTTTGGCTTCGGATCTCGCTCGACACATAACGGGCGAGGTGCTCAACGTAAATGGTGGGTCGGTGCTATGCGGATAAAGTCGGTTCCGGGTTTCGGGTTCGTGGTTCAGGGTTAGTTTGCTGACCAAGCCTGTGTTCGAACCCTGAACTCGGAACCCTGAACCCTGAACCAGGAACCGCATAATGATCGTGATGAAATTCGGCGGCACGTCCGTTCAGGACGCGGCCGCTATCAATACGGTGGCCGAGATCGTCGCCGGCCGTGTGGACCGAGCGCCTGTTGTCGTCGTGTCGGCGATGGCTCGCGTAACTGACTCACTGGTTCGCATAGCTAAGTCGGCAAAGGAGCGCCGGCGTGACCAGGCAGTGGCAGAGATCGCCGAGCTTCGAAGGCGGCACTTAGCTACGGCCCGAGAACTACTCGAACGATCCCCTGAACCTGAGTCCGGCGCCTATTCGTTACACGGCGTCGAGCTCGAAATTCAGAATCAATTCGCAGAGCTCGAGAATCTCGCGCGTTCGGTCGCCACCCTGGGCGAGCTCACTGCCCGCAGCGAGGATGCGATCGTCTCGTTCGGCGAACGGCTGTCGTCGGTGATCGTCGCGGCTGCATTTCGTTCGCGCGGAATACCGGCCGAGCTTGTAGACTCGCGGCGCTTCATCATCACGGACGACCACTTCATCAGGGCCGCGCCGGACTTACCGGAGACTCTCCGTCGTGCGGGCGATGTGCTGCTGCCGATAATCAACTCGGCATACGTGCCAGTTGCCCAGGGCTTCATTGGTTCGACGCCCGACGGCGTGACGACCACGATTGGGCGGGGCGGATCGGACTACTCAGCAGCTTTGATCGGCGCGGCGCTTGGAGTAGAAGCGATTGAGATATGGACCGATGTTGACGGCTTGATGACGGCAGACCCGCGAGTCGTTCCTGATGCAAGAAGGATTCGCGTGATTTCGTTCGCGGAGGCGTCGGAGCTTTCGTACTTTGGCGCGAAGGTACTGCATCCGAGCACCGTTCTGCCCGCCGTCGAGCGAGGAATACCTGTGCACATCTATAACACTCAAAATCCGTCGTGCGAAGGCACGCTGATAATCGCGACGCCTCGGCAATCCCGCAACCTGATCAAGTCGATCGCGTTCAAGCGAGGCGTTACGATCGTCAACGTCAGCTCGACGCGTATGCTGCTGGCCTACGGATTCTTGCGCACGATCTTTGAAGTGTTCGACCGTCATCAGACTTCGGTCGACGTGGTGACGACCTCGGAGGTTTCTGTGTCTATGACTTTGGACAACACACAGAGGTTGGACGCGATCAAACGCGACTTGAGTGGAATCGGGGAGGTAATTGTAGAACGAGAGAAGGCGATAGTGTGCGTCGTCGGCGACAACTTGAAGTTCACTTCGGGAGTCGCAGCCCGGCTGTTCAACGCAATCGAGAGCACCAACGTGAACATGATCAGCCAGGGCGCGTCTGAGATAAATCTGACCTTTGTGATTGATGAGACCGAAGTCGATCGAGTCGTTCGCTTGCTGCACGATGAATTCTTTGCTGAGGTTGACGCGGAGGTGTTCGCTTGATCCGCCGTGATGCGGTCTTTTGCGCGACGCTACGGCTTCCTGTTTTGCACCCAGTACTCGCGAAAAGCTCTCAGCCGGGGCAGTGCCTCTCGATCGCGTTGACGGTTCGCAGCCGCCTTGCTGGCGATGATGTCGTCGGGATGGCACACTGGGAAGCCTTCGACATCGATGTGCCGCTGCCAGGCGTCGTCAAATCGCTCGATTCCGTCGGGAGCGAAGATCAAGTCGAGGTCGAAGGGTCCGTTCTTCAACTGAACGAAGTCCTTCCCGCGCTCGATCTCCGCTGCCTGCGCTCCGGTCAATTCAAACCCTAACTCACCGAGAGCCGTTACCAGCGCGCGACCATTCTCCGGCGAGCGCTCCGGGAAGACATCTGCATCCTGCGTGGTGTCTGAAAATCCCAAGAGGATAGCGCCGGACTTTCCGATAAAGAGGTATCGCACGCCGTGGCGGAGAAAAGCGTCTCGTATTTCTTGTGCCTGTCGATATTCAAACGCGGCCATAGCCTAACCAGGATGGAAGATTCTCTTCGCACCAACGACGATAGTCTTCCATGGTGTCGAAGGAGCGGTACTTTGCGTCATCCATCACAGGCTTGTAGGTGTGAATGAAACTGTAGCGCATTCTGACTTCGAGCGGACGGCGAGCCGCCGCCTCGAACTCCGCGAGCCAATCCGGAGGGATGGCCGGGGTCTCGTCCTTACCGCCGGTCAAAGACCGACTCGTCGATTCCTGATCATCTTTGGTTTCCGTACTCATTGGCCAAGGCTGAATCTAGCATGCGGAGAGGACCGCTACAACAGCGGTGAGTTGTCGGCTCCAGGCAGATTGACTCAAATGAACAACTCGGGCGATACAGAGAAAAACTTCGCGAGGGCCTTCGCCTGAGCCTTACTTGGTCTGCGCTTTCCCCTTACGACTTCGGATGTCGCCCCTCTCGAACGTAACACCGGCACAAGATCGCGCTGGCGCAGTCCTCTTTCTTGCATCAACGTTTGAATGATTGAGTGCGGCGGCGCTTCAGGAATTGGATAGTGCTCTTCCTCGAACCTTTCGATCAGAGCACACAGAAGCTCGAGGAGGGCATTCTCTTCGGGCGTGAGCTTCTCTTCGGCCTTCGACATCAGCCTGTCAACTTCAGCCAGCATCCGCTCGTTCTCTTTCTCTGTCCCGATCGCTTGCGGCAGAGTCTTCGCAAGGAGCCTGCCGTATTTTCTGGGATCTATTCCAGTGTTAGCAACCGCAGTCATTCTTCCACCTGTCCTTGTTGTACTCTCCGTGAGTTAGCACGTCCCTTATGAACACCTTCTTATGCCTGAAGTTAATCTTTGCAATTAACCGATAGTGATTCCCTTTGATGTTGAAGACTGTGCATACGCCGACCAGGTCCGCATGAGGGAAATCAAGCTTGGTATCGACCAGACTGTCCCAGCGGGCTTGCTTCGTTCTGTGGTACCACGACTGTAACGGAATCTCAGCGTCCGGGTGTTTCTCCCAGAATTTCCTCAAAGCCTTTCGGCTGACTATGCGCAATCCTTCTCCTAGATTGTATGCTCACAAAATGAGAGCGCACCGTCAAGACATCCGCGTTGGCTATTTGTGCGTCGCCGGAACAAGGAAAGTGATAGCGATTGACTCTTGCAGCCGCGAAGGTGTATTCTTGCGCTCGTTGACAATTTGATCGTGGCGATTTAAGCAAATTGCTCCACGTAAAAAACTGCTAAACAGTCGGATTCAGCCCCGCGCAAGTTTAGCGCGGGGCTTTTGCTTTTTGGGAGTGGTTTAGAGTACCGGCTTTAGCTGGCCGGGTTCCTGATCAAGTTTCCGCCTGAAGGCGGTACTCTGAACTCAGGACTCTAAACCAGGAGTTTATGAAAGATTTTCGCAATGCAGTCACCGATGACCGGGTCTACGTCTTCGACGGCGCGATGGGCACTATGCTCTATCAGCGTGGCGTGTACATCAATCGCTGCTACGATGAGTTGAACCTGGCGAGCCGCGATCTCGTGCTCGCCGTTCAACGCGATTATGTCAAAGCGGGCGCCGATGTTATCGAAACGAACACCTACGGCGCGAATCGCGTCAAGCTTGCCGGCTATGGTCTCGAGGATAAGGCCTATGAGATCAACCACTCAGGCGCTCGGATCGCGCGCGAGGCCGCCGGCGAACGAGCCTTCGTAGCCGGTGCGATTGGGCCGCTAGGCATTCGCATCGAGCCTTATGGCGCGACTTCAGCAGAAGAGGCACAGGACATCTTTCGTCAGCACGCCGAAGCGCTGCTGGAAGGCGGCGTCGATCTGTTCGTGCTCGAAACCTTCTCCGACGCCGCCGAGATTCAACAAGCGCTTCTTGCTATCCGCTCATTATGCGATCTGCCCGTCGTCGCGCAGATGACTATTCAGACCGATGGCAACACCAGCTACGGCACAGCGCCGGAAACTTTCACCAGGCAGCTCGACGAGTGGGGCGCCGATGTCATCGGACTGAACTGTTCGGTCGGGCCGCACACGATGCTCGAAGCCATCGAGAAGATGCGAGCGGTCACCAAACGTAAGCTGGCGGCTCAACCCAACGGCGGGCTGCCTCGTCAGGTCGATGGGCGAATGTTCTACATGGCTTCGCCCGAGTACATGGCCAAATACGCCAAGCGGCTGATTCAAGCCGGCGCGAAGTTCGTCGGCGGATGCTGCGGCACGACGCCTGAGCACATAAAGCAAATATCAAATGCGGTCGCCGCGCTTTCGCCGGGCCGGTCCACCGTACGCGTGTTTGTGCCTGAAGAGAAGCCACCCGATGTCAAAGTGGTCCCGCGTGCCGAGCGCTCGCGGCTCGCCAACAAGATTTGTGCGGGCGAATTTGTCACCTCTGTCGAGATCGTTCCTCCCAAAGGCTGCGATCCGTCGAAGATGCTCGAAGGGGTCCGCGTATTGAAGGAAGCCGGCGTTGATGCGGTCAATGTTCCTGACGGCCCACGCGCTCAGTCGCGGATGGGAGTGCTGGCAGTGTCAACTCTGATCGAGCAGCAGGTTGGAATCGAGACGGTTGTGCATTACTGCTGTCGCGACAGGAACCTTCTTGGAATGACCAGCGACTTGTTGGGCGCTGCGGGCCTGGGTTTGAGAAACCTTTTGATCATTACGGGAGACCCGCCGAAGATGGGGCCTTACCCGGAGGCGACCGCTGTCTTCGACATCGACTCGATAGGATTGGTGAACATGGTGAATCGGCTCAACAATGGGCTCGACATCGGTGGCAACCCGATAGGCGGTCCGACGTCTTTCTTTATCGGCGTCGGGGTAAACCCGTGCGCGGTTGATATGGACTATGAGCTGCGCCGGTTCGAGTGGAAAGTAGAAGCCGGCGCTGAGTTCGCAATCACTCAGCCGACCTTTGACGTGAAGCAGCTCGAGAACTTTTTGAAGCGAATCGAGCATTGCCGCATTCCAGTGATAGCGGGGATCTGGCCGCTTGTGTCTTATCGCAACGCCGAGTTTCTGGCTAATGAAGTGCCTGGTGTAGTGGTGCCCAAGTCGGTGCTCAAGCGCATGGAGCGAATCACGGACAAGGATGCCGCTCGCGAGGAGGGGCTGTCGATCGCGCGGGAGACGTTGCTCGAAGTGAGAGACATCGTTCAAGGGGTGCAAGTGTCCGCGCCGTTCGGAAGGGTGCGGTACGCGTTGGACGTGTTTAGTGTGCTGTGAAAGGGAATCGGTTCAGGGTTCCGGGTTCAGGGTTCCTGGTTCCGGGTTGAGCGTTCGCAGTTCCGGGTTCCTAACCCCGAACCCCGAACCCCGAACCCCGAACCCCGAACCGTATATCGACGGATGAGATTCGTCGCTTGAATTGGCTTTGGTGGCGATGATAGGTTGGAAGGCTTGAGCAGAAGGCGCGCACCGTGGCTCAGACGGGTCGCACGAGTTTAGCTTGGAGTTGTTTTTGGATATGAAGACGCGAATTGTTATCCCGATTCTAGCAGCGGTGGTGCTTGCGGTCGGGGCAAGCGGCGCGCAGCAGAAAGGGATTACTACGCAGACGCTGCGCGGATACCTCGAAAAGATGAGACTGCGCTATGTGCCTCATCCGAAGAATCGGGAGGCGTTGGTCGTGCCGCGCAGCGAGAACAAGCACGCTGAGAGGCTCGACCTTTATGTTGAGATTCGAAAGGAGCATTCGCTGGTCCTTACGGTCTATCCAACGCTGAACGGGCGGTACTTCACACTCGCGCGCTCGGCCGATCGAGAGAAGATGCTTCAGCGATTGCTGGAAGCCAATCACCGTGCATTCGCTGCGTTCTTCGCGGACGGTCAAGGAGACATCGGGGCGCGCTTTACGTTCACGACTGAAACGGGAGTCGGCTACGATTCGTTTCGTGTGGCCGTGACCGAACTGCTGAGAATTGCTGACGAGTACACGCCAATACTCGAACAGTACATGCGCAAAGAGTGAAGCCTGAGAGCGCGAGCTTGGCTGGGCGGTCGCTCAAAGTGCGTGCGGGACGCCCGCGCTCCCAGGTTGAGGCAGGTGCTATGACTAAGATTCCAATCGCAGCTGTGCCAATCGCGCTCGCATTGATTGCAGGACAGTTGTTTGCGCAGCAGGTTGATCCCGCCCAGACGCCGCCGCCGAAAGTGGCGCGGCCCGCTCCGAGGCTCACTTTCGCCGATCGTATCAAGCAGTACTTGCAACGCATCGGGTCCACTGCGGATGAGAGCAAGAGCACACCGGATATGGTCGTGTCTAACTACCCCGAGCCGAAAGGCGGCAAGGTCACGATCGTGTTGGTGAATGACCGGCGGAGGAATCTGCTCGGCTTCTACATCTACAATTTTGGAAGCGTCAAGGACGTGGCAAACAAGGAAGAGGTCTACAAGTATCTGCTGGCGGCTAACGACTCGATAACGATTGGGAGCTTCTTTGTCGATAGCGAGGATGACATCGGCTACAAGTATCTGGTGAGCAGCGCTCAAGCGATGAACCAGCCGGCGTTTGAGTACGCATACGTGACGATGGCGGCGGTGGCTCGCGAGCGCAAACCGGAGATTAAGAAGTTGCTGGGGACTGTCAGCGAAAAGGACGAGAAACCGCCTGATGTGAAAAAGGCAGCGGAAGAAAAGCCACCTGGAGATTGAATCGCGTATCCGCGCAAATCCGTCCAATCAGTGTAATCCGTGGTCAATGTTGCGCTGACAATGCGATTCTTACGAACTCATAGACCACCGATGACACGGGTTTGACGGATTCGCACGGATTTCGTACCCATTGATCGCTAGCGAAACGGCTGTTACCAATGACTAGACAGCAACCCTTTGAAGATGACTGAGCGACAGGAACGCATAAACCTACTCGAAGAATTACTCGCCGAGCGCATACTGGTGCTTGATGGCGCAATGGGCACGGCTATTCAAGCCCGCCATCTGACTGCTGGCGACTTTGGCGGCGCGTCGCTCGAGGGCTGCAATGAGAACCTGGTTATCACACGTCCAGACGTGGTGCTCGATATACATCGAGGCTATCTCGAAGTCGGCGCCGACATCGTCGAAACGAACACGTTTGGCGGCACCCCGATTGTCCTCGCCGAGTACGCGCTTCAAGATCAAGTTCACAAGCTGAATGAAACAGCGGCAAGACTGGCGCGCCAGGCCGCTGCCGAATACTCGACTTCGAACAAGCCGCGATTCGTCGCGGGTTCAATGGGGCCAACCACAAAAGCCATCTCAGTTACAGGCGGAGTCACGTTCGATAAACTAATCGTTAACTTCCACGATCAGGCCGCGGGACTCGTATCCGGTGGCGCTGACATTCTGATCGTTGAAACACAGCAAGACACTCGCAATGTCAAAGCCGCGCTCATCGGGATCTGGCGATTGTTCGATGAAATCGGATTCAAAGTCCCTGTTATGGTCTCGGGCACGATCGAAGCGATGGGCACGATGCTCGCCGGACAGACCGTCGAATCGTTCTCGACTTCGGTTATGCACGCCGATCTGTTGTCGGTCGGTTTGAACTGCGCGACCGGACCTGAGTTCATGACCGATCGTATACGCAGCCTCGCCGAACTGGCCGAGACTCGCGTATCGTGCATACCCAACGCGGGGTTGCCCAACGAAGACGGCATCTATCTCGAAACTCCCGAGAGCATGGCGACGACGCTTGAGCGCTTTGTCGATCACGGCTGGATTAATTTGGTCGGAGGCTGTTGCGGCACGACACCGGCTCATATACGCGCGCTCGCCCAGATGGTCGAAGGTGCACGCCCGCGTGTTCCCGTGAAGCACCATCGCAGTCTGTTTTCGGGAATCGACTTCGTCGAAGCCAGCGACGATCAGCGCCCCTTGATTGTCGGCGAACGAACCAACGAAGTCGGCTCCCGAAAATTCAAGCGCCTGATTACCGACGAGAAGTACGAGGAAGCAGCCGAGATCGCGCGGCAACAGGTCAAAGGCGGCGCGCAGATCTGCGACGTCAATCTTCAAAATGCCGACCGCGAAGAGCTTTACGACGTCGACCGCTTTTACGAAAGAATGATCCGCGTAGTGAAAGCGCCGACAATGATCGACACAACCGATCCAGTCGCGATCGAGCGCGCGCTCACCTATTGTCAGGGCAAGTCGATCATCAACTCGATCAACCTCGAAGACGGCCTTGATAAGTTCGAGCGGGTCACGCCGCTCGCCCGCAAATATGGCGCGGCGCTCGTAGTCGGCTGCATCGACGAAGACAAAGACCAGGCTCAAGCCATCACTCGCCAGCGCAAGCTCGAGATTGCGCGCCGCTCAGTCAAGCTGCTCAACGAGGACTACGGCATTCGAACTGAAGACATCATCATCGACCCGCTGGTTTTTCCCTGCGCGACCGGCGACGCAAACTACGTCGGCAGCGCCGTCGAGACCATCGAAGGCGTGCGCTTGATCAAGCAAGAGATTCCTTACGTCAAGACGATCCTAGGCATAAGCAACGTATCGTTTGGTTTGCCCGAAGCGGGAAGAGAAGTGCTGAACTCGGTCTTTCTGTATCACTGCACAAAGGCCGGGCTCGACCTCGCGATAGTCAATTCAGAGAAGCTCGAACGGTACGCCTCGATTCCGGAAGAGGAGCGCCGCCTCTCCGAAGACCTGTTATGGAATCGCGGTGATGATCCGATCGCCGCCTTCGCCGCACACTTCCGCAGCGCGACTTCAAGGCAGAAGAAAAAGGCGAGCGATCTTCCTCTCGATGAGAGGATCGGCAACTACATCATCGAAGGCACGAAAGAAGGCTTGATCGCCGATCTTGAATTGAAGCTTAAAGAAGCAGCGCCGCTCGATATCATCAACGGCCCGTTGATGGCCGGCATGGCGGAGGTCGGCCGCCTTTTCAATAACAACGAGCTGATTGTCGCCGAGGTGCTTCAAAGCGCCGAAGCGATGAAGGCCGCGGTCTCGTATCTCGAACAGTTCATGGAGAAAAGCGCCGACAGTTCTCGTGGCCGGATTATTCTGGCTACGGTTAAGGGCGACGTGCATGACATCGGCAAGAACCTGGTCGACATCATCCTGTCGAACAACGGCTATCAGGTTGTGAACCTCGGCATCAAAGTCCCGCCCGAAGTCTTGATCCAAGCCGTGCGCGAACACAAACCTGATGCGATTGGACTGTCGGGGTTGTTGGTGAAGTCGGCTCAGCAAATGGTGCTCACGGCTGAAGACTTGAAGGACGCGGGCATCGATCAACCTTTGCTGGTCGGCGGAGCGGCGCTGTCGGATCGCTTCACGCGCGGGAAGATCGCGCCGGCCTACAGCGGCACGGTCGTGTATGCCAACGACGCGATGAACGGGCTCGACATTTTGAATCGCTTGATGAACCCCGAGTCGCGTGCACAACTCGAGGGCGAACTGCTCGACAGAGACCTAGGAGTTAAGGCTCCAGCAGCGGCAGTTGTCGTCGATGAGAGCGAACAGCGCAGCTCGAAGATCTCGCTCGACGTTCCGATTCTACGTGCCCCTGATCTCGAACGTCACGTGATCGAAGTCGAGGACCTTGATGAAGTATGGAGCTACATCAATCCGCAGATGCTCTACGGGAGGCATATGGGCCTGCGCGGCAAGTTCACCGACCTGATCGCGTCCGGTGATCGTCTCGCGGTCGAGCTTGAAGAAAAGATCGAAAGAGTGAAAGCCGAATGCCGCGCGGGCGCGATGCGCGCGCGAGTGCAGTGGCAGTTCTTCGAAGCCGAACCCGCAGGCAACTCAATTCGCTTGTTCGGCGACGTTCAGAGTTCAGCCTTTAGACTGCCGGACCCTTCCTCGGCGTCCTCCGCGTCCTCTGCGGTTGAGAATCCCGTCGCAACCTTCCGCTTCCCCCGCCAACGCAAGGAAGACGGCCTCGCTTTGAGCGATCTCGTCCTGCCCGCGGACCTCGACGGCTCCGCCCGGCGCCGCGATCACATCGCGCTGTTCGTCACCACTGCGGGCGAAGGCATCCGCGAGATTGCAGAAGAAGCAAAGCAAGCAGGCGAGTACCTGCGCTCATACGCGCTCCAAGCATTGGCTCTCGAAACCGCTGAAGCCGCGGCCGAATGGTTGCACTCACGGCTCCGCGCAGCGTGGGGCTTCCCCGACCCGCCCGACCTCTCACGCCAGGCGTTATTTCAGGCTCGCTATCGAGGCAAACGTTATTCGTTCGGCTACCCGGCGTGCCCTGATCTGGAATCGCAAACCGAGTTGTTCCGCTTGCTACACCCCGAAGATATTGGTGTTCAATTGACCGACGGCTTCATGATGGAGCCCGAAGCAAGCGTCTCAGCGCTGGTGTTTCACCACCCCGACGCGACTTACTTTTCAGTAGGCGCGCCAGAACTAGCTGAAGCGACCGCGGATTAAGAAAGCTGAAGCATCGCGCGGTTATCAGAATGGCTTCAACTTTGAGCTACAGAAACTATCTCTCCCGTCTTGCGGTCCACAATAACAATCAATATTTCGCCCATCGGGTGAACCTGACTAACTGGCTCGCCGCGAAACGTCACGCGCCAGACGGGGCGACCGTTATCTCCAGTCTTTTCGGCAGTGATGCTTTTGGGCTGCGCTCCAAGTACATTTCAGTAATTCGTTCGATGCTGCGAAGAGAAGGCATTCGGGTGCAGAGTTGTAGAGCGGGTTACTTCGGCCGGCTCGTTGCGGAGATGAGCTTGAATGACCATGAGCCTGGGTGGGTACGTACAGCGCAAGTTGAAGTGCCATGTCCGACTTGATGTGTTTGTATACAGTAAGAAAGCGCGGTCTTACCGGCTCTTAGGGTAGGCGCCCTTATCGTCCGGTCGCCAGTCAACTACGGGCTGAATAGCCGGATTACCGCGACAAACCCAGACGTTAGCGCGCATCCCAGGCCTCAAGAACTTCTTTCTCTCCTCAATTCGTCGCCAATCGCTTCTTGTAAATGGCTCACCGTTGAGCAGATAGAACTCCGACGGGTCGTCCGTCCCCGGGTGACGGATTGTTACCGTTTCGGTCGTGTCAAAGCTGGTGCGAATGCGCAGGAACGTACTGCCCTTACGACGGCGATAGGCCAGTACTTTACCGTCGTAAACGGTTAGATCATTTCGAACGCATTTCAGACCCGTTGGCGGCATAATGCGGCCTCCAGGCTGCTGGGGAGGGAGGGCGCCTCCCGCCACGGAAATCGTCATTACTGCCAGTGGAAGAATCGCTATAACTACTCGCATTGAAATTTCCCTCACCGTCGTCGTGGCAACTAACTCGTTAAAGGACTTCCACAAACTCAAGTTTGTCGGACATAAAATAAGAAGGAGCGCCTCCGAAGAAGCACTCCTTCTTTCTTGCTAACCGTCTGAGCGCCGATCGATTATTTGCCGGCGCGATACGTGGCCCACATGGTATCGCTGCGATCCGCCTGCCCCAAACTGAACTTGTACATGCAGGGATCGTCTGTATAGTCCATGAAATTCTCGTAGGGATCGAGACCAGGACTGTTTTTTCCCTTGCAAGTGTCCAGGTTCCTGGTAGGACAACCGAAAGTCGGGCCGCGTTCGGCCGGAGTATCAGAGACACCGTCATTGGTGGACGAGCAGCCGCCCTGGAACGTGTGATAGAGACCTACCCAATGACCGACTTCGTGCGTGCCCGTGTCGCCTTCGTTATAGGGTTCATAATTGGAGCCGGGAAGTGATGCCCAATAGCAGACCACGCCGTCCATCGTCGGCCTGGCCGCATATTCATTCGGGAACGTAGCCCAGCCCAGGTAACCGCCGCCGCTGTTGGTGTAGAAGTTCAGGTCGTCGGCAGTGCCTGTGTGCAACGCATTCTTCATCGCCGTTTCTGCGGCCGAACCCGGGCCGGCTGCATACCACGAATCGTTAGGAGTACGCGTAACGCCCGCGTTGTCGAAACGAAACGAAGTGTTGGCCGCAGCGGTTCGAGACACCGGTCCGTCCAGACCTGCAAAATGCTCGTTCATCGCACTGATCTGATTATCGAGCCATGCATCGGAGACATTACCCGTGCCATCCGACTTGTAGACGACGTGGAAATAAACACGGATGGTGATGGAGCCATTCGAGTAGAGCCTGGCGCCTTCGCTTCCGGCACCGCCGCTGCCCGGCTCGCGACCCGTGGCTCCGCGATTGCGCTTGACATCGTTTTCGATCTCCTCTATTTCGAGGTCATCGGCGTGGCGCGTGCTGCACCTTCTGCCGGCATCAATAAAGGCCTTGTGAGAATCAAAAACGACGCCGTCCGGAGCGACTACCTTACCGTCCGCTCGCAGCGCCGACTGATGGCCGGGATCATCGG
This sequence comes from Acidobacteriota bacterium, assembly GCA_038040455.1. Taxonomy (GTDB): domain Bacteria; phylum Acidobacteriota; class Blastocatellia; order UBA7656; family UBA7656; genus Onstottus_A. The sequence goes on from JBBPIH010000010.1 coordinate 130,661, forward strand.
GGCGCCCCTGGGCGCCGACATCTTTAGTAGGAACGCTCGCCAGCAGGAACGCCAAACTGAGCACAAGTAAACCAAACGGTGCGAAATACTTTTTCATTCATTCCTCCAGAATTGAGAATCTACAACAATTGGAAACCAGGGCGCAAAGACCCCGACCTTAAGAGTTCGTGAGAGACCATCCGCGTTGCACAGACGGGATAGTTCTCTTTCCGATAGTCAGCGACTGGGGACGATAGTAGAAAGCAAATTTCTTCATTGGCAACCAAGCAGCACTCGCAACCGAATGCGCCGGCGATGCTAGATCGAACAACCCAGCCCAATCTGCTCTAATGTCCAGACTACCAACGATTACCGGGCTGTGTCAATAGGACGTTTGGGTACCGCGTTGGTTACGCGACCGGAAAAAAGCAGTCGATGCAGCGAGAAATCTAAAGTAGGCTCGGCTGTCGAAGGCGGTGCCGCTGAGATCGCCGCTTACGTGCGATTCATTATGTCCCGCGCGATCATTGCTTCTTAAGAGTTGCGTTTATCTTCAGAGTTTTCCCCGCTCTTACCTCGACCTTTTGCTGGAAGAATCTGTAGCCAGGCCTTTCGAGATCAACGGTGTATTTGCCCGGCTCCAGGCCAGTGATAGTCGTAGGAGTCAACCCTTTCGACTGCGGTTCGCCCGCGCCTCCGGCATCGGTAGACACTAGCAGCACCCTCGCTCCGGCCGGGACCGAACTGACTTCGATACTTCCGGTTGTGCTCTGATTCGGTTGCCGAGACGGCTTGGCGGCTGAGGAATTGGTTTGCGGCGCATTCGACTGGGCAGCGTTAGCGTTGCCGTTGCGCTGACCGCTGTTGGTTGGGGGAGCGATGGTGCACGCTGTCGCGATTACACAGCTCCCAAAAAGAAGAAACCTAAACAGAATTTGAGGCCCTAACTTCATGTGCTTAGCCTATAACACAGGTCCCCGGGCTGACAAAGCTAACCATGCTTGTGAACCGCGGGTCCGATGTAGATACTGAATGGGGTCAAGGCTGGCAGCCGAGCGTCCCTTGCTTCAATGACAACCGGCAAACAAATCCAAATGGTCCTGCGCGACATGCTTTTCATTACATGGGAAGTGCAGCCTGACGTCGTGCGCAAGCTGGTCGATGAGCGATTAGAGCTGGACACCAGGACCGACGCAAATGGCCGGGCAGTCGCGTTCGTGTCGGCGGTGTGTTTCCGCGTGACAGAAGTGCGTTCGAGCATGCTGTTGCTGCCCCGCTTGAGCTTCGAACAGGTAAATTATCGAGCTTATGTCAAAGCAGGTGAAGTTCCAGCGGTCTGCTTCTTGAATATGAAGGTCAACTCGCGAACGGTTACGGCGCTAACCGGCTTTATGAGCGTGCCCATTCAGTACGACGACATCGACATCACAACGTCGTCGGCCCACACCGGCTCGCTGCGTTACGCGGTCAAATCAGCCGGGCTTCGCGCCGAGGCGATGATTGACGAACAAGAAGCGGCCGATGGCAGAATCCCGCCGGACTTCATAACCCACAGGCTTGTTGGCTACGTGCGCGCGGGCGACGGCGTGTTTAGGATTGAAGTCGAACAGCCGGGGCTGGATGCCCTCTATGCCCGCGTCCAGAACGTTGAGGCGCCGATTCTGCAACAACTCGGTCTGTTGACTCCGGATCAATCGGCCCGGCCTCATTCTGCGCTTTACGTTCGCGAGTCTTTGTTCGGGGCGAATACGCCGGCTCGCATCAGTTAACGTGATTCATGGCCGAGCGCCCGGTCAAATCTCCGAGCCATGTTGCGTTTTTGTTGTATCGATAGAAGATCATTGAGGCGCGCTGCACGGATCAGTTAGTATTGGTCTACGGCTTCATTGGATTAACAATGAGATCACACAAACTGATACTTGGGGTGGTTGCGACCTTTGCAATCGGAATTGTGGTTGTCGGCTTCGAAGCAATCGCTCAGAACAAGCCCGAAGGCCGTGCGGTCAGCCAAACTGCTTCAGCACCGGCCGAGGGTGGGGTGGTTAGACTATCGGCGCCGTCAAAGCCGGCTCCTGAAGCCGCTTCGAGGGAAGCTGCTCCTGCAGCGTTCCAGGAGGCGGCGCTTCGAAATGTTCAGCTTCAAACCAGTCTGGGCTGGACTTTCGGCGGCAAGCAGCAATCGGGCTGGTACCTTTACACTCCTTTGGTCGCGAATCTGATCGGGGCTGAATCTGATGGCACAGCCAGCGAGTTCGCTATGCGACTCTCGCTGTGGCAGAGGCAGAAGGAGTTTGAACCGACCGGCGTATTGGACAACGGTACGTGGTCGCAAATGATCTCGACGTTTCAGTCACAGAGGATGACGAACAAAACCTACCCGGCCGCTGACCAGTTGGTCACCCTGTCGACCGCTGAGTGCTATGACTCCTCGCGGCCGGAGGAACTTCGCAAGGTCGAGCGCGAGACCTTCGCTGCTTACAAGCGGCTGGTCGCGGCTGCAGCCGCCGACTCATCACTTGGGCTACAAGTTGCCGGCGATGGGCAGCTTGCTCCGAATGAAAAGTTCTTGAAGATCATCTCGGCATACCGCTCGCAACAGCATCAAGACCACCTCAGGCGACAATCCCCGAACAGCGGGCGCGCGGGACTTGCGATCCACAGCCCCCACTCAACCGGGCGTGCGCTTGACCTATACGTTGGTGGCGAACCAGTAGACACGAAAGACGAGAACCGCGCGCTTCAAACCCGGACGCGCGTCTATCGCTGGCTTGTGAGGAACGCCGCCCGTTTCGGCTTCCAGCCTTATTTCTACGAGCCGTGGCACTGGGAGTACACCGGTACAAAGTAGCGCGAACGCAACAAGAGTAAAGGTAAAAGTAAAAAGCCAAAGGCAGGAGTAGGCCGCGTCCCGAAGTCTCTTACTCTTACCTTTGGCCTTTTGCTTTAAGGCTTGTGTTGCGCTCCCCGCTGCATCGTGTAATGTTTTGAGCAAGTGAGCACACCCTTCAACACAGTGCGACGCTTCATGGAGCGACACTCGATGCTTGACGGCGCGGCCGGAGTTCTAGTCGCAGTGTCGGGCGGCTCTGATTCAGTTGTTCTACTCGATCTGCTAGTGCGGCTTAAGGCAGGGGTTGGGTGTTGGGGGCCGGGGGCTGGCGAGAACCGAGAGGCAGTCTCGGTGGAAATGCGGGTGAATAAGAGTTCCAACTCCCGACCCCCGACCCCCAACCCCCGGATTCATGTTGCGCATCTCGATCACATGCTGAGAGGCCGCGATTCGGCCGAAGACGCGGAGTTCGTTCGCGGTTTAGCGGACAGGCTCGGGCTTGAGAGCACGATACGCTCAGTCGATGTTCGCGCGATTGCCGAAGCTTGCGGTCGAGGCATCGAGGAGATAGCCCGAGAGGTTCGATACGACTTCTTGCACACCGTCGCTCGCGAGGCAGGCTGTGATCGCATTGCGGTTGGACACACAATGACCGATCAAGCCGAAACCTTTCTTATGCGGCTCATTCGCGGGGCTGGTTTGCGTGGTCTCGCGGCTATGCGCCCGGTCAGCGCAGTCCCGAGGGCAAGAGAGGGAGAAGGGGAGAAGGGGAGAAGGGGAGAAGGGGTGCGTAGAGATCAACAACAAACTATCGAGCGGAGCGCTGAGCACAGCACACAGTGGCCCCGTCTCCCCTTCTCCCCTTCTCCCCTTCTCCCCTTCTGCACCTCTCCTCTCCTTATCCGTCCGCTGCTTTGCATCACGCGCGAGGAAGTTGACGCGTATTGCAAGGAGCGAGGTCTCGAGTTCCGCACTGACAGCACTAACCAAAATCTGCATTACACGCGCAATCAAGTACGTAACAAACTGTTTCCTGCGCTCAGGGCGATCAATCCGCGAATCGTCGAATCGATGGCCCGGGCTGCAGAGAACATTGCCGGCGACCAGGACGTGCTAGACAATCTCGCATCGTTACGTCTCAAGGAGGCTCGGCTCGCATCAGACGGCTGGCGGCACGCTGATGATGGAGGCACAGCCGCTTACTCAGTCACAGAGCTACGGAAACAGCCTGCCGGGATGCGGCGGCGGATGATTATCGAAGCAAGTAGACTTACGCGCGACCGGGCAACCTGCGAGAAGCGCTCGGGCTCTGGCGAAATCATCTCGACGCACGTAGCAGCGGTCGAGGATTTACTGGAATCGAAGGCAAGCGGCAAGCATATTACGCTGCCCGGTACCCTCGAGGTCTGGCGCGAGTTCGACGCCCTTGTTTTTAAGCACCTCGCGCGAGCCATCGACGACGTGCCCTATCAAACAGCGATCAGCTCGGCGTGCCCGGATGCCGAAGCGGGCGGGTTCGCCTTTACACTCCACCGCGGCCAGCCCGTTGAGTTGCTAAAGTCGACGACTGAAGAGACGCAGGGTGAGGTGCAGCGAACCGGACGAGATTGGATGATCGTTGCGCTTGACGACGAAGCGTTGCCACAGTGTTTGATGATCAGGCCCCGGCGCCCGGGCGAGCGCGCGCAAGTCGTCGGACAGCGGCAAACAAAGAAGTTGAAAAACTTAATGATTGAACATAGAATTCCATCCAGCCGTCGAGCCAACTGGCCTGTAGTGACGACCCGGGACGGCTGTTACATCTGGTCGCCGGGTCTGCCCCCAGCCTTGAAGTTCGCCGCACACGACGAGACCCAACGCGTTGCCATAATGCGAGCTTCAGCCATCTGATTTGCGCCCGTTAATCCGCGCCCGAGGAGTTACAATGGAAAAGACTCTCCGAATAGTACGATCAACACAAGAAATACAAGACCGCATAAACGAGCTTGCTGGGGAAATTCGCGCCGCCGCTCCCGCTGGTGAACTGACAATCGTCGGGATACTTGATGACGCTTTCGTGTTTCTGGCTGACCTGGTTCGCGCGCTCGACATCCAGCTCAACTGCTGCTTTATGAAGGTAACTCGTCACCGGCACGGCGGACAGAGCGAGGTCATGTTCACCAGTGAATTTGATCCGCGGGGACGCGACATACTGCTGGTCGGGGCAGTGGTTGCGACCGGCGTGACGCTCGACTACATCAGCGAACACCTGTCCACGCGCGGTGTGAAATCCCTGCGAACGTGCGTGCTCGTAGATAAGCCTGGGGAGCGGCGAGTGGAGATCAAGCCAGACTTCGCGGCCTTTGAAACGGACGAGGGCTTCGTCTTCGGATACGGATTGGGAATTCAGAACCAATATCGTCAGCTTCCGTATCTAGCAGTGATGGATGAGTAGAGCAATTGCGGATTTCGGATTGCGGAATGCGGATTGTGAGATCAAGAGTCGAAGCGGACTTCTTTGAATCCGCAATCCGAAATCCGCAATCCGCAATTAAGTGGGCCGCGTGAGCCGCTCATTGCGCATCATACTGCTGTAAGTTAGAATTTGTTCAAGACGCCGATGGCGCTGGATTTGATTGGAGGTTTCAAGTGAATTCGACGGTCAGGCAGATAGTATTCTGGGTTCTTATTATCGGTGGCGCATTTCTTCTCTACCAGGTTTTCTCGGGTCGGAATGCCGCAAAGGATACGAGACTGAGCTACTCTGCACTACTGGAGAAGGCCCAGCAAAAACCGACGCTGGTCAAGAAGGCCGAACTCGAAGAAGGGCACGGAATCAAAGGGGAGTTGGTCTCTGGCGAGACTTTCACCACCGAGCTTCCCAACGACTTCGCCCAGGCGGACATAGCTAAGACGCTGAGGGAAAATGGCGTACCGGAGGTCTCGTTCAAGAGCACTTCCTCCAGCCAGTGGCTCATCGGGCTGATAAGCTACGCGCCACTTCTTGTGTTCATCGGGTTGTGGATTTTCATGATGCGCCAGATGCAATCGGGCGGGAACAAGGCGCTCTCATTCGGCAAGTCCCGCGCGAAGCTTTTGAGTAATCAGCAGAAGCGCGTCACGTTCAAAGACGTGGCCGGTGTCGAAGAAGCCAAAGAAGAGTTGCAAGAGATTATTGAGTTTCTGAAGGAGCCGCAGAAGTTCCAAAAGCTCGGCGGGCGAATTCCCAAGGGCGTGTTGATGATGGGCCCCCCGGGAACCGGAAAAACGCTTCTTGCCCGCGCGATCGCCGGTGAAGCGAACGTCCCGTTCTTTTCAATCTCCGGGTCTGACTTCGTCGAGATGTTTGTCGGCGTCGGGGCGAGCCGCGTGCGCGATTTGTTCGAGCAAGGCAAGAAGAACGCTCCGTGCATCATCTTCATTGACGAGATCGATGCCGTCGGCCGTCATCGCGGCGCGGGGCTTGGAGGCGGTCACGACGAGCGCGAACAGACCTTGAATCAGTTGTTGGTCGAGATGGACGGCTTCGAATCAAACGACGGAGTTATTCTCATAGCTTCAACAAATCGACCAGATGTACTCGACCCCGCGCTGCTGCGTCCAGGACGCTTCGACCGCCGAGTCGTCGTACAGCGGCCCGACGTTAAAGGCCGCGAAGGCATACTCGCCGTTCACACGCGAAAGATTCCGCTCGGCGACGACGTGGACATAAACGTCGTGGCTCGCAGCACACCGGGCTTCACCGGCGCCGATCTGGCGAACCTGGTGAACGAAGCTGCGTTGAGCGCCGCGCGCTACAACAAGAAGGCCGTGTCTATGCCGGACTTCGAATGGGCGAAGGACAAAGTGCTGATGGGCTCCGAGCGCCGCTCGATTGTTATGTCGAACGAAGAGAAGCGCAACACCGCTTATCACGAAGGCGGCCACACTCTGGTGGGGATCAAGGTCCCGAACGCCGACCCGATTCATAAAGTCTCGATCATCCCGCGCGGCATGGCGCTGGGCGTCACGATGCAATTGCCCGAAGGCGACCGCTATTCGCACACACGAGACTACCTCGAGGGTCAGATCGCGATAATGATGGGTGGTCGAATAGCCGAAGAGATTTTCTTGAATCACATGACTACCGGCGCGGCAAACGACATCGAGAAAGCAACCGAGCTCGCGCGAAAGATGGTGTGTGAGTTTGGAATGTCGAGCCTCGGACCGATCACTTATGGCAAGAAGGAAGAGCAGATTTTCTTGGGTCGCGAGATCGCGCAGCATCAAGACTACAGCGAGGACACCGCTATCAAGATCGATCAAGAAGTGAATCGCTTGATAATTGATCAGTACAACCGCGCGCATCAGATCATTGTCGAGAACAAGGACGCGCTGGTGCGGCTGGCGGAAGCGCTTTTGGAGCGCGAGTCGCTGGACTCGATTCAGATTCGGCGGCTGGTCGCCGGCTTGCCTCTTGACGATGACGAGCCCGCTCCAACTCGCGAGGATAAGCTCAAGGCTGAGATGAAGCCTTCGATGCTGAATCCGATCAGCCCGCCGGTACCGGGCGGCGCGCAGGCGTAGGTACCAAGAGCGCCCTGTTACCTTGTGTGACCCCGAACAGCCAGTATCACTGGGCGCGCGAGTGATGCTGGTATCAGTGGGGAACTCCCCTCCGCGCACTACAGTGCAGTGAAGTCGCCTGGTGCAAACTCGAGTCAGATCTTTAGTTGTTTTAGCTTCCCATCAACAAGGCAAAAACCGAGTTCACCGAAAACGCATTGGTCAAGAGGTTGTACCCGTTCAGGCTCATTCGCGCGCAGCCTCTTGCCGTTCAGTGTCGTCCCGTTAAGGCTGCCCTTGTCCCGTATTAGCCAACCAGCCGTATCGGCATATATCTCAGCGTGAGTTCGCGAGACAGAATTCTTGATGTCAATCGGGCCCAAGTCTATGTGGGGTTTGTGATGGCGACATGGATCGCTTCTGCCAATGATCACGATTTGGCACCTCCAGATGAAACGAGTGTACCGCGATGGTGATCAGGTATTCCAGCAAAAAGGTAGAGCTAATTGATTGTTCTCGAAGCCCCGCGTGCACCCGAGCATCCCACAGGGCTTTCTGTTGGTTCGCACGTGTTTCAGCATAGTGCCGCAACGTTCTTCGAGACTATCTTTTCTTGGCTGCGGCCTGCCGATCATGAATTAATTTCGCTGATTCGAGCCAATCCAGCCCATCCTGCACCATGCTGACCTTCTTGGTTTCAGGGTCATACACGTACATTCCGCGCTAGGTGATAGTGAAGACCGGAACGCGAAACCTGTGGGCCAACCGCAAGTCGTCCCCGGCAGGCTTTGGATCAACGCCATTCGGGTGAGTGTTACCACCGCTATGATGTTGGCGGTCCAACCGAACGTGAAGCGTTTTCGCTCGTCACTCTTACCCTGTGATCTGGCTAAGATCGAACCGTCGTGTGTCGCGTACACTAGAACCAATCCCTCGAACCCGTGAGAGCCATGCTGATTTGCCAATCTTGATTGAAGCGAAGAAAGAGTATGCGGGTCTGAAATGAGAGATGAAAGAGCGGTAGGAATGCTGCAAGCCCGAGTTCCGATGGACGAGGCAGGTGGCGGGGAGCTGCCGTGCCCCCAGCCTGCTCGCTTCACCCACTCGCTCAGGGATGCCTTCGGAGCCCTATCGCATCGCTGCCATCGGCCAATCTGGCACGTTCAAAATCAAGTAGGGTGATCAAAAACGTAAGATCTGGTGTAAACTAGTGAATGCCATGAAGTACTTGCCGAGAAAAGAAGATGACATTGCGGTAAGAAGGAAGGTCATCGCCCTAAGCTACCCCGGTTAAGGAGGTAAGTGTGAGTATGCGACGTCGCATAGAGATAACCGTCTATCGGCGGGCGACCGTAGCCTTTCAAGGCTGTCCAAAACCAGAAAGTAAAGGGTCGGAACCATTCTCGACTGTCTCAGCGCAGGAGGAAGAGGCCGATATCGCCGAGGCCCAACTCACCACAGTTGATGTCGCGCGCTCGCCCGAATTGACGCTGCTAATCGAGGCGCTGGTGAAAAACGATGGCGACAGCGCCCGCGCCGCCAGGCATCTGGGCCTCAGCCGTAGCGACTTTATCTCAAAGCTGTGCGGCTTAGGCTTCGCTACTAAACAATGACTTCAATCTTTCTTTGAAAAGGAGACAACACAATGCGCAGAATCGTTTTCTTAATTGCTATTTGCTCGTTGATTTCAATCAGCTCAGCGTTCGCTCAGAACGCAAAGCCGTCCGCCGCGCCCCAGTGGGCGTTGAACGCTACCATCATCGAGGCCTGCAGTTGTCCGATGTTCTGCCCGTGCTATTTCAACACCCAACCGGCAGCCCATACCGTACACGACGGTCACGGCGCGGCGACCGCACATTTCTGTCGCGCCAATTTCGCTTACAGGGTCAACAAAGGCAACTACGGCAATGTCAGACTCGATGGCGTGAAGTTCTGGCTGGCCGGAGATCTAGGTGGCGATTTCTCGAAAGCTCAGACGGATTGGATCGAAGCGACGTTTGAGCCGTCGGTGACCAAGGAGCAGCGTCAAGGCCTTGCTGTTATCCTGAGCCACGTCTATCCGTTCAAGTGGAAATCGTTCACCGTTGCCGAAGATGCTACGGTAGACTGGCAGGCTACAAAAGACCGTGCTGAAGCTCGACTGGACGGCGGGAAGAAGGGCGAGCTGGTGCTCAAGCGATATCCGGGTGTGACCGACGATTCAATCGTGATCACAAACCTCAGGTATTTCGGGGCCGCGCGAAACACTGGGTTCATCTTGATGCCTAATGAGGTAGAGGCTTACCGAGTGGGCAGCAAGCCGTTTGAGTACAGAGGAACGAACGGGTTTATGATCACCATCGATATCACATCAAAAGATATCAAGTAACTAACAGGGAAGTAGTCTCTCCGCCTAACAGGAGGAGTAGCGATGAGGACTGAGGACATGTTGTATTCGGTTCTCAGTCCTCATCGTTTAGAAAGCTTTCCTGCTGTCGAGAAGGATGGTAACGGGTCCCTCATTGGTCAAACTCACCTTCATCATTGCCTGGAAGACGCCCGTCTCAACTGTCACCCCGAAGGATCGCACGCGCTCGACGAAGTATTCATAAAGCTCATTCGCTTTCGCAGGTTCTGCTGCATCGCAGTAGGACGGGCGGCGGCCGCGGCGCACGTCGCCATAGAGCGTGAACTGCGAGACAACCAGCATAGCGCCGCCGGTTTCCAACAGAGAGCGGTTCATCTTGCCTTCATCGTCGGCGAAGATGCGCAAGTTGGTGATCTTTTCGGCGAGGTAATCCGCGTCGTCGCGTGTGTCATCGCGCGCGACCCCCAGCAGCACGAGTAAGCCCGCGCCGATCTCACCGACGACTTCGTTGGAGATTTCTACAGATGCTTCGCTGACGCGCTGGATAACAGCTCGCATAGGATTGTCATTGTACCAACAGGGAAGACTCAACCAGCAAACAGACTTTCGGGTGGCTAGTGGAGTGTAACGGCGAAAGTGGCAGGACTGGCTGTCACTCGCTAGCAAAGTCTTTGTTACATAACACTAGCTCTGGTTACGGTCATCTACGATCCCGAGAGGTTGCAATTTCTCCCTTCAACCCTCGAACCCCACTCTTCGCAGTAGCTCTTTGAACCTCGGTTCGGAACGGACTGAATCAAGTCGGGGATCGACTGTCAGGTAAATCATCCAGCCCGCGTGCTCGTCGCAGGCCCTGACAAGCCACTTTATCGCCGTCTCGGTCTCGCCGAGTCCGAGATTGATTATTGCCATATCATAGGGCGACACGTACCCGCGTGAAGATTCTTCAGTCACCTCTGCGAGCATTCTTAACGCATCGCTTTTACGCCCGGCCTGAGCATAGGCGTGACCCAACGAAGCGCGTACCTCACTGTTCCCGCCTGACAAGTCAATCGCGATTGTGTACTCAGAGATGGCCTCTTCGTACATTCGCTTCTGCTCATAAGCTGCGGCAAGCCAGAAGTGCGTGCGCTCAAACTTCCAATCCAAATCGAGAGTCTGCCGGTACTGTTCTATCGCCTGGTCGTACTCGCGCGCGAAGTAGGGAATTACGCCCAGGTCTGTGTTTATCGGAAGCGAGAGCGGTTCGAGCTTCAAGGCTCGGCGAATCTCGACGCGCGCTTCCTGCATTCGGCCTTGGAAGGCAAAATAAAATGCGCGCAGTTGCCGAGCGTAAGCGTAGTTTGGATTCAACTCGATCGTCCGTTCAAACTCGTCGCGCGCTTCGATCCATTCATAGCGGTGCATATGAATATGAGCCAGCGAAGCTCGCGCCTCCGCAAGCGTGTCGTCGATTTCAAGCGCTCTCGTGGCTGCCTCCTTTCCTTTGGAGAACGCCTCCTTCGGCTGGATAGTCGTGAACCCGACATCACCGAGAAGAGTGTAGGAGTCCGCAAGCCCGGCATAGGCAAGCGCGTAGCTCGGGTCGATACCTATCGCCTGATGGAAACAGTGAAGGCTCCTTTCGAGACCGTCGGTGGTTCGCTTGTTCCAGTAGTAGCGACCCTTAAGGTAAAGCTCATAGGCATCACTGTTCTCGGTGTATCGCTTGCCGAGCATCTTGCGCTGCTCGCCGGTCAGTTTTAGCGTCAGCGCATTCGCCACCTGTTCGGAGATGGAGTCCTCCACTGCAAAAATGTCGGTGAACATTTCGTCGAACTTGCCGGCCCACAGCGGAGTCTCATCGCTCGCACTGACAAGCTGAACCGTTACCCTCACCCTTTCGCCCGATCTTTGAATCGCGCCCTCGAGTACAGCTTCGACCCTCAGCTCGCGTCCCGCAGCAGCGGGGTCTTGCGCGCCGTCATATTTCATCACCGCGCTTGTAGGTCTGACGGTAATCTGACGAATGTTAGTCAGCCGTGTGATCAGCGCGTCAGCCAATCCGAGCCCTAAATGCTCGTCGGCGTCGTTGGCGCCTAGCCGCTTGAACGGTAGAACCGCAATCGAGCGCACTTCGGTCTCAAGCTCCTCTTGAACGACTAAGTGCGATCGAGTGTGGCGCTCGACAATCATTACAGAGTCTTTTGGATCGACCTGTCTGACCTCGGCAACGAAGCGATAACCGGACTTGGGAACAGTCTCGATGTACTTAGCCTCACCCGACGATTCACCGAGGGCCTTGCGAAGATCTGAGATGTTGCGAGCCAGGGTCGCTTCTTCGACGAACGTGTCAGGCCACAGACGCGAAATCAATTCGTCTTTGCCGATCAGTCGCCGTGAGTTCTCGACGAGGGCGAGCAACGTATCGAAGACCTTTGGCGCAAGCGACACAGGTTTTCCATTTCGCACCAACCGCCGCTCCGATGCGTTCAGGCGGAAAGGGCCAAACTCATAGGAAACATCGGCTTGCTTGCTCATAACTCTTCCGGCCGGGCGGTTGGCAACTTGCCTTGTGTTTTCGTCAAGCCATCAGTTTCCCTTATTCCAGGGTTAGGAGCCAGATGTCGGCCTCGGCTGCTACATAGGTAAAGTAAATCGTCCGATTATCACGAGAGAGTCCAGGACTGCCTATATCCACGTCTTCATCGGTGACTGAGGTAACTCATAAACACGGTTAGTTGCTGCCGCTCGTTGTCACGGCGCGAGACCGACTCGATGCAACAGGTCTGGAAATCGTTGGTCACTGCGAAGCCGGTCAAGCGCCGGATCAACCTTGAGCCAGATCAACCAGGCGTCGCGCTTTTGATAGCCGCGCTCGAGCCAGTCGAACGCCTGGTCATTGTCGCCAAGCCCCGCGTGAATCAATGCTACGCGGTAGGGAGAGAAGTACCTTTGCTTTGATAGCGCGTTCAGTTTGTCTATGGTCGCAAGCGCCTCACTGGTTCTCCCGGAGACAGCGTAGGCGTGGCCAACCAGTAAGATCGATAAACGACCTTTTCCCGAGAGTTCCATCGCTCTCTCAAACTCGGCGATCGCTTCCTCATACATTGCTTTCTGAGTATATGCCTGACCCAGCAGGATATGTGCCTGCAAGAATTCAGGGTCCATCTCAACGGCGTGTCGAAGCTGGTCTATAGCTTCATCATACCGCCGCGCGTAATAGAGAACCCATCCGACGTCTGAGTTCTGGACTGGCGAAAGCGGGTCCAGTTCCTGCGCCCGATGTATCCCAGCGATCGCTTCATCGAACCGACCCATCGCCGCCAGGTATTCTGAATACCACTGGTGCGCCGAGGCGTAACCGGGATTCAGGTCGATGGCGTTCCTGAACGCGCTTTCAGCATCTTCCCAACACCAGGTGTGAAGCAGTAAGTGACCCATCGAGGCATGGGCTTCCGCCAGCGTCGGGTCGATTTCGAGTGCGCGCGCGGCAGCCGCCTCAGCTTTCGGAAACCCTTCCAGTGGTGGCAACGGTTCCCAGGTGACCAAGAGCGTGAGAGAATCGGCCAGGCCCGCGTGCGCGAAGGCGTAGCTGGGATCGATATGAATCGCCTGCTGAAAGTACTCGGCAGCTTTCTTGATGCACTTGGTAGTCCGCTTGTTCAGGAAGTACCGGCCCCTCAGATATGCTTGATAAGCTTCGGTGTTCTCAGTGTGATGCTTGCTCAGCAGCTTCCTTTCCTCGCCAGTTAACTTCAGAGTCAATGCTTCCACGACCCGTTGAGAGATTGAGTCCTCTACGGCGAAAATGTCTGTGAACTTCACATCGAGCTGTTCTGCCCATAGCGACGCTTCATCGGCGATGCTGATCAACTGAACGGTTACGCGGATCCGATCGCCTGACATCTGCACGCTTCCGTCCACCACCGAGTCCACTTTCAGCTCTCGCCCGGCGATGATGGGGTCTTGCCTGGATCCTGCGTACTTGAAGACGGAGCTGGTCGGCCGCACGAGGATCTGCCTGACGTTACTGAGTCTGGTTATCAACGCATCCGCTATCCCCAGCCCCAGGTAGTCGTCATCGCCATCCGAGCCAAGTGGTTTGAATGGAAGCACCGCAAGCGACCTGGGGGGTGTTGTTTCCACTACCTCCTCGATTACAGTCCGCGACTTCGAGCGGCGCTGGACTAATATCGCATCGCCCTCGGCGACTCTAACGCTGGCTACGAAGCGGTAGCCGCGCTTTGGCACCGTCTCGATGAACTTCGGCGATCCGATTGATTCGCCCAATGCCTTCCGCAGGTCGGAGATGTTGCGGGCAAGCGTGGCCTCTTCGACGAAAGTATCGGGCCACAGCAGCGACATGAGCTCATCTTTGTCGACCAGGCGGCCGCTGTTTTCAATGAGGGCGGTCAGGGTCTCAAAGACTTTGGGCGCAAGCTGAACCGGTTTGCCGTCTCGCAGAAGTAGACGCTCTGAGGGATCGAGCCGAAAGGGCCCAAACTCGTAAACTGAACGAGATTCTTTGCTGAACGCCACGGCTTCAGGCTCCTCAAGAATTAATCAAGAAAACCTCAACGTCCCGTAAAGACTTCCAAACCGGTTTCGATTTATTCTCTGCGCACAGTAAGCGAGATGGAAGCAGCAGGGTCCGAAAGCCTCAGAGGGTCGCGCTCATTGTAAGACCAAGCTCAGGTCGCGAGCAATGCGAGCCACGAGATGCCGGATCACCGCCACAGTTTCGCAACTAGTTTAGTTCAGAAAGGAGTGTGTATGACCCATTATTTGTTCATCGAGTGCCGAGACCCATTCGAATCAAGGGATGCACGGTTCGTAACCGAAACGGCTGCCGCTCTGAAGCAGCACGACAACGAAGTGACCGTGTTCCTGGTGCAGAACGGAGTGCTGGCGAGTCGCCGCAACGCTATCGGTTCTCATCTGCCGCAATTGGCCAAGGCGGGTGTAAGACTGCTTGCCGACGACTTCTCGCTCCGAGAACGCGGTATCGAGCCTGCCGGGTTGCTGCCTGGAATACAACAATCAAGCATCGACGAGCTGGTAGATATTCTCGTTCGCGAGAACACAAAAGCCATTTGGCACTGAATACCAAATCGCGGGCTCTGGCACCGTAAGGTGTCTAACCTGTGGCCGGACCGCAGAAACAACCGAAGGTTCGACAACCTACGGTACATCTTCATGGAGGGAACATGTCGGACAAAACATTAACAGTAGCTTTGATGGATCCGCCCTACGAATCGGCCAACTCAACGACTGCGTTGCGAATAATCGCCGCAGCGCTGAAGAAGGGAATCAACGTCAACGTGTTCGCATACGAAGGAGCTGTGAATCTGCCCTTCAAGGACCAGGCCCCGCACGCGAACCCGGTGAAGGGAACGACGGTCGAAGAGGAAGATCACCCCACGACCAAGAATTTCGTGGCCGCGCTGCTTGAGATCGGAAAGGCCGACCCACTTCTGACCTGGGTCAACTGCGGCCTGTGCGTGGACGAGCGCGGTGCTGGAAACTCGGTCGATGGCGTGAAGCGCGGTGGACCTGGTGACTTCCTGAAGATGGCACAAGAGTCCATCAACACTCTGGTCATACCAACCAAGTAGAAACGGACGGACGGAGGACGAAATGAAGATTCTTAACGTAGTGGAAACAGCATACCGCGCGACGCTTGAAGAACAAGATGATACTATACTTTGGCTGAGCCGGGCCTTGAAGAACGCCGGCGCCGATCTGTCGATACTGCTTCGCGGCAACGCGGTGAATTACATCGTCAATCAGGAATGCCCCGCTCTCCAGATCGGTAGCGCAACAATCAATCACCCGGCCAGACCGACCGATGACATCAACAAGCTTCGAGAAAAGGGAGTCGATGTTTTCGTTGTTCGGGAGGACGTTGAGGAGCGGGGGATCGACAGCAGGTCGTGTACCGGTAATGTTCAGATGATCGGACGAAGCGACATCGCGAGCATTTTCGGACAACACGATCAGATCTGGCATTGGTAGCCGACCGTGCTAGGGCATGAACGCCGGCACGAAGGAGGTCTGTTACTGCTCACACGAACCATAAAGACAAAGGAGAACCCAATGAATCCTATTCTGCTTAACTTGAAACGGTCCTTACTTCCCGCCGCGCTCGTTGTGCTTGCGGTCACTTTGCTCAGTGCGGCAGCCGGTTCTCCGGTTATGGCCCAGGCGTCGGATCCGAATCGGACGAAGGCTCGTGGCAACATCGATCGCGAAAAATATTTGTTCGTATGGGCCGGCGATCAGGCACGTCAAAGCCCGGATTTTCTTGCCGTGATCAACTTCGACGAAGGCTCGCGCAACTACGGCAAGGTGATCAAATCTGTTCCCCTGTCCGGCGCAGGAGCGACTGGGAACGAGCCTCATCACGTCGGTTTGTCCAGGGACGGACGCGTGCTTGCTTGCGGCGGACTGTTGAGCGTGCTGAAAGGTCAAAAGGAGATTTTCTTCTTCGACGTCTCGAACCCCGCATCTCCGAGGTTCATCTCGTCTGCTGATCCGCCGTTGTCGGCCATTACCGACGAGTTTTATTCGCTGCCCGGTGGCGGCTTTCTCGTCACCATGATGGGAGGTGCGAATGGCGCACACCCGGGTAGAGTCGCTGAGTTCAACAAGAATCTCGAGCTTATCAGTGAGTATCCGGCCAATCCGCCTCACGATGGGTTCAATCCGCACGGCATATCGGTGCGGCCTGAGATTAACTTAATGGTCACCAGCGACTTTGTCTGTCCTTCAACAACGCTCCACGCAGTCCCCGGCGGGCTGGCTTTGCGCGGCAGCGTCAGGGTTTGGGATTTCAAGAGGCGCACGATCGTCAAAACGATCACGCTGCCCGGCCCGGCAGGGACGATAGACGTTAAGCTGATCCCCGGGGACAACTTGGCTCGCGCCTATACCGCGGGCATGGCGGACGACAAGCTTTACCTGATAGACACCGACAAAGGAACTGCAAAGGTTGTGTTCGACTTCGGCACCATTGCGCAAGGCGGGTCCCCTCAACTGATGCGCATGACCCGGGACGGCAGTCGCCTCTTCATCTCGATGAACGGAGCCGGAAAGATTGTCATGTTTGACACCAGCAAGCCGGAGAAGCCCGAGGTGCGAAAGGTGCTGGATCTCGGAGCAGGTTCCGGA
Organism: Acidobacteriota bacterium; assembly: GCA_038040455.1. Lineage (GTDB taxonomy): Bacteria > Acidobacteriota > Blastocatellia > UBA7656 > UBA7656 > Onstottus_A. The sequence continues at coordinate 147,493 of JBBPIH010000010.1, forward strand.
CCGCACTACCTCGCTCTAACCGACGATGAAAAACGACTGATCGTAAGCGACTACTTCCTGAACGAGGATGATTTTGGAAAGGTGCACGCGGAGGGCGATCACAAGATCCATGTCGCCAGGGTTCTGCGAAATGACCTGGTTTTGGATTCGCGCTTTCAACTCGACTTCAATACAGCATTCCGCGCGCCTGCACGGCCGCATGGCCTGGCTTTTAAGTGAGCAGCGCGAAACACAAGGGGACTGAACTGGACTTCGCGGTTCGCTCAGTCCTCAACCCAAACGTCCGGTCGAGTCTGGTGGGAGGCGCCGTGAGGAGAATAAGACGAACGGAAGTCACCGTCGAAACAGACGAGGTCACGATAATTCGCAGCTCGCAAAATGACGTTACGCACCGCTGCCCATACTGTTCGGAAGCGATCGTACGGATAATCCCTGAGCTGCCGGCAGTCGAATTGGCGAATGGCCAACCGCAGAAGACTACCAACGATGGCCAAACGCCCGCGTCTGTATTGATCGGCGAGAAGGCATGCCAACTAATAGATCCAGGTCAGACCGTCACGCTTCAAGTTCGAAACCCGGACGGCACGCTGTCGGATGAATTTACCTTCACAAGGCCCGCCGATTGACAAACGCGCGGGACCCGACGACCGGATCTCCGTGCGGTTAGACTCTGATGTCACAGAAACAATGTCGAGCCAGACCGGTCGTCGAGCATACAAATCACTTCCGCCGACCGTCACTGGTTACTGAATATTCAGCTGAGCCAGAGTAAATCGGGCGCTCGCGAGTGAGAAAATGTGGCAAGGCTTAAGACTTGATCTGCCCGAACCGGTCAGTCATTGCCGGCGAGTTCAACAGGGCTACGAACTTATCGATCGCGAGCGCTTCCAAGGTTTCAGTTACAACCAGACCCCTGGCCGACGCCGATAGCAGTGACTTTCCTATCCCGGTCCCGTCCGGGTACTCGGTGATCCAGAGAAAGTCGTAGTGGCCTTGAAGCGCGTATGCGCCGAGGACCTTTCCGCCGTCTCGGGTGATCCATCCGGCTGCCTCTTCGACAGCTTTTCCAAAGTCCTTGATTTCTTTCGCACCCTGGGCGGTGTTTTTCAGAAGTGTTACATAGATAGGCATGTTGTTCGTTCTCCTTTGAAAGATGTAGCGTAGACTGTCCAGTCTGCGCGGCGTCCCTCGGTCCTGATCCAAGGTCATGCGCAGACTGGACAGTCTACGCGGCGTTCCTCGGTCCTGATCCAAGGTCATGCGCAGACTG
>JBBPIH010000083.1:0-18710 GCA_038040455.1 Acidobacteriota bacterium
AGAAGGCGGACGAACAGTAGGAGCGGGAACCGTCTCAGAGGTTGTCGAGTAGAAATATCGGATACCGCCAAAGACGGGATTGAGGAATCATGCTGAACGAAAAGATAAGAATCCGGTTGAAGGCTTATGACTACCGCGTGCTTGACCAGTCAACGGCTGAGATCGTTGAAACGGCCAAGCGAACGGGCGCACGGGTGGCGGGACCGATTCCGCTGCCGACGGTAAAGAACAAGTACACCGTGCTTCGCAGCCCGCACGTGGATAAGAAGTCGCGCGAGCAGTTCGAGATTCGAACGCACAAGCGACTGATGGACATTCTCGATCCGACACCTCAGACGGTTGACGCGCTGATGAAGCTGGATCTTCCAGCGGGCGTGGATGTCGAGATCAAGGCTTTCGGCAAGGACCACAAATAGATTCGTCCGTAGTCCGTAGTCAGTAGTCCGTAGCTCAAACGCGGCGGCCACTGACTACGGACCACGGACTAGGGACTACGGACTAAGAATTATGGTCAACGGAATAATCGGTAAGAAGATGGGAATGACCCAGTTGTTTTCGGAAGATGGCTCGGTGACCCCCGTGACGGTCATCAAGGCCGGTCCATGCATTGTAGTTCAGAAGAAGACCGTCAATACCGACGGCTACGATGCAGTGCAGCTTGGGCTGGTCGAAGAGAAACCGCCGCGCCGCATAAACAAACCGACCGAGGGTCACTTCAAGCGAGCCGGCGTGCCGCCCACCCGAGTGCTGCGTGAAGTGCGCATCGAAGCGAGCGATGAAGCGACCAGCGTCGGGGACAAGATACTGGTCGGCATCTTCAACGAGAACGATATGGTTGAAGTGATCGGCAAGTCGAAGGGAAAAGGGTTTGCCGGTGTCGTCAAAAGGCATGGGTTCGCAGGCGGCGTCGCCACTCACGGCTCGATGTTTCACCGAGCACCGGGTGGCATCGGAGCTTCGGCCTATCCGTCTCGGGTTATCAAAGGTACTAAGATGCCAGGTCACATGGGCAACGTGCAAAATACGATCAAGAACCTTCGCGTGGCCGCCGTCGATACCGAGAATAACCTTTTGATGATTCGCGGGGCTGTTCCCGGGCCGAACGGATCGTACGTGTTGATCAAGAAAGCGCAACTATGAAGAGTGATGTTCAGAGTACGTTCAGAGTACAACCTTTAGGTTGCTTGTCGGCTGGCTTCTAGCTGAGCAACCTAAAGGTTGTACTCTGAACGTACTCTGAACCCACGTTGGAGACCGATATGCCTGTTGTGAAGGTAAAGAACCTTAAGAGCGAAGAGGTGGGCGAGATCGAGCTGTCCGACGAAGTGTTCGGCGCGCCGCTCAACAAGGCGCTCATCTATTCGGCAGTGAAATGCTATATGGCGAATCAGCGAGCCGGAACATCTGCGACCAAGACTCGCGGTGACGTTAGGGGCTCCGGCAAGAAACTCTGGAAACAGAAGGGCACCGGCCGCGCGCGAATCGCCAGTTTGCGCAGTCCGCTTTGGAGAGGCGGCGGTAACGTGCACGGGCCTCAACCGCGTGATTGGTCGTACAGCATCCCGAAGAAGATGCGCCGTGGGGCGATTCGCTCAGTGCTTTCGGAGCGTTTGCGCGAGGGCGGGCTGATTATTGTCGATAACTTCGAGCTGGGGTCGCACAAGACCAAAGACTTTTCGGCTACGCTAGAGACGCTCGGGCTGAGCAAGCGAACCCTGGTTGTCGATTCGCCCAGCAACGGAAACCTTGCGCTGTCGTCGCGCAATCTGCGGGAGGTTACACTGGTCGCGGCCAGCAGCGTGAACATATATGACCTTTTGACGCACGAGCAGGTCGCGCTGACACGCGAGGCGGCAGCCCACCTGGAGAAGCAGTTGGGCAACCGGTAGGAGACGCTGATGAAAAGTATTTGGGATGTCATCAAAGGGCCGGTCATAACCGAGAAGGCTCTCACGATGAAAGATGAGCCTGAGTCGATGGGCCGGACGGGCAATGACCGCCAGATGCTCACCCTGAAGGTGCATCGCGACGCGACAAAGCCCGAGATCAAGCGCGCCGTCGAAAAGATACTTGGCGTGAAAGTTGAAAACGTGCGGGTAGCCAACTATCACGGCAAGATGAAGCGCATTCCGACGCGCCGCGAGATGGGCCGCCGTTCGGATTGGAAGAAGGCGTACGTGACGCTCAGAGCCGGCGAGAAGCCGATTATGTACGAAGACGCGATCTGAGGAATTGCGGAATGCAGAATGCGGATTGAATGCGTTTCGGTCTTGGAATCCGCAATCCGAAATCCGAAATCCGCAATGGAGTAGTGATGGGAATTAAGAAGCTCACACCAACATCGTCAGCGAGGCGGTTTCAGACCTATCTCACGTTTGATGAGATAACCACTGATACTCCGTACGAGCCGCTGCTCGAGCCGAAGAAGCGCATATCCGGCCGAAATAACGACGGGCACATAACGGTGCGTCGTCGAGGCGGCGGTGCTAAGCGGCTCTACCGCATAATCGACTTCAAGCGCGACAAGAAGGGCATACCCGCGAAGGTCGCTACTGTCGAATACGATCCGAATCGCTCGGCGCTCATAGCTTTGCTTCACTACCTCGACGGTGAGAAGCGGTACATCATCGCGCCTGTTGGCTTGAAAGTTGGGCAGACAGTTGTGTCGGGACCCGAAGCAGACATCATTTCCGGCAACGCGCTTCCGCTAAAGGCCATCCCGCTGGGCACGACGATCCACAACATCGAACTTCGGCCTGGCAAAGGCGCGCAGATGGTTAGAGCGGCAGGCGGGGCGGCTCAGCTTGTTGCCAAAGAAGGCGATTGGGCTCAACTGCGATTGCCGAGCGGTGAGATACGCAGAGTGCACACCGACTGCTACGCGACGATAGGCCAGATCGGCAACATTGAGCACAGCAATGTTTCGCTGGGCAAGGCTGGGCGCAACCGCTGGCTGGGCCGCAGGCCGAAGGTGCGCGGCGTGGCGATGAACCCCGTCGACCACCCGCATGGCGGAGGTGAGGGAAAGACTTCAGGCGGCCGCAACCCAGTCACTCCCTGGGGGCAGCCTACTCGCGGGTACAAGACTCGGAACAACAAGCGCACCGATAAGTTCATAGTGCGCAGAGGGAAAAAATAGTCCAAAGTCCAAAGTCCAAGGTCCAAAGTCAGTTTTCAGACTTGGACCTGGGACTTTGGACGTAGGACCTTGGACTTAATTAGTTATGGCAAGATCGATTAAAAAAGGGCCGTTCCTCGACGAACACTTGATCAAGACGATCACACGGATGAACCAGACGAACGAGAAGCGGGTCCAAAAGACGTGGTCTCGTCGTTCGACAATCGTGCCGGAGATGGTCGGCCACACGATCGCAGTGCACAATGGCAAGAAGTTCATACCGGTCTACATACAGGAGAACATGGTCGGCCATAAGCTTGGCGAGTTCGCGCCAACGCGGCAGTTCAAGGGCCACCCTGAGAAGTCTGGCAAGACCGTGACGAAGGCCCCGGGAGGGAAGTAAGCGATGAAAGCACGCGCAATCGCAAAATACATCAAAGGCTCGCCGCAGAAGGCGAGGCTGGTCATCGATCTGATTCGCGGGCGTAGCGTCAACGAAGCGTTGGCTATGCTCAAAACGTTGAACAAGCGCGCCGCGAAGCCGATAGAGATCACCTTGCGTTCGGCAATTGCCAACGCGTCGCAGAAGGCCGATCAACTAAACGTTGCGATCGACGTCGACCGGCTTAAGATCTCGAACGCGACCGTTGACCTTGGGCCAACTAAGTACCGGAGGCGGGTCCGTCCTGCACCAATGGGTCGTGCCTATCGCGAGCGCCGTTGGCAGAACCATATCACTATTGAAGTGGAGTCGGAGAAAGAGTCATAAGTCCAAAGTCCAAGGTCCAACGTCCAAAGTCGACTTTGGACCTTGGACTTTGGACTAACGAGGGGGAATCGTGGGTCAGAAAGTTCATCCGTACGGATTTAGATTAGGCTTCAATCGCACATGGCATTCGAACTGGATTGCCAAACGCGACTATGCCGATCTCCTGCATGAAGACCTGAAGCTGAAGAAAGAATTGAAGGACCGGTTTGCAGGCGCGGGCGTTTCGCACATTGACATTGAGCGCGCGGCAAACAAACTGAAGATCATCATCCACACCTCGCGCCCGGGCATCATCATCGGACGCAAAGGGGCTGAGATCGACAAGCTCAAGCAGGAGATCAAAGACCGAACTGGGCGCGAGGTTTACGTCAACATTCAGGAGATCCATAAGCCTGAGTTGAACGCGCAACTGCAAGCCGAGCAGATCGCTCAACAGCTCGAGAAGCGAATAGCTTTCCGCCGGGCCATGCGTCGGGCTGTCGAGAACGCTCAGCGATTTGGAGCTCAGGGTATCAAGGTGCGCGTGTCGGGGCGGTTGAACGGGGCCGAGATCGCGCGCTCGGAATGGTATTTGCAGGGGCGGCTTCCGCTTCATACGTTGCGTGCCGATATCGACTACGGCTTCGCTCAAGCGCACACGACGTTTGGAGTGATCGGAGTGAAGGTTTGGATCTACCGCGGAGACGAGATGGCTGTGAAACGCGCGGCACAGCCGAGAAGGCCGTGATTTCGTCCGTAGTCCGTGGTCCGTGGTCCGTAGTCCGTAGCGGGGACTACTGACTACTGACTACTGACTACTGACTACTGACTACTGACTACGGACTACTGACTACGGACTACTGACTACGGACTACTGACTACGGACTACGGATAATGGCAGAATACAAGATTCCAAAACGAATGAAGTACCGCAAACAGCAGCGCGGCCGCATGTCTGGGGTCGCGACGCGCGGCGCGAAGATTTCTTTTGGCGAGTACGGGCTGAAAGCGCTGGAGCCGGCTTGGATAACAGGCAAGCAGATCGAAGCCTCCCGAGTTGCGATGACTCGCTTCGTGAAGCGGGGTGGAAAAATCTGGATTCGAGTTTTCCCCGATAAGCCCATCACCAAGAAACCTGCCGAGACTCGTATGGGAAAAGGCAAGGGCGCGCCTGAAGGATGGGTAGCTGTCGTCAAACCTGGACGCGTTCTGTTCGAGATGGAAGGCGTAGACGAGAAGACTGCAGCCGAAGCTATGAGGCTCGCGGCGCAGAAACTACCCATCAAAACCAAGTTCATCACGCGCAAGGACCAGGAAGGAGGCGGGCTGGTATGAAGGCTGAAGAGCTGAGAGATCTGGCTGATGACGACCTGCTTGCCAGAGTGAACGAGCTTAAGGAGTCGCTTTTCAGGATGCGATTCAAACTGTCGCTGGGCAACACCGACGTCGTGAAGCAGCTTCGCGTGTCGCGCAAAGACCTGGCTCGGGTGAAGACTCTGCTGCGCGAGCGAAAGATTCCGGCGCAGAAGTAAAGTTGATTGATGTAACGCAAGACACTGCGCCTCGATTGAAGGATTGAGCATGGAAGAGAACAGAAACGATAATCCGACCGAGAATGCAGCCGAAGAGACTACTGCGAGTGGCGAGAACACAGAAAGCGAAGGGCTGCTCGTTGATGCGGCGCGGGTCGTTGGGGCCGCGCTCGGCAAAGTGGCTGCGGTGATAACCGGACCTGAAGAGGTTGAGACTCCGGCTGCTCCGAAGCGCCGGCGCCAGGAGAAGGTCGGGCTTGTGACCAGTGACAAGATGCAAAAGACCGTGGTCGTGCGCGTGGAACGCCAGGTTCGCCATCGGAAATACAAGCGTTATATTCGCCGGCGCACGAAGTTCATGGCGCACGATGAGATGGGCGCGCACACAGGCGATATCGTGCGAATAATAGAGACGCGCCCGATGTCTGCGCGGAAACGCTGGCGAGTTGCGGAGATAGTGCAGAAGGCGAGATAGGGATTGCGGAATGCGGATTTCGGATTGCGGATTTCATCAGAGTTCTTAAATCCGCAATCCGCAATCCGCAATCCGCAATCCGCAATCGTAAGGAGTGGGCTATGGTTCAAATGAGATCAATCCTCGAGGTTGCGGACAACTCCGGGGCCAAGCGCATCTCGATGATTCTGCCGGTCGGGGGACATACGGGCTCGCGCGCCGGTCTGGGCGACGTCATTACCGCGGCGGTGAAAGAAGCGTCGCCGGACGGAGCGGTGAAGAAGGGACAGGTTGTGCGAGCCGTGGTGGTGCGCACGCGGAAAGAGACTCGGCGCAAGGACGGAACGTATATCCGTTTCGACCAGAACGCGGCGGTCATCATCAAGCCCGACAACGAGCCCGTGGGCACTCGCGTTTTTGGACCGATCGCCCGAGAGTTGCGCGAGAGGCGGTTTATGAAGATTGTTAGCCTCGCGCCTGAGGTAATTTGATAGTTTGTAAGGGCGGCTTTCAGTGCTGCCCCTGACTGATGGCCAATGAGGGGCGGCCGCAGAGGGCCCCCTCGTACAGGGTTAAAGCATGAACGTTGAAGTTAATGTTAGAAAGAACGACCGGGTGGTGGTGATCGCCGGCAAGGACAAGGGCAAGAAAGGCCGGGTCATCGAAGTGCAGCCCTCGAAGCGCAAAGTAATAATCGAGGGCGTGAACATGGTCAAGCGGCATAACAAAGCCAACACGCGGCGCGGCATTCAAGGGGGCATACTCGAGCGTGAGTCGCCAATCGACGTATCAAACGTGATGGTGCTCTGCCCTCACTGCGGCGAGCCAACTCGCTCGGGGCATCAGGTGCTGGAAGACGGGAAGCGTCATCGTGCCTGCAAGAAATGCGGCGCGGCGATCGAGAAACAGTAAGGACGCAAGTGGGAACCCTACCGCGCTTGAATTTAGCGCGAATGGAATGGAGTAGATACTGAAGGCGGGATCCCACATCGCATCAGTAACGAGGTACGAAGATGGCAGCCAGACTTAGAGAACGCTACAAGGACCAGGTAATGCCGGCGCTGATGAAGGAGTTCACCTACAAGAACACCATGGCAGTGCCGAGGCTTGAAAAGGTAGTTCTGAATATGGGCGTCGGGCGCGAGGCGCAGACCAACCCGAAGGTGTTCGACCAGGCTGCGATGGAGCTTGCAACTGTCAGCGGCCAGAAGCCGGTCATCACAAAAGCTAAGAAGTCGATTGCAGCTTTCAAGCTGCGTACAGGAATGCCTGTGGGCGTTTCCGTGACGCTGCGCGGCGATCGGATGTACGAATTCCTTGATCGGTTCATAAACGCGGTGCTGCCGCGCGTACGCGACTTTCGCGGCATCAGCCCGCGCGCGTTTGATGGCCGTGGCAACTACACAATCGGGATCAAAGATCAGTTGATCTTTCCCGAGATTGACTTCAACAAGGTTGATAGAACTCGTGGAATGAATGTATCGATCGTGACGACGGCTCGAACCGACGAGGAGGGCCGCGCCCTGCTCAAAGAGTTTGGAATGCCGTTTACGAAATAGTCCGTAGTCCGTAGTCAGTAGTCCGTGGCTCTTCGGAGCCCGGGACCGCTCAATACGGGCTGCCGACGACGGGCTACTGACTACTGACTACGGACGAATTATGGCAAGAATCTCTTCGACATATAAGGCAAACGAATTGAAGCGCGCCCTGGCGAATGCGAAGCTGCGAGTCAAGGAGCAGCAGGGCAAGTCAAACAAGAAGGCAATCAAACGCGCAAAGGCGGCGGGACTCAATCTCAATGTTTTCACGTCGCGAGTTCACAACCGGTGCAGACGCTGCGGGCGCGGACGCGCCTATCTGCGCAAGTTCGCGCTTTGCCGGATATGCTTCCGCGAACTAGCGCTCGAGGGGCACATACCCGGCGTGACGAAGTCGAGTTGGTAAAACTGGTCCAAAGTCCAAGGTCCAAGGGTCCAAGGTCCAAGGTCAAACCAGGGACAGCGCGCTCTCGGACTTTGGACTTTGGACCCGGGACTTTGGACTTTGGACCCGGGACTTTGGACTGATTTCAGGAGACGTATGACAGATCCGATAGCTGACATGCTGACGCGCGTGCGAAACGCCTATTCAGCCAAACATCAAAAAGTGGATGTGCCGCTTTCGAAGCTCAAAGTCGAAATCGCGCGGATACTGAAAGACGAAGGGTTTATTAACAACTATAAGATAATCGGCGAGGGCGCGCGCCGAAACATTCGTATATACCTGCGATATGGCCCCAAGGGCGAGCTGGTGATGTCGAAGATCGAGCGAGTTTCGAAACCCGGCTGCCGCGTTTATGTAAACGGCACATCCGTGCCAAAAGTGCTTGGCGGCATGGGCATCAATATACTCTCCACTTCTCAGGGCTTGATGACCGACCGCCGCGCGCGACGTGAGAAGGTCGGAGGGGAGTTACTGTGCCGAGTCTATTAGCGAATCAAACCTGTACAGGCGTCTCTCCGTGGCCGCCCTGGAAGCGCAGGCATCCCTGCCTGCAGGGCTGCGCGAGAAGAGAATAGCGAAAAAGGCAGGCAGGGATGCCTGCGCTCCCAGGGCGGCCACGGAGGGACGCCCGTACAGGTCATCGGGGTTGGTTATGTCTAGAATAGGTAGAAAGCCGATATCAATACCGAAGGGCGTAAAGCTCAAGATTGAGAACGGCACGGTTGAGGTCACCGGAGCAAAAGGCACCCTTGTGGTTCCTTTGCCAGAAGGTATCAAGTTCCGTGTCGATGGCGATGAATTGATCGCCGAGCGCGAGTCGGACGATCGCGCTGCAGTCCACGGGCTCGCCCGCGCGCTGGTCCAGAACGCGGTGACTGGTGTTACCGATGGTTTCGTTCGTCAGCTTGATATTGTCGGCGTGGGCTACAAGGCCGAGCGTCAGAAGGATCGTGTGATCTTCAACCTCGGCTACTCGCACCAGATCGAGTTCCCACTGCCTACTGGCATAGACGTCAAAATCGAGCGCGTCAACAAGCCCCTTCAGCAGTATCAGACCACGCTCACAATAACGGGCACGGACCGGCAGCAGGTTGGCCAGGTCGCTGCTGACATGCGAAGCCTTCGCCGGCCTGATCCTTACAAGGGGAAAGGCGTGCGCTACGCCAACGAGGTGTTGAAGCTCAAGCCCGGCAAGACCGGGAAGTAGAATTGACTTTAGACTGTCCCGCTACATAGTCGCTGAAGTGACGGGCGACGATCGCGCCGCAATCAGCGATTGAGGTGAATGCAAAATGGGAAGAAAGACAAGCCAGGACATCAGGCACGCAGTTCACAATAGGATTCGAACTAAGATTTCGGGCTCCGCACACCGCCCACGGCTCGCCGTGTACCGCAGCCTGGACCATATCTACGCTCAGATCATCGACGACGGGCACCGTGTGACTCTGGTGGCGGCTTCAACGACCGAAACAGCATGGCGCGGACGGACCGGCGGGAACATCGCCGCCGCCAACGAGATCGGCAAGCTGATTGCGGATCGCGCAATAGAGAAGGGAATCAAACAGGTGGTGTTCGATCGGGGCGGGTACATTTATCACGGCCGCGTTCGTAGCCTTGCCGAAGCTGCTCGAGAAGCGGGCCTGGAGTTTTAGATTGCGGATTTCGGATTGCGGATCGCGGATTTGCCATAGGCACAAGTCTCTTTCAATCCGCAATCCGCAATCCGCAATCCGCAATCGAATGGGGTGATATGGAAAGAATAGAAGCATCGGGCCTTGATCTGAAAGATCAAGTCATTTCAATCAACCGCGTAACCAAAGTCGTGAAGGGCGGCAAGAACCTGTCGTTCGCCGCGCTTGTCGTTGTCGGCAACGAGAATGGCATCGTTGGATTTGGTTCGGGCAAAGCTCGCGAAGTGCCGCTTGCGATCAAGAAGGCCATTGAAGCAGCCAAGAAGAACCTTGTACGCGTTCCGCTCGCGGGTTCGACGATCCCACACCAGACGCTCGGCGTTTTTGGCGCGGGGCGGGTGCTTCTCAAACCGGCGCCTGAAGGCAAGGGCGTTATCGCAGGGGGACCAGTCCGTGCAGTCATGCAGTTGGTCGGCGTTCGCGATGTTGTGACGAAGTCGATAGGTTCTTCCAATCCGCATAACGTGGTGCGCGCGACGTTTGAAGGACTGAGGAGCCTGAAGGATCCGGCGGCAGTGGCACGCCTGCGGCGGCAGATGGTCGAAGAGGCTCAGACCGCGTGACGGCGTTGAATCCGAGTGTGAGCGCGGAGCCGAGAGGAGTTCAGATGGCGAAGGACAAAGCGGACGAGAGTAAATCGAAGATAAAGATCCAATGGTATCGATCGACCATTGCGACACCAAAGGCGCACAAGGAGCTTGTGCGCAGCCTCGGGCTTACAAAGCTTAATCAGATTGTTGAGCGGCCCGATACAGCGTCGATGCGCGGGATGGTAAAGAAGGTCCCGCACCTGCTGAGGATTGTCGAATAGCTGCAACGGCGATTCAAGAATTTAAAGCTTCAATTGCAAATTGAAGATTAACGACTGAGAGCGGAGTTAGTGATGGCATTGGGAATACACAATATCGGAGTCCCCGAAGGCGCGAACAAAAAGAAGAAGCGTGTGGGTCGCGGGCCGGGCTCAGGACACGGCAAGACTTCTACGCGCGGGCACAAAGGACAGAAGTCGCGCTCGGGTTATTCCGGGCGCGCAGGTTTTGAAGGCGGACAGATGCCGCTTCAACGAAGATTGCCGAAACGCGGCTTTACCAACATCTTTAAGAAGGAATGGATTGAAGTAAACCTCGCCGGTCTGGATCAGCGCTTCGAGCCGTCAGACAAGGTAACCCCGGAACTCATGGCCGAGCGGGGTATGATCAAAAAGGGCAAGCTCACCCGATACCATGGCGTGGTTGTGCTGGGCAAAGGCAAGCTGACAAAGGCACTCAATATTACGGCTCATCGCTTCAGCCAGTCCGCGCGCGACAAGATCGAGGCCGCAGGTGGCCTGGCGACTGTCTCGCCTACGGCTGAGGCAAGTAAAGCCAAGTCAGATGAGTAACCGCAGGCGCCAGGTCTGACAGAGGGGTTCAAGGTCATGATCGAGAATTTCATCAACAGCATACGCAACATCTTCGCGGTGCCTGACCTGCGCAGACGTGTTTTTTTCACGCTCGCGATGCTGGCTATCTACCGGATTGGTTCGCATGTGCGGACGCCTGGCATTGACCCCGACGCTCTCGCGGCTCTCTGGAATACGGGCGACCTGCAGCGCAGTCTGGCAGGCGTGATGGATCTCTTCTCGGGCGGGAACTTCAAAGTAGTCTCTATCTTTGCGCTTGGAATCACTCCTTACATCACCGCCTCGATCATACTTCAGTTGATGACGGTCGTGAGCCCGCGGCTCAAAGCGCTTCAAGAAGAAGGGGAGCTGGGGCGAAGAAAGATCACTCAGTATACCCGCTACCTCACGGTTGTGCTTTGCTCGGTCCAGTCGTTCGGCATAGCGTACTGGCTGCAGAACCAGCAAACGGGTAGCGGAGCGCTGGTGAACAGTCCCGGCACAGGCTTCATTGCGATGACGATGCTGACGCTTGCGACGGGCACCACGTTCATCATGTGGTTGGGCGAACAGATAACCGAGCGCGGGGTTGGCAACGGAATAAGTTTGATAATCTTCGCGGGTATCGTGCTCAGGTTACCGTCGGCAACTCAAACACTCTATGAGAAGCTGACCAGTGGCGGAACGGGCACGGCGTTGGGCGTGATCGCGTTGCTTCTCATAATGGTGCTTGTGATCGCGGGTATAGTGTTTGTCGAGCGAGGCTTCCGGAAGGTGCCCATCAATCACGCGCGGCGAATGGTCGGTCGCCAGTCGATACCGCAACAACAGACCCACATGCCGTTGAAGGTTAACATGGGCGGCGTCATTCCGGTGATCTTCGCTTCGTCGATCCTGGCCTTTCCGCAAACAATTCTGGGGTTTATTGGAACTGACCCGGCAGTGACTACCGGATGGCGGGCCTGGCTCTCGAGGTTCGCCCTTGAGATCGGCGGGCAATCGCATCCGTTGCATTATCTCATCTACTCAACGGCTATAATATTTTTCACGTTCTTCTACGTTTCGATCATCTTTAACACGGACGAAGTCGCAAACAACCTGCGCAAGAATGGGGCGTTCGTCCCTGGCATCCGGCCTGGGAAGCGAACAGCAGATCACTTGAATGAGATCCTGACGCGATTGACGACGGTCGGCGCGATCTACCTGGCGATGGTTGCGCTGCTGCCGCAGCTTTTGCTTCAGGGTTTTCAATTCCAGTACATTCCTCTCATCGGGCCGGCTATCGACAACACGCTTCGGTCAAACCCATTGACGTCGTGGTTGACGACCGGCATAGGCGTGGACTTCTTTTTCGGAGGAACCAGCTTGCTGATCGTAATCGGCGTAGCGATGGATACAATGAATCAGATCGAGTCTCAACTGATCATGCGTCACTACGATGGATTCCTTGGTCCGCGAGGCCGCCGCCTGCGTGGACGCCGCAGCTACTAATACGATATGCCTGACATCATCGTCTTGATGGGGCCGCAGGGCGCGGGTAAGGGCACACAGGCGCAAATGCTGGCCGAAAGAAATGGACTTTCCCTGGTCGCTACTGGCGATATGCTGCGAGAAATTGCGCTCAGCGATACGCCGCTCGGGTTGCAGGTTCGAGGGGTGCAGGCCGCCGGCCAACTTGTTTCAGACGACATTCTTGCCGAGGTTGTGAAGACGCGTTTGAGCTCGGATTGCGAACGTGGTTGCATACTCGACGGCTTTCCCAGGACGCTTCCACAAGTGCGGCTGCTTGAGTCGATCGCCGCCGAGCTCGGGCATCGCATTACTGTCATAAGTATTGAGGCGCCGCGCGAATTGCTGGCCAAGAGGTTGGCGGGCCGGCAAACATGCAGTGCCTGCGGTGCGATATACAACATTTACTTCAAGCCAAGTAGACAGGAAGGCGTTTGTGACCTGGAGGGCCAGCCGCTTTTCACCAGATCAGATGACAATGAAGAAGCAATAGCTCAACGGCTCGCGCTTTATGACGAGAAGACGCGACCGCTGCTGGACCATTACGCGGAATCCGGCCGCTTGTACAAGGTTGATGGCACAGGGGCGCCCGACGACGTATTCGGCCGAACGGTAAAGATATTGGGAAGTTCGAGCAGCAGTTGACGCGAGTTGATTTCACAGCCGCGATTCATCCCTAGTGTTTCAATGATCATTCGCAAGTCCAAGTCCGAGATTGAGAAGATGCGAGCTTCAGGCCGCATCGTTGCTCAGGTGCTGCAGCGCTTATCTCAGATGATCGAGCCCGGTGTAACCACCCGCGACCTGGATTACGAAGCAGACCGGATGATTGTTGATGCCGGGGCGCATCCGACTTTCAAGGGATATCACGGGTACCCGAGTTCGATTTGCGCTTCGATAAACGACGAGGTTGTGCACGGAATACCGAGCAAGCGCAAGCTGTTAGAGGGCGACATCGTCGGCATCGACTGCGGCGCGACTTATATGGGATATGTGGGCGACGCGGCAGTGACGGTTCCGGTGGGGCGCGTCAGTGACGCGGTGAAGCGGTTGCTCGAAGCCACACAGCGATCGCTTTACGAGGCGATTGAAAGATGCCGAGTCGGCAACAGGCTCGGCGATGTATGCAACGCAGTGCAGGCTTATGTCGAGCCGCTCGGCTACTCAGTCGTCAAGAACTACTGTGGGCACGGCGTGGGGCGAGCGATGCACGAAGAGCCGCAGGTGCCGAATTACGGTAAGCCGGGAACGGGCCCTGTCCTGCGTGAAGGATGGGTTATTGCGATTGAACCGATGATCAATCTTGGGCATGAAGACGTGAAAGTGCTTTCGGATGGCTGGACGGTGATAACTCTGGATGGCCAGCCGTCCGCGCATTTCGAGCATACGGTTGCGATTACCCAGGACGGCCCACAGATATTGACGCGGTTGGACAACGGAGCGGCGTCGGTGGAGGGCGCATAGAATCTAGCATGTGCCGGTGTTAACAGCGGAGCAAGAGACAAATCGGCACAGACTAAGGTCTATGTACGCGCGCGGGTTGCCCCCTGCGTTTGCCGATGCTAGAATCACCGTTTGTCATCCACGGCATTTTCCCAGCAGAACGGCTTCGGCACGGCAAGGAAGAGCAAGTAATGAAAGTCAGGGCATCGGTAAAGAAAATGTGCGACAACTGCAAGATCATTCACCGCCGGGGCGTGGTTAGGGTGATTTGCACCAACCCGAAGCACAAACAGCGGCAAGGGTAGTCTAGCGAGCGAGCGAGCTTCGCGTTCGAAGCAATCGGAGGAAGAATGGCACGCATAGCAGGTGTCGACCTGCCAGCTAATAAGAGAGCTGAAATCGGTCTGACGTACATCTACGGCATCGGGCGCTCTCGAGCGAACAAGATATTAGGGGAAGCCGGCATAAGTGTAGATAAACGCATTCGTGAGCTTACTGAAGAGGAAATCAACCACATTCGAACCGTGATCGACCAGCAAGGCGGGGTCGAGGGCGATTTGCGAAAGCAGATCCAGATGGACATAAAGCGGTTGATGGACATCGGCTGCTATCGCGGCTTGCGTCACCGCCGAGGGCTTCCAGTTCGTGGTCAACGCACACACACGAATGCGCGTACGCGCAAGGGTCCGCGCCGCATGACGGTGGCCAAGAAGAAGGCTGCAGGTAAGAAGTAAGAAGTGATCCGTGAAACGTGATCCGTGACTATCGGACTTCCTTTCACGCATCACGGATCACGGATCACGGATCACGGATCACGGATCACGCATAACGCATCACGAGGATTATGGCAAAAGCTCAAACCAAAGCCGGGAAGAAAAAAACGTTCAAGCGCAAGGAGCGGCGGTTAGTGCCGCAGGGAATCGTTCACATTCAAGCGAGCTTCAACAACACCCTGGTGTCGATCACGGACCTGGAAGGCGACTTGATCAGTCAGTCGTCGTCCGGGGCGCTTGGCTTTCACGGGTCACGGAAGGGCACTCCATTCGCGGCGCAACAGGCTGGTATCCGCGCTGCTCAGGCGGCGCGCGAGCTTGGGATGCAGACTTGCGAGGTCCGGGTAAAAGGTCCGGGGTCCGGGCGCGAGTCGGCTGTGCGAGCGATTCAGTCGGCGGGGATCGAGGTTCGACTGATTCGGGACGTAACGCCGATTCCGCACAACGGCTGTCGTCCGCCAAAGCGCCGGAGAGTTTGATCAGGGAGTTGAATTGTTTGGGCATGCTCTCAGGCCCGAAACATTATTGATGATGATGCAGACGCACGGCGGATTCATTCCGCTGCGGTGACTTCGAACGGAAGTCATCGGCGTCTTAAAGGAAGAAGGGCGAGACAGAGGTTTCTAGTTTCAGTTTGTTGGTTTCTGGTTCGGCTTTCATTGGCCAGGAACTAGAAACGATAAACTAGAAACCAATTCACGCCTGTAAACTTTTGCTTGTCGATGGGCAATGACTGGAGAGTCATCGCTTGTTCTGACAGTAGACGGAGGAGTACAACTTGGCAAGATATCGGGGCCCGGTGTGCAGATTGTGCCGCCGGGAAGGAATGAAACTCTTTTTGAAGGGCGAGCGGTGCTACAAGCCTAGCTGCCCAATTGAGAAGCGCGGTACTCAACCGCCTGGCCAACACGGTCGCAACGTCCGCCGCGCAAAGCTCATCGGATACGGCGAACAACTGCGGGAAAAACAAAAGGTCAAACGCATATACGGCATGTTGGAGCGTCAGTTTCGGCTCTACTTCCAAAGGGCCATGCGAATGAAAGGCGTGACGGGCGAGAACCTGCTAGCGTTGCTCGAGCGCCGGTTAGACAATGTCGTCTATCGTCTGGGCTACGCGACGTCGCGAGCGCAGGCACGCCAATTCGTCACCCACGGACACGTCCTTGTCAATGGACGCAAGGTTGATATCCCAAGCTTTCAGGTGAAGGTCGGAGACGAGGTCTCGGTGCGAGAAGGCAGCCGCTCGAACATTCACATCCAGAGCGCGTTCCAAACTGCATCGGGTCGCGGCCGGCCAACTTGGCTCGAGGTCGTCTCGCCTGACGAAATGCGGGGCCGCGTCGTTGCTCTTCCACGCCGCGAAGACATAGGTCAGAACATTAACGAACAGCTTATCGTCGAACTCTATTCGAAGTAATAAAGCTGGAGGTAAGAGGCCGCGCGAACCGGGTGTTTACCCAAATCGGAAGGCCGGCCTTGAGCCTCAGCCTTTCTTGAGAGGGAGCGATGGACGGAACAGAAACTCACTTTATGATTGGCTTCCAGAGGCCGAAGCGCCTCGCGTGCGAAACCGAAACAGCAACCGGTCGCTATGCCAAGTTCTACGCTCAACCGTTTGAGCGGGGGTTCGGCACAACCATCGGAAACTGTTTGCGGCGTGCTCTGCTCTCGTCGATCGAGGGCGCAGCCATAACGGCTGTCAAGATAGAGGGTGTGCTGCATGAATTCTCGTCGATACCAGGCGTCGTCGAAGACGCGACTGATATCATACTCAACCTTAAACGGATCCCGTTCAAGTTGCACGGCGCGGGACCAAAGACGCTTCGCGTCGAACGCAGCGTGCCCGGGGAGATGCTATCGGGCGAGATTGAAACAGACGCCGAGGTCGAAATTCTCGACCCCAACGTGCATATTGCGACAATCTCGGAGGGAGGCTCGCTGGTCATCGAGATGCGGTTGAAGCGGGGTCGAGGCTACGTGTCCGCCGAGCGCAACTTTGATGAGGACCTGGCCGTCGGATATATACCGATTGACTCGGTTCACTCGCCGGTCAAGAAGGTCAACTATACAGTCGAGTCTGCGCGGTTGGGTCAGGACACCGATTATGACAAGCTAACGATGGAGGTATGGACCAACGGCTCGGTCAAGCCTGAGAACGCAGTGGGGCTCGCGGCGAAGCTGATCAAAGACCATATGCAGATCTTCATCAGCTTTGAGGAAGAGCCCGAGCTTGCTGAGGCCGACAGCGAAGAAGCCGCCCGCATAACCTTCAACGAAAACCTCGATCGCTCTGTCGACGAGCTCGAATTGTCGGTTCGCTCTTACAACTGTCTGAAGAACGCCGATATTCGTACCATTCGCGAACTCGTGCAGAAGTCCGAGCCCGACATGCTCAAAACCAAGAACTTCGGCCGCAAGTCCCTGAACGAGATCAAAGAGATCCTCTCTTCGATGGGATTGCACCTTGGAATGAAGTTCGATGAGCAAGGAAGGCTCGTCGATGAGGCGAATGCCTGATTAGCGTTCCTATAGTTCGGTGGTTTCTTCTCTAGGGATTCGATATGCGACATAGAGTTGCTCATAGAAAACTGGGCCGCAAGACTGAGCACCGTTTGGCGCTGCTGCGTAACCTTTGCACTTCGCTGATCACCCACGAGCGGCTGATAACGACGCTTCCAAAAGCGAAAGAGCTAAGGCCATTTGCTGAGCGAGCTATTACGCTCGGCAAGCGCGCGCTTGTAGCCGAAGTACCTGCTGGCGCGCTTCATAATCGCAGGTTGGCCGCCGCTTACTTCTTCAGCGGAAACACCAACCGCGTGCCTGATGGTGGGTACAAGCGGCCGCAGGCTCCGCGCACCGCCGGCGTGGCTGCGCTCGATAAGCTGTTCGATGAAGTTGCGGCACGGTTTGCGGAGCGGCCGGGCGGTTACACTCGCATCTTGAAACTGGGGACGCGCAGGGGCGATGGCGCGGAGATGGCGCTGATCGAGCTGGTCGGAAGCGAAACCAAGGAAGTACACCAGGACGAGAAGAAGGAAGAGAAGAAAAAAGGACGCCGCTTCTTTGGGCGTCGCAAGAAGGCAGAATTGAAGGAAGGCGTGCCGCAAGAGCAGCCTATTAAGAAAAAAGGAGCTTCTGCCAAATCTCCAAAAAAGAAAGAAGGTATGCCGCAAGAGCAGCCTGTGAAGAAAAAGGGAGCTTCTACTAAAGCTTCAAAGAGGAAGGAAACGAGCGAGTAGCCTGACAGGACTGCCGGTCCCTGATGAAAGCCTCAGCCGCCAGCGGTTGGGGCTTTCGCGCATATTGATCGCGCAAATATTGGCTTCTGATTCCTCTTCTCTTGTTACAATGGGTTTGCGAAGAATGTGGCAGCAGGTTACTGGCGCCAGATTGAGGAGGCAAGGATGAATCTGAAGGAAATCAAAGACCTGATCGAGCTCGTCGACGACAAGGGTTTCGCAGAGTTCGAGATTAAACGACAGGGCTTCCGCCTTCGCATCAGTCGCTTCAAAGAATCTAACCCACAGGTCATACCGCCCGCCCCTGCTCCAATCCTCATTTCGTCATCTATTCCCGGTGCGTCGGAGATTCTCTCTCCCGGTGGGCAGCGAGGGTTGATTGAGGCCCAGGCGTCCTCGGCAGGATCAAAAACGCCTTCTGCACAAAAGGATGTTCAGGCGGGCGCGCCGGAACCAGAGCTTCACGTCATAAAGTCACCGATCGTTGGAACGTTCTTCAGCGCGCCATCTCCAACCTCTGAGCCGTTTGTGAGAATCGGAGACCACATCGAGCAAGACACTGTAGTGTGCATCGTTGAAGCGATGAAGCTGATGAACGAGATTCAAGCCGAGGTTAGGGGCGAGATCGTTAAGATCTATGTCGAGGACGGACAGCCAGTAGAGTACGGTCAATCCTTGTTCGGGATTAAGACTGATTAGTAGCGAAAGAAATTGAAAATTGAAAAATGAGAATTGAAAAATGAAAATTGAAATGGGCGCGAGACTGAAGCAAATTTTCAATTTTGAGAGCCTCTTGCAAAACCCATTCAACCTGATGGTTTTTGTAAAAGGCAAAAGAC
>JBBPIH010000084.1:0-18532 GCA_038040455.1 Acidobacteriota bacterium
TCTGTTGAAGAAGTTCGACATCGCCTACGACCCAAGGTACGTGTTCGAGTTCTCTGAGGTCGAATGACGGGTGGGGTTCATAAACATGGCCCTCCTAGCGGAGGGCGCGCGGGCATCCTCTCACGCTTCTATAAACATGGCCCTCCTAGCGGAGGGCCCTCCACCAAAGTATGCGGTCCACAGTCCGTCGCCCGTTTTCATCGCTCTGCCTGTCAATGCTTCGCCATGCACAAAAACCGCGAGCCGCCGTCTGCTCCTCACGCGATCTTTGCCAACGCTGCCTGACGCATAGCATCAACCGGCGGTTTCCTACCGGTCCATAGCTCAAACTGGAGCGCCGCCTGCGCAACCAACATATCAAGCCCGCTGATCGTTCGACACCCTGCCGCTCGCGCGTCGGCGAGGAAGCGAGTTTCGAGTGGATTGTAAACCAGGTCGTAAGCGATCCGGCGGCCGAGCAGCCAGGCTCCAGGAACCGGGCTTGAGCCTTCACTGTGACCGCGCATTCCAACAGGAGTCGTATTGATCACCACGCTGACATCACTTGATTGGAGTGCTTCAATTGGAGAAACAAGAACGCCAAATGCCTGGGACAGAGAGCGAGCCTTCTCCGGTTTGCGAGCGAAGACGCTGACGCGAGCGCCGCGTTCGACAAGCCCGTAGATCACAGCTCGCGCGGCGCCGCCCGCTCCAATCACAGCACAACTCTCACCTTCGAGCGCGCAAACCTTCTGCAGCGGTTCCATCGCCCCTTGAACATCAGTGTTGTAGCCGGTCAGCAACCCCTCGCTCACCACGACTGTGTTTACCGCGCCGACTTCGCGGGCTGTTGAATCAACTTTGTCGAGGAGCGGAATCACGGCGCTCTTGTGAGGGATGGTTACGCTCAGCCCCCGAAAATCCCAATCAATCTCGCGCGTCGCCGGTATGAGGAAGCGATGGAAAAACTCGGCGAGGTCGTCCACTTCGAATGGGAGATAAACGAAGTCGAGATCGAGCGCGGCGAAGGCTCGATTGTGCATCGCGGGTGAAGCGGAGTGCGCGACAGGCGAACCGATGATTCCGGTAGTGGAAGTCCTGCGCGAGACTTGATGAACGTGATAGGTGTTCATCATCTCGGCGCAGTCAGGCTGAGCCGGCGCGCTCTCTCTACCAGGTCGGAGCGCGCAATAGGTAAGGAAGCTCCCCCACGCGGGCCCGAGTACACGCGTGATCACGCCAGCCGCTCCCATCGCGAGCGCTATGAGATCGCGACCTTCAGTTCGGGCGCGGTCTAGCAGCTTGAGTATGGCAAGCGAATCAGTGACCGTGTTGGCTCGCGTCACAATCTTATGCACCGCGGCAGGGAGCGCTGTCACTCGGTCGTAGATTGCGTTGAGGTCCGACGGGGTCTCGTCGAAGTTATGATACGAGACTATCAGCCTCGACAAATCCGGCGAGAGCCTTGCGGCCTCTTCGTAGTGCGCCGCTTCGATATCGCAGTAATCGGCGAGACGCCGCGCACCTTCGATCAGTAGGCTGAGCCTTATGCGATCGTCAACGAGTTGTTTCCCTCCTTCTGATGTCGCGCGGCACGTGATGATGACCGGGAGCGGCTTGTCCTGGAGAAGCGCACGCAGATTGCCATGATCAGCGAAGTCAAAATCGTTCAGGTAGTCGAGCCTGATTTCGATCAAGTCGGCGACCGCCGCTGCTTGTCTTATCGCAGCGCGAGCGGCATCGATCGCTTCCTCAGTGATGACTGCGCAGACTCGAGCGGGATTCTCAGTCATTCTAGTCGTAATAGACCACGGATCACGCGGATTGAGCGGATTCGCACGGATCAGATCAGTGCGAATCCGTCGCATCCTGCCTCATCCGTGGTCTGTCTCGTCGGACCGAGCCTAGCATAACGACCAACCACTGGCCACTCACTCGGCCTCACTGCTATCATCGCAACGAAGCGCGTAGACGGAGAAGGAACCAATGTTGAGGGACAAAAAGATCGCAGTGCTTGGCACCGGAAAGCTTGGCGAAATCTTGATCAAAGGCTTGCTTGAAGCCGGCGTCATCAACATCGCCAACGTCAGAATCACAGCAGGGCATCAGCAGAGGCTCGATTCCATGCGAGAGCGGTTCAACGTCGCCGGCACGCTTTCGAACAAAGTTGCATCGGCGACTGCCGACATCATAATCCTTGCCGTTAAGCCCCAGACCGTCCCGGTTGTGTTGGCTGAGATCGGAGACGGTCTCCGGGCATCTCAACTCTTGATCTCGGTCGCTGCGTCCGTCAGCACCGCCTTCATCGAGAAGCACCTTGCCGCGCCCGTTCCGGTGATCCGCGCCATGCCGAACACGCCGTGTCTGTTGAAGAAGGGAATGACCGGTATATCTGCCGGCAAGAACGCTTCGCGCGAGCACCTCGAGCTTGCGAAGTTCATCTTCGAATCCGTTGGCCGGACGGTGGTTGCCGATGAAAAGCATATGAACGCGATAACCGGGCTGTCGGCTAGCGGACCCGCATTCATCTACATCGTAATCGAATCGCTCGCCGAAGCCGGGGTGAAAGTCGGACTGCCGCGCGATGTTGCAACGGAGCTTGCAGCGCAGACTGTGGTCGGCGCGGGCTCAATGGTTCTCGAAACAGGCGAGCATCCTGCAAAGCTGAAGGACACCGTGACGACGCCGGCAGGCTGCACGATAGATGGGATCCTGGAACTGGAAGAGGGGGGCCTGCGTGTGACGCTGATTAAGGCGGTCGTTAAAGCGACCCAACGAGCAAAGGAGCTTTTGGAAACCTAGATGAAGGGAATTCCATTGTCTTCTCTGCGTGACCTTTGCGTCCTCTGCGTCTCTGCGGTGAACCCCAACGCCGAGAATCCTTCACCGCAGAGACGCAGAGGACGCAGAGGTGGCGCAGAGAAATTAAAGTTAGGACACTACCCAATATCGGTGCTGATTTGCTCGGTCGTTCTTGCCGGCTACCTTCCATCTTATGTATTTCATCCTTCGCGAGCGGCTGTTGCTCAAAGGACTGAATCGGAAAGCGAGATGGCTGCTGCCAAGTTTCCAAAGCTTGTTGCTGAATACCTGCTGGACCTGCACTCACGGCACCCGACGCTTGCGGCGGCCAGCGGCATCCACGCCTGGGACGGGCAGCTCGAGGACTACAGCTTAGGGGCTATCGCAGCCGAGATATCCGCTATCAAGGCGTTTCAAACACGCCTGGAGAAGATCCCGCCGCTCGAACTACCTCTGACAGACACCTTCGATTACCAGATTCTGTCTTCCAACATGAACTCACGGCTGCTCGAGCTTGAGCAGATCAAAAACTACCAGCGCAACCCGCAAGTCTACAATGACCCGCTTTCGACCGGGCTGCTGCAGCTCGCGATGTTCGAGCATACGCCAGCCGACTCCCGGATTCGGCATGTGATCGCCAAGCAGAAGCTCGTCCCGCGTTTGCTGGAGTCAGCGCGCGCAAACGTGCGCCAGCCGCCTGCCGTATTTTTGAAGGTTGCGATCGACAGCTTCAAAGGCACATTGAGCTTCGTTCAGAGCGATCTGCCCAAGGCCTTTGCATCGGTCAAGGACGCAAACCTTCAGTCCGAGTTCAAGAAGTCGAGTAAGACTGCCGCTGAAGCAATCGCAAAGTACATTAAGCATCTTGAGGGGACGAGACCCGCCCCGAAGGCGACGTTTGCGATCGGCAGAGAGCACTACGAAGCGAAGCTAAAATACGACGAAGGCATCGAGGTTCCGGTCGATACGCTTCTCAAGATCGCAGAGCGCGAACTCTCAAAGACTCAGGCGGAGTTCAGGAAGGCAGCCTTGCGAATAGACGCGAAGCGCACTTCGCTGGCGGTGTGGGCTGACGTGCAGAGCGATCATCCTAAGGCCGGCGCACTGGTAGAAGAGGCGCAAAAGCAGCTCGACGCGCTGGTGCGCTTCATCGAAGAGAAAAAGATCGTGACGCTGATACCGGCCGAGAGACCCGTCGTAGCGCCCACGCCTGATTTCATGCGGTGGTCGACCGCCAGCATGTGGACGCCTGGCCCATTCGAGAGCCGCAGGTTGTCTGCTCGCTATTTGATCACCGACGTCGATCCGAAATGGACCGAGAAGCAGAAGGAAGAGTATCTCGGCTCATTCAACCACCCGCAGCTCTGGACGACGTCGATTCACGAAGTGTATCCAGGTCATTTTGTGCAGGGAACGTACCTCAAGCAGGTCGCGTCGCCGGTTCGCAAGGTCTGGTCAATCGCTCCTGCAAGCTTCGTAGAAGGTTGGGCACACTACACCGAGCAGATGATGATCGACGAAGGGTTCGGCGGCGGCGATCCGAAGATCAAGATGGGCCAGCTAGCGGACGCGTTGCTGCGGTTGTGCCGGTTCGTGGTCGGGATAAAGGAGCACACCAGCGGGATGACCGTAGATCAAGGGACGCGGTTCTTCATGGATAACGCTTATATGGGCGAAACGCCGTCGCGCATCGAAGCGGAACGCGGCACTTTCGATCCGACATACCTCGTCTATTCAGTCGGAAAGCTTGCGATACTAAAGCTACGCGACGACTACAAGCGCGATCGGAATGAGCAGTTCTCTCTCCAGGAATTCCACGACCGGTTGCTGTCGAACGGCAACGCGCCCCTGTGGGTGCACCGCAAGATGCTCTTGCCGGGCGACAAGGGCAAGCTGATTGAGTGACTGACCAAGCATGAGAAGGGCCGTGGCGAGCGTCTCCCAGTCCTTCGGGTGGAATCCCAGCGGATGAAAAAGTCTGCCTTGCCCCCATTGTGGGCATCTCTTGCGGTTCTCGGAGGAGGCGGGGAGCCTCTCTGGTTAAGAGTCCTCCCCGCTTTTTGGTCCTATCAGGATTGGTCACCTGAATCTTGTCGACTCAGATCGACGTGTTGGAGTTTTTCGGCTTCGTAGGCTTCTTCGGAGCGGCCCCTTCGACTGTGATTAGATTGTCGACCTTCGTCACGCAAGGGACGCGCCTGGCCTGCAAGCTTGCCAAGCCCTTCTGATTGCCCTTCTTCACCGAGCCTGTGAGTGTGACTACGCCGGCGCTTGTGGCAGCGGTGATGGCCTGTTCTTTGAGCGACGCCGTTCCGGCGAACTTGGCTTTCACGTTTTCGGTGATCTGGGCGTCGGTAGTCATTGAGCAATCGACCGCCGCCGGTTTGGCTTTCGCAGGCTTGGCATTTTTGTTCTGGGCCCAAACGGCACTGCTCGCAAGAGTCAGAGCTAGCGCAGTGATCAGAATTCTCTTCATTAGTTGTCTCCTCTTTGATTAGCTGATTGAACTGGAGGCTGCACCCAGGACATTGCAACCAGTGGTGGCGCTCATAATAGACGCAAATCGCGTCGCGTGCAATCCGGAAGTGAACCGCGCCCGGCGTCAGCGTTTCGCGACAGAACTGGAACTTCGTTCATACGCATCCGCGTCAGAGACCGTGCCTTAACGTGAACGACACCGACGGCAGTTTTCCATTAGCCCAGGCGTTCACGCTTGGGTCACGACCTAATGATCATCGCGCTTGTTCGCTGGATACCATTGGGCTTTAGCCGATGGAGCTTCAGTTTCGACCTAATCATGGCGCTTGTTCGCTGGATACCATCGGGCTTCAGCCGATGGAGCTTCAGTTTCGACCTAATCATCCCTCCAAGCAGTCACTCTGCCGGTTACCTCAGCTTACGCCCGCGCCAGTCGGAAAGAATCTCGCGTGCAGCATTGTGTCCGGGCGCGCCCATTACCCCGCCGCCCGGGTGGGTCCCCGATCCGCACATGTAAAGCGCTTCAATCGGCGTTCGGTATTTCGCCCAACCCGCGACCGGACGCATAAAGAACAACTGATCGAGCGTCATGTCTCCGTGAAATATGTTGCCTCCCGTCAGCGAGTACTCTCGTTCGAGATCCAGCGGCGAGATCACCTGGCGATGAATGATCGAATCGCGAATGTTAGGAGCGTACTCCGCAAGCGCGTCGATGCACCGATCAGCAAACTCGTCCTTGATCGAGTCCCAATCGGCGTCTTTCAAAGTGTAGGGTGCGTACTGCGCGAAGATGCACATTATGTGTTTCCCCGGCGGCGCGATCGAATCGTCATACGTAGTCGGGATCGTAATCTCAACCAGTGGATGCGTCGAAGCCCGCCCCGCCTTGGCTTCCTCCCACGCGCGGTCGACATATTCCATCGAAGGGCACACATGTATCGTAGCCTTGTGGTGGGGCCCGAGCCTGGATCCGGGAAATGCTTTGAATTCCGGCAGCCGATCGAGCGCAAGATTGATCTTCATCGAACAACCTTCCATCCGGATGCCTTCAACCTCGCGCCGGAAATCGGGATCGATGTCGCCGGCATCGACTAGCTTCAAGAAAGTGACTTTGGGATCCGCGCAGGAGACAACTACTCGCGCATGAATTTCCTCGCCGCTTGCGAGCGCCACTCCATAAGCGCGACCGTTGCGCACCAACACTCGATGAACTGCTGCTCCTGTTCGGATAGTAGCGCCTCGAGACTTCGCCGAGCCGGCGATCGCTTCGCTGATGGCGCCCATACCCCCGCGAACAAATCCCCAGAGCCCGCGAACACCGGTCGCCCCGCCCATCACGTGATGCAGCATTATGTACGCGGTGCCAGGAGTCGAGGGCCCGCCGTTGGTCCCGATCACTCCGTCGGTTGCAAGCGTAGCTTTTATCTCGTCGGACTCGAAGCGCTCATCGAGATACGCTCGGACGCTTTGGGTCATGATCTTCACCAGATGGACGATGTCAGGATCGCGAAATCGCAACCCGTCGAGACCGAGCTTGCCAAGTTCGATCAGGTCGCCCAGCTTGCGGCGGATGATGTTGGGAGGCGTCGTAAGCAGCAGTCCTTCGACCCATTCGCCCAGCCGCGCGAGCCGGTGCTCGTATTCCGGGTAAGCTTCCGAGTCGCGCTTTGAAAACTTTGCCAGCTCCTTTTGCGTGGCGGCCATGTCCTGCCAGAAAAAGAGGTGACGTCCGTCGGGGAAGGCAGTGAAGAAGGCTGGGTCTTTTGGATAAAGGTGATACCCAAACCGAGGAAGGTCGAGCTCGCGAATGATCTTCGGCTGAAGGAGGCTGCACAGATAAGAGAGCGTCGAGACTTTATAGCCGGGCCAAACTTCTTCGGTGACCGACGCGCCGCCGACCACGTCACGGCGCTCCAGCACCGCGGTACTCAGACCCGCTCGCGCAAGGTACGCTGCGGTCACGAGTCCGTTGTGCCCCGCGCCTATCACGACCGCATCGAACTCGTTCGACATCATTTCCCTTTGTGCGCTCGAATCCAAAGCTCGTCGAGTGAGCCTTCCTTCAGCATCTTGGTTACGTAGACTATCTGCCCCGCATGCGTAGCCAGAGGAATCGCGATGTTGAAAATCATGTCGAAGATAGTGGGTACATAGTTCGGCTCATCGGTCCTGTCGAGGAATCGAGAAGTGTCGAACGATTGCAGTGTCTGAGCCGCCTGGCCGATCGTCTCGGCAAATGTCGCCAGCAGTTGTTCCTTTGATATCGGTCCGCGCTCGGCGAACTCCGCGGGCCGATCACGCTGGTACTCGAACCCTCCGACGCCGCGCGAGAGATAATGTCGCATCGAACCGGAAAGGTGTAAAACGAGATTGCCGACTGAGTTGGCTTGTTCGTTCGGCCTCCACCAGAGTTGCTCTTCGGTCAACTCGTCGACGCACGCTCGGATCTGTGAAGGGAGGATGCGCGTGATGCGACCACGCAAGGCTTCCAGTGCTACGATGTCCAGAGTGTTCTCAGGTTCCATGTTTCGCTCCCGTTCTTGCTTGAGCAGGTCCCGCGCCAACCAAACCGATGTCCTAAACCGAGCGCTGGATTCTAGTAGTTGAAAGCGGGCTTTGCAATGTGCGGAGAAAGTTGGATCAGCGGCGCACTAGCGCGGCGACCGTTTCGATGTGATAAGTCTGAGGAAACATATCGATCGCCGTGATTCGGGTGAGCTCATAGCCCAAATCCACCAACGTGCGGAGGTCGCGAGCAAGCGTCGAAGGATCGCAGGAGACGTAGGTGATTCGGGAGGGCTTCAACGCGGCGGCGTAGGCGACTACTTCTCGAGCGCCGTCTCGCGGGGGATCCAGCAACATAAGATCTGGCGGTGGGGTTTTGGCTGCGACCAAGCTCTTCAGCCACAACTCAACGTCGCTGTTATGGAACTCGACATTCGACACGCCGTTGACGGTGATGTTCTCGAAGGCGAATCTCGCTGTATCTCGGTCAGCTTCGATTCCGATCACTCGATTGAAGCGGTGAGCTAGTTGAATCGTGAACAATCCTACTCCGGCGTATAGGTCGATCGCGATTGCGCCCGACTCTGTACGCACGGCTTCGTCGACCAGTTGATCCAACAGGCCGGGGTTTGCTTGAAAGAATGTGGAAGGACCGAAACGGTACTTGGCTCCGTACACGGTTCGCTGAAGCGCACCTCCCGGCAGCCCCTCGAGAGCAGGCTCGAAAGATACTCCGGATTCACCCGCCGCCAATTCCACCTGCAACCGATTGGGTAAAGTTTGATCCTTATCAGTTGCGTGGCCCAGGGCCCCCCAAAGGGAACGAAGTGCTTCGTCAAGTTCAGGCACGAGTATCGGGCAACTCGTAACATCACACACCGCGTTTGAGGCCGCGCGATTGAACCCAACGCTGCCGGCCTGAATGTCAATCTTTACCTGGGCCCGCCCCCGATAGCCGAACTCAGCGGCGTGGCGGATCTTTATTTCGTGAGGCCAGTCGATGCGAGCTATTCTCTCCAACGCATCACGCACGAAGCCTATCTTAGATTCGAGCTGCGCCTCGTATGTAAGATGTTGAAGCTGGCAGCCGCCGCACTCGCCGAAGTACTGGCATGGCGGCTCGCGTCTGGCGGGCGAGGGTTCCAGTATTCGATCGATCACGGCTCGAGCGAAGTTCTTCTTTCGCTCGATGATTCGAACTCGTAGGCGCTCGCGGGGCGCGGCGAATGGAATGAATATGGCGAGTCCGTCGTGTCGAGCTATCGCGTCGCCCCCGTAAGCCAAGCGGTCGGTGCTCACGTCTATGATGTCGCCAACGCTGAGCAATTTATCATTCACCGACTTCACGATAGCAGCCGAGCGGGTCCGAAGGAAGTAGCAGAGACTTTAAGTCTGTGCTACAGATAGAACAGGCTCATCCGGGGAATGTTATTCAGCTCGCGCAGACGCCGCGCGATGAAGTTCTGAACCGTTTGTTCGTAGATCGTCTTGTCCATTTTCTTACGATAAGAGCGAAGATTCGACTCCGCGTCGGCACGAAGTCGTTTGATCTCTTCTTCCCCGTAACTCTCTCGCGCGGCTTCCAGAATCATACGGTCAAGGCTGTCGAGGTCGCGCTCAAGTGCTTCGGCGTCCACCCGCCCCGGCCCCTCGATCTCGGCGACTATGTCCTTCATTCTCGCACGAGCGCGGTTGATCGCGTCTGCAAGCGCTGTCCGGCCTGAAGTCGATGCATGCAAGGCGCCGGCGCGAAGCTCATCGTCACATCGGGCCAGAAATCCGAAAAGGACGTCCTTCGGAAAAGCCTCCTGTTTGCTGGCTTGCGGAGCGCTTCCCGCTGTCTGGTTTTCGGACGCCGTCGGAGGCGAGTCTCCGCCTACTTGCGCAAGGCGATATTCAGCAAAGGTGGCTTCGACTTGCTGCTGGCAGTAGAAGATCGAGTTTACCTTACGATACTTTTGGGCGCGCGCGTCGTAACCGTCGAAGGCTTCGTTGATGGCGCGGAGAACAATATGAAGCGGGATGCCGGCGTTCTTCCAGCTCTCGACTAGCGCCCAGTCCAGAGTGGAGATCAGCATGTGCTTGCCCCGCCGGCGCACGAACTCCTCCTCGACCTCGGTGAAGTAGTTGAAGTAGTTCAGACCTTCGGCAGGAGCAGCCCTGCTGTCGTTGTTGCTTTCCAATGGTGGGTATGAATAGACCGACTGATTACTGGAGACTGTTTGCAATCTCGCCGACGATGTAAAGCAGAACAGCCGTTACGATCATCGCCACAATGAACGAGCCGACGAGTGGCCATCCTTCTTTAGAACACTGTGCGTTCAGCTTCTCGATGAACTGCTTAGGGTACTCTGCCATTCGGTTGTCCTCCCTAGATTCTCCTGTGCTTCAAACCAGCGGTGTGAACTCGCTTATGATAGCGCCTTCAACGTCCTCGAGCTGCTCGCGAACCACTTCTGCTTTTGTGCCGCTCAACCCCAATCTCGAAGCTATCTCGCTGGCTGCTCCGCTCAATTCTCTGTGGAGAAGGTTGGCCATACGTTCGCGGTCGGCCGCAGGCACGGCGTCGGGGTTTGCGAATGGCGCCGCCGGGTCAAGACTCGACAGACCGGGACCTTTCCGTGCGACGTTGATCAGTGATGCGAAGCTTGGAATCGGATGCACCCGCGAGCGGCGGAACGCGTCACGCATCATCCGCTTGGTCTGTTCCGCGGTCGAGTCCGTCAGCCCACCCAGGGCCTTTTCATCCTCGGCCGTCCAGTCGTTGTCTGTCAAATCCTGGTAGAAACTGCGAACCCCATCCAGAGAATCGTCTTTGCTCGCTACGGGCCGACGCTCGAGTTCCGAGAGCCGTTCGCTTACCCGGCGGTTAGCCTCTGCAAGCTCCTCGCGAAGAATTTCCGCAATGCGCTGGTGCTCCCCTTGCCTGATTCTCATATTCATTCCCCACCGGCAATTCTCGGCGCAGCGGAGGTGAATACAATAAACGAACCTTCCTGTCTGAACAAGTCCAGGCCTGGTCCAGGGTGTGGGCTTGGTACGGAGGTTCTCGGCTGAAAGGATGAAATTCTTCGAAACCAGGGCGGATAGTTGACATTACAACGCCCTGGCCTTACCATAGCAAAAAATATATTGTGGGGCGGGCCTGAAAATATTGATAGCAAGAATAAGCCAGATCGGGTGAAGAAAATGGTTGCCGCGGAAAAGACAATAACAACCTTCGAGGAAGAAGCCACACTCTGCAGAGAGTGCCACGGTAGCGGAACGGTTTCTCATTGGAACGAGTTTGCCTACTTCGAAGATCGGCGGGCGTGCACGGGCTGCGAGGCCGGCGGCAAGGTTGATTCGAAAATTGCCGATACAATAAAACGGGCACAGTTGGAGGAGCGACTATCAAGAAGGTGACTTACGCCCCCGACGGATGGCTAATCGTTCGAAGCGGTCAAAACCCTCAGGACATCGTGGCACGACTGCTATCGGCGCCGGCCGAATTGTTTCCTATCAGGCGAATCCTGGGATCAGCAATCAAGCGAGAGCTCGCACGATGCGCTCGGCAGCAAGGTCGAGCATTGCATCTTCGCGGGCGAAGCAGAAGCGCATATATACATCCCTCTCCGGCTCGTCCATGAACGCGCTGCCGGGCACTCCGGCAACTCCAGCCTCGCGGATCAAGAACTCGTTCAGCTCGGTGGCGTCTTCAAAGCGATCGGGTATGCGAACCCATACATAGAAGCTCGACCGCGAGGGATAGACGCTAAAACGCGCGCGTTCGAGCGCCGCGGTGATGATCTCGCGCTTGTGAGCGAAATCGGCTCGCAGCCGGTCATAGTAGCCGGGGTCCGCAAGCAACACGCGAGCGAGAGCGTGCTGGAGCGGCGTCGGTGTGCACACGTAATAGATGTTTCCCAGTTGTGTGAGCTTGGCGACGAGCTCACCCGGCCCGCAAGCGTAGCCTAGCCGCCAACCCGACACCGCCCATGACTTCGAGAACGAGCTCACGGTGATCGTGCGCTCGAAGGCGCCGGGAAGCGACGCGGTTGAAATGTGGTCCGCCGCCTCAAGGGTGAAATGTTCGTAGACCTCGTCTGAGATCAACATCAAATCAAACTCTTCCGCGCACGCGACGATCGACGTCAACTCGCCGCGCGTGAACACGCGGCCGGTTGGATTCGCCGGCGAGGATACGATAATGGCTTTGAGAGGATAAGCGGATCGTGTCCTTCCCTCGCGACAGACGCGGCGCAACTCCTCAACGTCTAGCTCGAGAGTTTCGCCACGCAGCTTAACAACGTCGCTTCGAGCGTCGGCGGTTTCCAATGTGCGCTTGTGATAAGGGTAGTAAGGTTCGAAAACAACCGCCGCAGCGCTTCGCAAATAGGTGTGCGCGATGGCAATCAAGCCGCCGGTCGCGCCTGGCGTAATGATCAGTTCAAGCGGGCGGTGGTCGGGGCGGATAGTCAGGCCATTGAAGAGGCGTAGTTTCTCGGCGACGGCGCGGCGCAACTCATCGACGCCTTCAAAAAAGCTGTAGTGATTCAGTCCCGCAGCGACAACGTCGTTCAATGCTCGAACGAGTGCCGGATGAAGCTTTAGTTCGCTCTGTCCCTGTACCAGATTGCCACTTGGTTGAATGAGCCGCGCGATTGCGCGTATGTCGGGCTGAGTCCGCCTGGTTGTAGTCTGCAACTTGTTCCTCCAACTTAGTAGGGCCTCAGCGTCCGCTGAGCTGCTGAATGACGCAAGATGGTAAAGGCCACTAGATTCCGCTGTCAAGAAGAACGAATTTGGCCACTCGGGAGGGTGTGATTAGAAATGGCACTGTACCCACCGCAGATTGAAAAAGGGAAGTCTTGGTATTAGAGTGACCGAGCCTTTTGTGAGCTTTTGAGAGCTGGACAGGTTGATCCCGCAGGTCACCGGCATCAGAAGGTGTCTCGTCGGGCGCAGAAGACTTGGAGCGTATGACAAAGATTGCGAAGCGCAGGGCTCTAGCTGTATGCGTCATATTGGCCGCGGCATTGCTGCTTCGCGTCATTAATCTGGACGCCGACCCATCAGCTTTGATCAGCCGCGATTTCATTACCGACGAGGGCTGGTGGGCTCACAATGCACGGAACGCTTTCTTCTACGGGGAGTGGCGAATAGACGATCACAATCTCGGACTGTACTCTGCGTATCTTTACAACCTTCTTCTCTATTCTACGTTCAAGCTGTTCGGCATCAGCTTCACTACTCTGCGACTGCTCTCGGCGGTTGGCGGCTGGCTGACTGTTATTTTGCTTTTTTTGCTGGTGCGGCGCGAGATCAGCACAAGAGCGGCGCTGTTTGCGAGCGTGCTACTTGGCTTCGCCAATCTCCATGTCGTGTATAGCCGTACCGGTTTCACGGAAAGCACGATGGTGTTTTTTCTGAGTCTGGGGCTGTGGCTTTGGTCGCTGAGGCGAAAGCACTATCTCTTTGCTTTGATGTCCGGTATCGCCTTTGCCCTGATGTTATTGACCAAGATCACCGCGATTTATTTACTACCCGGATTGGTTCTGGTTATCGTGGCAGCGTCGATCAGGCAGTCCTTATGCCGGCGAGAGGCTCTGCTTTTTGTGTCCGGCATCGGTTTGGTTGGAACGGCCTACGCGATCCTTTTTCTCGTGCCGAACTTCGGCGACTGGCTGCGATTCAATTTGGCGAATGGCTCGGGGAACGAGTGGGCAACAGGAGCTTCCAGTCTCCTGCACTCGATACTGAGATTACTCGGCTCTTCGTTCTACGCGGAAGCACCCATCCTTACCGCGCTTACTCTGTTGTCGCTGTGTGTGCTGGTCGTTGGCGCGTCGAGGAATGGGCTGACGAAAACAATCCGCGTCGCCGGCGAGCTGGAGATAACGAGCGCAATGCTGTTGATCGGATACTTGTTCTCGCTTTCTCTTACGCGCTATCAGCCGGAAAGAAGATTCCTCCCGGCGCTGTTTTTGATGGTTGTGCTATCGGCCAATATTCTGGAGAAGGGCTGGGCATCATTTGAAGAGCTTGCAAAAGCGGATTATCAGATGAGCGCGGTCGGATGGTTCACCGTGCTGTTCTTGTTGCCGGTCATCGGAATTCTGGAACTGAGAGCGCGGGCGGCGGCGCTGAGTCTTTCGGTCGGGTTCTGGTTGCTCAGAATTGTGGTCATATCAGGGCTGATCGGGATCGCTGTGGCATTGGGCCGAGGGTTGTGGCCTTACCGAGTCAAGAGAAGCCTGCTGGCTGCATCCAGATTGATCTTTGTTCTGCTTTTTTCTTTTCTGTCGCTGGGCTTAATCTACAAAGCGCTTCTGCTTTGGGGATTGAGCGCCGAAGCCTGGCGATCGGCGGTTGCCGCAGATCGCGTAGCGTTGTTGGCAGGCTCGGCAGTCGCAATAGCTTGCGTACTTGTTAGCTTCAGGCTGCTCCGAAACTGGCGGCATGCGGCGCCTTTGCTTCTGGGAGTTTTTCTTTTTATCGAGGGCATCCAGATTTCCACGTGGCTGCTTCAGCCGACATACACGCTGAAGGAAGCGAACGCATCTCTGGCTGGCACGCTGACACAGGACGACACGATCGTGACCTATTACGAAACCGTTTTGCTCTCGTCTTCCGCGAAAGTAATCTGCCGATCGACGCGAAGAGGATTCAATGTCGACGTGTTCGAAAAATCCGCTCCTCAGTACATACTTGTTCTTCGGCGGGACAACTGGATCGACTACGCGTTGGAAGATATGCCGCCCGAAGAGTGGTCGCCTCCGGCCAGGTTCACTCCAACGAAGCTCGCCGGGTTCGACTTATGCCCAACGCGATTGCAGGGGCCTCGCTTCATCGGGGAGCTCTACAGCCTGAGCCCGCGCGTGAAGCGGCACAAGCGGACTTCTGCCAGGGATGCCGAATAGAGACTTTGCGAGCTTGCTTGAGACCCGCGCGAAAGGATAATCTAACCACCAATCGAGGAGTTGAATCTGAGCGAGCGATCAACCTGGGGATATGGCGACAAAGACATCTGCATTGATAACGCGACGACAGGCGATTGCTTCCCTGGCAACGCTGGCAACCGGAACATTATTCAAGCCGACGACGGTCCTCGGCCTTGGTTCGGCAGACAGTAAGACCAGGTTCGCCGTGCTGGGCGACTTCGGCACGGGAGAGAGTGACGAGTACGCCATCGCTGCTCAGATGCTGGCCGTTCATCGCCGGTCGGCGCTCGATCTGGTGCTCGCCGTCGGCGACAATATTTATCCAAACGGCAGCGCTCGCTACTTCGTCAAGCATTTCGAGGAGCCCTTCGCTGGGCTATTGAAAGAAAAGGTTAAGTTCTACGCGGCGCTTGGCAACCATGACGTGCAGGAAGGGCGTAACGACCAGGTGAACTACCTGCTCTTCAATATGGGCGGCTCGTACTACACGTTCGGTAGAGGAAACGGGCTTGTGGATTTTTTCATGCTCGACACGACCAATTTCGATGTGGGACAGGCGACCTGGCTTGAGAACTCATTACGCGCGTCGCGGGCTACGTGGAAGATAGCCGCCATGCATCATCCGCTTTATTCCTCTGGCAAGAAGCACGGCTCGGACCTGCAGCTTCGCAAGACGATCGAGCCACTTTTCACTCGCTACCGTGTGCAGGTGGTCTTCGCGGGTCACGACCACGTCTACGAACGTACCAAGCCGCAGCAGGGAATTCAGTACTTCGTCACCGGCGCGGGAGGCAAGATGCGGCGGGGTGACATTGATATAAAGAGCCCGCTGCGTGCGGCCAGCTACGACCGGGACAATTCGTTCATGCTCATCGAAGTGGATGAAAACGAGATGAGCTTTAAATCAATCAGCGAGAAAGGGGAGGTGGTGGATAGCGGCGTTATTCGACAGCGATCCGCTTAGAGTGCTGTGGCCGCGGTGCCAGAGAGATTGAGCGCTTCGTCGCTCGTAACCAGATGCGCTCCGGCTTGCGCCATCTTTTGAAGGGCTTTCTCTCCATCATCGGGATTCACATTCACCGCTCTCATCGCGTCGGTCACCGCGTAAACTTCATAGCCATACTTGATCCCATCAAGTACTGTCTCCAGCACACAGTAATCCGTAGCGAGTCCCACGACGTACAGCTTATCTACCCCATGGCTTTTCAGCAGTTCGTCAAGCGAGCGGCCTTGAGCATCCTTGCCTTCGAACTCTGAATAGTCGTCCTTCCCGGGTGACGAAGCCTTGCGGAAGTAGTGCGCGATCGTGTCGGTCCTGACATCGGGATGAAGCTCAGCTCCGCGCGTACCCTGCACGCAGTGCGGAGGCCAGGGGCCTCCTCGTTCCTTGAAAGAAATGTGGTTGGCGGGGTGCCAGTCCTGAGTTGATATCACCAGCGGGAACTCGGGGATCAGACGATTGGCGATTGGAACGACTTGGTCTCCCTCGTTCACAGCCAGCGCGCCCCCCGGACAGAAGTCGTTCTGGATATCGACAAGGATCAATGCGGTGTCCTGGACTGGGGACTTCATTCTCGCGTTCCTCCGTGCTTTTATTCTAGGCAAGGCACAAACTTCAGTACAGAAAGAATCGGAAACCGCCGCCGCCATCTGCGCCAGGGTCTGACCCCGGGGTTGTGCCACTTCTTGCAGACGGCGAACCTTAGCCACCTTTACCGTGTGCCGGCGAGATCACTATGCTGGCTCTTGATCTGCCGGGCTAACCTGTCTCTTTCTATCTCGAGCTGCCTGCTAAGACCCACCGGGTACTTCGCTTCGGACTCGAGCCTAAGCAAGTCGTCAGGAAGACGCTTCCTCTCGTCTGCGGCGTGGTCGCGTGCGCGGTTCAAGCGAACGAAACTAGCGTCTGACTCGCCCACCGTAAGGTCACTGCTTGTGCGAGCGAAGCCCTCGACCACGCGACCCTGCTTCATCGCTGGCTCAAGAAGAGGCCGCGCGGAGTCGACCAATTCTCCAGAGTTCGCGAGAGGCGGTTCTTCGTCAGCCAGCGCGATCAGGTCCGTGGCGTACTTGCCAGTCTTATCCGTGAGTCTCCAAACCTGCTTCGCGCCGGGATAAGTCGCTTTGTCGTGACTCAGCTTCATTCGCATACTCATGTGGCCATTCTCTTCCACGCCTGCGAGTTTGTAGACTCCCGATAACGCAGGAGCGTCATACGAAGTCGCGAGTTCGGTCCCTACTCCAAACGAATCGATCTCGGCGCCGCTCGAGACCAGATCTGCAATTCTGTACTCGTTCAGGTCGCCGCTTGCGAATATCCTGGTGTTGGTCATACCAGCTTCGTTGAGCATTCGCCGTACTTCCTTGCTCAGCTCGCACAGGTCGCCGCTGTCGAGCCGCACTGCGGGAATCGATGGTCCGAAGTCGCGAGCCAGCCGCCTGACCGCCGCTATCGTATCGTAAGTGTCAACAAGCACAGTTGCCGTCTCCGGCAAAACTTTCAGGAAAGCGCGAAACGCGTCGTCCTCGTCCTCGAACGACATCACGAAGGAGTGTGCTAACGTGCCGAAGGTTGGGACGCCGAACAGGTGACCCGCTTCCACATTCGAAGTACCGATGCAACCGCCGATGTATGCGGCGCGCGCTGCGAACAAGCCGGCTTCGGTCCCATGCGCGCGACGAGTGCCGAACTCGATCACGCTGCGGCCGCTGGCAGCAGTTACGACGCGCGCGGCTTTGCTGGCGATCATCGTTTGAAAATTGATCGTCGAGAGCAGGAAGGTCTCGATTACCTGAGCCTCGATGATTGGCGCGGTTATTCGCAGCAACGGTTCCATCCCGAACGCCGCGGTACCTTCGGGCATCGCCCATACGTCTCCACGGAACCTGAACTCGGCGAGATAGTCAAAGAATTCACGAGACACCCTCTTGAATGACGGATGCTCGCGCACGTAATCGATCTGATCGCTGGTGAAGCGTAGCGTCGACAGATAATCCAACGCCTGTTCGAGTCCGGCCACGATGAGATAGGAGCGATGGCGTGGAAGCCTGCGCACGAACAATTCGAAGATGGCTCGGTTGCGGAGGCCGTTCTCAAAATACGCGGCCGCCATGGTCAGTTCGTAAAGGTCCGTTGTGAGCCCGAAAGCGCGTTCGATCATAGGCGGTTGAGGCAATCAACCGTTACAGGGTCCGAAAGCTCCGAGCGATCTGATCGGTGAGATTTCGTCCCGCGTCCAAAGAGCCCCGCTTCCCCGTGAAACGCAGCACCCACACGGCGTTCTTGTCCTGAAGGTAGTAAAACGTGTTCGCCATCTTGCGGTTGCCTTCCGTGCTGAAGAATGACAGCCGAATGCCACTGAGCGGACCTCCGCCAAACTGCTCGCTAGACGAGCCCTCGAACCCGGACCGGTATATCTTTAGATTCTCTTCTTCTCGACGGACCACATCGGCGAGCGATCCGGTGAGCGCATCCCTGGTGATCTTCAGCAAGCCCTCGCTGCGATCCCGATAGACGAATTCGGTCTTTTGACGCCCAACCGCGTCGTTGTAAGAGACCGCCCGCCAGTCGCCAATCAACGTGAGCTTGTACTGTCCTGCCGGATCGGTAAACTCTTGACCGTTTTGCGCTACGACTGCGGGCACACCCGCCAACAGTACCAGGGCCATAAACAACAGACCTGTGTGTTTCATAATGCCTCCAACTGCTTGTTGATCACGCTGGGCTCGCAACTAAGTCCTGAGGAAGTCTACCACAAAACCGAATTCAGGGTTCAGGGTTCAGGTTCAGGGTTCAGGGTTCAGGGTTCAGGGTTCAGGGTTCAGGGTTCAGGGTTCAGGGTTCA
>JBBPIH010000085.1:0-17548 GCA_038040455.1 Acidobacteriota bacterium
GACCACTGACCACTGACCACTGACCACTGACCACTGACCACTGACCACTGATCACTGACCACCGACTACTTCATCGCCTCGATCAATATGGCCGACACCTCCGGGCGTGAAAACTCCGGCGGCGGCATCTCGCCTCGCGCCAACATCTCGCGCACCTTAGTTCCAGAAAGCGTCACGTGGTCCGGTGAATCGTGAGGGCAAGTCTTGTTCGAAGCCATCGCGTCGCAACGCCGGCAGTAGAAGGAATGTTCGAAGAACATCGGCGTCACCGCCAGTGCTGCCGCCTCGAACTCGTTGAAGATGTAGTGCGCGTCGTAAGTTCCGTAAAAGGTGCCCACTCCCGCGTGATCGCGCCCGACGATGAAGTGAGTACAGCCATAGTTCTTGCGGATGATCGCGTGAAAGACTGCCTCGCGCGGACCGGCGTAGCGCATGGACGCGGGATTAACCGCAAGCACAGTGCGCGTTCGCGGGAAGTAATGCTCGAGCATGGCTTCGTAGCATTGCATTCGCACTTCGGCTGAGATGTCGTCAGACTTAGTCTCGCCCACCAGCGGATGCAGCAACAATCCGTCAACCGTTTCCAGCGCGCACTTCACAATGTACTCGTGAGCCCGATGGATCGGGTTGCGAGTCTGAAACGCAACCACTCGCCGCCAGCCCTTGTTCTTAAAAGCGTCTCGCGTCTGTGTGGGATCGAGGCGATAACCTGGGAACGACAGATGGCGAGGCCGATTCAACAAGCTTATCGGTCCACCCAGCAGCCAGTCGCCTTGTTCGTAAAGTGCGGAAACGCCGGGATGGGCCGAGTCGGTGGTCAGATAGACACGTTCGGCTTCGCGCTGTTTGTCGTAACGAAACTTCTGCCGGAGGTGGAGCACGCCCAGCAGATGATCGTCGTTCGAGTAGAGGCCGATGTCAGCATCTTCTTCCAGGCCTTCAGCGAGGTCCTCCGAAGCCGACAATGTTACCGGAATGGTCCACGGCAGCCCGGACGCCAGGTGCATGTTACCGCGCACCGCGATGTAGTCGTCTTCGCACATGAAGCCTTCGAGCGGGCTGAACGCGCCGTTGGCGATCATCTCGAGATCCGAGATTTCGCGAGAGCGCAGATTGATTCGCGGCATTGACGGCGCACGGTCGAGCATCGTCTCTCGCTCGACGCCGGTCAGCTCGCGATTAACCAGGCGGCCGCCGTGTGCAGGTATAGATTCCATATGATTCAGTCCCGATTGATAAGGTTAGGCAGATTAGAGCAAGACTCGAACATACGCGCCCGCAGCGACGACTGTCAACGATGAGCTCTCGCGAACGCCCGCAGGCATCAAGCTGAACTCCAAACCCTTCGACACGTGAAAGCAGCCGTGCAATAATTTTGCCTGATGCGACTCGTAGTAAAGCGCGCTCAAGCCGCGATCTCACTCATTGTCTTGCTAGCGACAGCTGCTGTGGCTTCGGACTGGGACCGGGGCGTGGCGCTCTACACCAAAGGCAACTACCAGGCGGCCCTGGCCGAGTTTCAAGATATCGTGATGGAGCGGCCGGATGCGGCAGGCGCGTGGTATTACATCGGCCTGTGCGAGTTCAAACTCAAGCGATATGACCACGTCGAGCTGCCGCTCTCGCATGCGATCGATCTTCTCGAGATTCAAACCCCCTCAAGCACCGATATAGCAGGCGCCTGGTACACGATAGGCATCTCGCATTATCTGCAAGCTCACTACGACACTGCGATTGAGCCGCTGAAACGCTACATCGATATCACTTCAAAGGCTAAGCACGAGATCGATGCGAGCGCCCGAACCGCACTGGCCCGCTCGTACTTCTTTCTGGAACGCTACGACGAAGCCCTTCCCTTGCTTGCTGGTGTGGCCAACGAAAAATCGGGAACTGCCAGCGCCGAGCGTGCAAAAGAGCTAGCCGCAAACTCCTATTACCTGGGTGCGGTCTACTTCAAGCGCGAAGATGACGACCGCGCCATAGCTGCGCTTCGAGAGGCAGTGAAGGGCAATAGCGAAGACACTGCCGCGATGGAATTGCTGGCAGAGAGCTTGATGCGCAAGGCGCGGAAGCCGAACTCGGACGCTCGGTGGCACGAGGCCACCGAGGTTGGTGAGAAACTTAAAGCGGTTCGAGATGACCTCAAAACTGCGAACATTCTGGGGCGTGCTTATCTGGGGGCGCAACGGTTTGATAGCGCGGTGGGGCCGCTCGAGAAGCTCGCCAAAGCGAACCTCGACAATGGGCAGGCCTGGCTTTATTACGGCATTGCGTTGTCGCGCAGCGGTCGGTCGAGGAGGGCGATGGAGGCGCTGGAGATTACTATTCAGTTAATGCCCGAATCAATTCCAGCGCTTTCAGAGCTTGGTTATGTGTACGAAACCGATAAGCAATATCAGCAGGCGCTGCGGATCTACGAGAAGGCTTATGCGGCGTCTGCCGACCCGTCACTCAAGTCCGCCGCAGACCGAGTCCGGGCGCTCGCGTCTCAGCAGCCGTGAGAATCTCGAACTTCGGATTTCGAATCGTAAATTTAGGAGCCAAATGAAGCGATAGCTTCTGGTTCATTCTCGAAAGTCTCGAACACCGTGATCAGCTTGGTTATCGCAAGCAGGTCCTTAATGCGTTTGGTTAAATTCACGAGCTTTAAACTGCCGCCATCGCGCCGGGCGGTCGTGTAGCTGCTGATGAGCGCGCCAAGTCCCGCCGAATCGATGTAGTTCACTTCGGCGAGATTCAACAGAATCCGACGCTGCCCGTCTTTTAGCAGGTCTTTGATTCGCTCTTTCACCTGCATGTCACCCTCGCCCAGCACGACCTTGCCCGACAGATCGAGTATGCTGACTCCCCCAACAACTCGCTCCTTAATGTCCATAGCCGCCTCCTAAGCGTGTCTCCAAGTCGGTGAAATTACCACAGCGGCACAGTCCAGGTAAAGGATCTAGTGACTTGGGTAGTGTCCTAACTTCAATTCTCTGCGCCATCTCTGCGTGCTCTGCGTCTCTGCGGTGAATGATTCTCGGCGTTGGGGTTCACCGCAGAGGCGCAGAGAACGCAAAGGTCACGCAGAGAAAACAATCGAATTAGGACACTACCGTGACTTGTCACGTGTTCCAGGCCACTAGCATAGACCTTCGCCGTTCCCCTCGACCTGAAGTCGTGCTTCGGACTCGGCACAGACTGAAGTCTATGCTACCTCTATTACCAAATTAACCCACGAATCGACCTCGACCCTGCAGCGCGGCGGGATCAGAGTAGTCGAGCTGTATTCCGTGATGATGGCCGGGCCCGCGAACCGATCGCCAGCGCTCAAGTTCTCGCGAGCATAAACCGGAACTCGCGTCGCGCGCTTGGTCCAGTAGACGCGCGCGGTGTGCGGAGGCTCGGCGTGGCGCGACTTGCTGGAGGGCTGGCGCTTTATACCAGGCTTTTGTGTAATGCCGGCGGCACGCAGGCGAAGCGAAACGATCTCGATCGGCCGCGAGCCGTCCGCGTAACCGTAGCGCTCGCGATGGGCGGCGTGAAAGGCAACTTCAAATCGATTGCTCCATGCGACGTCGATCTCGAAAGACTGCCCGACGTATCGCATTGCGACCGACCGCCTCAGCTTCAACCTGGTTTTGTCGAAGCCCTCGTGCTTCAGATCGCGGACCGCTTCTCGCTCGAGCTCCGCAAAGCCTCGCTCAAGCGTTCGCATCTCGAGCCCGGAGGTCTTCATCATCACCGTACGCGAGTAGTCTTTAACAACATCGCCAAGCAATACGCCCAGAGCAGAGAGCGTACCCGGCGAGCGCGGGACAACAACGCGAGGCACTCGGAGAACCGCTGCAAGCTCGCAAACGTGCAGCCCACCGGCGCCGCCGAAACTCACCAGTGTGAACAGCCTCGGGTCTTGTCCTCGTTCAACCGACACGACGCGGAGCGCAGCTTCCATGTTTGCGTTCGCGACGCGAATTACTCCAAGTGCCGCGTGCTCGGCGCTGACAGGCTTTTCCGCGAAGCGCGACATCTCAGCGCCGAGCCTTGAAAGAACAGTTCTCGCGCGCTGGTCATCGATGGGCATTTCGCCTCCGAGCAAGCTTGCTCCGCCGAAGCGTCCAAGCACGAGATTGGCATCGGTGACGGTGACTTCTTCGCCGCGTCCGTAGCAGGCCGGTCCGGGATCCGCGCCCGCCGACTCGGGTCCCACCCGCAACGCCCCTGCGGCGTCGACTCGCGCGATCGAACCCCCTCCCGCGCCGACCGTGTGAATGTCGATCACGGGCACAGCTACCGGCAAACCGGCTACAACAGCCTCATTCGTGGTGCGCGCCTCTCCGCGGCAAAGGGAGACATCGGTCGAGGTGCCTCCCATGTCGAAAGTGATGATGTCGCGAATGCCGGCGGAGGCACAGACTCGCAGCGCGCCGACAACGCCTCCGGCAGGCCCTGAAAGAATCGCTCGAACCGGTTCGGCAGCCGCGGTCGCAGCGGACACGGATCCGCCATTGGATTGCATGACCCGAAGTCTAAGGTCCAAGGTCCAAGGTCTGCGAAGTCCAAGGTCCAAGGTCCAAGGTCCAAGGTCTCCGGCTT
Organism: Acidobacteriota bacterium; assembly: GCA_038040455.1. Lineage (GTDB taxonomy): Bacteria > Acidobacteriota > Blastocatellia > UBA7656 > UBA7656 > Onstottus_A. The sequence goes on from JBBPIH010000085.1 coordinate 4,576, forward strand.
TGGACTTTGGACTTTGGACTTTGGACTTTAGACCCTCCCCGACTTTGGACTTTGGACTTTGGACTTTGGATTCTAGACCCTCCGCGAGCGCGCTCAGATAACGCGACATCAGCGGAACCAGATAGGCGTTGATGACTACCGTAGATGTTCGCTCGTATTCACGGTACTCGGGAAGTATCTTGTGAGACAGCGAGACCGGAATGCCGATCTGTTCTAGCGCCTGAGAGGCCAATTGTTCATGTGCCGGGTTCGAAAACGAAAACAGCAAGCAGACTGCCGCCGATTCAACTCGCGGTTTGTACCGGGTGATCCACTGTATTGCTTGAGCGAGCGAGGCTTCGTCGAGAGGTGTGAGGATTTCGCCATCCGGACCTACTCGCTCGCCGACACCCAGTCGCAACTCACGAGGCACGAGCGGCGCGGGTCGCGTGACCATCAGGTTGTAGAGATCCGGACGAGCCTGCCTGCCTATCTCGATAACGTCCTCGAAGCCTTCGGTGGTGATGAGCGCGGTGCGCGCACCCTTGCGTTCGAGCAGCGCGTTGGTGGCAACGGTCGTGCCGTGGACGATCTCGAAGGGGATCGCTTCGGCGTCCGCGAGTATCCTTGCGATGCCCGACAGTATCGCTTCCGCGGGATTGTGTGGAGTCGAAGGCGCTTTGAAGCTGGTGAGACGGGAGCCGTGCGAGGCGACGAAGTCGGTGAACGTACCGCCGGTATCAATTCCAATCCTGATTGGTTCAGGCGAACTCTTCTGTTTGCCGGGGCTCATTCATTATCGATGCTGACGAGAAGCACGTTGAAGTGCAACGCCTCGCCGGCCAGAAGGTGATTCGCATCCAGGGTTACGTCATCACCTTCGATGTCGATTATGTGGACCGGCATCGACTCGCCGGACGGCAGTTCCATTTCAAACACCAGCCCGATGGCTGGTGTCATATCGGGCGGGAAATCGCTGCGAGGCACGACCGTAACCAACTCCTCGTAGTACTCACCGTAGGCTTGATCGGCCGGAATGTTGATCTGACGAGTCTCGCCGACTTCCATTCCTCGGACGCCGTCGTCGAAGCCCGGAATCACCTGGCTGTCGCCGACCTTGAAGCTGAGGGGCTGGGCGCCTTCGGAGGAATCGAAAACAGTGCCGTCATCGAGCGATCCCTTATAGTGCAGGGTGATAGTGTCGCCCTCCTTTACTATTGCCATCGTAGTCCCAGTTCGTTAGCGCCCGGTGATCAGAATTGCGGCTCGCAATGAAGCAGTTGTTATTCGAACGAAGACGATAGCATAGGGAAAAGGTAAAAGGAAAAAGGCAAAGGAAAAAAGTAAAGCGTGGCTCATTGTGCGGGACCGCGTTGATGATACTCAACCATTTTTAGTTGCCCCCGTTTCGTTGATCTATTCGTTCTGCCTTTTTCATTTTGCCCTTCTCTGAGTTAGGATTGATTCATCAGGCAAGCCTTGAGGTTGAAATGCGCACAGCTCGCGGGCCAAAGTTCTGGCTGATTCTAATTCTCACTTCCCAGTTCGCGGCGCACGCCCAGGACCGACAATCGCCAGATCAGGACGAGCCGATACGGCTTAAGACTGACCTTGTGACCGTGACCGCCTCGGTGACCGGTGGGAGCGCTATCAAATCACTTAAGGCCGAGGACTTCGCCATCTATGAAGACGGGGTGAAACAAAGGATCGCACACTTCGCCGCCACTGAGGAGCCGTTCACGCTGCTGCTGTTGCTCGACATCTCTGGCTCGACGCGCGACGACATCACGTTGATGAAGCGCGCAGCCAGGAACTTTTTGGGTGAACTCCGCTTCGATGACCGCGTCGGCGTGATTGTCTTCAGCCGCGAGGTCGAGATGGTCGCGGAATTCACCGACCCTCGCGCGAAAGTCGCGAGCGCGATTGACGGCATCGCCACCACCGAAGGCGAAGACGGCCACCGATTCACCACCAATACCGGCACCTCGTTTTACGACGCCTTGTATTTAGCCGTTGAAGAGAGTCCGCTTAAGCAAGTGGAGGGACGCAAGGCGATAGTGTGCTTGTCTGACGGGGTCGATTCGACTAGCAAGATGAAGTTTAAAGAGATCGCGCCGATGGCGGAGAAGTCGGACGCGTCCGTCTATTTCCTCGAGTTGAACACCGAGGGCGCGACGCTTCAAGGGTTGCTAAAGCCGAAGAGCGATTCCGGCTACGTGAATTTCTCTCAAAGACAGATCGATCGCTACTATGCAGAGTACGACCCCGACTCGCTGCAGCGCTTCCGCCCGCGTGAAACTTTGTCGCCGCAGACGATTCGCGAAATCAATACCGGGCTGTATGCGCTTTCACGACGTGAGCTGCGGTTGCTTGCGGAGCGCACGGGAGGACGCGTATACCCGGTGCGTCTTCTTTCGGATCTGACTGGCGTTTACAAGCAGGTGGCTGACGATCTGCGCTCGCAGTATTCGATTGGCTACTACCCGGCTAACAAGGCGCGTGACGGCCAGTGGCGAGCTATAAGAGTCGAGACTCGCATGCGGGAGGCGACAGTGCGTGCGCGATCGGGGTATTGGGCGAAGTGAACGTAGCTTTCGTAGACAAGAATTAACCGCTGATCCCCGCTGACTGGCTTAACGCAGATGTGCCCAAGATCAGCGACAATCTGCGAACCGAAGGCAGCGAGAATCAGCTGTGAATTAGCGAGTCTACTACTATGCCGCTCTTACTCACAGAAAACCATGTAACCGAGTTGCTCGACATCGACACAGCGATCGCCGCTGTCGAAGAAGTCTTGCGCGATCAAGCCGAGGGGCAAGCGACTAACAGGCCTCGCTATCGGGTGGCTACGCCAACTTCGCAGTTGCACCTGATGGCGGCGGGTGATCGAAAGCTCGGTGTTTACGGTTTCAAAGCTTACACGGCTTCGCGAAAGGGCGCGCGATTCCTGGTGATGCTCTACGAGTCGGAGACCGGCGATCTGCTCGCGATGATCGAAGCGGACCGGCTTGGCCAGATGCGAACGGGCGCAGCGTCGGGAGTCGCTACAAAATACATGGCTCGTGATGCGGCGGACACAGTTGGCGTCTTCGGAACCGGGTGGCAGGCCGAGAGCCAGCTCATGGCAGTCTGCGCGGTGAGGCAGATCAGATCAGTCAAGGTGTATGGACGCAACGCTGGCCGCCGCGAAGCTTTCGCTCGAAAGATGACCTCGCTTCTGCGAGTCGAAGTCACTGCGGCTGAATCACCGGAAGAAACCGCGCACGGTCAATCGATCGTCATCACGGCGACCTCTGCACGCGAGCCGGTGCTCACGGGCGAATGGATCGAGCCGGGCACTCACCTCAACGTTGTAGGTTCCAACTTTTTGTCGAAAGCGGAAGTAGATGTTGAAACAATCCGCCGAGCTTCGGTGATCGCGGTCGATTCAATCGAGCAATCGAAGATCGAGGCGGGCGACTTGATGCCGGCCATCGAGCGCGGAGTGATCAGTTGGGAATCAGTGACGGAGCTTGGCCGCATTATCACAGGCCGCGATCCTGGACGCACGAGCGATGACGACATCACGCTGTTCAAATCGAACGGCATTGCACTTGAAGATATCTCGACTGCACTACGTATCTACAACCTCGCCCGCGAACGGGGAGTCGGTGAGAGGATTGAGTTGTGGTCTCCTAAGTCAACTTAGGCTATTAGTGCGTAGTTAGTCTTTAGTCGATTAACGGACAGGGTGAGTGAAGGGCTATGAAATTTCTTGATGCTGCCTACGAAGTCCTGAAACAAGCTGGGACCCCCTTGCACTCTGTGGAGATTACTAAGCGGGCGCTTTCTGCTGGCTTGCTAGAGACCAAGGGGCACACTCCCGAAGCCTCAATGGGCTCTTGCCTGTACGTCGATACTAAGCGCCATGATTCTCGGTTTCGCCGCGTGAGAGGGAATATCTTCGCCTTGGTCGAAGCACAGTCGAGTGAAATCAGTGAGCGGATCAACACAATCAACCAACAGACTCGATCTGAGCTGCGTAAGCGATTGACGGAGATGCCTCCCGAGCGCTTTGAAACCCTAGTGGGTTTATTGCTCCTTGCTTTGGGGTTCGATGAGGAAACCATCCAAGTCACTTCTTACGGTGGAGACGGTGGAGTTGATGTGCGAGGGGTGCTAAATGCCAGTGATATTACTGAAGTCAACGCTGCGGTACAGGTCAAACGCTGGACAAGAAACATTCATGCACCTACCGTTCAGGCCCTGCGCGGTTCGTTGGCGGTTCACGAGCAGGGCATCATAATGACCACTAGCAAATTCTCTAAGGGTGCTCGGGCAGAAGCTCAAGCGCCCGGTTAAGGTTCGTATCAGCCTCATTGATTGTGAAAAACTACTTGACTTGCTTATTCGACACAAAATTGGTGTTACGGCAGAGCAATACACCGTCTACTCGTCGGATGAAGAATGGTGGGATGATGTCGCCGGGAAAGCAGATACGCTTCCAGCACAAATAGCCGTAGAAGAGCCAGTTGCAACGCAAGTGACCTATCCTTTACCGATACGAGCCATTGCTCATAGCCAGACCTATAAAGCCGAACTTCTTGATAGGAATGGACGTGTACATTACAATGGCGCGGAGTATCAAACGCCATCAAAGGCGTGTCGAGCGGCTTCCGGTCGGGAAACTTGTAATGGCTGGCTTTTTTGGCGTTATCAGAATCCCGAAACGAGCGATTGGCGGCCTATCAAGGAGTTACTGAATATCTAATCGACAAATGCGTCTAAACCTCGCTCTCGATCGGGCAGTGTTGACGAAGAAAATCGATCTTGGGCTTGGTGATCTGAGATATGATATGGTTGAACAACGAGGTTCGGTATGAGCACTAAAACTGAAGCAACGATCGAAGACCTCTACTACGTTCCGGACAACGCCAAGGCTGAGCTAATCGACGGAGAAATTGTACCGATGGCCCCTACTGGATACCTCCCTGGATATGCAGCTGGTGAGATTTTTTCCAGTCTGCGGGCGCACGCGCGAGAGACTAAATCAGGGACGGCTACAACTGATAATTTTGGGTTCAGAGTCGACTTACCCAATCGAGGCTCATTCAGCCCCGATGCCGCTTTCTACACTGGCAAGCCTACCGGCATGAAGTTCCTCGAAGGCGCTCCGGTGTTTGCAGTTGAGGTTAGAAGTGAAGGGGATTACGGGCAAGGAGCCGAAGGGGAGATGGCGCGCAAGCGGGCTGACTACTTTGCTGCGGGAACCCTCGTTGTATGGGATGTCAATATGCTCAGCCCTGACGTGGTCCGGTCTTATGATGTCAATCACCCGGATGAGCCGGTGATCTATCATCGTGGTGATAGAGCCAAAGCTGAACTCGCCGTGCCTGGATGGTCAATTGCCGTGGATGATCTCTTCCCAGAAGCCTAGTTGATTGACGCTGGTCAGATGTACGCTCGCTCCGATTTGCGAATCTCCCGATACCGTTCAAACGCCTTAGTGTCGTCTTCAAGCCCGAGGAAATTCTTGAAGCTGCTTCCTCGAAACGTGTGTCCAAACATCTTTGGCGCGTTCCTTAAAACGAACAACGGGTTGTGACGGAACGCCACGGGAATATGCCTGACCTTCATCCAGCGCTCGGCTTTCCATCTCATATACTCAGCCTCTTCTGCCGACACGTGTTCCGTCTTCACCACTGCAGTCGTGCCGTCGTATTCTTCGAGACGTTCGTTGATGATCAAGCCGCGGTCGCGAAACTCCTTGGTCATCGGCGTGCGAGGATAAGGAGTCGGGTGTTGAATGTAGGGCCAGTCGATGTACTTTTTGGCGAACTCGAGGTTGGTTTGGATTGACTCGCGTGTGTCGTCGGGGTTGCCGACGATCAATCCGCCTACGACGTACATCTTGTTCCTGCGAATGTACTCGATTGCCTTGAGCGTGGCGTTGCCTGCCTTCTGGCCATTCTCGCGTTTGGTGTTCTTTGAGCTGGCTTTCAGGAACTTCAAATCGTCTTCGAGGATGTTCTCAATTCCCAGAAACACATAGCGGAATCCGGCCTTGCGCATAAGCGGAGCAAGAGTTTCGCCATGATTTGCGATTGAAGAAGTCATTGCCTGGACTGTGTAGTCGATGTCGTTGAGGCCCGCATCGATGATCGCCTGGCACAGCCGTTCGAAGCGCTTCACGTTCAGTACGACGTTGTCGTCTACGATGAAGATAGCCCGCGCGCCGCGATCATGCGCGTCGCGAATGTCGGCTATCACCCGATCGAACGAGTAAGTGAAGAAGTTCCTCCCGCGCATCTCGATGATCGAACAGAAGCTGCAATCGAAGGTGCAGCCGCGCGAGGTCTCGATTACGTCCACTTGCCGGCCGAGTATGGTGTAGCCGTTCAGCACTCGCGCGGCGCGATTGGGCAGCTTTATTTCGCCGTTCTCGAGTCCGTTAACCGGGCGGTCGGGCGTGTGATAGAAGCGATCGCCGCTTCGGTACGAGAGCCCGCCGATATGATCGAAGCCGCGCTCTTCCTCGATCGCGCGCAAGAGTTCGCGGAAAGTTATCTCGCCTTCGCCGCGCACGATGAAGTCGACAACACCCGACGAGTTGTCGGTGTAAGCTTCCGCCGCGAGACTCGGATCGTAGCCGCCGACTGCCACGCGAACGTTCGGTTTGAGTTGCCGGACGAGATCGATGATTTTCTTCGCGGTCTTACGCTGAAAGGTCATCACCGACAGCCCCACTACGTCGGGTGAGAACTCGCTGACAAGGCGTTCGACCGTCTCGCGCACTTGATGCTGCACGAGCACGAGATCTGCGACCGCGACTTTATGATGCGGGTCGACGTTGCCGGCCAGTGAGGTCAGAGCGCCGTTGGGCATCCGAATAACGATACTGGGCATATGCTCGAACGAATCGGGCATTGAGAGTAGAAGAACATTCATTGCGTGCTACCCTTCAATTGGTTTGATCAGGCGCGGCATCCGAGCTGACTAGCCTGGCGAAGTGGAGCCATCTTAGTTGAAGGATGGCCGATCAGCAAGCAGTCGGCGTCTGAAGCAAACGGGTCGCGTGCTGAGGTGCGCCGGCGGTTGGCAACGACCCCCAAACTCTGTCAAGATGGCCGCGATCATTGTTTTGAAAGGAGAGCGGGTTGTTGAGAAGAGCACTTTGCACATTGCTGGCGATTGCGTGTTTATGCGTTTGGGCACTGCCTCAGACCGATCTGCCAAAACCTGGCGAAAACACGCTGAGCTTGGACGAGCGGTTAGGGACAGACGATGGCGCGGCGCTGGCGATATTGTTCGGAGCGAACATGCGCGGGAACCTCGAAGTCTGTGATTGTAACTATCCCCGTGGTGGGCTGGCGCGGCGCGTCGGCTACGTTGAGGCATTTAAGAAGAAGTTCAAAGAGACCCCGGTGGTTCAAGTCGAAGGCGGGTTTTTCTTTTATGGCTCCGCCGGTTATCCGGCTGTGGACTTGCAGAATCAACAGGTAGCGCGCGCTTATAGCCGCTGGCCCATCGACGTGATCAACCTTGGCCGCGACGACCTTTCGTACGCGCGTAAGCTGCTGGCGCGAGAAGGCCTGAAAGATAGAGTTCAGACATTACCGATGATCAACAATCTGATCTCGGCAAACGCCGTTCTCGGCCCGGACGCAGCGCCGCCGGCTGCGTATGTGATTAGAGAGGTCAGTGGCCCACGAATCTATGACGGCAAGAAGAAGCTCAAGATCGGGTTTGTTGGTCTGGCCGAGCCCGCTCATCCGGGCGAGGGAATGAAGGATGCCACCGTGGCGAACATGTTTGAGAGCGCAACGCCGGTCGTCCTCAAGGCCCGCAAAGAGTGCGACGTGCTCGTGATCGTTGCGCATTGCGAGTTGGAGCCGGCGCTCAGACTCGCCGCCGAGAACCTGGAGGTCGACGTCATCATTGCAACTGACGCGGGCGGAATCTATAAGCCGCGTCAAGTTGGCAACACGATGGTGGTGAGCGCGGCTCCGGGCAATATTCAAGAGGGCGACCTTCGCCTCTACCTCAACAAAGATGGTCACCTGAGTTTCAAGTTTCGCGCGACGGACCTGGACGCGCTGGTTCCATCTGACCCGGCAGCCGCGGCTTTCGTAGCGGCGGCGCGCTCGGACCGGGAGCGCATGCGGTAGAATCGAACTTAGCCTGAGCGCTTGCGATGTTATCGCTATCCCAGGGCCAATCAGTAAGTGAGGTAATATGTCAGTCCAAATACAGCGGAGATGGTTCAACGTCGATGAATACTACCGGATGATTGATGCGGGTATTCTGTCCGAAGACGACCGCGTCGAGCTTATAGAAGGCGAGGTCATCAAGATGAGTCCTATAGGAAAATTCCATGCGGCGTGCGTTAAGAGACTCAACGAGTTGTTTGTCCTTTTGGTCGGACGGACCGCCACCGTAAGCGTGCAGGACCCGATTCGCTTAAACGATTTCTCGGAGCCACAGCCGGACATTGCTCTACTCAAACGACGTGGCGATTTCTATTCTTCAGGGCACCCGATGCCCGAAGACGTTTCGCTGGTAGTGGAAGTAGCCGACACTTCTGCTCAAAATGACCGGATGATAAAAATGCCGCTGTATGCCCGCGCTGGGATACCTGAAGTATGGCTTATCGACGTCGCGAGGGACCTGATCGAAGTCTATTCGCAGCCTGCCAATGGACGTTATCAGAGCTTCCGCGAAGTGAAGCGCGGCGAGACGTTGACCTTGAGTTCTCTTCCCAATCTCGTGATCAGTGTTGACGACATACTCGGCTAGTTCGAAACAAAGTCTCGCCGACTGTTACATCGCCCAGCAAGCCCATTTGCCCCGAGTAATTCAGTTGGTTATTATTACGTTTTGCTATTCGGGTGACTAAAGCAAACATACAACGGAGGACCATATGAGTAAGCCATCTGCCAGAGCGACGCTGCCCGTCAACCCGAGGGAAATCATTTGGAACCCCTCGGCTGAAGAGTTGCGGCGGCTCACTGAGGAGATGCCCAACACTCGCATCACTCGTCACGACAATACCAACACGCAGACTCGCGTCGACTCGCGCTCGAAGCTTTCCACCTACGTTGTTACTGATACGCCCGAGCGTCACGATGCGCAGACCATAACCCGCGAGGAGTATGAACGTGTTGCGAAGCTCCAGAACGAGTATATTGGCGGATGCGAGATGATACTTGTAGATGGTTTCATTGGAAACGACTCAGAGTTTCGCGTACGCGCTCGTCTGATCATCGAGCGATCGAATGCGAATGTTGCCGGTATGCAAAAGCATCTTTACTACCCAGCGACTGAGGACGAGCTGCGCAGCTTCGAGCCTCGCCTGACGATCATCTACACTCCGAATCTCGAGATGAAGGGTTACCCGGCGGACCGGCTTATCGCGGTCGATCTGGAGAGCGGCGTCACTCGCGTTCTTAACAGCGACTACTTTGGCGAATCGAAAAAGGGCGGCCTGCGGATGTGGAACCAGATAGTCTACGACCGAGGCGGGCTCGCGCTTCATGCGGGATGTAAAGTCATCCCGGTTGGCGACCAAAAGCGAGTCGGGTTGATCATCGGGCTATCGGGCACAGGTAAGACGACCACCACCTTCACCAAACAGAACAACTCTTCTCCAGTTCAAGATGACTTCCTGGCGCTGATGCCTGGCGGCAAGATCTACGCCACGGAGAATGGTTGCTTTGCGAAGACATTCGCGTTGAACGAAAATGACGAGCCGACTATCTATCACGCGGTCACGAGCGAGAACGCGTATCTGGAAAACGTTTCGCAGAATGAAGCAGATGAGCTTGATTTCTACAACACCAGCTACACGCAGAACGGCCGTGCGGTCGTGCGAATGCAAGACATTGCAGGCGCTATGGATGCGCGCGAGATCAAGTCAGCCGACTTCCTGTTGATACTCAATCGCAATGACAACATCATTCCGGGTGTTGCCAGGCTGAACCGCCATCAAGCGGCCGCTTACTTCATGCTGGGTGAGACACGCGGGACATCGGCGGGGGGCGCCGCCGAAGCCGGCAAGTTTCTGCGTGTGCCCGGAACGAACCCGTTCTTCCCGCTTAAGCATGCGCATCAGGGCAATCGCTTCTGGGAGCTGCTCGAGGCGTCGCCAATGGAAGTCTATTTGATGAACACCGGCCGCGTCGGCGGGCGCGACGAAGACGAGCGATCAAAGAAAGTTCGCATTCAGCACTCGTCGGCGATTGTGAAGGGAATCGCCGAAGGAACGATCGCGTGGGAACAGGACCCCGACTTCGGCTATCAAGTCGCCACCAGCGTTCCCGGAATGGGAGGCGACGACAACGAGATCCTTCAGCCGCGTACGCTCTATGAGAGGCAGGGTAGAACGGAAGAATACAAGCAGCTTGTCGAGCGACTCAAGAAAGAGCGGCGGGAGTATATGGCGAAGTGGGAAGGGCTGAACCCGGAAATAGCTCAGGCGGCCGGTTAGTCTCAAAAACTACATGGTGGTCGAATAGGGGCGGGAGAAATCCCGCCCCTATTTGCTAGCATCCGATTTTGCTTCAAGGCAGGGGATGAGTCATCCAACACCACACAATCCGGCGTTGCTTTAAGCGCCAACGCGAATTTATAATCGCCGCGCTTCAATGCGACTCAATTCCTTGGGTGGGACAACCGACTGACGACACGGCTCACAACCCTTTCAAACGTACGGCTGAATCCTGCGAGGATCATGGCCGTCTTCGTGATGTCCCTTTGCGCATTCGCACCGGGCTGTGTGCGTGATGGAAATCAAAGCGGCGAGAATTCCATCCGAGTCGGCATAGTCACTTCGCTCACCGGCTCTGAGGCCCGGTTCGGCCAGGCTCAAAAGTACGGTTACGAAATGGCGCTCGGCGAAATCAACGCCGTGGGGGTACTAGGGAAGACACTGGAGCTTATATATCAAGACGACACCTCAAAGCCCGAAGTCGCAACCCTCACCGTCGAGAAGCTTTCTGACCGAACCGATATCGTCGCCCTGATCGGAGCTTATTCCAGTTCGGCCACGTTCCCCGCTGCCGCCGTGGCGAATCGCTATCAGATACCCATGCTTTGTCCCAGCGCCATAACGGACGAGATCACTCGTCAGGGGTACGAGTGGATCTTTCGTGTTTGCGCACCGGCAAGCGAATATGGGCGCGCTCTGGTGGAATTTCTTACTAGCGTTGCCGGGACTCGCCGGCTCGCCGTGGTTTATGAGAACACCCAGTTCGGATCAAGCGTCGCGCGCGCGGCACTGGAACAGGCTCCCAGGGCCGGAATCGAGATCGCTGGCTACGAAGCTTACGATCAAGGTGGCACTGATTTCACGCCTATGTTGACCCGGGTGAAATCCGCGGCTCCCGATGCCGTACTGTTTGTGTCGTACCTGGCCGATGCGACTCTGCTGATGCGCCAATCGAAAGAGATTGACCTCAATCCTAGAGTATTCACGGCAGGCGGTGCCGGATTCTCATTGCCCGATTTCCTGAAAGGCGCCGGCGACACGGCTGAGTATACGATCTCAGTGACTCAATGGACCCCCGATGCAAAGTGGACGGGTTCGCGCGAGTGGGCCGACGATTTTCGCCGGCGATTCAACTACGAACCTAACTATCACAGCGTACAGGCGTACATGTCGCTTAAGATCCTTGCGAACGCGATCGAGCGCGCGGGCTCAACCGATCACACATCGGTGCGCGACGCGATCAAGACCTCGAAGCTGGATTCGATCTTTGGTCCGATCCACTTCAACGAAGTCGGGCAGAACGAACATCAGGTCGCGATCACTCAGGTATTGAACGGGAAGTTCACTACGGTATGGCCGCCGTCGGCCGCCATTCGACCGCCCGTGCTGCCCACGCCGCCGTGGCGCGCACGAAGCGCGGCCGGAGAATCGGGCGGCTCGAGCACGGCTGAAGCTCACACGGCGACGTCTGTGTCGGCAAGCGAAAAACTGCTCCAGACTACCGCGAGCGGGCTGCTCACCGGAGGAATCTACGCGCTGATCGGAATCGGGCTCACGATCATTTTTGGCGTGATGCGGGTGGTCAACTTCGCTCACGGCGCGCTGGTGATGGTCGGAATGTACGCGACCTATTTTCTGTTTACCTATTTCCACATCGATCCGTTTCTGTCGCTGCCGGTTGTCATGCCTGCCATGTTTGTTGCGGGCGTCATCATTCAAAAGACGCTGATCGCTGGAGTGCTCGGGGCGCCGGAGATGAATCAGATCCTGCTCACTGAAGGCATCAGCATTGTGTTGATCAACACCGCGCTGCTGTTGTTCACGTCGAACTATCTGACTATGACGACCAGCTACGCAGGTGCGACCTTCCATTTAGGCGGGGTGTCGCTGAGCAAGCCACAGATCGCCGCTTTTTCCATCGCCGTGGTTATCACAGCCATCCTCTATGTTTTTCTCGTGCGTACCAGCACGGGCAGGAAGATCCGCGCGGCCGCTCAAGACGCTGAAGCCGCGCGACTTCTGGGCATCAACATCAAGCGAATTCAAGCGCTCACTTTTGGATTGGGCGTCGCGGCTGCCGGAGCTGCCGGATCGTTGCTGATGCCGATCTACTATAGAGTCGAACCAAACGCCGGATCGCCGTTCACACTCAAGGCGTTCGTCGTGGTTGTTCTTGGCGGGATGGGAAGCGTGACTGGCGCGCTTGTGGGCGGGATAGTTTTGGGAATCGCGGAATCGCTCGGCGCTGTCTATGTTGCGACAGGTTATAAGGACGCGATCGCCTTTGTGATTTTCCTCTTAGTGTTGACGCTGAAGCCGTCGGGGCTGCTCGGCAAATCGAAGGTGTGATGGATGAAGGTGATGAACGGCGAATAGACAATCGCAAATTTCAGAGCCTCTTGCAAAAACCATCAGGTTGAATGGGTTTTGCAAGAGGCTCTTCAAATCGCAAATTATTTGAAATCTGAAATCTGAAATCACTACTGTCCGGTTAGATCTCCCATAGATTCAACTGGTTAGTAGGATCTG
>JBBPIH010000011.1:0-140540 GCA_038040455.1 Acidobacteriota bacterium
CGACATTCCAAAAGCTAAAGCTGCGTGGGAAGCCCCGTGAACGGGGCTAACCTAATCCATCCCCACACGCAACCCAGGCGTAAACGCCTGGGCTAATGGAAACCCACCCCAGGCGTAAACGCCTGGGCTAATGGAAAAACGTCCCGGCGCCCGCTGTGGGTCCGTGATGCTAAAGCCCGCTGATTTCAAGCGCGCCGAGATGCCCGCCAGCGGAAGACTCTGCGAAAACCAAAGATAGCCGCCTTAAACCACCAGCGCGCAATCCCACCAACTTCAAGGTGGGTGTTAAATAATCGTCAAGATTCCCACGGATCAATGACCCGTTCACGCCTGTCTGATCATATTCCCATACGCCAACTGTAGCGCGATAGTTTTGGACTCGGATAAGCTATGTCTGGGGGTCAGATTGATTAGCCTTAACGCAACAGACCGAAAGATTATCCGCGCGCTTACAGCATGCGTTGTGCTGGCGGTGATCCCCTGCGGCGGCTGCAAACGCTCTACGGCGCCCGCGCCACCGTCCGTTGTCGAACCTGTCGATCCCTGGAAAGAAGCAGTGGGCAAGGTCGAACAAGATCGTGGGGAAGTAGTCGGCCGAAAGGCAGCGGTCGAAGTCCCGGAACAACTGAAGCACTACGTTGATCGCCGCCGCTTTCTGGCGGTGCAAGCGGCAGCCTCGCAGGCGCACGCCGACGCGATTGCCGTTGACTTCGCCGACCTTGTGCCGTTGATTCAGCGGCATGAACTCGTGGAGCTGAAGCCCCTGGGAGCGAACTACATTCTGTACGGCGTTGGCTACAGCGTCAGCGGCGAGCCGTTCGCGCACTACGATAGCGCGACGAGGCAAGCTATCCCCCTCGCCGCAACCGAAGACACCTTTCGGGAAAACGTCCAACAAGCGTTGGGTGCAGCCAAAGAAAGCACCGCCAGGCTCGCGCTCCTCGAAGCCGAATGGCGGCGCGCGCCCAGGCGTGATCGCAGGCGGCGCGCCACTCTGTTGAAAGAGGTTGCAAAAGCGCGCAAGGCACTCGCCTCGACAAAGGCGAGGAGCAGAGTGTTGGCGGACTTCTACGCGGACCCGGAGCGGCGCAAGTCTATGCTGGCCGAACATCAACTGCTCTCAGATCTGGCCCGCGACTTCGAGGGCGAGGCTTACGATCTGAACAATTTCGACGCTCGGCGCCATTTGAAGATTCGTCTTCTCAGCTTCATTCGTCCAGAAGCACGCGATGTGCTAATTCAGATCGCTGATGCGTACAAAGAGAAGTTCGACCGCCCGCTGCCCGTCTCTTCGCTGGTGCGGCCTGTGCAGTACCAGCACGAACTCGCCGGGACTAACGCGAACGCCGCGCGCGGCCCTACACCTCCCCACGCCACCGGATTGGCATTCGATCTGTATTACAGGTATATGAGTGCAGCCGAGCAGGAGTATTTGATGTCGGTGATCGCACATCTGAAAGACGAGGGCCGCGTTGAAGCGCTCCGCGAGTCGCGAGACAACATTCACGTATATGTCTTTGGCAATGGACGGCGGCCAGATGAGAAGCTCGTCGCTCGTGCGATCGCGGATGAAAAATCGCGCAGACCTATCAAGACTGGCAAGAAAACGCGAGCCGCCTCGCGCAAGTCTGGCAAGAAACCGCGGGCTGCCTCGCGACGATAAGCTTATGACTCGTGAGCTGACCTCGATCTGGCGCTACCGCATGGAGTTCAAGCTTTAGCCTGCGTTTGATTAGCCTAAAGGGCAGAAGTCAGAGGCGTAGCGAATCGCAAGTGATAGAATGACAAAGGAACGAGCCGACAAAGTCTTAGTCGAACGCGGGCTGGTCGAGAGCCGCACACGCGCGCAAGCATTGATCCTGGCCGGCCAGGTGGTTGTTCGAGAACAGCGCGTCGACAAACCCGGACAGTTGATCGATGCGGATGCCGAGATTCGAATCAAAGGCGAGAGTCTACGCTACGCCAGCCGCGGAGGACTCAAGCTTGAAGCTGCCCTCCGCAAGTTTAAGATCAATCCCGAAGCCAAGAACTGTATAGACGTGGGGGCATCGACTGGCGGTTTTACCGACTGCTTACTTCAACACGGCGCGGCATGCGTTTGGGCCCTCGACGTAGGACACAATCAGATTGTGTGGCGGTTGCGTACGGACCCCCGCGTGGTCGTGCTTGAAGGAGTGAACGCCCGCAACTTGAATCCCGGCCAGTTCCCTCTTCGTTTCGACCTCGCGACGATTGATGTTTCGTTCATTTCGCTAACCAAGATTCTTCCGGCAGTGCGGGAGTGTCTCGCAGAAAGGGCACATTGCATCCTGCTGATCAAGCCTCAGTTTGAGGTCGGCAAGGGCGAAGTTGGCCGGGGCGGAATAGTGACTGATCCCTTAAAGCACAGACGGGTGTTGCACGAGATCACGGCCGCTGCGCTCGATATTGGGTTTAGCCCTGTCGGTTTGATCGAGTCACCGATCCTCGGAGCAGAAGGCAATCGCGAGTTCCTGATGCATCTGGAGCAAGCTTACGATAGCCGCGTCAGCATTGAACCCTTTGACGAGCGGATCGATTCCCTCACCAGTTGAATCCCGAAACTTGTGCGCTGAAATATGATGCTATAGATTAAGCAATCGCCAGATCATGCGTGCCACTTTCACTCACCTCATAGGTCCTCAAAAGGGAGAAAGCCTGGACTTCGACGCCGCCAGAATCTCCGTCGGGCGCGCGCCTGACAATATGCTCAGTTTAGGCGACGGCGCGCGTCGAGTTTCGTCACATCACGCCGAAGTCATCGAACGCGCGGGCCAATATCTCCTGCGCGATCTGGGATCAACTAATGGGACCCTTATCAATGGCCGCCGAGTAGTGGTCAGCGAATTGGAGCACGACGACTTGATTGAATTCGGCGCCGGCGGTCCACTGTTGCGATTTGGTATTTTGAGCGATACGAAAGACGGTCAGAATCAACGAGCGCATGATCGTGTTAGTCCGGCCCATGCTCCAGAGGCGAGGGGTCATCGTGCTGTCGCCGCCCTGAAGAGCAACGCGACGCTCATCGCAGCGCTGGCAGCCGCTATGCTCCTGGGCGGCGTGGGTGGAATCGTCGCTTCCTCTCGGCTCCGCGGTTCCGATCCGGAATCGATGAGCTTCGCAGAAGTCTTCGAGGTCAATGGCCCCGCGGTTGTCTTCATTCGAACGGAGTTTGAGCTCCTGGACTCGAGCGGCCAGGTGACGACGACCGAAGCGCGAACCGGCTCAGGCTTCATCATCTCGGAGAGCGGATTGATTGTCACCAATCGCCATCTGATCCGCGACTGGGAGTACAACTCGCCGGCCGGAACGACCGGCCGCATTACAAAGATCGAAGCGATCCTGCCGCATCACAAGCTCGAAAACGCGGTACCGGCAGAAGTGTACAAGCTCGGACCAGACAACACTGTAGACGTGGCGATCCTAAGAATCAGCTCACCCGGCTTACCGTTAGTGCATGGCATCCAGCCCAACATCGGCGACACAAATCAAGGCGACGAAGTTGTGGTTATCGGGTATCCTCTTGGATTGGACTTACTGGAAAGGACTAACGACACCCGGATCGATCCGTCACTTTCAAACGGCATTGTGAGCCGCGTGGGGCATGACTTTATTCAACTCAACCTGCGGGCTTATCACGGGAACAGCGGCGGGCCTGTGCTCAATCTAAAGGGCAAGGTGATCGGGATTCTGACGGGGAATGTCCGCAGCATGCAGGACATCGCGCTGTGCACGCCGATAAGCGCGGCGCTCGCGCTTGTGAAGACCGAGCTAAGCTATCGAACAGATTTCCGTAACGGCGTGCCCCCGCGAGCGCCCTGGTAGCACAGACTTTGGTCTGTAAGCAACGGGATGCATAAGCCGATCGCCACTGATACAGACTAAAGTCTGTGCTACCAGGGCTGACAACCGGGCTAGCCGGCGGCACGTTTGCTATTATTGTGGCCGATCTGACAAAGGCAGAAGCCACGATGCGCGAAGCAAGTATCGAGATCATCCCTGACAACCGGCCGATTGACGGATGGCGGCGCTTTTACGTTCGCGATCCGGGCGGCAATCGAATCGAAATCGTGGAGCGAGGCGAAGGGCTGAAATGACAGACGCTACCGAGCGGGATAACAAAGACGAGAGCAGGGAACAACATCCGGTGACGCTTCCGCCGACGCTTTTTCTCTCGCGCAAGCTTCTGTTCAACCGCGAAGCAAGCTGGCTCGAGTTCAACAGCCGCGTGCTCGAGGAGGCGCTGGACAAGTCGCAGCCGCTGCTCGAACGCATCAAGTTCATGTCCATCTTCTCTTCCAATCTGGATGAGTTCTTCATGATTCGCGTGTCCGGACTGAAGGAGCAAGTCGACGAAGGCGTCACCGATCTATCGCTCGACGGCCTGACGCCGGCCGCCCAACTCAAACTAATCAACGAGCGATTGCGCCCGATGCTGGCCGAGCAGGTTCGCTGTTTCAAAGAAGAACTGCTTCCCGAGCTTTCTTCACAGAGCATCGTCATAAGCCCGTACCGCGCTCTCTCGGACCGCGAGCGTCGCATGCTCAGCACTTATTTCATGGAGAACGTGTTCCCCGTACTCACGCCGCAAGCGGTCGATCCGAGCCATCCGTTCCCTTATATCTCGAATCTCAGTCTCAACCTCGGTGTGATGATTGAACCGAATGGCAATGCGGACTCCTCCGCGAGTGCTTCGGCGCCTCGGTTTGCGCGTGTGAAGGTCCCGCCTCTCGTCCCGCGTCTTGTGCCCGTTGGGAGTGAATCGAGCTTTGAATTCATCTTGCTTGAAGAACTCATCGCGGCAAACGTCGAGGTGCTGTTCCCAGGAATGCGTGCAAGCGAGCTACACGCTTTCAGGGTGACCCGCGATGCCGACATTGAAATTCGTGAGGACGAAGCGAATGACCTTCTGCAAGCCGTCGAGCGCGAGTTACGTAAACGGCGATTCGGGACGGCGGTACGGCTTGAAGTCGCCGCGTCGATGCCCGGCGAGATGATGCGATATCTGGCAAGCTCGCTGCGGCTGAAGGCCGATGATGTTCATACGATCGACGGGCCGCTCAACATGCCCGACTTGATGGGACTTTACAAACTCGATCAACCCGCACTGAAAGACAAGCCTTTCAACGCTTCTTTGCCTGCTGCCTTCAGAACAGACGAGTCGATCTTCGATGTGATCAAGCATCACGACGTGCTCGTGCATAGTCCGTACAACTCTTTTTCCTCCGTGGTCGACTTCATCAACAGCGCGGCGAACGATCCAGCGGTGCTGGCCATCAAGATGACGTTGTATCGCACCGGGCGGGACTCGCCGGTCGTTCAAGCCTTGATGGAAGCGAGCGAAAAGGGAAAGCAGGTCGCGGTGCTCGTAGAGCTGAAGGCCCGCTTTGACGAAGAGAGCAATATCGAGTGGGCGAGGCGGCTAGAGCGCGCGGGCGTTCACGTCGTGTACGGGCTGATCGGATTGAAGACCCACTGCAAGCTCGCGCTGGTAGTGCGGCGAGAAGCGGACTCGCTTCGGCGGTACGTGCACGTGGGCACGGGCAACTACAATCCGGTGACCGCGCGAATCTACACGGATATCGGCCTGTTCACGGCTGACGAACAAATCGGCGCGGACGCAAGTGAACTGTTCAACTACCTGACTGGTTTCTCGAAGCAGACTGAATATCGCCGCTTGCTGGTTGCGCCGGTGAACTTGCGCGAGCGAGTAACCGCGATGATCGAACGCGAGGTCGAGCATCATAAGAATGGCCGGCCCGCGCGCATCATAGCAAAGATCAACAGCCTGACCGATACAAAGCTGATTCGCCTGCTTTACGAAGCATCGCAGGACGGCGTGCCTATCGATCTGTTGATCCGCGGTGTGTGTACCTTGAGGCCAGGCGTTCCAGGGCTCTCGGACACGATCACTGTCACGAGCATCGTCGGCCGATTTCTAGAGCACAGCCGGATCTTCTACTTTATGAACGGTGGCGAAGAAGACATCTACATAGGCAGCGCGGACTGGATGCAACGTAACCTTGATAGACGCGTCGAGCTGCTAGCTCCGATCGTAGACCCGCGTTTGAAGAAACATCTGAAAGAAGACGTGCTGGAGGTGTGCTTGCGAGATAACGCGAAGGCGCGGCGCTTGCAGCCGGATGGTAGCTACGAGCGGGTGGGCGCGTCTGAAGGTGGCGAGACGGTCGATTCACAGAGTATCTTAATCAGTTATTATGGTTCGGTTTGAGATCCACCGCCGTCGCCGATGCTTTGTTCGGACTACCAAGCTGCTGGAAAAGTCGATGATCCTAGAAGATTTCGGGGCAATCCCACCAACGCAGTTGGTGGATCTTTCATACCCGGCCTACAAACCGGCGGCCCGGCCAGTTCGAATCCCACCAACGCAGGTGGTGGATCGTTCATACGCGGCCTACAAAACCGGCGGCCCGGGAGACTGCGTTGGTGGGATTCAGAAGCTAGCCGGCTGAGCGCCGCCGTTGTAGGTAGTGTATGAACAATCCACCAACTGCGTTGGTGGGATTCAAAGAACCTAGTCGGCTGAGCGCCGCCGTTGTAGGCCGGGTATGAACAATCCACCAACTGCGTTGGTGGAATTCAGAAGCGAGCCGGCTGTGCGCCGCCGTTTTAGGCCGCTGTATGAACGATCCACCAACTGCGTTCGTGGGAACGCAAGGCGCTTTCTGCAAAGCGAGTATCAGCGGCTAATTTTATTCATTTGCTTGAGGACTTCGTGATGGATCGAAAAGCAAAAACACGTACTCGCCGTGAGGTCTTGAAGTCAGCTGCTGCAGCTGGTTTCGCGGCGCTCGCCGCCCCGATGATCAATCGCGGGCGTTACCAATTATTCGCCGCTTCGCCGAAAGAGTATTCGGCGCGAGCGGTTGGGCTGATCGGACGATCAACTGTCATCGACATGCTGAGCCCGTTCACGCTCAACTTCTCGAAGCAAGCGCAGTGGTTTGCCAATCCCGAGAGCTTCACAACCGCAGACCTCCAGCCTTTCAAGGATTCAGGCATCCACGTCTTTCACATCGGTGTCGGTGTGGGCGGGTCTGACGCTTATCTGGAGGTTCTGAAGTTCTTCGCGTCGTGGAACGGCTTCATAGCCGATCACACTGACCATCTGATGCGAATCGACAGCGCGGGAGACCTCGAGCGGGTCAAGAATTCTGGCAAGTTTGGAGTTCTTCTGGGCCTGCAGAACTCGGAACAGTTTCGAAGGCCAGCCGACGTCAACTTCTTTCACGGACTTGGCCAGCGAGTTTCGCAACTGACTTACAACTCGCGAAACATGATCGGCAACGGCTCGACCGAGCGGCGCGACGAAGGCATCTCAGATTTTGGCGTTGCGATCATCGAGCGAATGAATGCGGTCGGGATGGCCGTCGATGTCTCGCACTGCGGCGACCGAACGACGCTCGATGCTTTTGAGCTTTCCAAAAAGCCTGTGCTGATCACTCACTCAAACTGTCGCGCTCTTGTGCCGGGGCACCCGCGCTGCAAAACCGACGAGGCGATAAAGAAGATGGGAGCGGCCGGCAGCGTGATGGGCATAACCGGCGTGCGCATGTTCGTGAAGGCCGACGAGCCGACCACGATCGAGCACCTGCTCGATCATTTCGATCACGTAGCGAAGCTGGTCGGCCCCGAGCATCTCGGCGTCGGCAGCGACATAGATCTGTATGGCTACGACGCGATGCCGCCGGAGCTCAATAGACAACTGCGAGCCGGTTACAAGGGCAGCTACGGCTTTCGAGAAAAGATCGACATCGAAGGCATAGATCATCCGAGGCGAATGTTCGACCTGACCGAAGGACTGATTCGCCGGAAGTATAGCGACAAAGATATCGAGGGCATTCTGGGCGGCAACTTCAAACGGGTGTTATCGCAGATCTGGACGGTATAGCTCGAAACGGAAGCTTGCCTGCGTGGCGCGTTAGTCGCTTTCACATCTAAAACATTTCGCCCCTAACGGGCTAGCGCGGGTGCCTCGCTCTACTATAAGATTGCCCCCTACCGGGGGTTGCTTCGATGAAGCGATTTCTCGATGAAATCATTAACCAAACCCTCCGAGGAGACCGCTCTATGGCCGCAACAAAATACCTTAGGTTAATCGCTCTCTTGGTGCTTGTGCTGGCCTCAAGCCAATACACGTACGCGCAAGAAGCGCCGTCGAAAGATTTTGACGATTACATCAACAAGGCGCTCAAGGACTGGGACGTTCCAGGCCTGGCGATCGCGATCGTCAAGAACGATCAGATCGTTTTCGCTAAAGGCTACGGTGTGCGCAAGCTCGGCGAGGTGACTCCAGTCGACGAGAAGACGATGTTTGCAATCGGCTCGTCGTCGAAAGCGTTCACCTCGGCGTCGATCGCTATGCTGATGGACGAGGGCAAGCTGAAGTGGGACGACCCCGCGACAAAACATCTTCCCGGCTTTCAGCTCTTCGACCCTTATGTCTCCCGTGAGATCACCGTTCGAGACCTGCTGAGCCATCGAAGCGGACTCGAGCGCGGCGACTTCCTCTGGTACGGAACGTCGTACACTCGCGACGACATCCTGCGGCGCGTTCGCTACCTGAAACCAACCTGGAGCCTCCGCTCAACGTTTGGTTATCAGAACATCATGTACCTGGCCGCCGGGCAGATCGTCACTGGGGTATCGGGCAAGAGTTGGGACGACTTCATTCGAGATCGCATCTTCAAACCGCTCGGGATGACTTCCAGCAGCACCAGTATCGATGATCTAAAGAACTCCGGCGACGTAGCTACACCGCACGCGAAGATCGACGGGAAGGTCGAGAGCATCCCCTGGCGCAAAATCGACAACATCGCGCCGGCCGGTTCGATCAACTCGAACGTCGTCGATATGGCCCAGTGGGTGCGGCTCCAACTCGGCGAAGGAAGCTATAAGGGCCAGCGTCTGATCAGTTCCGGCGCATTGAAGGAAATGCACGCTTCACAAACTGTTATTAAGATGGAGCCGCCCTGGACGCTGTTCTATAGCGACGCGCACTTTCTCAACTACGGGCTTGGTTGGTTCCTTCACGACCATCGGGGCCGTAAAGTCGTTCAGCACGGCGGCAACATCGATGGCATGAGCGCGCTGGTTGCGATGATCCCCGAAGAGAAGTTCGGCCTCGTAATACTCACCAATATGAACGGCTCTCTCCTTCCGGGCGCTATCGCGAGTCGGGTGTACGATCTCTATCTGGGAGTCCAGCCGCGCGACTACAGCGCGGATATGCTGAAGACTTACAACGCCTTCCTCGAGCAAGGCAAACAAGCCCAGAAGAAGGCCGACGAGTCGCGGGTGAAGGGAACATCTCCGACGCTTGCGCTTGACAAGTACGCCGGCGCCTACAAGGACGAGATGTACGGCGAAGCGAAGGTGACGCTTGAGAACGGAAAGCTTGCGCTTACGACTCCCGGGTTCGTCGGCGATCTTGACCATTGGAACTACGACACCTTTCAAGTCACCTGGCGCGCGCGTTCTCTCGGAAAGGCGCTGGTGAGCTTCACGTTGAATGCGCTAGGCAAGGTGGACGAGATGAAGATGCCTGCCTTGGAGATCAGCTTCAAACGCGGGCCTGATCCTGCGGACACGACTCCCGGCGTCGACTTGAGCGACGCCGATTTGAGCAAGTTCGCCGGTAAATACGAAGCGAAGGTTCCCCCAATCGAGATCAGCCTCGAAATGGTCGGCCGGTTGTTGAAGGCGGTTGTGCCCGGGCAGCCGGTGTACACGTTGACGCCCGTTTCGCCGACTCGATTCAGGATCGAAGGGGCGCCTGCAGGGTTCTTCGTGCAGTTCGAGATGGCGGACGGCAAGGTGAAGAGCTTGACGATAGAGCAAGGTCCGGGTGCCAGCTTCACGCTGCTACCGAAGCAGTGACTGGTGGTCCGGCTCTATTGGGGCGTCTTACGGGGCGCCCCGACTAGCACTCCAACCCTGCCGAGACGGTGTGAAAAGTGATTGCGGGCCGAATCCCACCAACGCACTTGGTGGACCAACCCCAAAGGGTTTGCGTATCTCAGCCCAGGGTTGCCGTACTCGGCTACCCTGGGTGACGGTGCCGCGCCCACGCGGAGTCGGTCGTTGGTGGCAACCCCGAAGGGGTTGCGGCCGACAGTGCCAGTTACACAGCGCCGCCACGTTTCGTTGTTCATCATCCTGGGCGCGATAGGCGCAACCCCGTTGGGGTTGGACCCATCGCGATCGGCTGTCCCAAGGTAACCGAGTACGACAACCTTGGGCTATGAGATGCAATCCCGTTGGGATTGTCCTTAGATGTCCAAACTCCGGCCACCTACTGCACGTTGGTGGGATGCGGAAAGCCGATTGAATTCTTATACCGTCCCGGTAGGGTTGGAGTGCAGCCGGGACGCCTGTTGCACTGAAGCGTCCACCTCCCGTGTTTCCGCTTGAAGTCTCGTCGATCCTCGGATATTGTATGCGCCTCAACTACTCGTATCTCGCGCTCATACTTTTTTGTATCACGATCGCAGCTAATAGTTCCGGTTCGCGCTTCATAAGCGATACGGCCTCATAACACATCGATGGCCCTGTCGAAGTGACTGGATCAAGTCGGCGCGGTTCAGAATTCGGCAGGCGAGCTTGCGAGCAGCTTCTTTCCGGATATCGAGTACGGCCCATCGTTCTACGACGCGCCATCAGTTAAACGTGAGCGACGTATACGATCTTCCGTTCGGCAAGGACCGCATGTTCAGCACAGGCACGTGGGTCGACAGGTTGATAGGCGGCTGGTACACGGCGGGGATCTTCCACGCTGAAAGCGGCCAGCCGGTACAGTTGACACAGAATTCTTCGGGGCAAACCTTTGGCGTGATATTCGGGTATGGCACTGGAGCAATACCCACGGCCAAAGTCAGCACCGGGCTCCACAACTCAAAGACCGGGTCAGGTCTTAACCTGTTCACCGATCCGGCCCAGGCTATCAAGAGCTTTCGGCCTGCGCTGCTAAATTCGGATGGTCGCGCTGGAAGAGGCGTGCTTCGCGGGCTGTCACACTGGCAGCTCGATACTTCAATCGGCAAGGAGACGAAGATCGCCGAACGATTGAGCTTCACGCTCGCCTTCGACTTCTTCAACATCTTCAACCATCCAAACTTCTACGATCCGTTCCCGAACCTTGAAGACCCGGCTAACTTCGGCGCAATCACTACGCAAATCGTTCCGAACCCGAACGGTTTCCCGCTGGCGAAGACGCTTATCGGCCGAGAGCCATTCAGATTAGTGGACGGATTCAGTTCTAACCTTTAACCTCGACAGGAGGCCGCGCGTTCCAGACTCGCGGCCTCCTGCGAAGCAATTTCGCAGCGCACAGTCAGGTACACAGTACGCCGAGTCAGTACCGCGATCGGTAGGGAGTGTGGCTTACGCAAAGGGCCGACTGATAGAGTCACGCTCCCTACCGGTCGCGCGACTGACTCGGCGTTCCAGCAACTGAACAGTCCCAACTGAACATTGGAAGCAAGAACCACAAGGCATAATTCATACTGATTCAATAACGAAAGGGAGAAACGAGAATGGCAAAAGCAATGATACTGACGATTTCGTTCTTGCTGGCGACCGCTAGCGTCGGCGCCGCGCAGGAGAAACCTATGCTCCTGCAAAAGCCTGCTCTCGGCCGGACTCAAATCGCATTCGCTTACGCGGGTGATCTATGGGTCGTCGGCCGTGCAGGCGGCGCCGCAAGGCGGCTGACGACGGGCATTGGAATCGAGACTGATCCGGCGTTTTCGCCCGACGGGACGACGATAGCTTTCACCGGCGAGTACGACGGCAACGTCGACGTCTACGTTGTGTCGTCCAGCGGTGGCGTGCCTAAGCGGCTGACGTATCGTCCCGGCGCGGATGAAGTGGTCGAATGGACCCCGGACGGGAAACACATACTCTTCAGGTCGCCGCGCCAGAGTACTTCGTTCTACAATCGCCTGTTCACAATCCCTGTTGAGGGCGGATTTCCAACCGAGGTGCCGCTCCCGCTTGCGTACGAGGGCTCGTTCTCGCCTGATGGCTCGCGCATCGCATATCAACCGCTGACCGAATGGCAGCACGACTGGAAACGCTACCGCGGCGGACAGACCACGCCGATCTGGATAGCGAAGCTTTCGGATTCGAGCATTGAAAAACTTCCTCGAGACAACTCAAAGGACCTTCGCCCCATGTGGGTCGCCGACAAGATCTACTTCTTGTCAGATCGCAACGGACGGACAACTTTATTCTCATACGACACTAACACTAAACAGATCGTCGAACTGGTCAAGAACAATGGACTCGACATCAAGTCGGCATCGGCGGGCCCGGGCGGGATCGTCTATGAGCAGTTCGGAACGATCAATCTCTACGATCTGAAATCAGGCAAATCGCAGAAAGTCGATATTCGACTCGATGGTGACCTGGCGTCGGTGAGACAGCACTATGAAAACGTCGGGCAAAGGTTGTTAAATGCGCACCTCTCGCCGACCGGCGCTCGCGCGGTCTTCGAAGCGCGGGGCGAAATCATAACCGTGCCCGGCGAGAAGGGCGACGCGCGCAACGTGACCAATACACCGGGTGTGATGGAACGCGACCCCGCATGGTCGCCTGACGGAAAGTGGATATCGTATTTCTCCGACGAGTCGGGCGAGTACTCGCTTCACTTGCGCGATCAATCGGGTATGGGCGAAGTGAAAAAGATCAATCTCGGCGAGCCGCCATCGTTTTATTATTCACCAACGTGGTCGCCCGACAGCAAGAAGATCGCCTATTATGACAAGCGGCTCATTCTGTGGTACGTCGTCATCGATAAAGGCACTCCGGTCCGCGTGGACAAGAACCCGGACGGGTTGAATGCTGATGTGTTGCAGCCATTCTGGTCTCCTGACAGCCGCTGGATTGGTTATACGCGTCAGGTCGATAATCATCTCCGCGCGGTGTTCGTCTACTCGCTCGAAGATGGCAAGACTCATCAACTCACAGACGGAATGAGCGATGCCCGGTATGCAGACTTCGACAAGGGCGGCAAGTATCTCTACTTCACTGCGAGCACCAATCTGGGGCCGGCGTTCAGCTTCGCCGAGATGTCCACCTTCCCACATCAATCGACTCGCAACGTGTACGCCATAGTCTTGCGCAACGATTTGCCTTCACCGCTTGCGCCTGAAAGTGACGAAGAGAAGGTTGCCGAAGAAAAGAAAGCCGAGGCGAAGCCCGCCGAGAAACCTGAGGAGAAGAAGCCTGACGGTGCTCCGGCCGCGCAGGCCGGCACCGCGGCGAGCCAGCCCAAGAAAGACCCCGAACCCGTGCGCATTGACTTCGAAGGACTCGACCAGCGGATCGTCGCTTTGCCAATTCCTCCGCGCAACTACCTTGGTCTTCAGGTCGGCAAGGCAAACACAATCTTCGTGATCGAGCTTGCGCCGCCGGTGGCGGCGGCGACCCCGGGCCCGCCTGGCCCTCCGCCTCTCACGCTTCACAAATTCGATCTTGAGAAACGCAAGTTTGACAAAGTGCTCGACGCCATCGGCGCATTCGAGGTTTCGGCCAACGGCGAGAAGATGCTCTACCGCCAGGGACCCGCGTGGATCATTGCCTCGACAATGATGCCGCCGAAACCCGGTGAGGGCGTATTGAAGAGCGCCGATATCCAGGTTCGCGTGGACCCGAAGGTCGAGTGGCGACAGATGTACAACGAGGTGTGGAGAGGCGAGCGCGACTTCTTCTACGACCCGAACCTACACGGGTTGAATCTCGCCGAGTTCAAAAAGCGGTACGAGCCATATTTGGAAGCGGTCGCTCATCGCGCCGATCTGAGTTATCTCTTTCGCGAGATGCTCAGCGAGTTGACGATCGGGCACATGTTCGTCGGCGGTGGCGATCAGCCCCGGCCGAACTTTGTGCCCGGCGGGTTACTCGGCTGCGATTACAAGGTCGAGAACGGGCGCTATCAATTCTCGAAGATCTACAACGGCGAGCACTGGAACCCACAGCTTCGCGCGCCGCTGACGCAACCCGGCGTCAACGTGAAAGCCGGCGAGTACCTGCTTGCGGTCAATGGCCGCGAGCTTCGCGCACCCGACAGCGTCTACCAGTTCTTCGAGAACGGCGCTAACAAGCAGGTGGTAATTCGAGTCGGTCCAAACGCGGACGGCTCGGGCTCGCGCGAGGTGACTGTGGTTCCTGTTGCGAGCGAGACCGCTCTCCGCAACCTGGCCTGGGTGGAAAGCAATCGCCGTAAGGTTGATCAATTGAGCGGCGGCAAGCTCGCGTACGTTTATGTGCCGGACACATCGGGTCCCGGCTACACAAGTTTCAATCGCTACTTCTTCGCGCAAACGCAGAAGGACGGCGCGGTGATCGACGAGCGATTCAACGGCGGCGGCGCGCTGGCGGACTACATTGTCGAGTATCTGCACCGGCCGCTGTTGAACTACATCTACTTCCGCGAGGGGCGCGATATCCCAACGCCGCTTGGCGCGATCTACGGGCCAAAGGCGATGATCATCAACGAGCTCGCGGGCTCGGGTGGCGATGCGTTGCCGTGGTACTTCCGCAAAATGCAGATCGGACCGCTCGTAGGCAAACGAACATGGGGAGGACTCATCGCGTCGTTTCGGGCGCCGCAGTTGATGGACGGCGGATTTGTGACTGCGCCTGATGCTGCGATCTACGGATTGAAGGGCGAATGGGAGGTCGAGAACCGCGGCGTAGCGCCTGATATTGAGGTCGAGTTCGATCCATCTGCATGGCGCGCCGGTCACGATCCCCAGTTGGAGAAGTCAGTGGCGTGGCTGCTGGAAGAATTAAAGAAGAACCCGCGCCAGCAACACCAGCGCCCGCCGTTTCCGAATTATCATAAGGGTGGCTCCGCGGCGCCCGACAAGAAGTGAATTCTGACTGTCGGTGTTTGTGCCAGTTTTCGTGTTTGATTTAATAGGGAGTGGCAGTCAGTCAAATGGAAAATGATGGGCCTGTACGGTCGTCCCTCCTTAGAAACCACCCCGGTGGTTTCTAAGGAGGGCTTGTTCAGTCACTTCAAAAGTCACTTCATAAGGGAAGGAAAGAATCAGTTGCGCAACGTCGTTCGCACGTTCATCAGCATCGAGATCTCTGAATCGATCAAAGAGCGAATCAGCCAGCTTCAAAAAACACTGCGTGAAATCGAAGCCCAGGTGAGTTGGACCAAGCCGTCGAATATTCATCTGACCTTGAAGTTCCTCGGTGACGTCGAGGAGACTCGAATCGAGCGAGTTCGCAAGGCCGTAGAGCGCGCGGCAACCGGGATCAGTCCATTTGAAGTCCAGGTCAGCGGCGCCGGCTGCTTCCCTTCCCCACGAAACCCGCGCGTTCTGTGGGTTAGCTTTTCTCATGTTTCCGAAAACCTCAAACAACTTTACGCGCACATTGAAGACGAACTTGCGCGAGAAGGCTTTTCGCGTGAGAAGCGAAAGTTCTCGCCTCATCTGACAATCGGCCGCATACGAGCGCCTCGCAACGCCGCGCACGTAGCAGAAGCGCTGATCGCAAGCGGGTTCGACCCAGAGACATTCAAGGCAACCGAGGTCATCGTGATGCGCAGCGACCTCAAGCCCACGGGTTCGATTTACACGCCGCAAGCTGTGATCAGCTTCAGTCGAGATTAGCAGCAACACCAAAACATAGACGAGGACTGGCGCCTCAGAATCCCGCTCGGTTTACAACGGGCCGCGGCCGCTGCAATACTGTCAGAAGTCGGAGGTCAGAGGTTGGAAGCGCATGGAGTTCATGCTTTAGCCCCGGGTTTTGGTTTGCGGAAAGAGAAGACCAGGCTAAAGCCTGAACTCCATGCGCTTCTGGTCAAAGTTCTCAAGGTTGAGCGAGAAACTCCAGATCGACGGGAGCATCAATGGCGAGGGTCGAAATTGTGGCGGCGGTGCTGACTATCAGCGACTCATCTTCACGAGGCGAGCGCGAGGACAGGTCGGGACCTGCAGTCGTCGCCGAGCTGGAGAAGCTCGGCTGTCACATTGCCGCTACTGAGATTCTCTCGGACGATCGCGATCTAATTTCAGCAAAGCTCCGAGAATACTCCGATCGCGGAGATGTGAATCTGATTCTCACAACTGGCGGGACCGGTTTTGCTCCGCGGGACAACACACCGGAAGCAACTCGAAGCGTGATCGAGCGCGAAGCTCCGGGGCTTGCTGAGCTGATGCGGCTGCGGAGTCTGGATGAGACTCCGCTTGCGCCACTTTCTCGCGCGGTCTGTGGCATACGAGGGAGAACGCTGATCGTAAACTTGCCCGGAAGCACCCGCGGCGCGGTTCAGAACTTCAACGCGATTCGCAGTTCGATCCCACACGCGATAGGGCTGCTCACAGAGCAATCCCAGAAGTGCGCGACGTAGTCACCCCTGGGAGCGCAGGCATCCCTGCCTGCTTGGCGCTGCGGTAGAAGAGGCAGGCAGGGATGCCTGCGCTTCCAGGGGACAAGGTCACCAATGACCACTGACAAACTCATTCACGCGACCGCCGCTGACAATCAGATTCGCTGCATGGCTGCAGTGACGACCAACCTTGTCGCCGAGGCCTGCCGCCGGCATCGCACCTTCCCCACGGCATCTGCTGCGCTCGGGCGCACGCTGACTGGCGGGTTGTTGTTGGGAAGCGGTGTGAAAGACCTGGAGAAGATAACGGTCCACTTCGATTGTGACGGGCCGATCGGCGACATTATTGCGCAAGCAGATCCGCACGGGATCGTGCGCGGCTACGTTTCGAATCCCGAAGCTGACGCGACCGCGATGAACGAGCGCGGCAAGCTTGACGTGCGCGCGGTGGTCGGCGGAGGCAAACTTTTCGTCACACGCGATGCGGGGTTTGAGATAGGCTTGATGAAAAAGCCTTATCGCGGGATGGTGCCGATCGTGTCCGGCGAGATCGGCGAAGACATTGCCTATTACCTGGCGAAATCTGAACAAGTGAATTCCGCTGTAAGCCTGGGAGTACTGATGATCGTTGAGGGGGCCGCCGGTGAGAGATCTGGAAACGGCTCACCCGAATCATTTACCGCTGAATTCTCGCTCGACAGCTTGCAAGTAGCGGCAGCCGGTGGATTCATCGTGCAGATGATGCCAAGCGCGGATGACGGCCTTGCCGCTCATCTGGCGGGGAACATTTCGCGAGCACCGTATGCGACCGATATGGTACGAGCCAATCTCGCGCCTATCGAGATGCTTCAAACAGTGCTCGGAGATCTTGACTTGATGGTCCTTGAAGAGAAAGAGCCGCGCTTCCTTTGCCAATGCTCACGCGAGCGGGCGCTGCTTATCATCTCAGCGCTCGGCCGTGAAGAAGTCGAGGACATGCTCGAGAAGGACAAGGGCGCAGAGTTGATCTGCCACTTCTGCAACGAGGCTTATCAATTGAGCGCCGCTGAACTGACCGATCTCTTATACTAAAACTGACTCGTCAAATAGGAGTCAAGGCAGATGCACCTTAGCATCGTGCATCCGCCTTGTGATTTACAACGTCGTTGAAGACCTCTTCAGTCGTACTGCTCCGCGCACCGGTCAAGCGAGAATGTCAAACTACAGTTCGACGGCCGCTCAGCAGTTGGAAAAGCAACACTATGACGGCGACGACTAACAGCAAGTGTATCAGTCCTCCGCCCACGCCGCCGATCAGACCCAGCAGCCACAGAATCATCAGAACTACTAGAATTGTCCAAAGCATGATCATTTCCTCCCGTGTTATGTCAAAAGCAAATCATTCCGATTGCCCGCGTCTATGCTTTCGCGCTTCCACGGGCGCTCACAATCTGAACTCGATGTAAGGGTTGGCAACTCGCATTCCATGCTGTTTGGAGCGTAACTTGTACCGAATCGGCTGTAGAAGCGATTAGATGGCTAGAGCTTTAGTACAGCCGCGTACCGCAATAGAACAATAGGGTTGGGAGAGGCGAGTTTGTCTTTTTAGGCGGCGTGCTGGAGCGGAAGGCGAGTTTCGAGCTTACGATGAATGGGCCAGAGAGCTCTTGAAGCCCAGAGGGAGGTCTCAGAATTCTCTCAATAAGCGCCCGATTCGGCGCTGAAGGTTGCGATAGATCAAGTCTATCGGTTCAGTCGCGTCGATGACCTCAAAACCGTATTCATCGATCATCGAGTCGAACACGGATAGCATCCTGGTCTGATACTCGGCAAAGCTGTCAAACAGATCATCCCCGAGATGGATGTCCATGCCGGATTCCCAGTAATCGAACCCCCCTGGACTGCTCAACACGCGCGGGATCAACCCGCCAACGTCTGAGCGCAGATAGAAAACAGCGTCAGGCTTCAGGGCTAGCCCATAACACGCCTTAATCCAGCTCGCATCCAGCTCCCGGACAATCGAGCGCGCGATCAATGAATAAATGTAGCGATCCGTCAGGACAATGAAGCCCGCCCGCAGCGCCGGGATCATCTCGTTCTCGAGGCGGTCGGCAAAATCGGTTGCGTAAAACAGTGTCAGCGATATTGGTCCGAGCGTGATCCCAGCCTTGGCCTGTTTGATTCCTTTCCCCGCCAGAGCCGATCTGGTCATGCCGGTGTCTAGCACCGCGTGCCCGTTCGATTCTAACCACGGCTTGAGCATTGACACCTGAGTCGAACGCCCAACTCCGTCCGGTCCCTCGATCACGATCAGCCTGCCGCGAAGTTCTCCCAGGTCGACGGCCGGCAAGCCCTCGCCGTAGAATTCGAATGCGTGGTTGTTAGATCGATCTTCCAAGCTCAGCTCTCCCAGGAATCGAGATTTGACGCCAGGCGCGCGGATGTGGGGCGCTTGGGCACGTCGATCAACTCGCGCTCGACGATAGCGCGCACCTCGTTCTGCTGCTCTTCGATCGAGCGGGTAGCGTCTATAACCCGCAGCCCGAACTCGTCCACCATCTCTTCGTATTTGCCACTGATCAAGCCCTGGAACAGCTCGAAGCTCTCCTCCAGATCGTCACTCAAACCCAGATCCATTCCCGCTTCGTAGTATTTGAGCCCAGCGCGCGCGCTGAGGATTCGTTTGAGCGAAACGGCGAGCGGCACGCGGAAATAGAAGGCGATGGTCGGTTTGACAGCGAATTTGTAAAGCTCGCGCACCCAATGCGGATTGACTCCGCGGGCGGTGTCTCGCGCGAATGCGGTATAGATGTAGCGGTCCGCCAGCACTATGGCTCCGGCTTTCAAAGGCGGGATGATGTGGCGCTCGATGCGATCCGCAAGGTCGGTCGTGTGAAGAAGTGAGAAGGTTGTGGGCGTCAACATCTGCTTCTTCTTGCCGCGGCGGGTCGTCTCCTTGACCAGAGGTGAGGAATTCCACTCGCTGAAGAACACCATGTATCCTTCGCGCTTTAGCCATTGTTGGAGCAGGCTCAATTGTGTGGACTTGCCCGAGCCGTCAATTCCCTCGACGATGAAGAGCTTGCCGGGGAACTGGTGGTCGCCGTACATTTGCATGGGTAAAGTATAAACAAAACAACGAGACTCGGCCAAACAGTTATGCCCCAACAAACCGGTTTAATACTTTCGCTCCTGGCTGCTGGGATGATTGCGGCCCCTCCCACCCCGTCTGCCAAAGGGCCTCCTAAACCTCCGGCGGGTGTTTCACGTGAGGACCAGAAGTCGGAGTACGCTCCGATCGTCGAGCGCAACATGGATTTCTACGACTTCGCTTACCAGACTCTCGAAGGCGCTCCCTTTGACCTTCGAGGGTATGCGAAAGGCAAGAGCGTTGTGATCGTCGAATACTTCGCAGGCTGGTGCGAAAACAGCAACAGAAACGGTCACATCGTGGAACGGCTATGGAACGAATACCGCCACCGCGGGCTCGGCGTTGTTGGCGTTGCGGAATACTCAAATCTCGACGAGTTGCGCATTCACATCAATCGCATTGGGATTGATTACCCCGTCGTCGTCGAGACCCGTAAGCGCGATCAGAGAAAGGACTCCTTTCACTACAAGTACCGGCGCGCGGTTGGCGACAAGCGAAAGTGGGGTACGCCATTCTATGTGATCATTGACATGCGAGACATCGAACCCACTGCGCCAAAAAAAGTGTTCGCTCGTCACGTCTACACAGTCTCCGGCGAGATTGTGGAATCCGAGGCCGATCAATTCATCCGACAGCGTATCGCAGACTTCCAGCGCAAGTGAAGTATTGTTTACGGGTGCTTGCAGGTCTGAAAAGTCGCCCCGTAACGGTTCGTTGTGGGTTTGTGACTGCAGGTAAGGCGGTCCGGCTCAGCCTATCCGTTTTATGACCTCTTTGGCGAGCCCGGCGTAATCTTCGGCGCCGTCGCTTCTTGGGGCGTACTCGAACACAGACTGGTGAGCTTCTTGTGAGTAATCCAGTTCCGTTCGCTCCCGAATGACCGTTCGAAGCATTCGTTCGCGAAACAGCTTCTTTGCCTCGTGCCTGACCATTTCAGGACCTGCGCGCCGCGTCGTGTAGAACGTCATCACAATGCCGGTGCGTTCGCCGTCGATTCGCGCGTCTCGCGTGTGCGTGTCTATGAATTCAATCATCTGCTCGATCGAGCGCAAGCCCAGCCAGGTAGAAACGCAAGGTACCAGCAGATAGTCGGAAAGCGATAGCGCGGCTGACGTCATTCGGCCAAGCTCAGGTGGACAGTCGAACAAAATAAAATCGTACTCACTATGTTTGGCCGCGATCCCGTGCCTCAGCGGCGCGGTTATGTGCCCCAGGCCGCCTGAGACGGTCGCCTGCCAGAGGCGGCGACCGCCGCTTGGCAAAAGGGATAGACCTTCCCGGATCCGGGTCCCATTAAACGTCCCGTGTTCGATGGCCGACGCCACTGTGCCGCGCACATGATCAGCGCCGGCAATGAACCGGAGATTGTCCTGCGGATCGCAATCCACCAACAGCACCCTGGCGCCAGCGAAAGCCAATCCGAATCCAAGGTTCCACGTGGTTGTGGTCTTGCCTGTTCCGCCCTTCGATGCCGCGATCGCTATTTGAATACTCATTTAGCTGACCCGCCTGAGAGAAGAAAGCTACTTTTCGAGTGTTGAAGTAGAAAGCTGGACGTCCGCTTCGCCCTCCACCTGTTCCGAAGGTACGACTACGCGCAGATTCTGAATCCCACGATACGCAAGGTAGTGGTTATAGAACACAATCAACAGCCCAAGAGCCGGGATCGACAGGAATATTCCCACAAGACCGCCGATCTCCGCTCCCGCTAGAATAGCGAGGACTACCACCAAAGTGTGCATCTTGATGCCCTGGCCGATTATGCGGGGATAGATAAAATAGTCCTGCACCAGTCGAAGGATTGCGAGGAACAACGCGACGACCAGCGCGGTTTTGAATGAGACGGTCAGCGTCAAACCGAAGATAATGCATGCCGCGATCAACGGACCAATCAGCGGAATGAATTCCAACAAGCTGGCTATTGCGGCGAGCACTACCGGATAAGGCGCCCCTAGCAGACTCAACCCAATCATTACCAGAATGCCGACCACGAAACATGCGGTGATCTGCGCTCGGATGTAAGCGGCAAGCGTTCGGCTGACATCCATCAACAGCCAGTGAGCGCGCTTCTGCAGTCGTTCATTTGGCAAAAGGGCTATCAAGTTCTGTTCAAAGGACGCCGCATCTTTAAGAAGGAAAATTGAGAGTATCGGAACCAGTATCGGCCACGTTAGATACTGCAGGTATCCTAAGGCGCCGGCGAGAGAATCCGTCATCCACCCGGCAGCCGCGGTTGCCAGATCGCTAGCGCGGCTGAAAACCGCCTCCCGCCACTGCGGAGGGATCTTCACATGCCTCATCCAGCTATTAGCATCATTGAAGAGCTTGTTAACGCCGCCCTCTGCCGATTTAGCATAGCCGGGCAGATTCTTAGCCAGATCAGTCACCTGTTGAGAGAGCGCTGGCCAGAGTAGCTGTACACCCCCAAATACCACGACTCCAATCAGCAGGTACACGAACGCTATCGCAACGCTCCGCGGCAGGCGAATTTCATACTTTCCGACGTAGACGGGCTGCTCGAGCAGGTGCACTATCGGCGCAATCAAGTAGCAAAAGAAAATCGATAGGATCAGCAACAACAGCAGAGTGCGTATCTCATAAAGCAGCCAACACGCAACGAACAGGGCTGCCAATAAAAAGATCACGCGAACGATCACCGTCGTCCACATTCGAATCATTTCGGAGTTTTGATGCTGCCTTTCCTTCAACGAGGTCTCCCAAACGGCGAAGGAGATTTTCTATGCGGCGAGTATAGCACAGAGGGTTGGAGCGTTGCTGCCACGGAAATCAGAAGGAGTGAGAATCGAGGATTGAAAATTGAGGATGGAAAATCGCGTTCCGTTACCGCGCCGTTTTGCACTCTCAGTGCTCCACGACTAATGTGCCCAAATGTTGCGGAGCCCATCTCTGGATAAACACTGATCGAGCTCCAAGCCTCAGTTTCTTCGAATATCACCTTGAGCACGCATGCGGCGAATATCGTCAGCCAGCGCCTTCGCTTTCGGCAATTCGCCAATAGCGCGTTGTAGCTGCACGTCTCCATCGGCCAGCGCGGCGCGAGCGTTTTCTTCGCCATAAGCCGCCGTGGCGACCTCGTAGCGAATGCGCCGTTTGAGCCAGTCCGCATCTTTGTCGACGCGCGACTCGTCGGACTTCAGTTCCTTGTGCTGGCGGAGAAAGTTCTTGAAGGCAGCGAGCACTTTGTCGCTAACGGGGTAGTCACCTTGCGCGAGGCGGTGTTTGTGATCGCACGGGCGATCGATCTTGAACTCCGCCAGCCCGGCAATCTGCCCCGCTACGAGCGCGCGAGTGAATTGAAAAGCCGGTTCGAACCACACCCGCTGAAGCTCAAGCTCCTGAGGTGGGAACTTCACCAGCACATCGGGCTGAATGCCTCCGCCGCCGTAGACCGCGCGCCCTGTGTCGGTGCGTTTCTCTTCGGTCCGCTGAACCGCGTCCTTGTCGCCCCGCTTCAGATAATAGTCGTAGAAAGAGCGATTAGCGTACTCGCGCTGGATCAAACGCCCGCTCGGCGTGTAGAAGTGACCGGTCACCAGCCATAGACCCGAGCCGTCCGACAATGGGAACACGCTCTGCACCAGCCCCTTCCCGAAGCTGTTCTCGCCAACAATGATCCCGCGGTCGTGATCTTGAAGGGCCCCCGCCACGATTTCAGAAGCCGACGCCGATCTGGAGTTGATCAGAACGACTATGGGAAACCCTTCGGGATTGTTGTTAGTGGCGACTTCTTCGCGGGTCGGAAAACTTTGCCGACGCCCACGCAGGGTCACGATCGGCTGCCCACGATAGAGAAAAAGATTAGTGATCTTCTTCGCCTGTTCGACGAGTCCCCCGGGATTGCTGCGCAGATCCAGTATGAGCGACGTCATACCTTGCTTTTGCAGGTCTGATAGCGCCGTGCGAATCTCATCGTAGCTCGTGAAGTTGAATCCTCTGTCGAAATTAATGTAGCCAACGCCGCTGCCGGCCATGTAGTAATTGGTCACCGAGGGTAGCGGCACTGCTTCGCGAACGAACTTGAACTCGACCGGCTGGCTTGCGCCCAGACGGGCGACTTTCACGGTAACAGACGTGCCCTCTGGTCCGACCAGTTTTTGTGAGACTTGCAGGGAGTTCCAGGTCTCAGTCGACTCTCCATTGATCTGGACAATCTGGTCTCCGTAGCGTACACCTCCGCGATGAGCCGGAGTCGCGTCGAAGGGAGACATTATGTAGACCTTGTCGTTTCGCTGTGCGATGGTCGAGCCTATGCCCGAGTAACGGCTGCGCTGCTCCTGCTGGACCTTCTCCCACTCTTTAGCGTCGAAATAGTTGGAGTGCGGGTCGAGCGTGTGAAGCATGCCAAGGATCGAAGCCTTGGTCAGCTTGCTGAAATCAACCTGCCCGGCGTACTTGTCTTTCGCGACCAGAGCGGCCTTCGCAAAGTCCTCGGCAATCTGCTGCCTCGCGGTAAAATCGTCGCCTCGCTGTCCGAGAAGCTTCTGGGCCGGATGCGCGCCTGCAAAAGTAATCGGGAGGATGAGAGCGACAACAAGTAACCAGTACCGCTTCTTAGATTTCATCGTGAGCTATCACCTCAGAAACAACATTGGAACAAAGTTAGGCGAGTCACGGTTGGGAGTCTCGCCAGCACGGCTTCACAAGTTCGTTCAAGAGAAATCTTAGCGGAAAGAGATTCGCAAAACAACCGCGGCTTCGGCGTAGCATAGACATCAGTCTGTTGAATGCACCGCCTGAATAAACATTCGGCCCGAGCCATGTAAGCTCGGGCCGTTCTCTCACACTCACAACTATTGAGATCGCCTAATTCCTGCGCTGCTCGCCATCGCGAGAACTTCGCAAGCGGTGGAGGTCTTCAGCCATCGTTCTCGCCTTGGGTATTTCGGTGATCGCTCTTTGCATCTGAAGGTCTGTCTCCAACAGCACTTGATATGCCGTCTCAACTCCATATGCCGCGGTCACCATCTCGTAGCGAATCTGTCGCTTGATGAAGTCGACTTCCTTGTCCACACGCGAGTCTTCCACTTTGAGTTCCTTGTGGTCTCGCAGGAAGCTCTTGAACGCGGCAAGGACCTTGTCGGTGATCTGATACTCGTTCGCCGCGAGCCGATGACGATGATCAGCCTGGCGATCCACCTTGAATTCCAAAAACCCCTGAATCTGGCCTGCCGCAAGTTGGTGCGCAAACTCGAAGACCGGGTCGAACCATACGCGCTGAAGCTCGATATCGCGCTGGGGAACTCTTATTTTCACCTCGACGTCGGGATCGATTCCTCCGCCGCCGTAGACCGGCCGGCCCGAGTCGGTTCGCTTCGCATCAGTGTGCGTTCCGTTCTTGTCGCCGCGCTTGAGGCTGTAGTCGTAGAACGAGCGACTGCTGTAGTCGCGCTGGATCAGCCGCCCGCTTGGCGTGTAGTAGTGACCAGTCGTCAAAACCAGCGCCGACCCGTCCGCCAGCGGGAACGGGCTCTGCACAAGACCTTTGCCAAAACTGTTTTCGCCAACAAGCCGTGCGCGGTCGTGGTCCTGCAGCGCGCCGGCAACGATCTCAGCCGCCGAAGCCGATAGCCTGTTAATCAAAACGACGATCGGATATTCCTCCGGAGCAGTGTTGTTGGCAACAAATTCCCTGGACAGAAAGACCCCGGGGCGTCCGCGCATGGACAATATATTCTGCCCGCGATACAGGAACAGGTTCGATACGCGTTGTGCCTGGTCGACCAGCCCGCCGTGATTGCTTCTGAGGTCGAGTATCAGTGACGTCATCCCCTGCTGCCGCAGTTCTCCGAGAGCTTTGTTCACTTCATCGTAGGTGGTTGTGTTGAAACCCCGTTCAAGATTGACGTAGCCGACTCCGCCCGCGAGCATGAAGTAATTCGCGACCGAGGGCAGCGGAACGCGTCCGCGCGTCAGTTTTAAGTCTATCGGCTTATCTACGCCCAGGCGGGCTATCTTGACGTTTACCGTGGTGCCTTCCGGGCCAAGCAGCTTGCTTCTGACTTGAGCCTGAGTCCAACCGTTGGTCGACTCGCCGTTGATCCCGGCAATATGATCACCGTAACGAAGCCCGGCTTTGTACGACGCGGTCCCCTGGGTCGGCGAGACGATATACACCTTCCCGTAGTGTTGAATGATCGTCGAACCGATGCCGTAGTAGCGGCTGCTCTGATCGTTCTGGAAGTCTTCCCATTGCTGTCGGTCGAAATACACCGAGTGGGGGTCGAGCGTGCGAAGCATCCCGCCGATGGATGCTTTGGTCACCTTGTTGAAATCAACCTGGCCCGCGAAATTGTCTTTCGCGACGACGATGGCGCTTGCAAAGTCTTCGGCGATGCGCTGCCGGGCTGCCGCGTCCGCCGAGCTTTGACCCGGCGAGCGCTGCCCGGCGTGTGCGCCCGCAAACGTGAACGGCAGCACAAGCGTCAGGACTAACAGCCAGTGTCGCTTCTTGAACTTCATCTTGGACCCCTTCGTGTACTTCGTCATAGCTGAAAAAATGAAGCGCGCCGGCCGCCTCCGGCTCGATGCTTCGCCGCAAGATACTCGGCGATTTTACAGGACCGGCTAATGGAAAACAACCGTAGACTGCCTAGCCGTTCATTGAAGCGGCTCTTTGCTTCTGTTACTTTAGACGGAGATTACGACGACGTGACCACGATATGAATAAGCTTGGTTGGCCCGAAACCATAATAGTACTTCTCCTCTTTGTATTAGTCGTTCTTGCCCGGCGCTTGCCCGAAATACTGAAGAAGCTCGGTATACATTAGACTCAATGTTCAGTGGCAAAAAGAAACTTATGATGTGCCAGGTGTGCCGGGGCTTGATTGAAGCCTCTGCAACCACCTGTCCATTGTGTGGAAGAGAGTCTGTGCCGCCGGCTCGTATATCCTCCGACAGCATGGGGTCCAGCGGGAACTTTTTCTCGCTGATTATCCTCACAATCAACATCGTGCTGTTCGTGCTGATGTCAATGGTCGAAGTCCGCAACGGACGCGGCGGCGAAGCTTTCCTCGAGAGCGCAAGCAATGGGGTGCTCGACGATTTCGGCGCATTGGTTCCGTCTATGGTTTGGGCGGGCCAATGGTGGAGACTGGTAACTTTCAACTTTCTTCACATCGGGTTGATGCACCTGATGTTCAACAGCTCCGCGCTCTTCTCGATCGGCCCACAGGTAGAAGGTATCTTTGGTTCCCAGAAGTTTGTGTTCGCATACATCGCTACTGGAATTGCAAGCGGCATCGCGTCTCTCTTGTTTCTTCCCGCCGGCACCGCGGGCGCTTCGGGCGCGATATTCGGGTTGATCGGGTTGATGGCGGTCTATGGGTACCGACTGGGCGGGAGCTTCGGCCGTGGCTTGATGAGACAAATGCTGATCTGGGCCGGAATCGGAATCGTGTTCGGCTTCTTCATTGGCGCGAACAACGTTGCTCACGTTGGTGGGTTTGTTGCGGGTGGCGCTCTCGGCTTCGTGCTCGCGCCGGATGCCCCATCGACAGTTCCATCCGCGGCTCGGTGGAACGCGGCAGCGATTGGGTGCATTGGACTGGTCGCAATCAGTTTTGTGCTGGCCGGGCGAGTCTACGGAGCCGAGCAAGAGAGAGGGAACCAGCGCGAGGCTACGCGGCGGCAGGCCCAAAGCGCCTTGCAGTTCGCCAAGATCGTGGAAGAGGCCATGAACGCCGTCGGCGAGTCTTTCGATTTGAATCGCAAACCCGGCCGCACCACTCGAAATGATGCTCTCGAGATCGCAACCGATCTGCGGCGGATCGCCGGCGAGCTCGAGAAGGCGCCGGCAATTGACGAACGAAGTACGGCGATCAAAACGCGGCTGATCGAGTTGATAAACAAGCGCGCGAAGGCTTTCGATGAAGCCGCCAATGATTCGATGATAGCTGCAGCGGTATCGGCGAATCTCGAAGCGTTCGATGCCGCGTTCAACGATTACTCCGAATGGGAGAAAAGCAAGGTACAGGACTTTCAACGGTTGTTCGAGCGATAGCCACCAATTTTCATTACTGTCTTCTAAACTTCGATCCTAACATCGAGTGGTAAACTCCAACCGATGACCCTGAATCCGATCACCCGCGAACCGCAATTTAGAGAGTGTCCGGCTTGCGGGAATCAAACGCCGGCAGAGAGTGCCGCGTGCGTTCACTGCGGAGCCCTCTCGGTCGAAGCCGCGGTAGCCGCCCGCGAAGCAGCTACCGAATCCCGGTTCCTCCGCGCGCTTTTCACTCGCTCGAATCCTTTCACCATGATCTTCATTGGGATCAACCTCGGGGTCTTCGGGTTGATGTGCCTTGCAGGTGGTGTAGCCACGATGTCAGTCGATCCCGAAGTACTGAGAGGATTCGGGGCGAAGCAAAACAACCTTATAACCGAGCAGCACCAATACTGGCGGCTGATTACCTCGATCTTCATTCATATCGGATTCATCCATCTGTTCCTGAACAACTACGCGCTGTGGATCATAGGCCAGGAGATCGAGCAGATCTACGGCTCGGCCCGGTTTGTGGTGCTTTACCTGATCACCGGCGTGATCGGTTCATTGGGAAGTTACGTCTTTAATCCCGACGCAACATCGGCGGGCGCTTCGGGCGCGATATTCGGCCTATTCGGTGTGATGGCGACGTTCGCGTTCAAGTACCGAAAAGAGATTCCGACACTGCTCAGCCGCGAGATCAGACGGCGCGTGCTTCCGATCATCGCAATCAATTTGGTGTTCGGGTTTTCAGTCAGGATCGTGGACAACGCCGCGCACATCGGAGGCCTGCTGGCGGGAATCGCGCTCGCCCTCGCGATTCCCTACATGCGGCCACACGAAAACCTAACACCGTTCGTTTGGCGCGCTCTGCAAATCAGCTGTCTCGTGGTGACCTTCGTTTCGTTTGTTAGTATCTTCCGCAATTACAGCGGCCCCCAACTCACCGTCGGGAATTTGACCAGGAGCCCAGGCTCCAGCGTGGTCACATATTTTAACCGGATGAAAGACGCCAATCGGGCACTAGGCGAGTCCCTTAAGTCTGTTGCGGCATTGCTCGAAACCAGAAACGAAGCCGCCGATGCTAAGCCAAGTGTCAATTTTGTCGACGCAGGAATCCAAGCGATCAATTCAGTCCCGCGGGTGGACGCTCAAGGCGACGAGTACCGAAAGCGATTGCTTGAGCTGCTGACCAAGCAGAAGAACATCCTCGATCAATTCGCGCAAGCAAACACGAAGAACTGGAAAGCTCTGGCCAGGGAAGAGGAAATGCTGAGGAATAGCCACAATCAGTTCCTGTCCGATTATGGCAAGTGGCTGCCGGGATTCTTAAAGGAGCACGGCTACGAACTGGGTGAAGGTAAGTGACCGGTGATTAGATATGGCCATCCCCATGTGGCTGCTTCCAGAATGATGGCAATTACAAGGACTCGCTTCATACTTTCATTCTGACGGTCTGTGACCGCAGCTTGGCCATCGTCTCATTAACACCCTGCTTTAGCTGGGTGTTAATGAAATCCCCGTGTCGACAACGTCACGCCTCGCCGAGCCGCTCAACATCGAGGATGGGCACGCGATGTCTCCCGCTTTTGAAGTAACTCTTCGCGGGCCAGCCGAACTTCGCACGCTGAGCGGTGAGACTGTCCTTGCCGTGTGCGATAGGACGAATCTTCTTGGGCTCGAGGGCAACGACTCCTTCCACACGATCGGCCAATAGGCCCAATTGTGCATCGCCCCTTACAAGAATCAAACGCCGCTTAACAGGCTCCTGCCTTATCTCTAGACCGAGGTCCATCACCACAGTCATGCGGCCTCGCACGCTCGCCAGCCCAACTACTCCATCGGGCGGACCTGGCAGCGGCGTGGTTCGCGGACAGTCAACGACTCCTTCAGTGTTCTCGACGCCGATGGCGTATTGCGCGCCGCCGACTTCAAACATCAACACCGAGAAAACCTCCCCCTTGCCATCGCCTGAACCCGGCGCCCCTAGCTCCAAAGGCAGCGAAGCCTTTTTGAGCCGCGCGCTGGCATTCGTGTCCTTGGTTGATTCTGCCATTCGCCTTTGGGATCCTCTATTCACAACCGCATGCTTCTAAGAAGCAGCAGACTCGGCAGGTCCAGTACCAGAGCGACATCGCCCCCTTCCAGATCGACGGCCCCGACTATCCCTTTTAGCCGGCGTCCGATCGAACCGAGCGACTTCACTATTATTTCGCGTTGCTCGTCGAACTGCTCAACCGCAACCGCCACACTTCTGTCTGCCGCGGATATGACCAACACCGGTATCTTGTGCGAGCCGGCTCCTGCCGCCGCGTGCTCATTTCCATTCTGCCCGCCGGGCTGAGAAAGCCGGCGCGCGCCTCCCACCCCAAGCACGTATGCAAGCTCGACGAGCGGAATCGCCCCACCGCGCCAACCAACGCTTCTTCGGCCATCGCGGCCAAGTATTTCTTCAGGAGCGACGTAGAGCAGCTCAATGATTTGCGCTACGTTGACGGCGTATCGCCAGCCACTCGATTGCACGATGAACGCCGAGATCATCACGAGGGTTGTGGGAACTGCCATCTCGAACCTCGTCCACTTCCCTTTCTCGGACGAGATTCGAAGCTCGCCTCCAAGCTCGTATATCGTCCGTTCGACTGCATCAAGCCCCACGCCGCGGCCGGATACGGCCGAGACCTGCTCGGCTGTAGAC
This sequence comes from Acidobacteriota bacterium, assembly GCA_038040455.1. Taxonomy (GTDB): domain Bacteria; phylum Acidobacteriota; class Blastocatellia; order UBA7656; family UBA7656; genus Onstottus_A. Next base: position 30,221 of record JBBPIH010000011.1, read on the forward strand.
AAGCCGGGGCGCAAAATCAATCGCAACGTCTCCTCTTCGGTGAGGACTTCGTCAGGGGCGATCAGACCGGCTTCGATTGCCTGACGCCGCACCTCCGCTTGACCTATTCCGCGCCCATCATCGCTGATCGATATGACGGCGCGCGTGCCCTCGAGCCTTGCTTCGAGCTTGATCTTGCCGCGAGCGTTCTTGCCCGACATTCTCCGCTCTTCGGAAGGCTCAAGCCCGTGGTCCACGGCGTTGCGCAGAACGTGATATATCGAGTCGGCCACTCGATCGACTATTACTTTGTCGAGGTGCGTCTCGCGACCGGCTACTTCGACCGACACAGACTTGCCTAGCTCTCGAGCGAGCCTCCCGGCAAGACGCGCTGCTCGCGTAAACGTCTGCGCAAGCGAGACCATTCGAAGTTCGACAAGCCGCTCTTCCAATTCGAGGAACTCACGCTTCATTCGGCGCGCGCTGAACCTCAGATCAAACCTTTCGCGCGCGCCCAGGTTCGCAGCCCCCAGGAATGTCTCAGCCATTGACGTGAGCTTTTCCATCCCTATCGACAGCTCGTGAGCCAAACCGGATAGCTCGTCGATCTGCGACATGTCGACTCGTACGCTCGGCGAAAGTGGCTGTAACGATTCCTGCGCAAAACTGGGAGGAAGAACGGTAAGATCCCCGGCTGCGCCCTTCGCGCTTGCGCTCCTTCCAGGCATTATGCGGCCCGCGGCTCTCAGAGCAGCCCCGGCCTTGCGCCACGTGGAGCGTTCGAGCCGCGCGACACGCCCGCCAAACGGGAGCACTATTCGTTTGACGTCGGCTTCCTTAAGCCCGGCCGCGAAGACCAGCTTAAAGCCGACAAGCGACGCCGTTGTTGTTTTCTCTGGCAGAGTTGTAATCAACTCGCCGGTCTCTTCGAGCCTGGCGGAAAGCGCTCGATACTGTGTGTCGAGCTTGCCGACATCAAAGGTTACGGTGAGCGCGTAAAACGATCTGCCCGCGCGAACGTTTTCATTGATGCGATGCTCCTCGTAGTCGGTCAGCAGCGCGCGTTCACGTTCGGATAGGTTGAGGGAGTCAAGCTCGCTGCCTTCTCTCCTTGCTCGCTCGCGAGACTTCAAAGCGACCGCGGCCAGAAGCTCACGAAGCCGTTCGAAGTCTTCTTCGCTTGCGTTTCCGCGAGCCGCGCCGCCCACCAAAGCCGCCAGTCCAGTCGCGGCTTCTTGTAGCGCGGCGCTGGTTCGTTCACTCAGCGCCAGTTGTCCTAGCCTCAAATCGTCAAGGATATCTTCGAAGTCATGAGCGAGCGATTGCACTTCGGCCAGCCCCATCATCCCAGAAAGGCCTTTCAACGAATGAACACTGCGGAAAGCTCGATTGATCAGGTTGGTATCGGGACTGTCGCCGCCGCGCGAGGCCAGCGCGTCCAGGTCGGCAAGAAGCGAATCTAACAATTCTTCCGACTCGGACAGGTACTCGCTTAGAAGGGCCTTGTCATCGATCATAGGCAAGCCTCGGGATTGGGGAACTGGAGAATTGGAAATTGAAAAATGAAAAATCTCAAATTGAATCGGAACCGTCCGCCTACCTTATGCACCTCTGAATTCGCATTTTTCAATTTGCATTTTTCGATTTTCAATGTTCCATCTTCGATCTTGATTGCAGTGCCTTCCCATCGCGCTCCGCTCTGCTCTCATTGTAGGGCATTAGCAGCCGAGGCCGTCTGATTGCTTTCGAGATCGCGCTTGATCGCGTCGAGTATGCCGTTTATGAACTGAGTCGCCTCGAACGTCGAGAAGCGTCTGGCTATTTCGAGCGCTTCGTTTATCACAACGGTTTTTGGAGTGTCGGCTTCGTACAGGAACTCATAGATGGCGAGCCGAAGTATGTTCCGGTCTACAACGGCCATTCGCTGAATGCGCCAGTGCTCAGCGCGCCGCTTTATCAGGGCGTCTATTTCGTCGAGGCGAGAAATTGCGCCCAGCGCGAGGTTGTTGGAAAAATCGCGAGCGACATTGCCCATATCATCGCCGAACGCCTCCCAGTAGTTGCTAGTCAACTCGTCAACGCGCGGCTGTGCGATGTCGTATTGAAAGAGCATTTGTAAGGCACAGATGCGCGCCTTACGCCTGGCACCCATAATTCAAAACCTGCTATTCAAAGTGTTGCCCTAAAGCGTCCAGCTTCAGAATTCACGATACAGATTGACAAGCTCGACAGCGGTCATCGCCGCGTCGAATCCTTTGTTCCCGGACTTCGCCCCGGCGCGATCTATAGCCTGTTCGAGATTGTCTGCGGTCACTACTCCGAGAGTGACAGGGAGGTTTGTTTCAAGAGAAACCTGGGCGATGCCTTTGAAGACTTCCGCCGCTATGTACTCGTTGTGGGAAGTCTCACCGCGAATCACGACGCCGAGACAAATTACCGCGTCGTATTCGTCGCTGAGCGCCGCGCGCTTGGCCGCCATGGGTAATTCAAAAGAACCTGGGACTCGGATGATGGTGATCGCGTCGCTTGAAGCGCCCAGTCTTTCCAGCGCATCGGTGGCGCCGCCGATCAATCGGCTGACGATGAAATCATTCCAGCGGCTCGCGACAATCGCCACTCGCAGCCCTTCCGCGCCGAGTCGCCCCTGGATCGTCTTAGCCAATCAGCCTTCTCCTCTTCTACTGGCCCGGAGCTTCGTCGCTCACTTGAGCGTCGCGAATCGATACGAGAATGGTCGTCGGCTTCGTCATTAACTCTGGCCAGCTTTTCAATTATCAACTGAGAAACGAGTATAAGTTTGCCTTTGAGGCATGTCAAGCGAGGGCCAATTCGAGCGGCGCTCAACCCGCGCCTGTGACACAGTTCGACTGCGCTTTACTGTAGACGGGCGTCCCCCCGCAAATCCCTCAGAGGTCCCCAGAGCGAACTTCCGAAGCATAAGCGACAACTACTTTCGAGCGATGGGCATTCCTCTCTTGAAAGGGCGGTACTTCACCGAAATGGACCGCGATCAATCTCCTCCAGTCGTCATCGTGAATGAAACGATGGCTAATCGCTATTGGCCTGGTGAGGACCCTATTGGCAAGCGACTGACCATACCTTCCCTCGGAGGAGTTTCGCGTGAGATCGCCGGAGTGGTTGCTGATGTTAAGCATTCAAGCCTGGACACCGAATCGGGGCTAGAGATGTACGTGTCGTACAGGCAAAAGCCATATAACTTTATGGCTCTGGTGGTGCGGGCGACGTCTGATCCCACAAAGATGGCCGGGGCCGTGCGCAGCGAGATTCTTGCGGTCGATAGTAATCAACCGGTTTATGATGTCAAAACCATGCAGCAAGTCGTGAGCGAGTCACTATCACAATCGCGCCTGTACACGCTACTGATTGCCATCTTTGCTGCTCTGGCGTTGATACTGGCAGCAGTGGGTATTTACGGCGTGTGAACTATTCGGTTGCTCAGCGCACCCACGAGATCGGCATTCGGGTCGCTCTGGGCGCGCAGGCCAGGGACATACTGAAGATGGTAGTCGGACAGGCTATGCTTCTGGCTTTGATGGGCGTAGTGATAGGTCTGGTCGCAGCATTCGTAGTGACACGAATTATGGAAAGCCTGCTTTTTGGCGTCGGCACCCGAGACTCAGTAATCTTCATCAGCATTCCGCTCATGCTGGCTGCGGTTGCGTTTGTCTCAAGCTACATTCCGGCCAGGCGGGCGACGAAGGTAGACGCGATGATTGCTCTGCGACACGAATGAACCGGGCCGCGTAGCGGCCATGGCACCCCAGAGGGGTGCGATGTTTATAGAGATTGGTCCGTACTACCTCAAGTCCGACCTCAAATAGCTCCCCCTCGTTCTGCTCCTCCCGTAGAAATTGATGTGACTCACCTCGGATGGTAGAATTTAGGATTCGCATGAGAGCCTCGAGGCTCACATGCGGTTCACACGACCGACAAAGAACAAGGAACAATGCCGGAAGAAGTCATCAGCGTTCGAGGCGCGCGGGTCCACAACCTCAAGAACATCCGCGTCGACATTCCGCTGGGCAAGCTCACCGTCATCACCGGCGTTAGCGGTTCCGGCAAATCGAGCCTCGCTTTCGATACCATCTACGCCGAAGGCCAGCGGCGCTACGTCGAGAGTCTTTCCGCATATGCGCGCCAGTTCCTCGAGCGCATGGATAAGCCCGACGTCGATGAGATCATCGGCATCTGCCCCGCGATTTCTATCCGCCAAAAGAATGCAACGCGAAACCCGCGCTCAACCGTTGCGACTCAGACGGAAATCTACGACTACCTGAGGCTGCTCTTCGCACGCATAGGCAAGACCTTCTGTTCCAACTGCGGTGAAGCAGTCAAACGCGACACGCCTGAGTCAGCGGCCGATGAGGTTTTGAAGCTTCCAGAAGGCACGCGCTTCTACGTCATGTTCCCGGCGGCGGCCGGAACGGATGAAGCAGCGGCAAGCTCGAATGGCGGCGGCAAGAAGAAGAAACTATCGTCGAGGAAGGCCGCCGTGAGCGAACGCACGCGGATCAACGCGCACCTGATGAGCCTGATGCAGCGGGGCTTCACCCGGCTCTACAAGGACGGCCGCACAATCGAGCTTGCGACGCCCGACAGCTTCACCGAAGCCGGCTTCGATAACACTTTCGTGCTTGTCGATCGGTTGGTAGTCACACCCGACTCGCGAGCCCGATTGGTTGATTCGCTAGAGGTCTGTTACCAGGAAGGCCATGGGCAGGCGATCATCGAAACGGCAAACGAGCCTCGCTCGCGGTTGCCGTTCTCAGAAGGCTTCGAGTGCAAGCGATGCCAACTCCGGTACGCCGCGCCCGAGCCGGGATTGTTCAGCTTTAACAACCCGTTCGGCGCGTGCCCGACCTGTCAGGGATTCGGCAACACCATTGGGCTCGATCTAAACCTCGTCATTCCAAATCGCGAGCTCAGCCTCTCGCAGGGCGCCATCGAGCCGTGGATGAAACCCCAGTACGAGTGGGCTCAGAAAGAACTGCTCCGCTTCAGCAAGCAAGCGGGCATCCCGACCACCGTTCCCTTCCGCCAGTTGACCCGCGAGCAGCAAAAGACGATCGTGCAGGGTCGTAACGGATTCGATGGAGTGAAGGGCTTCTTCGACTGGCTCGAAACCAAGAAGTACAAGCTTCACGTGCGAGTGTTTCTTTCGAAGTATCGCGGGTACACGCTGTGCCCGGACTGCGGCGGTTCACGGCTAAGGCTCGAAGCGCGGCTGGTTCGAGTGAGCGGCAAAACGCTCCCTGAAGTCTGCGCGATGAGCTCAGCCCAGGCGGCTGTGTTCTTCGACCATCTGACGTTGAGCTCGGCTGAAACGGGGATAGCCGCGCGCTTGCTGGAAGAAATTCGCAATCGGTTGAAGTTTCTTGTCGACGTAGGGCTACAGTACCTGACGCTCGACCGATTGGCATCGACTCTCTCGGGAGGCGAAGCGCAACGTATTCAGCTCGCGACCAACCTCGGAGCTTCGCTCGTCGGTGCGCTCTATGTGCTCGACGAGCCGTCGATCGGTCTGCATCCTCGCGATAACGCCAAGCTGATTCGCATTCTGAAAAATCTGCGTGACATTGGAAACACGGTGCTGGTCGTCGAGCACGAGCCGGAGATGATCCTGTCGTCCGACAAGATCATTGACATCGGTCCGGGTGCGGGCGAGTTGGGCGGCGAAGTGGTCTTCCAGGGGACGACGACGGAGATGATTCACAGGGGACAATCACTGACGGCTAAGTACCTGCGCGGTGAGCTTGAGATCAAACCACCGAAGAATCGCCGGCTGATTGGCCCGCGCTCGCTCGAGATCCATGGCGCCAGCGCCCACAACTTGAAGAGCATCGAGGTGGACATTCCGCTCGGTATGACCGTGTGCATCACCGGCGTCTCGGGGTCCGGCAAATCGACCCTCGTGCATGACATCATCTATGCCGGAATCAAGAAACAGCGCGGCGAGTGGACCGGCCCCGTCGGGTCAGTCAGAAGGATTGATGGCGCGCAGTATCTGGACGATGTCGTGCTGGTGGATCAATCGCCGATAGGCCGAACACCACGTTCGAACCCGGTCACATACATCAAAGTCTACGATGCCATCCGCGACCTGTTCGCTTCAACCCGCGAAGCACAAACGCACGGGTTCGATTCGTCACACTTCAGTTTTAACGTGCCGGGCGGCCGCTGCGAGCGCTGCGAGGGCAACGGCGTCGAGATAAAAGAAATGCAGTTTCTCGCCGACGTGGAATTGATCTGCGAAGAGTGCAAAGGCATGCGCTTCAAGCCGGCGCTATTGGACGTGAAGTACAAAGGCCGTTCGATCCACGACGTGCTGAACATGACAGTGCGTGAAGCGTTGTTGTTCTTCGCAAGCGTGAATCGAATCGCTTCAAGGCTTCGTGTGATGGATGATGTGGGACTCGGCTATCTGAGGCTGGGGCAGTCGGCGACGACGCTGTCGGGCGGCGAGGCGCAGCGCGTGAAGCTGGCGGCCTTTCTGTCGAAGCGAACGAGCGAGCGCACGCTGTACATATTCGATGAGCCGACCACCGGGCTTCACTTCGACGACATCAACAAGCTGCTCGCGGCTTTCAGACAGTTGATCGAGGCAGGCGGGTCGATCATCATCATCGAGCACAATTTGGATGTCATCAAGAGCGCGGACTGGATCATCGATCTCGGCCCTGAAGGGGGCGACGAAGGCGGTAACGTTGTCGCCGTGGGTCCGCCCTCGGCAATCGTTGATTGCGCGCGCTCGCACACCGGTCGGTTCCTGCGAAAGATTTTGAGTAAGTGACCCAACCAGGCAGTTGGGAAGGATTTCAGATTGCAGATTGCGGATTGCGGATTGCAGATTTCAGATTCAGATTTCAAATCATTTCAAAATTGAAAATGAAAACTGCAAATTGAAAATGGAATATTTGATACGGACCGCTCCGCACAATTTGAGATTTGAGATTCGAAATTTGCAATGTTCAATTCTCGGACCTAAGAGGCCGTAATGAGTCTAATCGACGAAAGAGGCAAGGGCGTAATTACTGAGCTCGAAATTCGCGGGGCCGCCGATGGGGACACCCTGCGAATCGATGAAGCCGCGATCCTGACTCCCCTCGCCCAAGACCTTGTGCGCGAGCGTGCGATCCAGATTGAACGAGTGCGTCGGCGGACGGCTTCGCGAAAAAAGAAAATCGCGCTTGGTGCTGATCACGGCGGCTTCGAAATGAAAGAAGAACTAAAGCGTTTTCTTGCCGATCTGGGTCACGACTACCAGGATTTCGGGACGCACTCAACCGAAGCGGTCGACTATCCTGACTACGCACATCTGGTGGCGCGCGCGGTCGCCAGCGGCAATTGCGATCTTGGAATTATGGTAGACGGCGCGGGGATCGGCTCCTGCATGGTTGCCAACAAAGTGCCTGGTGTGCGCGCTGCTATGTGCTACGACGAAGCTTCGGCTCGCAACAGCCGCGAGCACAACGGGGCCAACGTCTTGACGCTGGGCGGCAAGATGCTTCCGGCCGATCGAATGCCTGAGATAGTGCGCGCGTGGCTCTCAAGCGAGCTTACCGAAGACCGCCATCGCCGTCGCGTCGATAAAATCAATGAGATCGAGCGCGAGTACGTTGGTGAGATGTGATCAGTGGTCAGTGGTCAGTGATCAGTGGTCAGTGGTCAGTGATCAGTGGTCAGTGGTTAATCGCCTAAGAAAACTCTCAACGGTTTCCTCTCAGCCCAGGTAGTTATGAATAGAGGAGCGAGGATGACAACGAATGCCGGGTGAGGTTGCTGAAATAGCTCTGATGACCGACAGCCTTGGGTTGCCCGACAGCTCTGCGAAGGCCGCCGTGTCGTCACTCGGTCCGGTCATCGTGCGCGCGAAAGCAGGAGACGTTGAGGCATTTGAGCAGATAATCGAATGTTACCAACGCAAAGTGCTCACAACGGCGTGGCGTATGTTGGGTAACCAGGAAGACGCTCGCGACGCCGCTCAGGAAGTTTTCCTGCGAGTGTACAAGTATCTGGGCGGGTTCCGGCCTGATCAGGACTTTTCCGCCTGGCTGTATCGGATCATCATCAACGTATGCCGCGATCAAGCGCGAAAGCGCGGCCGCCGCGATCAGTTTACCTCTTTTGAAATGGAACAGGAGCTTGGCAATTTTGAAGCGCTTTCGAGCGGCGAAGACCTCGAGGCCGCCGCGATTCACTCACAGCAACGGGCAATGATCGCGCAGGCTCTCGGCACGTTGTCGAAGAAAGAGAGAGCAGCAATCGTACTGCGTGACCTTGAAGGATTGACCACCGAAGAAGTGGCTCGAGTCCTCGGTTCGAGTCAGGCGACCGTGAGGTCACAAATAAGCTCGGCTCGCGCGAAGATCAAACAATATCGAGACCGCGTTCTCAATCGGACGCGGCGAGGGTAACGAAATGAATTGCAGGCGCATTCAAAAGCTAATACCGCTTCACGTCGAAGGCGATCTCCGGTCGAGCACAGCAGATCGAGTCGCATCACATCTTGAATGGTGTGGCCGATGCAACTGGCTGGCTGACGAGTACAAGGAGAGCCAGAGCTGGTTGCGCTCATCCCAGCCCCCCGAGTTCAACGAAGCGATGCTCTATGATCTGAGGCGCGGCGTGCTGAAACGAGTTGCGGAAAGCGGAGCAAGGCCTTCGCTGTTCGCGTCTCTGGCGCACCAATGGAGCCGCAGACAGATCCTGGTTCTATCGGCCACCTTCTTCATCGTCCTGGGCGTCGTTGCCCTTTACTTCTATCACGCGAGGATGAAGGTTAACCCTGATGTGATCTCTGAATTTGTGAAGGAACCACCCCACGAGGCGCCCAAGACATTCAATGGGCCTCCACCAGCCACCGTCACAGGAGCGAGCAAGCGGCAGCGTGCATCAAGCAGCCGAAGAAATTTCGGGCCGCGCGGCGCACATTCGGCAATTATCGAGCGAGCGTTCAGGAAGCCTCTTGTGTCTCAGACCAGCGGAATGACCGAGGCAGCGACCGCCCTCACTGATCAGAAAGACGAGCCTCCAGACACTGCCAACGGTTCGCGGGAGATGCTGCGAATCGAAATTCAAACCAGCGATCCAAGTATTCGCATTATCTGGTTCGCGCCGAAACAGACTGACTTACAACAATCAAAACCAGCAACAGACTAGGAGGTCTTATGTTTTTGTCCAAAGCAAGAATAGCAACATTAGTTGTAGTAGTGCTTTCACTCGCAACGTCGGTATTTGCCCAGCAGCCCCAGGCGGCGCAAACTACGCCAGCGCCTCAGGCGGCGGTTAGTCGAGGGCCCGACTACGTCGACTTCAGCGGCTTCAAGGGAAGAGTATTCGATATAAAGCACCGCGACCCTCGTACTCTGATAGATACGCTCCGTCCGCTCGCAAGCGGTTTCAAGGGCGCTACGATCGCGGGCAGTGACGAATTCAAGACCCTCACTGTGCGTGATTTTCCGGAGAACATCGCGACCATAGAGGAGGCACTGAAGCGCCTCGATACACCGCAGACTCCTCGGTCCGACATCGAGCTGCGAATGAACGTGCTAATAGCTTCGAATGTGGCGGGGGTTGCCAGCGAGTACCCGAGCGACCTCGGTGATGTGGTAAAGCAAATGCAGGCGATGCTCAATTACAAAAACTACTCCAACATCGCGACCGTCGTGCAGAGGGTGAGGGCAGGGTCGCGCAATGTTGGGCTGAATGGCACTGCGGAATTGTCTGCAAAGATTCTCGAGACCGACCGGCCGCTGAACGCCATTTATGAATACCGGGTGCGCGATCTGGTGCTCGCAGTCGAGTCTTCCGGGGGCTATACGGTCCAGTTAAACGAAACGCAGTTCAGTCTAACCGTGCAAACTATTCAGGGCGAGGCACACATCCGCACCGACATTAGCCTCCGCAACGGCGAGAAAGTCGTGGTGGGCACCGCTACGCTCGGTAACAAAGGGCTAATACTCGTCCTTTCCGCGCGAATCATTAAATAGGAATACCGCAGGCCTACCCTGAGCCCTCAGCAGAGCGTTGTGAACGCCCCATAGCGGATCCGCACGCAGTGAAAATAACACGTGCAGAGGAAGCTACGGGGCGTTTGTCATTCTTGCTTCTACCTGACCGCCCCGTGTTGCTTCTTCTTGCAGATTTCAGCCTAACGCTTTATCTTTCCGGCGTCCGCGATTCGGCGAATACCCCAAACGACGGAGGCGCGTCTTAGAATGAGAGACAAACTCAATGAGTTGGAACAGGCGCAGCAAAGCGTTAGCGCGAATGCGCCATATGCGGTTTCTCAGCGGTACACGCTCTCGCCTCACATGGTCACCACGGCCTTCACGCTTGATGGCTTTCGCATAGTTCGCGCTTTCGGTGTCGTGCGAGGAATCACAGTGCGCTCGCGCTCTATTTTTGGGACGATAGGCGGGACGTTGCACACGATAGTCGGCGGGAACATCACGGCTTTCACCAAGCTGTGTGAAGTCGCTCGCGCCGAAGCTTTCGAGATAATGGTTCAGCACGCGAGCGAGATCGGCGCCAACGCGGTGATCGGCATGCGCTACGATGCGAACGAGATCATGAACGGCGTTACCGAGGTGCTCGCATATGGGACGGCGGTAGTAGTTGAGCCCATCGAGTAGAGGTCCTGTCGTCTGTCTTCGTCGCCAAACGACCTCAAAGGAGCTGACGTCATGAAACCGCCAAACTACCCCACGGTCGCAGCACGTCTATGCGCGACCGCTATCGCAATCCTGATGACAGGTACCGCGACCGCGCAGCAGCAACAGGAGCCATCTTGGAAATGGCCTGAGAGTAGAGTCTTCGAAACAGTAAACCGCGTGCGCGCCGGCCGCGACCTGACACCCAAGCGTTGGCCACGAGGCGCTCGCGTTGCCGTCGGACTCTCGTTTGATTTCGACAATGAGACTCCGTCCTTGAGGGATGGTCAGACGTCTCCTGCGCTGATGGCTCAGGGCGAGTACGGGGCGCGCGCCGGGCTCCCGCGCATACTGCGGCTGCTCGACAAATACCACGTGCCGGCGACATTCTTCATTCCTGCGATCAGCGCGAAGCTCCACCCTCAAAGCATAAAAGACATCGTCTCGAAGCAACGCCACGAGATCGGAGTTCACGGCTGGATTCACGAGCACAACTCGCTGCTCGAAGAAGCGGACGAACGCGACTTGATGCGACGCAGCATCGAGGCGCTCACACAAATTACAGGCAAGAAGCCTGTCGGAATGCGCACTCCCTCGTGGGACTTCAGTCCGGCGACGATGAAACTGGTGCGCGAGTTTGGTCTGCTTTACGACAGCAGTCTGATGGCCGACGACCGTCCGTACGAAGTGCTAGAGGACGGAGCTGCGACGGGTGTCGTTGAGCTGCCAGTTGAGTGGATAATGGACGACTTCCCCTACTTCGGGATGGACAGGCAAACGGCTCTTCGTCCGTACACGACACCCAACGAGGTCTTCAGCATTTGGCGCGCGGAGTTCGATAAGGCTTATGAAGAACGGACGATGTTCATCCTGACGATGCATCCTCACGTAATCGGCCACCGCTCGCGTGTTGCGATGCTCGAGCGATTAGTGCGATACATTCGCTCGCGTCCGGGAGTCTGGTTTGCGACTCACGAAGAGATCGCGCGATTCGTCAGCTCAAACAAGGACTGAGCGTTGTGGGGCAGCTACCACCCAGTCTGCCATCCTGAGCCAATTCTATCGGGTCATCAGAGGTACCGTTTGCCCGGTCGACTAGTATCATATACGATACCAGCGTGAAGGCTGTCGTCGTTCTCGACACGAACGTCTTCGTTTCAGCACTGCGCTCGCAACTGGGTGCTTCGTACAAACTCCTGTCGCTAGTTGGCGGCGACACCTTTGACATCGTCGTTTCGGTTCCACTCGTCCTGGAATACGAAGAGGTCGCGAGACGTCAGGCACGGCGGATGGGACTGACTTACGATGACATAAATGCCATTCTAGACTATGTGTGCACCGCGGCGGATCGACGAAAAATATTCTTCCTTTGGCGGCCGTTTCTCCCGGACCCGAGTGATGATATGGTCTTGGAACTGGCAGTTGAAGCTGCCTGCGATTATGTTGTCACCTTCAACGTTCGACACTTCATAGGAACCGAGCAATTTGGCATTAGCGTGATCACACCGGGAGAGTTCTTGAAATTGATAGGGGTGAACAAATGAGCACAATCAGCCTGAGATTACCGGATTCCCTACACAAGCGCGTGCGTGCGTTGGCAAAGCAGGAAAACGTCTCGATAAATCAGTTCATTGCAACTGCGCTCGCGGAAAAGATGTCGGCCTTGCTAACGGAAGACTACCTCGAGGAGCGGGCAAAGCGTGGCAGTAGGAAAAAGTTCGAACGGGCCTTAGCGAAGGTACGAAAGGTCAAGCCCCATGCGGCTGATCGGCTTTAAAAGGTGCCGGTGGGCTGACGAGGCCGGCCGTGAAGGATCAGCAGGGGAAGCGCGATGGAACCAGACGGGGAATCGTGGAGGTGATAAGCCATGATTATTGTTGCTGATGAAGAGGCTTCTTCACACGGCTACGTTCGTGTGATCGATGAAAGCGGTGAGGACTACGGGTATTCTGTAAGTCGGTTCTTCCCGATTGACGTGCCACAAGCTCTAGCGCGGGCCCTCACGTTGCCGTCCGCTTGATAGACTTGTCACCCGCCATTCGACGCGAGTATCGTAGCGACTCACAGGAACAACTCTTCAAGCCCGTTTCCCAGGAGGTGAAACTTGAGCGCACGCCGCAAAATTGCTCTCACGTGATCGGCCATAGGTGGCGCATAGCGATGCTCGAACGCCGCGTACGGCACATGCCCTCCCGTCCTGGAGTTTGGTTCGCAACGCACGAAGAGATCGCGCGGTTCGTCAGTTTCAAACAAGCAATAGACGGAGCGCAAATCTGCGAGAGCTCACTGTGGCGTCAGAACTATTAGCAGTATTCCTATCGCTCGCGGCCATCCCATCGTTTGCGCAGCGCTCCGAGCCAACCTCCGCCGCGAAGAGCGATGTTCGCAGCAGAACGAAGGCACCGACTATCAGCATAGTACGTAATTCGAAGCCGCCGGATGATTGCGGCTGTTTCCTCCAGTTCCCAACCGATTATAGGAAGCACAACGATCGCTACGTCTTCCTTAGCGACTTAGACGGTATCGCCAAGTTGAACACCGATGGCCGCAACGTTGAATTGACGATGTTGCGCGACCAAGAGATCAAGGGCGACGTAAGGGTGGGAGATCGGTTCTTTCAAACGTACGGTTCCGGGAATCTAAGAGTACGTATCGACTACACCGTCACACGGATCTGCGATCCGAATGACGAGGGCTGTGAGAGGACGTGGTACTCGGCAACAATCACCGTGACTCGCAGCAGCAGCTTTCGAAGAGCCAAAGTTCTCGGTGTCTGCGGATGCTGAAGCTGCGGTTCTAAAGCGGTTTCCATTTCGAGGAGATGAATGGTGATCAAAGCGAACTCGTTTGTTTCGTTACCCCGCGCGGCATCGCTTATTGCGATGTTGGTTGCGGGCACCGCGGCTCAGCAATTCGATCCTAACCTCTATCAAAACATGCGCTGGCGCTGCATCGGACCGCATCGCGGCGGACGAACTGTCGGCGCGACGGGTGTGCCCCGGCAGCCTAACGTCTTCTACATCGGTGTCAACAACGGCGGCGTGTGGAAGACTAACGACTACGGCCACACGTGGACGCCGATCTTCGATGATCAACCTACCGGCTCGATTGGCGCACTCGCGGTAGCTCCTTCAAACCCCGACATCATCTACGTCGGCTGCGGCGAAGGTTTGCAGCGGCCTGATCTCGCGACCGGTGACGGCATGTACAAATCGACCGACGCGGGTAAGACGTGGAAGCATCTCGGCCTTCGCGATGGGCAACAAATCGGCGGGATCATAGTCGATCCGCGCGATGCCAATCGCCTGTTCGTCGCGGTGCTCGGACATCCCTACGGTCCGAATGAAGAGCGCGGCGTGTTTCGGTCAACCGACGGCGGCGAGACTTTTCAGAAGGTGCTCTACAAAGACGAGAACACCGGAGCGATTGCTCTCGCGTTCGACCCTTCGAATCCGCAAATCATCTATGCCGATCTGTGGGCCGGTCGGCAAGGACCCTGGGAGAACGGCGCGTGGCAAGGACCCGGAAGCGGTCTCTTCAAATCGACTGATGGCGGCAATACATGGCGGCAGCTAACTAAAGGGCTTCCGACGTTCGAACAGGGACTGGGTCGAATCGGCTTTTGTATCGCGCCGAGCGACTCGAAGCGAATGTACGCAACGGTCGATGCGTCGCCGCAGCTCGGAGGAATCTACCGGTCTGACGATGCAGGGGAGAGTTGGCGGCGCGTCAGCACTGACCCACGGCCGTGGGGACGGGGCAGCGACTTCGCCGAAGTGAAAGTTGATCCGAAGAACCCGGACATTGTCTACAGTGGCAACATCGTGACGTGGCGGTCAACGGATGGCGGACAGAACTGGGTAGGATTTCGCGGAGCACCCGGCGGAGATGATTACCATACGATCTGGATTAATCCCGACAACCCCCAGATCATCCTTCTCGCGGCCGATCAAGGCGCGATCGTCACCGTCAACGGCGGTCAGACCTGGAGCTCGTGGTACAACCAGCCGACGGCGCAGTTCTATCACGTGATCACCGACAATCGCTTTCCGTATTGGGTGTACGGTGGCCAGCAGGAGAGCGGCTCGGTGGGAATCGCCAGCCGAGGTAACGACGGGCAGATCACGTTTCGCGAGTGGCATCCTGTCGGCGTCGAAGAATATGGCTACGTCGCGCCTGATCCGCTAAATCCAAACATCATTTACGGCGGCAAAATTACTCGCTTCGATTGGAGCACTGGGCAAGTGCAGAACATCGCGCCTGAAGCGATTCGTAGCAGCAAGTATCGCTTCCTTCGCACTGCGCCGGTGATCTTCTCGCCAGTCGATCCGCGCGTTCTTTTGTTTGCCGGCAACGTGCTGTTCAAGACCACCAGCGGTGGAAACAGTTGGGACATCATTAGTCCTGACCTCTCGCGTGAAGCTCCTGAAGTACCCGATAGCATCGGTGTCTACCGCACGCCCGAGATGGCTAAGCAGCCGCGCCGCGGAGTGATCTACACCGTCGCGCCTTCGTACAAAGATGCGAACGTGATTTGGGCCGGCACTGACGATGGATTGATTCACGTAACGCGCGATGGAGGGAAGGGTTGGAGCAACGTGACGCCGCCGGGAGTGACTTCCTGGAGCAAGATCTCGATCCTGGACGCCGGTCGATTCGACGCGAACACGGCTTATGCAGCGGTCAATCGAATACGGCTCGACGATCAACGCCCGCACATCTATCGCACTCACGATGGCGGCAAGACGTGGAAGGAGATCGTGAATGGTCTGGGTGATAGTGGGCCGGTGAATGCCGTACGTGAAGACCCTGTGCGCCGCGGGCTGCTCTTCTGCGGCACTGAGCGAGCGGTCTACGTGTCGTTCAACGACGGCGACAACTGGCAACCGCTGCGATTGAACATGCCCGCAAGCTCGATTCGCGATCTGGTAATCAAGGATGATGACCTGATCGTCGGCACACACGGCCGCTCTTTCTGGATTCTCGATGACATCACGCCGCTGCGGCAAATCAGCGAACAAGTGGCGGCAGCGGAAGCCTTCCTCTTCAAGCCGCAACAGGCTTATCGAGTGCGGTGGAATATGAACACGGATACGCCGCTACCGCCCGAAGAGCCTGCGGGTAAGAACCCGCCAGACGGGGCGATCATCAACTACTATTTGAAATCACCAGCAAGTGGTCCGGTTGTGCTGGAGATTATCGACCAGTCCGGCAAAGTTGTCCGGCGTTACTCGAGCGACGACAAACCGGACGACATCGAAGCCATCGGAAAGGAAGTCAACATTCCAACCTACTGGATTCGCCCGCCACAGATCCTCTCAACTGAATCCGGCATGCAACGCTTCGTTTGGAACCTGCACTATCCGCCGCCCGATTGGCTGCCGCCCCAGTTTCCAATAGCCGCAATCTATCGCGATACTCCGCGTCATCCGCTTGGCCCGTGGGTACTCCCGGGCAGGTACAGTGTGAAGCTAACTGTTAACGGCCGCAGCTACACTCAGCCTCTGACGGTTAAGATGGACCCACGAGTGAAGACGCCTCAGGATGGCTTGGCTCAGCAGCATGCGATCGCGATGCGATGCTACGCAGGATTGAAAGCAGTTCACGATGCGCTCGAGCAAGTTCGCAAACTCAGAGCGCAGCTCAGGGAATTACGCGGACGCGCCGGCCAGGGCGCGCTAGCAGAGGCGATTGCCGCGCTCGAAAGGAAGTTGGCCGGGCTTGAGGGAGCAGGCGGCGGCTTTCGCGGAGGCGGCGGTCCCGGCGGTGCAACGGGTGAGCCGAGCCTGTCGAGATTGAACGGCGAGTTATTAGGATTGATGGGGATAGTCGAAGGCGCCGACGTTACACCCACTACGCAGGCGGTCGCGGCGTCCGAGCAAGTGCAACGTACCCTCGAGCAGGTGTTGTCGCGTTGGAGTGAAATAAAGGAGACGGACGCTAAGGTACTCAATGAGCAACTAGCTAAAGCGGGCCTGCCGGCTCTCACGTACTGAACCGCTGCTATGCTATTTCCCGCGGCTTGGGTTCTTGGCCCCAGAGATCTCTGCTGCCGTGGACTACCGTGAGCACATCGACGCGCTCTCCCACGATTTGGTAGATGATACTGTAGCTCCGATAAAGTATTTCTCTGACATTCTCGCTTTGCGCCTCAGGCACGACGCGGCCGATCATCGGAAAGGTCGTCAGCCGCTCAGCGCGTGTGATTAGCTCGCGATGAAATCAGCGGCGTGAAATCCGAGTCAGCGGCGATGTAGTCGCGCAGATCGCGCCCAAATCCTGTATGGCGGGTTCGGTCCAGAAGGGCTTCATTCAACTGAGAAGATCCCTTTACTTCTTCGTGCGGTAAGACGCGGCCCTCGTCGGACGCCTTGATGCCCAGCTCAATTTTCTTCTTTACGTACATCTCGTACATGATGTCATCCCAGCTAGCCTCGTCCGGTAGCCGGGTAATCAGGTTGATTGCTTCTTCTTTTGTGGTGCTCATAACGTGCTCCTCAGGCTCGCGGCTGCGTGCTTTCATTATACACAGTGCTGTCTAAGAAACGAACCTCCCTAGCGCCGGGTTTCGTCTCTGCTGTTCGCGCCAGAGCCTCCCCGAGCCAAGCTCAACGCGACTTGCTTGTGGTAAAATCGCGCCGAAGATATACGAAATCCAAGAGGGCTCATGCGGAGTAGGTGGTATCCGCGCAAATCCGTCGGATCAGTGTCATCCGTGGTCTATGCGGCACTACCAAAGCGATTCTTCCGAACGCATAGACCACTGATGAAACGGATTCGACGGATTTGCACGGATTTCTTGCCGATTTGATCGCAAGCGCTGCTTGAAGCCGGCCGGCATACCGCTACTTCTTCTGCAGCTCAGCCAGCGCGGCCAGGACCTCTTCGCTGTGCGGCATCGGCTTGACGCCTATGAACACCTTCCGTACGTTACCCTTCGGATCGATGATGAAGGTGTTGCGAGCCGACAGCTTGACGCCGGGGCGGTCCATCAGCGAGCCATAAGCTTCGGAGACCGTCATTTCCGTGTCCGCCAGAAGCTTGAAGGTCAGTCCCTCTTTGGCGCAGAAACTCTGATGCGATTCCGCTGTATCGACGCTCACACCGAGGATGACTGCGTGGGCCTTGTCGTAGGCTGCCTGGTCGCGCTTAAAATTCTGAGCTTCGATCGTGCAACCGGAAGTGAAGTCCTTCGGGTAGAAGTACAGCACAACCCATTTGCCGCGATAGTCCTTGAGGCTGACCATCTTGCCTTCGTTGCTCTTGAGCGTGAAATCCGGAGCGGGTTTGCCTACCTCGGGCGGAGTGCTGAAAGCCAGCGCCAGCCCCGCAAGGCATAACACCGCTATGAGCGAAAGACTTCCGATCTTGATTTGTTTCCTGTCCATTTTCTCTCCTTCACGATTGGGGGTTGATCCACTGAGAGCGAAGGCTCTTACCCATTCTAAGAGTTACTTTGCTGCCGCCAGCACGGCGTCGTAGTCAGGGTGATTCGCGATCTCACCAACGTATTCGACGTACTTCAACTTGTCATCCGGGGCAACGACGAGACGGCTCTCGCGTGTACGCGATCAAACGGTCATCTCGGGATCGGATATCTGACTTGCGCTCTCACGCCTCTGCGCCGCCGGGCTCCGTTTGCCGAGTCCCTCGGCGATGAGCTTGAAGATCGTCCGCCGGTTTTGCGCGATAAGCTTCATCCAATCCCACTTGCCCATCTGCGGAAAGTAGATCCCGCGAAAGCATAGCCTCGCGATGAACATGTTTATTCGATAACCGATGGACTCCTCATCAATCGCATCCACAGCTCGCTCGATCGCTTCGGCACTGTACGAACTTGCCCACGCGTGTTGGACCTCGGCATGAGTCTGCTCGATCGTCATCTTCAGCGGGGTGTGAGCCATCTTGTAAGGCTGGAAATCCAGCCAGTGCTTTGGCCGCGTCAGCCGGCCCGCTACTTCAAGCCGCTTGTACAGCGGCGTCGATGGGAATGGTACGAGCGTGCCGAACACGGGCAGTCCCGGCGGCCAGCTCCGAATCTGCTCGAGCGTCCGGTCAGCCGTACCCGGGGTGTCGTTGTCCAAGCCAAAGATGAAAGACGTGATCGCGTGAATGTTGCGCTGGGCGAGTCGCTTGAGCACGGGTCCATACTCATCCGGCTTGTTGAAGCTCTTATTCGCAATTGCGAGGTTGGCGGTGTCTATTGACTCCATGCCGATGAATATCCACTTGCCTCCGGATGCCGCAATAAGGTCGATGAGTTCTTCGTCGCGCAACAGGTTGGCGCTGATCTGCGCAATCCAATTCATCTGCGCGCCGGCGGCAATGATATCCCGAAGCAGCGACTTCGTGCGTTTGATGTTGATGGCGAAATTGTCATCGATGAAGAAGACTGTAATCTGACCTTTCTCGTTGCGGCATCGGGCCTTCAAGCGCAGCAATTCGTCGACGACGCTTTCGTTTGTGCGAAACCGTATCGAGTCGCCGAAGAAGCCGGTCACCGTGCAAAACTCGCAACCATACGGACACCCGCGTCCGGATTCGACCGGGATTAATCGGAAGGTTCCCCACCCGCCGAAGGCGCGTTTGAGCAGTGGCGAGACGACTCGAGGAACCATATTGAATTGATCCAGGTCCATCGACTCCCAGGGAATAGACGGATAATGATCGAGACTCGGTTTCTTGTCCTTGCCCGCCTCGTCAACCGGCAGATAGATGTCCTTGAGCTCGCCTCGCGCCGCATCGGCGACAATGCGTGGCCAGGTCTCGTCGGCCTCACCGAGCGCAACCGCGTCAGCGTGCTGCGGTCCGCCGTTTCGCCCCAGCGCTTCGTCAGGCACTTCGGTCACGTGAGGCCCGCCCATCACTACAGGGACTCCGACCGCGCGAATAGCGTCGGCCATTCGGTAGGCCTTCTGTACCATCCTGGTCATCGCGCCGATGCCCACCAGATCGATCTTTTGCTCGCGTACGTATCGCGCAATTCCGTCTTCATCCATGCGCTGCGCATTTCCGTCGATCAGCAACACCTCGTGTTCAGGCGGGGTCAGCGCCTTAAGCAGAAACATCCACAGATGCGGCATAAAATTGCGCGACACCCCGTTATCGGGATTGAAAAGCAGTATTCTCACAGCTTCCTTTCGTTTTTCGAGGCGGCTCGAAATGGGGATAGCGCTTCCTCAGATGTTTCTGCGAGAGCGGCGGTGAAGTCAATGAAGCAGTACGGCGAGGAAAAACCGTAATGACAGGATGAAGCGAATGCGAAGGGTATCACGAAAAGGGTGACTTGAGAAGCGCTCAACAACAAGGAACAGCCCGCTCACTTGGAGCTTCAAGGAAAGTTTGTGTAAGCTTCTGCCTATGCAACCCGCAACCCAATTCACCGTTGGTCTGGTGCAGATGGCCGCGACGGCTGATCCTGATCAAAACATCAAACGTGCCGCCTCATTCGTTGAACAAGCGGCCGGGCTTGGGGCTCAGGTAATATGTTTGCCGGAGTTGTTCCGCTCGCAGTACTTTTGCCAGCGCGAAGACGCGGCGCTGTTCGATCTCGCGGAGACTGTGCCGGGTCCCTCGACCGAAGCGCTTGGAAGGATCGCTCTCGAGAAGAAAGTAACAGTCATCGCGCCGGTCTTCGAACGCCGGGCGGCCGGGCTCTATCACAACAGCGCCGCCATCATCGACGCGGAAGGAAAAGTGTCGGGCATCTACCGCAAGATGCACATCCCGGACGATCCTGCCTACTACGAGAAATTCTACTTCACACCGGGCGATCTCGGCTTTCGAGCGTTCGACACACAGGTCGGAAAGATCGGCACACTGATCTGCTGGGACCAGTGGTATCCCGAAGGCGCGAGGCTGACGGCGCTCCGAGGCGCTAGCGTGCTCTTTTATCCCACAGCGATTGGGTGGCATCCCCACGAGAAGGCCGTCTACGGCGCGGCGCAACGTGATGCGTGGCAAACGATACAGCGCTCACACGCGATCGCCAACGGCGTTTACGTTGCGCCGGTGAATCGGGTTGGTCACGAAAAGCCGTCAGACGGCGGGGCAGGTATTGAGTTCTGGGGTTCGTCATTTCTGTGCGACCCCTTCGGAGTGGTGATTGCGGAAGGTTCTACCGGCCGCGAAGAGGTGTTAATCGGCGAAGTGGATCCGGCTCGCATCGAAGAAGTGCGGCGCAACTGGCCGTTCCTGCGTGATCGAAGGATAGATGCGTACGGCGGCATCGAGCAGCGTTTTCTTGATGGCATCGAAGATAACGAATGACCTCTCCCACCGCACCTCTGCGCGTCCTCTGCGATCTCCGCGTCGCTGCGGTGAAACTCGACGCGAAGCCTGCTGGCCGCGGAGGCCCAAAGGAGGCAGAGATAGCAAAGAGGGTCGTCCCGCGAGAGGCGGGCTTTCGTATGCCCGCCGAGTGGGAGTCTCACGAAGCTACATGGATTGGGTGGCCTCACAATCGAACCGACTGGCCTGGTAAGTTCGCGACGATACCATGGGTCTACGGCGAGATAGTTCGTAAGCTCACCCCCGGGGAGACAGTTCGCATCATAGTCAATTCACAAGCCCATGAAGCTCGAGCGCGTCGCGTGCTCTCGCGCGCGAACGTGGACCTCAGGCGAGTCGAGTTCTTGCGCTTCCCCACTAATCGCGGATGGACGCGCGACTTTGGTCCGATGTTCGTGAAGCGGGATGACAAGCGAAGCGAAGTCGCGATCGTGCGCTTCCGCTTCAACGCGTGGGCGAAGTACAGCGACTGGAAGAAGGACGATAAGGTCCCAGAACGGTCTGCAAAGGCGCTCGGCATGCGAGTCCTTAACGCGCAACTAAACGGTCGCGATGTTGTTCTCGAGGGCGGAGCGATCGATATCAACGGACGCGGAACATTGATCACGACAGAGGAGTGCCTGCTTGATCAGGAGACCCAGGCGCGAAATCCGGGTCTCTCCCGGGCGCAGATCGAATCAGCACTTTGCGACAACCTTGGTGTAACGAACGTGCTGTGGCTCGGCCGCGGAATCGAGGGCGATGACACCCACGGCCACGTTGATGACCTCTGCCGCTTCGTCGATGCACGGACGGTCGTCATTTGCAGCGAGGAGAACTCGAAGGACCACAACTACCGCGTGCTTGAGGAGAACCGCGAGCGCCTGGAGTCGATGCGACTCGAGGACGGCTCGAAGATCCAGGTCGTGCCCATTCCAATGCCCGCGCCGCTGTGGTTCGACGGCCGGCGGCTTCCAGCGAGTTATGCGAACTTCTACATCGCGAATTCGGCCGTGCTGGTACCGACGTTCAATGATCCTAATGATCGCGTCGCCCTGGGCATCCTGAGCGAGCTGATCACTGACCGTCCGGTTGTAGGTGTGCACGCGGTCGATCTCGTTTGGGGACTGGGAACCGTGCACTGTATGACTCAGCAGCAGCCGGCTCATGGCACGCTTGCGTAAGACCCCCGGGAATGAGCACAATCGCGCGAGCACGGTTTCGATCGCCGCGCTCCGATGATAAGGAGGGTTAAGTAGATGTCGTCTTCGGAAGGGGCACGAGACATCGAAGAGGTCTGGCAACTGATCCAGCAGTTGAACGACGCGTGGGCAAAGGGCCGTCCTGAAGAATTGGCGTCCTTCTTCCGCGAAGACATCGTGATGGTGCATCCCGATTTCACTCAGCGCACGGAAGGCAGAGACGCCTGCGTGGCGAGCTACGTGGACTTTTGCAGCCAGGCGGCGATTACCGGCCTCACGTTGGGTGAGATCAGTGTGGACGTTTTCGGCGACACGGCGGTCGCGACTTATGCTTATGAGATAAGTTACGAGTTGGGCGGCGAGCGATTCGACGACAAGGGCCGCGACATTTTCGTGTTCTCGCGGGATAAGAATCGGTGGCAAGCTGTGTGGCGGACGATGATCATCTCTCAACCGGAAAGCGTGAACTGAGTCTCGATGATCTTAGCTAGCGGTTGAATAATTGCTTCAGAAAACGATGAACGCGGATACCAAGATAGAGAGAGTCGTTTATGAAGCTGCGCAAACACGAGGTGCCTGGGCAGGGCGCTCCGACGACACGAGAACACGCCTATGAACACAGATATCAACGATACACTCCTCCGACATCTAGCAACAAAGGGCAGGGCAGCCAACCCCAAACAATACCTCAAGGATTTTCGGACGAAGCTGGCGAAGCGGCTGCCTGAGTACTCCCGAGTCTTGGAAATCGAATTCCATTGAGGTCGGATGACCAAGGAGCCCGGATGCGCGTTATGACTGCATTGACGAACACCTAACGAAAGGCGAGAACGTGCCAACGTATAAATTCACAGCGTACTTCGAGAACGAAGTCTTGCGGAAGCGTCCATATCTGAAGAAGGATTGGTGCATTCGAATAGTCGAGAATCCTATCCGCGTTGAGGTTCAAGGGGACAACCGAGTAAGATTCTGGGGAAAGGTCAAAGCGTTTCACAATCTCGTTTTCAGGGTTGTAACTTTAGCCGATAGGATTACAATAACGCGTTCCCCGATAGAGGATTCAAAAGATGAGAATAAGTTATTACCCGGACACCGATTCGCTTTACATCGACTTATCTTCTAAACCGAGCGCGGATAGCCGCGAGGTGTCGGATGGGGTCGTTTTAGACTATGACGAAGATGGGAATCTCGCCGGCATAGACATCGATGAAGCAAGCACGAAGCTCGATATTCGGGAGTTGATTGTGAACAAGCTACCTGCCGAAGTAAAGCAAGTCGCATAAGCCGAAAGTGAGCAGTCCGCCCAATTTCGCCAGCAGTGGTTCCAAACCGGCGAGGGGATTATGAAACGATCATTCACCGCCAGCATCTCGCAAGAAGGCGAGTGGTACATAGCCCGATGCATGCAAGTTGATGTTGCGAGCCAAGGTGCGACAGAAGATGAGGCTCTCGATGACCTACGAGACGCTCTCGAACTTCACTTCACACCGCCAGTCGCTACGATCATACCGCGCCTGCGTGATATCGAAATAGACATCAAAGCCGCATCAAGCCGCTGCCCTTCCGCGAAGTCAAACGCAAACTCGAAGCGGCGGGCTTTAAAGAAGCCGGACAGACTGGCAGTCACGTGAGGTTCGCGAAAACAACTGCTCGCCGGTACTCGCACCGCCACTGTGCCCAAGCACAATGAAGTAGCGGCATTGGTATGAAGCTCATGGCATTGGCAGAAAAGAAATGAAACGCAAGCGTTATTTGGACTAAAAGCCATGAAAACCAGCGCGAGGTCTGAACCAACTTTCGCCGTATGTATCGATAACTCCGATTATCCCGCTTCGCTGGAATTGTGCAAAATCTATCGCGTGTTGCCAGACGAAGATGCTGCGAAGGATGGCGATCTGCGAATCGTGGATGAGAGCGGAGAAGACTATTTGTACTCTGCTCACCGATTTATTTTGATCAAAGTGCCCGGTGAAGTGGAACGCGCGATGCTACAGGCATCCTGATATGTTCCCAACGGGCGATGAGCGGACGTTTCGGCACCGATAATCCGCCTTCGAATATTTAAGAGAATTACCTGACTTGCGAATAGTCCCGAGCGGGCACACTTGCTTGCCTGCCGCGCTCACGCCAGGATCGCGACCACTTCCTTCTGAGGCTCGCCGCCGGTGACGCGAGCTTCCCTCTCTCCGACGTACACGTCAATCTCGCTTCGTACGCCGAACTTGCCTTCCAGATAAATACCGGGCTCGATTGAAAAGCACGTGCGAGGTATTAGCACCCGCTCGTCCTTGGTTTCCAGGTTGTCGATGTTGGCTCCGTTGCCGTGCACCTCGGTGTGGATGTTGTGCCCGGTGCGATGAATGAAGTACTCGCCGTAGCCGGCTTTCTGAATCACCTCCCGGCATACATCATCCACCTCCCAGCCGTAAATCGTTCGGCCGTTTGTGAACGCATCTTTGACGAAATCGGTAGCAGCGTCGCGAGCATCTCGCACGATATTGAAGACCCTGGTCACTTCGTCAGGCGCTTTATCGCCGACGAACGAAGTCCACGTTATGTCGGCATAGACCGAATTCGGGCGATCCAGCTTCGCCCACAGGTCTATCAACACAAAATCGCCCTTGTTGATCGGCGAGTGATGGTCTTGAGTTGGCCCGTAGTGAGGCATCGCGCTGTTGGCATTGACCGCGACAATCGGCGGGTCCTTGCTGAACATTCCGCGATCGGCGAAGCAGCTCAGTATGTACTGTTGAATGTCGTACTCGGTGGTAGGCGTTCCCGCTTTTATTCGAGTGCCGATCTCGATAAAGGCGCTCTTGACGCTTTCATAGAGACCGAGCGCCGCTTCGTCGTGCATCGCAAGCTGCTCATCTCCCCAGGCTGATTCAAACCGTTGAACAAGATCGGCGGACGATACGATCTCGACACCAAAAGAGCGGATCAACTCGATCGTTCCCGCGTCCACTCTCGAGAGATACGGGATGGCCGCGTTCGGTGAGTATTGCATTGCGATTCGGGGATTCGGCTTTCCGGTTGACTCGATGAGCGCGCTCTTCAAGTGACCGTGAAGCTGTTGCCACGGAAGGTAGATCAGCTTCTTGCCTGGCAGATGGTCGATCACGTCGCGCTCGATTGAATGCACTATCCGCGTGGGTTCGCCGGCTTGCGGTATGAAATAGAACCAGCGCCGCGTCGCGATGTGACCTCCCTCGACCATGCCCAGGATGTTTGCGGCAATAGGGTCGCTGCCGCGAAAGCTGTAAAACAACCAGCCATCCAGTCCCGCTTCCTTGAGAGCCTCCTGTATTGGTTCGATCAAAGTTACCTCCGATATATCAATTGAATTCGCGAAACCGCTGTTAACCGAGTTTTCATTCTACAATCTGCACTCGCGAGCCTCAACCTCTGCTCGGTCCGCGCAGGAACAACAGTTCTTGCATCCTCGTACAAGCCCGTGCCGTAGAGGAAGGGAGAGGTTTGGAGGCTGTCAGAGTGCGGCGGTCAAGGAGCGGCAAGCGTACTCAAATGAACGTCGGGCCGTCTTTGACACCGAATGCTTGAGACCCACGCTGTGCTATATTGACTCCTTCGAAAATAAGTTCAGAGTACAAGCTTTAGCTTGGTGTTTTTCGAGTCAAGGCAGCCTGAAGGCTGAACTCTGAACTCTTTTCGCTCAGAGTACAAGCTTTAGCTTGGTGTTTCTTGAGTCAAGGCAGCCTGAAGGCTGAACTCTGAACTCTCTTCTTTCGAGGAATGGCGTTATGAGGAGCCGACTACAGTTCACCTGGGGCGCGATCTTTTTCGCGTTGCTCCTGATGTATGGCGGAGCACGCTTTTTCAGATCAGTCGCGCTGCTGGGTATGGAGAGCGACCCCGGGTGGGTTTCCCGGCAGGTGGGGAATCAGGTCCGTGTCGATCGGTTCCGAAACAGTGAGCCTGCGGAGTTGCTGCGAATCGGCGATGAGGTTGTCGCGATTAATGGACAGCCCATCAAACAGACCTCTGAAGTAGTGGGAATCTTTCACTACGTTGATCCCGGAAGGCCATATACAGTTGTGATCAGGCGCAGCGGCATCCCTTTCGAAGTCACGCTGGTATCACAGGCTATCCCTCTGTTCACCTTGATAGTGAATGGTGCCGCGAGCCTTGTGATCCCGAACATCTTTCTACTGACTGGGCTCATAGTTTTTCTGCTCAAGCCCGAGGACAAGCAAGCGCTGCTACTGTCGCTCATGTTCGGGATGTTCACGGGTGCAATTTTCGCTATGGACCCTGTTTATTCGGGTGAGTCATCCTCGATGGTGGCAGTGATGCTTGCCGTTCATCTCGCTTCGTTGTTTCTGTGGCCTGTGTTCTTTCATTTCTTCCAGATCTTTCCGGAGCCTACACCGCTGCTTAGACGGGTTCCCAAGCTCGAAGCCTATCTATACGTGCCGCAGTTGGTCACGATCTTACCTTACCTTGGACTGCTGAACATCCTTGCGGCATATGCGCCCGAGGATTACCTTTCGTTTAATTATCCTGCGTTCACGCTGATATGCAGTGCCATCGCTACAGCGTATATCGCCGGCGGGCTGCTATCGTTGTTTATCAACTACCGCCAGGCCGGGCGGGCTTCTAAGCGGAAGATGCGCGTAGTAGTGGCGGGGAGCATTGCGGGCTTCGTGCCTATCTTCCTGATGATAGGTCTGGCCATTCTTTTCAATCTGCCGAAGACCAATCCGAAACTCCTGCAGTGGCTTAGCGTCGCCGTGCTGTTTGCGTTTCCACTCTTCCCGCTGTCATTCGCCTATGCGATCGTTCGGCACCAGGTAATTCCGGTCAGGTTGATCCTCCGTCGTAGCGTGCGCTACCTTCTGGTGTCGCGCGGGTTCATTATTATTCAGGCCGTGGTCGTGTTCGCGGTCCTGAGTTTCTTGTTGACCGGCAGCAGGCTGGCCGCGATCGACAGCTTCGGGGACCGAGCAGACATAATCGTGACTATGGCTGCAACCGCCCTTGCAATAGCCGCGCTCACCTTCCTGAATCAGCGGGTGTTGCCTATTATCGATCGCAGGTTCTTCCGCGAGTCTTATGACGCACAGCAGGTTCTCTCAGAACTTGGGCTCGAGATGCGCAAGGTCTCGACAGTCGAGCAGTTGCTCGAGCGCGCGGTCGCCAAGATTCAAGATGCCCTGCACGTTGAGAACGTCACGATATTCCTGCGCGATCAAGAGACCGGCGATTACGCCTGCGCGATCGCATCGCAGCTCAACCCGGATGGAATGAGCACTTCACGCCGAGACCCGACGCTGACGCTCTCGCCTGATGGAGCCCTGGTCAAGCGGATGAGCAGGTTCGCTCACCCGCTCCCGGTAGACTTCGACAGGTACAACCCGTGGACCCAGGATCTGCTGTCGACGGAACTCGCAATGAACGACTCGCGAAGCCGCGAGAACGCAACGCTTCGTGTCGCACGATCGGCATTGTTGCTTCCGGTTGCTACCAAGGATCATCTGCTTGGCATTGTCTCGCTTGGTCCGCGGTTGGGTGAACTTCCTTTTTCTCGCGACGACAGGCACCTGCTGATGGCCGTCGCGTTGCAGATGGCTTTTGCAATTCAGAACGCCGAGCTGGTGCAGGTAATCGCGCTGGAAGAACGGCTCAGGCACGAGCTTGCGATTGCGGCAACGGTACAGCAGCGATTGTTCCCCGAGAGCCCGCCTGAAATGTCTTCACTAGAGCTTTCAGGGGTCTGTTATCCGGCTGGCGGCGTGGGTGGCGACTACTACGATTTCATCCCGCTCGGTCAGGGGAAGTTAGGAATCGCGGTCGCGGACGTCGCAGGCAAGGGAATATCGGCGGCGCTATTGATGTGCACGGTCCAAGCGTCGCTGAGGAGCCAGGCTCAAACAGTAAACGGGCACCTGACAGAGCTAGTGTCCTCGATGAACCGGTTGCTGCACGTGTCGACTGACTCGAGCAGCTACGCGACATTCTTCTACGCTCAGTTTGATGAGCGGACCGGCCTGCTGACTTACGTTAATGCCGGGCACAATCCGCCGATCGTCGTACGAGCAGCCAGGAGCGCTAAGGTTCAGGGCGTGGGCGCGGGCATACACGGGACTTCGGTCCCGAACGAAGAGATTCTAGCCGACCATGAGCGAGCGGAAGTCAGGTTGCTAACGAAAGGCGGCCCGATCATCGGCGCGTTCGACGATTGCGTTTACGAACAAGAAACGATTCAGATGGAAAGCGGCGACTTGCTAGTGGCCTACACTGACGGCGTGACCGAAGCTCGCGACGCCGATGACATCGAGTTCGGTGAGGCGAGTCTGCGGCGGATCATCGATTCCTCGGCTCATGTGCCCGCGCATGAACTGAGCGAGCGTATCGTCCAGAGCGTGCGTGACTGGTGCGGCGACGTACCTCCGCACGACGATCTTACGCTTGTGGTGATGAAGGTGAGGTAGCATAGACCTTCAGTCTGTGTCGCGCTTACTTCTCCCACACTTACCGGCGCGATCACGATTCTTGAGATTTGCACACACAGACTAAAGTCTATGCTACATCCGGGATCTTTGTGCCTTAGTGATTGAATCGCTCTTAGCTACTTGCTACTTCTTTGATGCTCTTAACTTTCAGCGTCTCGCCTTCGAGGGTGCCTTCGATCTCCACCTGCAAGCCTTTTTCAAGTTTGGTGCTCTTCAGGATCTCTGCGGTCCTGGTGTTGCCGCCTTCGTCGAGTTTGTAGAGCTTGTCCCCGGAGAACAAAGCGTATCCGCTCTTGGCGCAATTGGGCATCATCGCGCACTTGACCGTATGGTTCTTCACCTTTTCGGCGCCGTTCTCAGTGGCAGCGCGACCGGAGCACATGTTGTCGATTATGTAGCCAGTGAGCTTCACGCTCTTGCCTTCTCGGGCCGCCAGTGCGACCCCCGCAAGCAAAAGTACGAGTCCTAAGACAGAAATCTTTCGAGCCATTTTTTTCCTCCTGCGTTTTGTGGTTAATCTTGTGGTTCGGCGGCATGAACCTAACAACCTTACGCGCGTCCGTCAATCTAACCCGTTATCCCTGCTTTTGAGTCCCAACGAGCGCGAAGCCCAGCACGTCCGACAACCTCACGTACAATCGATCGAAGTTTGCACTCGCGAGATGATTCGAATAATGCTCGACGGTGACATCGTTGATCTCGATCACCGCGTCGGCCGAGCCTGTTTCCGCTCTGCCACTCTCCTTGCTGATCAGTCCTTGAGAAAAGGCGAGACCGATGCGGCCCCTAACAACCCCGAACGATGTGTACACCACGAGGTGTCCGAAGGCCTGCGCACCGCTTGCGTTTAGTGAAGACGTGAGCAGAGCGATGAGCGCATCGGCGGGCACGGCGATCTTGCTTTCGTTCATTTACGACTCCCGTTTGGATAGACATGACTCCGAAGTGAAATTGCCGGCTGTTCTGGACTGCCGGTTGATATTACGAGGAAAGCTCAGTCGGTGTAAAGATGAAACCTCGGCGCCGTCCGCTCACCGAAGCACTGGAGGATTTCGATTGGCGGGCTCACAAGAGGCCAACCTCATTTGCGGGCGCGCCGCTTGCATAAACGCCTTAGCGGGGTGAGCAGAGCGTATCGAAATCTTACAGTCCGAGGCGTCCCGCAACGATAGGCCTATAACGATAATGATGCGCAATGACTGATCCAGCAATGATGATGTCTGCAAAGAAGGCGGCATTCAGACGATACGTTTCAGCTTCCGCTGGAGTCTAAAATGGCCAAACCAAGAGGATGTTTCCTCAAGCTGCTACTGCTGATTGTAATCGTCGGTGCGGCGGCGGCGGCGGTGCCGCTCCTGCCGCTTTCTCCCCTGAGGAACGCAGTTGAACTCAAACTCACGGAGACGCTCGGGCGCAGGGTAACAATCGATTCGGTGCGGCTCAACCTCCTAAGTGGTCCTTACCTTACCCTCACCGGAATGACTGCTCACGAGGACCCTGAATTTGGTAACGGTGTCTTTCTCAAGGCTAGTGAGGTGCGCGCCGACCTCGACGTCATTCAGTACTTGCGAACTCGTCAGATCGTCATCGATTCAATAACGCTCAAATCTCCGCAGATCGATCTTCTAAAGAACCCCAATGGTGTTTGGAGCTGGACCACTTTAGGTAAGCGCCCTTCAGAGCAATCAACAGTTTCGCGTTTGGCGTCCGAGGCTGTGACTGCCTTATCAATTCTGTCGCTCCCGGCGGGGGGCAGTTTGTCCGCGCCAGCGTTCAGAAAGATCAAGATCGACAGCGCTTCTGTGAAACTGAGGGACTACACAGGGCCGCAACCTTTGGAGGTCCTTTACAAAAACATCGGCTTGAACGCGTCGTTGACACCTTATGCCGGTGACGATTCCGGTGGCGGCAGCCAGGCTAAGGGCGAGGTCGTCGTTCAGTCGGAGGAAGACGGCGAAGCCGATCGCTTCAAAGCTACTCTGCCATTCGACCTCAAGATCGACGGGCGCGGCGCTCCTGTGCTGTCGGTTAGCGGCTCAATCGGTCCAGGTCCAATCGAGACGAAGAACCTCAGTATCGGGGCACTTGCAATCAATGGCGAGATCAATTCCAACCCAGACACGCCACTGACCGGCAACGGCCAGATGTCTGTTACTGACATGGTCATCCATACGGTTAATCTGAGCGACCGAGTGGCCCGCGCGCTAAAGCTCGACCAGATCGGAGATATGAACTCTGGCACCGCGGTAGCGGGCCTCGAAACCGACTTCCATATTTCGCAAGGCACGGTTAATACGACCGGGCTTCGAATACAACAGCTCGACGGGCTCGGAGATGCGACCGTACCAAATGGGAGCTTCAGAATTGAATCCGCACTAACCGTGAACTACGCTGCAACAGTCGTCCTTTCGCCCGAGGCAACGTCGCGCGTCAAAACAATGAGCCCGGCGGTGGGGCTGTTTGTCACGATACTCGAGACGAATAACCGGCTCTCCGTGCCTATCAACGTCACTGGAGATGTACGAAACCCGGAAGTTCAGGTGGACGTCAGTCGAATATTCTAACCTGTTCGATTCAAAGGAGGAGATGATGTCATACGCGGAAATCAGCAAAAGATACACTGTGACGGCCTTCGTCGCGGGGATAGCACTCGCGGCGCTTGTTTCGTCTGGGTGCACGACTACCGGGACCTTAACAACCACGAACTCGAACTCAAACTCCAATGCCACGGCTAGCGCGAACGCCAACGCTAACGCCGCGCCGGTGACCGCTCGGGCGACCGCTCTCGAAGCCCGAGAGCCCGAGCGTTACAGCGTGACGACGACGATCAATATACAGCCGACTGGCAGCTCGCCTCAGACTACCATACCGCCGCTGAAATTCTCCTTTGCGCGGATGGGTACGGAGCGGCGAGTGTCCTTCAAGCTGCCCGATCCGGTTGGCGAGGTGATCTATCTTGAAAAGTCGCCACTCAAGTATTTGATCTTTCCGGCGCGCAATCAGTACGTGGAACTCGATCCGAATGAACTTGGTTTTCAGTTGGGCGAAGTGATGAGTCCAGCTTCCGCGGTGGCGCGCCTCAAAGAGCGCGCTCAATACGAGGAGATGGGCACTGAAACAGTGAATGGACGCACCGCGGTCAAGTATCGGTTCAAAGGCGCGGCCGACACTCGTACCAAGGTTGGAACGGCCCAGGCGGACAGCATCATTTTTGTGGACCAGGAGACCGGTCTGCCTGTGCGCTCTGAAATAGAAACCACTTCATCAAGCGGCGCTGGAGCGCGAATTGTGACCGCCGCGGAGGGCCTACAGCTCACGGCTGAGCCGTCTCTGTTCGAGGTGCCGACTGGAATGAAGAAGGTCACGACCGCCGAGTTGAAACAGCAAGTCCAGAACTTCGTCACCACCGCTCGAGTCTTCGCCGGCTACTTGAGGCAGCAGGTGACACCTGCGCCGCCGGTCGCTGGCCAGCCGTGATCAAACTCGATGGCCGATCGTCGAGCTGGCCATCGGCTGGACACCATTCACCCTGACGCACCCTTCTCACCTGGTGCGCACTGGAAGTCTCATGCTTGATGGAAAACCTTTTCCGTTGTGAACCGTGATGGTTGACGGAACGTTGTCATTCGCTCCCGGCGGCCTGAAATCGGGAAAGTCAATGTTCGAAACCTTAAGCCTGAGCGAGTGACCAGCTTGAAAGACCCAGTGGTCTCCGAAGTCGCGAAACGCAACTCGCCGCACTTCACCCGGGACAAGACCGGTGACTCGCACGACGCCGAGGGTCACCTCGGTTTCCGTTCCATCCGGCGCCACGTCGAAGGTTCGGGCTATCAGGTCAACGTCGGCGGACGTAGTGCTGCTCAGGAAAAAAGAAAACTCGCTGGAGCCGATCATCTCGGTCCCTGTTTCCCACGGCGCAAATGTGTATTGGAGATGGCGGGGGGCGGTCGCGAGCGCCTCCGCGCGGCCACTGAACATATCGCTTCGAGTCGGGATCTCAGCTCCGAGATGTGAGCTTCGAATCCGCTCGGGGCGAAAGATTCCGCCTGCTGTCTCCTGCTGCACAGGCCCTTTCTTCTTGCGCGACAGAGTCCCGCCGGCCTTCAGGAACAGCGGGAGTAGCGCGATATCATCTGATGGAAACTGCCTGGCAGTGAACGGGAGAGCTGCGAACGGCGCCGGGGCGCTGGTCACAACCAGCGAGTCGATATTGCCGATTCCGCGCAGATAATGATCGAACCAACGAAGCACTTGCGTGGCGATGTAAAGATCTTCACCCTCGAACTGGTGGCCTCCAGGCGGATGCCCGCGCCGCCCGAGGTATATCTGCTTAGGCGCGGTTATCTGTGAGAACACCTCCAACACCTGGCTGGCGGGAAACAGATAGTCGTCCCAGGACTGAATGATGAAAGTTGGGACCCTGGGCTGGCGCGATTCGTCCAGGATCTCTTCTCCGTCCTCGTTGCGCGCGGCGATTGAGCGCACACGAAGCGCTTGCCTTGTCCTGCTGTCCGGGAGCCGGCCTTCCGCGGCGGCGTCTAACAAATCAAACTGTAGTTGACTGTAGTTGAAGAACGGCGCCTGACCCACGTGTTGCTTGAGGCCCTGGTAGAACTCTGCGATGCCGAGCCGATATTTAATCGCTCCATTCGGATAAAGCGCTTGCTCGAGATCGGTCCAGCCCACCAGCGGAATCACAGCCGAGACGCGCGGATCAGATGAGATCTGGAAAGAGTGTCCGCCTCCGTATGAACCGCCGAGCACTCCTACCTTGGTCACCCTTGGTCCGATAGCGCGATCGGGGTCGGTGGTCAGCCAATCAATCACTCGACGAAGATCGTTCAGCTCATCCGGTCCAGCAAGGGTGACCCGTCCGCCTGATTCACCGTCGCCAAATCCGCGAGTGCTGTAGGAGAGCACGATGTAGCCAGCGGCGGCGATGTAATAGGCGAGGTTGTCTTCTCCGGTCAACCGGTGCCCGCCCCAGCCATGAATGTAAACCGCCGCGGGAGCAAACGGGAAAAATCGCGGCTGATACAGCGTGGCGGCAAGCTTCAACGTTCCCGAACCGAAGGTGCCTGCGGGTACTTCTATGAAATGGGTTGAGACATCTACAAGCTCTATGGCATGCGCGCGAGAGGCAGAGGGCCCACCGGGAACAATCAACAGCGCAGATATAATGACTAAGCTGAACAGCTTTGACTTCGACATCACGACACACTCTTCTCCTGATAGAGACCGGCAGTCGCGACGCATGATTGATAACAGGGCTGGGTGCTGAGGTCAACTCAGATGGCCGGCGTTAGCGCAGCCGTACACAACTTGACGGCTGTCATGTCAGGTTAATATCATTGGCCGCGTCTGACGGTTGCTGAATGTGGCCGAACGACGGCGCGATTCCGGCGCTGAACTCACCTGGCCGCTCGCGAGGTTTGATGGGATTAACACAACTCACCGGTGAAGTGCTCGACGAGAAATACCGCATCGAGAAGGAACTCGGCAAAGGCGGGATGGGCTCGGTTTATCTGGCGACTCACCTGGGCACTGGCCGGCCTGTCGCCGTCAAAGTCATCACGCCGCAGTTCATGATGAACGACGAGTTCGTCGAACGCTTCAGACGCGAGGCGAAAGCCGCCGGCCGTCTCCATCATCCAAACGTAGTCAATGTGACTGACTTCGGCTTCGCGCAGGTAGAGGGTGAGCGAATCGCGTATCTGGTGATGGAGTACCTCGACGGCTGCACGCTCGCAGAAGTGCTTGCCGAAGAATCTCAGCTTCCAATTGACTGGGTAGTCGACATCGTCGAACAAACTTCTTCGGCCGTCGAGGAAGCGCATCAACAGGGGATCATTCATCGCGACCTGAAACCCGATAACATCTGGCTTGAGCCGAATCGCCGCGGCGGCTACACCGTTAAGGTGCTCGACTTCGGTCTTGCCAAGCTAGGCGATGTTCAGTTGGCCGATGCGGCTGAGGGCGCTCCGTCTGCGTCCTCGCCGGATACAAAAAGGTTGCATCGAGATTCGACGACGGTGTCGAACCAGCCGCGCAAGACGGGGATCGTCGAAGCTAAGACTTACGCGCAGGCGGCTGACCTTTCGGAAGCCGCAACTCGAATACAGCGTTCTCCAGTTAGCGAGGACGAGACTCTTATCCTCGCTGAAAGAGAGATGGCCAACATTTCGGCTGCGGACGAATCGGCCACGCAAGGCTTCACGTTGGAATCATCCGAAGCGGCGACTCAAATACAACACGGGCATGTGTCAGAGGAAGAGCAAACACGTGTGTTCGAGCACACTACTGCTGAGAATCTGGCCCGGCAAACCGTTCCGGCAGATGGGCTGACGCGGGTTGGATCGATTCTCGGTACACCGATATACATGTCCCCAGAGCAATGCCGCAGCGAGCCGCTCGACCCGCGCAGCGACATATACAGCCTCGGCGTTATCGCGTATCAGATGCTCGCTGGCGAGCCGCCATTCACGGGTCAGGCTTACGAGCTGATGAGGCTTCACATGGAAGCGGCACCGCCCCCGCTTAAAGAAAAGCGCCGGAAGATGCCGAAGCGAATGGCTGCGATTGTGATGTCGGCGCTGGCGAAGAGCCCTTCAGAGCGGCCCGCAAGCGCCGCCGGCTTCGCAAGCGCGCTGCGAGCGACTTCTGAAGGAACAGTTGTGTTGCTACGCCGAGCCTCAACGCTCTACATCGAGCACTTTCCAAAGTTTTTCCGCGTCACGTTCTTGATGTACCTTCCGCTGATCGTGTTGCAGGGCGCTCTTCTGATCAGCACCGCGGTCAAGTCGGATAGGATAAGATCTCGAGTGGCTGAAGGCGTCGCGGTTTCGGTCCCTGGGTCCCCCACCAGCGCAATCGAAGCCGTCCTCTCAATTCTCATGTTCTTCTCCAACATTTTCATTAACGCGGTAATCGCCGGAGTCACGATTCGGTTGGTTACGCAGCTCTTCCTATCGCCGCTCAGGCCGCTGCAACTGCGCAC
This sequence comes from Acidobacteriota bacterium, assembly GCA_038040455.1. Lineage (GTDB taxonomy): Bacteria > Acidobacteriota > Blastocatellia > UBA7656 > UBA7656 > Onstottus_A. The sequence continues at coordinate 65,814 of JBBPIH010000011.1, forward strand.
GGCTTATGGGGCAGTTAAGAAAAGATTGAAGGCCCTTCTGTTTACCATTGCGATCGCCTCGATACGATCCTTCCTCGGACTGCTCTTGCTGATTCCGGGGCTTATCATGTTCATAAACTATTCGCTTGCTTCACCGGTGGTGATGATGGAAGGACTGAAAGGGCGCGCTGCGTTGAAGAGATCGAAGGCTCTGGTCAAGCGCTCGCGGGGCACGGTCATTGTAATTCTCTTTTTGCAGTTTGCTATTCCCGCTCTTGCAGCATCGCTGGTAGCGCTCCCCTTTGCCGTGGTTCTCAAAGGCCTTCGTGTGGAGCACGCGCCAATACTGACCTCGCGAATCACGACGATGATAACTGTCGCACTGAATGCTCTGATCGTTCCGTTCATCGCAACGCTGACCGCGCTGCTCTATTTGAAGACGCGGCAGATGGGCGGAGAGACGCTCAAGGAAGCGCTGAGCCAGTTTGAAGAAGAGGACACGCCTCGCACGAAGTGGCAGATGCGCATGAGGGAGCGGCTACAGACGACCACGAAGCCTTGACGCAGAAAAGGTATCGTAGACAGTCCAGTCTGCGGACCTGTTTCGCTACTCGAAGATTGGAGGGAATAACCCAGCATTGTAATCGTTGACCCTGTTCTTGATAAAGACGTAACAAAAGGAACGAAAGCTGAATCCACCACCGGATGTAATCCAAGAGAAGCGAACGGCGCCAACCGATTCCGATACTGCTCCGAAACTCGCACGTCGCCTCGGGCTGTTCGACACGACGATGATCGTGATGGGCGGGATCATCGGCTCCGGCATCTTTATAAATCCCTATGTCGTGGCTCGTCAGGTGCACACACCCGTATTGATCCTGGGAGCGTGGGCGGTTGGCGGTTTGATCGCGCTCGCCGGCGCGTTCATCTACGCCGAGCTGGCGGCGCTGCGGCCACAGGTGGGCGGACAGTACGCGTACATTCGTGAAGCGTTTCATCCCGCGACCGCGTTCATCTACGGCTGGACCTTACTCCTCGTCGTTCAGAGCGGAGGAATGGCGGCGGTTGCCGTAACCTTCGCGCGCTACTTCTTAGACCTGACCCACTTTGCAATCACAGATTGGGTGGTGGCCGCGCTTGCGCTTGGCGCTTTGACGCTCATCAACTGCCTCGGCGTGCGCGCAGGAAGCAGCGTGCAGAGCGCGTTAATGGTGTTGAAGATTCTTGCTATCGCCGCGCTTATCGGCGCTGGCTTGTGGGCGGGCGGCGGGCACGATGCCATCGGCACCTCGTCACAACCGTCGCCACTCACTTCTGACAACTGGTCAATGCTCGGCGCGTTTGGGGCGGCGCTGGTCCCGGTCTTATTCGCTTACGGCGGATGGCAGACGGCGAGCTTCGTCGCAGGCGAGATGCGCGAGCCGCGCAAGAATCTGCCGCGGGGCCTCTTGATCGGCGTGATGGGTGTGATAGTCCTCTATCTGGCAGTCAACTTCGTTTGTGTCAACGTGCTTGGCGCGGGAGGCCTTGCCGAGACGACGACGCCCGCATCGGAAGTGATGAGATTGGTGTTAGGCGAGAAGGGTAGAAAGATCATCGCTGTTGGCATTGCGATCTCGACTCTGGGCTTCTTGAGTCAGGGCATGCTCACTGCGCCGCGAGTCTATTTTGCGATGGCGGACGATGGGCTGTTCTTCAAGCGCGTCGCGTGGCTTCACCCTCGCACCCGAGTTCCAGTCGTAGCGATAGCTCTGCAAGGCGTGCTTGCGATCGTGATCGCCACGTCGGGCAAGTACGAGCAGATTCTCAACTACGTCGTCTCGATTGATTCAATCTTTTTCGGGCTGACGGCTGCATGCTTATTTTCGCTCCGCAGAAACGCCTCGCACACGAGTGAGGTCTCCGAAGGAACGAGTTACGCGTTGAAGGTCAGCTCACCGGTGATCGTTTTGTTCATCGCAGCTGAGTGGCTGGTCGCCGCCAGCGCCATTTACAAGTATCCGGCGAACAGCGCGATCGGCCTGGCGATACTGCTCGCCGGGATACCCGTCTATTTCTTTTGGCGAGGGGGAGGCAAGCGTGGCTGAAGCGAAAAGGGTGAAGGGCTCCGAGTACATCGAATGGGCGAAGACGCGCTCGCAGGCACGGTTCAACCTTGCAACCAGCGGAGTCATTCACTATCCGATGACGGAGTTTCCGGCCCGCCTTGAAGACATCGCTTTGAGCGGGCCGAGCTGGTACGGCTACGAGCCGCTTCAGCAAGCGCTCGCTCACAAGTGCGGCGTCACTCCTGAGAATGTGGTGGCTGCGCCTGGAACCTCGATGGCCAACTTTTTGGCGATGGCTACGATCCTTGATCCTGGTGATGAAGTACTAATCGAGCGCCCTGCTTACGATCCGCTCGTATCGACGGCAGCTTATTTGGGCGCGAACGTGAAGAGATTAGAGCGCCGGTTCGAGGAAGAATTTCGCATCGACCCGAGCGAGGTCGAACGCGCCATAACAAACCGCACGCGGCTGATCGTGATCACGAATATGCACAATCCCACCGGGGCGTTTGCTGATAACCAAACGCTCCGACAGGTTGGAGAACTCGCATGGCGAGTAGGCGCGCGCGTGCTGGTTGATGAAGTCTATCTCGAAGCGTTGTTCGATCAAGTCTCGCCCTCAGCGTTTCATCTTGGAAGCGAGTTCGTCACTACAAGCAGTCTGACAAAAGCTTACGGTCTGAGCGGTCTGCGGTGCGGATGGGTGCTCGCCGAGCCCGAGCTTGCGAAGAAGATGTGGCGGTTGAACGATCTGTTCGGCAACATTCCCGCACATCCGGCGGAGCGACTGAGCGTGATCGCGCTTGAGAACCTTGGCAGCATTGCGGCTCGCGCGATTGCGCTGCTTGAAAGGAACCGCCCTTTGCTCGATCAGTTTCTCGATTCGCGTGACGACCTTGAGGCAGTCAGACCGCGGTTCGGAACAGTTGTCGCTCCGAGGCTAAAGCGAGGCAACGTGCATGAGCTGTGCTCGCTGCTTCGCGAGAAGTACGAGACTTCAGTTGTGCCCGGAAGGTTCTTCGAGATGCCCGATCACATTCGCATCGGCATTGGTTGCGAAACGGAGATGCTGGCAGGCGGGCTCGAGCGCGTGGGGGCGGCTCTCGACGAGTTGGGCCAGCGATAGTGAGGTTCGCGTCACCTACCCACAAACGCGGGGGCAAGCCACCCTTCCCGACCTGTGATCCTATTATTGATGTTGATCGTCGGCAGGATCATTATAAGGATCACAGGTCGGGAAGGGTGGCTTGCCCCCGCTGTTTTGCTCGCTCGTTTCAGTTCTTCTTCTCGAAGACCACAGTGACCTGAGTTCCCTCTTCGCCTGCAACCTGGCAATTGATGAAAGCTGTCCGTCTCTTGTTTGAGTCTTCGCCTGTTGCCGTGCCACCGGTGGGCTTGCCGTTCTGTTGCAGGACATTAGTGTTCACCGTCATCCCTGCTCGTTTCAGACCGTCTTCGTAGAAGCTGATTACCTTGTTAGGCGGGTCTCTTGTCGTGAAGTGGAAGCCGCCGCTCTCTCCATCTTTGTTCTGCACCGAGTAGCTACCAAAAGGCTGGACTTCCGGATAAACTGGCAGCCAGTCGGGGAGCTTATCGACTGACCCGCTGCCGAACTTCGCGGTGCCTTCGGCGGACTTTACCTCGAGCGACCCCTTGGTTTCGTCGCCCTTCGCTTCAAGGGTTACCTCATCCTGGCCGTCCTTCTTAAAGACCATCTTTCCCTTTTCTGCTTCGTCCAGATTCAACGTGATGGTTTCGCCAGTCTTTTTGTCCCTGATGGTGATGAGACCTTTTTCATCATCCACCGAGACGAGTTCGACGTCCGGATTCGCGGCAACCATCATCTTGGCTACCGCGAGCGCAGGTCTCTTTTCGATCAAGTCTGGATCGAGGCCCGCTTGCTTCGCTTTGTTCCACAAGAAGAATCCGCCCGCGGCGAAGATGATTATTCCGATGATGATTAATCCACCGCAGCCGATAACGATTCCTATCAGGAGCTTCCCGCCCTTCTTAGTTGGTGGCGCGCCGGGCTGCTGCGGCGGCATGCCAATCGGATTTGCAGGAGGAACGTAGTTAGACATTGTACCCTCTCTTCTCTCAAGAAATCTATCGGTCTCGGATGACCCAACCTTCAACGTTCAGTGGTATCGAAATGGAAACACCCCAGTCTCTTCTTCCAGAGCTTTCAATCTTTTCGCAAATCAGCTTATTTCGCCTCTCAGGGTTTGCGGACTCGCGCCTCTCAACATGGCAAGGCTCGCCACTGCCGCTATAAACCTGGCCGACTCCACCGGTTTGGGCAGGTGCATCTGAAAGCCTGCCGCGCGAGCGCGCGATGCGTCCTGGTGACTGGCATATCCCGTGAGCGCAAGCGCCGGGATGAGTCCGCCGCGTTCCGCCTCCCGCGCCCGCACCTCTTTGATCAGAGTGTAGCCGTCCTCGCCGGGCATCCCGATGTCTGACACCAGCACATCAGGTATCCACTGATCGAGTATTTCGAGCGCTTCGCCCACTGTAGCGCCGACTCTCACCTCGGCGCCTTCCTGCGTGAGGGCCAGGCTCAATACCTCGCGGGCGTCCCGCTCGTCGTCAACGACCAGCACGCGCACTGCATTTAGATTCTTGGGTAGCGGTGATTGGCCTCGCACTGCTTCGCCGGCGTCCGCGGGTTTCCTGTCGCTGCCCTCTCTGCGGATCGCTATCAGAGGCAGCGTCACGGTGAAGGTTGCGCCCTGACCCGTTCCGGCACTGTCGGCGTGGACGCTCCCGCCGTGCGACTCGACCAGATTCCGCACGATGGCTAAGCCCAGACCGAGACCGCCGTGCTGCCGTGTCGTCGTGCCATCGGCCTGACGGAAGCGGGCAAAGACGTAGGGCAGAAAGTCCGCGCTGATCCCTTCGCCGGTGTCACGCACGATGATGGCAACGTTAGTGCCCTCTCGTTCCAGCCGCGTCTCAACGAGCCCGCCTCTGGGCGTGTACTTGATGGCGTTGGAGAGCAGATTCCAAACAACCTGCTCCAAGCGGCTTGCATCTCCCGACACCAGCCCTGCCTTGGGATCGAGCAAGAGCCGAAGGTCAACGCCCTTCGCATCAGCCGCCGGGCGCACGGTATCCGTCGCAGCCTCGATGACCTGGATTAGATCAACCGCGCCGATCTCAAACCGCAGCTTCCCCGAAATAATGCGCGAGACATCCAGGAGGTCGGAGATAAGCTGGTTTTGCGCCCTTGCATTGCGCGCGATACTTTCGGCGGCGCGAGCGGCGGTTTGTTCATTAAGCTCGCCGCGATGCAGCAAGTCAGCCCATCCCATGATGGCGGTCAGCGGCGTGCGTAACTCGTGCGAGACGGTGGCGAGAAAGTCATCTTTGATGCGGTTGGCTGTTTCTGCCTGCTGCCGCGCCTCATGTTCACTGTGCAGTAAACGTTCTCTCTCTTCTTCAGCGCGCTTCACGTCATCGATATCTGTGGTCGAGCCGATCCACATCGACACTTTTCCTTCCGCATCGCGCATCGCGAGAGCGCGGCTGAGATGCCAGCGATACTCCCCGTCGGCGCGCCGGAATCGGTGTTCCAACTGAAATGGTCCGCCCGTGTCAATCGAGTGCTGCCAGCTCCGAATGTTCTCCTCGACGTCGTCGGGATGAATGAACTGCGTCCAGCCCCAATCTTTGATCTGGTCGAAAGAAAGTCCCGTGAACTCGGTCCACTGCTGATTGAAGTAATCCATCTCGCCGTTGGGCCGGGCAGTGAACATTTTTTGCGGCATCGATTCGGCCATGAAGCGAAAACGCTCGGCGCTTTGTCGTAAAGCCTCCTGCGCTCGCTTGAGTTCGGTGATGTCGTCAAAGCTGGTGATAGCGCCGATGATTTCTCCCCGCGCGTCCTTGAGCGCGGCAAAGTTGACTATGACCGCGATGCGCGAACCGTCGGGCCGCTCGATGAACACTTCCACATTGTTTGCCGGGATGCCGGTGCGCAGCACTTCCACGATGGGGCTCGCCGGGTGCGGCAACAGAGTGCCATCCGGAAGAAAAAGCTTCGCAGAGCCGCAATGCTGCTCCACCCCGCACGTTGGCTCTCGACCCCAGAGCTCCACGGCGCGGCGGTTGTAATGTTGAATCACTGCATTGCGGTCACAGATAAACACGGCAACGGGCACTGAACCAAATAAGGTGCGATACCGCTCTTCGCTTTCTCGCAGCGCATCGTCGCTGTGCTTGTGCTCGGTGATGTCTTCGATGGCGAGTAAGATCAACTGTGCACGGCTGCCCTCCTGTTCGAGACGGCGGGCATTCAAGAGCATCGTCCTGCGCCCGATGCGCTCAAACTCTTGCTCGACCTCAAAGTCCTGAAACCGTCTTTTCTCCGGCAGAATCTCTTCCAGCAGCGTCCGCAGTTTGGGGATGTTCCACTGACGGTTGCCGAGATCGTAGATGAACCGGTTCAAGGTCTCTTCGGGCGTGACATGAAAGTCCTGATAGAAAGATTGATTAGCCGTCCGCACGCGCAGGTTCCCATCGAGGACGATCAGCGGCTCGCGCACAGTCTCGATGATGGCTTCGTTGAAATCGCGGGCTTCGCTGATCTCCGCCTCGCTTCGTTTGAGCGCGTCAATGTCCACCAGCACGACCACCGCACCATCAATCTTGTTGTCCAGCGTCTTGTAAGGCCGGACGCGCATTGAATACCAATGCCCTTGTCTGTCCTGCACCTCTCGCTCTTTGACGCTGACGGTGTCGATCACCTGTGTAATTAATTGCTCGAGGTCGGGGCAGTTGATCTTGAGCTTTATGTCACTGATCGGTCGCCCCACGTCGGTCGAGATTAAGCTCAGCACTTTTTCCGCCTGCGGCGTGAAGCGCCGGATACGCAGGTCGCTGCCCAGCATCACGATGGGGATGCTCACGCTGCCGAACAGATTGCTTTGATCGTCGTTGAGAATGGTCAGTTCCAGATTCCGGTTTTGCAGCTCATCGTTGAGCGTCGCCAACTCTTCGTTGCCGGATTCAAGCTCTTCTTTAGCGGTCTCCATCTCTTCATTGATGCTCTGCAACTCCTCGTTGGACGATTGGATCTCCTCGTTGGCGGATTGGAGTTCTTCGTTGGCGGCTTCGTGCTGCTCGAGGAGCGATTGCATGTATTCACGGGTGGCGGCCAGCTCCTGTTGCAAGCCTTCCACCTGACGATCTTCGGTCTCCCGCTTCGTTGTACCTTTAGCTTTGCGCGTCTCAGGCGCGCTCGGTTCAACCGTGGGGGCTTGCGCGGCAGGCTTGAATAAGACCAGAAAGTTGCGCTCATTCGCTGCGAGACCTTTGATCGGAATCACCTCCAGATTGACCTGACACGATGCTCCGTCGTAGTTGACCCGCACGCCTTCCTTTCTGATCGTCGCATCATCCTTCTTCGCCTTCTGGATCGCTGCGCGCAACGGCATCATCAAGCCTTCGCGGGCCATCTTCAGCAGGTTGAGGGTCGCCTTGCCGGACGGCGCCTCAAGATAGGCCCCAGTCGAGCCGCGAAATTGCAGGACGTCCAGCTCGGCGTTGATGAGAACGCCCGCCGGGGAGTAGTGAGCCAGGAGAATCCGGTCGGCCTCTTTCTCCGCGTCGTGCCCGCCAAGAGTCGGCTCGGTCACACGGTTCCTCTTCTGGCCAAAGCCGGCCCTGTCACGCGCGGCACCGCCGGGCGCGGAGTGAAATTGCGTGCGGGCCGATGTCAGTTTCTTGGAATAGAAGCGGTGCTTCTTATCCTCCGGCGCAAACAAATCGGCGGCTGAGCCGGGCGTCTCCGAAGTGCCGAGCCAGAGAATGCCCGTCGGCTTGAGTGCGTAATGAAGCGCCGGCAGCACCCGCTTTTGCAGCACCGGCTCAAGGTAGATCAAAAGATTGCGGCAACTGATTAAATCCAGACGCGAATACGGCGGGTCGGCGAGGACGTTCTGCCGCGCGAAGACCACCATGTCGCGGATCGGCTTGCTGACGCGGTAGCCGCCCTCCACTTCCGTGAAGAAACGGCGCAGGCGCTCCGGCGAGACATCCTCCGCGATGTCCTTCGAGTAGAGTCCCACGCGCGCTTTCTCGATGCCCTTGTCGCTGAGGTCGGTGGCGAAAATCTGGACGGGGATGTGATCCACATGGTCTGCGCCAAACTCCACGAAGGACATGGCGATGGAGTAGGCTTCCTGGCCGGTCGAGCAACCTAGCACCCAGACCCTGACTGCCTCATCCGGCGTGCGCTGCTGGATAACCTTCGGAAGGATTCTCTCTTTCAAGACCGCGAACGTCTCCGGGTTGCGGAAAAAACTGGTCACGTTGATCAGGATGTCCTGATACAGCGCCTCAACTTCCGCTGGGTTCTCGCGCAGGAAACGAACATAGTGCTCTGTGCTCTCCAGCTTGTTCAGCAACATCCGCCGCGCTATGCGCCGGTGCAAGGTAGTGGCTTTGTAGTCGGTGAAGTCGACGCCGGTGGACTTCCGCAGCAACGCCAAAAGGCTTCGGAAACCATTCCCGCCTGTGGGTTGGGCTTCCTCCTCAATAGGGGTGGCGGCGGCCGCAGGAGGAGTCACGTAGGGGTGACGGCTGATCCGCGCCAGTTCCTGGGCAATGCCCTCTGGAGTGAGAATAAAATCCACGTGGCCGGCGGCGATGGCGCTGCGCGGCATACTGTCGTACTTGGCCGATGTTGCCTCCTGCGCGAAAGTGATCCCGCCCTCGGCCTTGATCGCCTCCAACCCCAGCGTGCCGTCGGAAGCCGTCCCCGACAAGATCACTCCGATGGCCCGGTGGCTTTGGTCTTCGGAGAGCGAGCGCAGGAAATAATCAATGGGCCGGTGCAGCCCGCGCGCCTCCTCGCGGGGCAGGAGGTGCAACACGCCTGCGGCAATCGCCATGTTGGTATTGCGCGGGATGACATAGACGTGATCAGGCTCGACCCTCATGCCCTCCGCGACCTCGCTGACAGACATCCGGGTGCTGCGGGAAAGCAACTCCGCCAGGATACTTTCGTGCGTCGGGTCGAGGTGCGACACCAGCACGAAGGCCATGCCGGTATCAAGGGGGAGATGCTCAAGCAACTGCCTGAAGGCTTCCAGCCCACCAGCGGAAGCGCCGATCCCGACAACCGGGAAAGATGTGTTTCCGGCCTGCTGTTCCCCGACGCGCTTTTCTACGGCAACGGACTTGGGTTCGCGCTGGTGAGAAGATTTCCTGGAAGATGCGTCCGCCCGCTTACCTCGTTCCTTAACAGGCGAATCTGCCTCCGCTTGCCGAGCGCGTTTAGTCCCTGCGGCAGAAGATTTTGCTGTTGCTGGTTTTTTCCGAGCCATCTAGCACCCCCCTGCCGCGTTTTACCAGGGAGCATTAGTTTTCGCCCACCCCCCCTGTTTGGTGGCTGACGGCTAAGCGGCTAGAACCTATTCACTCGCGCTTCAAAGGTCTACCCATCAACTCGTTGGCAGCATCAAGCGCGGGCTTATCCTCGTAAAGCAAAGCATACATGCTGGCGGTGATCGGCATTTCTATTCCCAATCGCCTCCCGAGTTGATAGATCGACTTCGTGGACTTCACGCCCTCGGCGACTTGCCTCATCTCGCCGAGTATGTCAGCAAGCTTTCGACCGCGACCCATCTCGACTCCCACATATCGATTCCGCGAAAGCTCTCCCGTGCACGTCAGCACCAGATCGCCAAGCCCCGCCAGTCCCGCCAGTGTCTCGACTCGCGCACCTTGTGCGAGGGCGAGCCGCGTCACCTCGGCAAGCCCGCGAGTTATTATAGCGGCCACCGCGTTCGTCCCGAAGCCTAATCCGCGGACAACGCCCGCTGCTATGGCTACAACGTTCTTGACTGCGCCGCCGAGTTCGACTCCCACGACGTCGGTGTTGGTGTAAATGCGAAACAAGCTCGAGCTCAACGAACGCTGGATGAGCTCGCTCGACTCGCGACTGCTGCTTGCGGCGACTATCGCAGTCGGATCCCCTTTCGCCACCTCGATCGCAAAGCTCGGTCCCGACAGCGCGACGTATTGCGGTGTAAAACTCTCGCGGAAAACATCGGCGACTACTTCCTCCATTCGCATCAGTGTGCTGTTCTCAACACCCTTAGCAGCGCTGACCAGCACGATCTCGCTTCTCAAGCGAGGGCGAAGGCTACCAACTATCTCGCGCATTGCATGCGAAGGCACGACCAGTAACGCGAAGTGTGCCCCCTCGATCGCGTCTTCTACGGACGTCGTCGCCTGGATGTTCGCTGGAAGCTCGAACTCGGAAAGGTAGAACGGATTCCTGCGAGCGCGATTGATCTGATTGGCGACTTCGGGCTCGCGCGCCCACAGCTTCACCTGATGCTGGTTGCGAGCCGCGACTATCGCCAGCGCAGTGCCCCAGCTTCCCGCGCCGATGACTGCGACGCGGTTGCTCTCGGTCGCGACGGGATCAGCAGTCATCAGTTTGGCCCCCCGCTGATTGCGGTTCCACCGGAGCCGACCTCAGGGCTGCCGGGTTTGACTCGCATGCCGATCTTGTTCTCGGTCCCGTGCATCAAGCGGCTGATGTTCTCCCGATGTGTCGCCACGATCAACGCGCATCCGGCCACTCCGATTATGATCAACGCTTTCAGATGCGGGCTCGGTTGAAGCAAGCCATAATAGAGCAGCGTCCAAAGCGGGACCGCAGCCGTCGCGATGATCGAGCCCAGCGACACGTAGCGGCTGAAGTAAACAATGAGCGCCCATAGGGCCAGGGTTGTCAGCACGGAATAAGGAGCAAGCGCGAGATAAACGCCTACCCCGGTTGCCACGCCTTTCCCGCCTCGGAATCCAAGAAAGATGGGAAAGATGTGACCGGCGATTGCTGCAATCGCCGCAGCGCCGATCCAGAAGTAATCATCGCCGGCTACAAGGCGCATGAGCATTACCGCGGCCACGCCTTTCGCGACGTCGAAGAAATAGGTGAGCAGTCCACCCTTGACGCCCACACGGCGAGTGACATTCGTCGCGCCGATTCCACCCGAACCGATCTCGCGAACATCTTCCCCGCTCGTGAATACGTATTTGATTAGAAGATAACCGAAGGGGATAGATCCAAGCAGGTATGCGACCGCCACGAAGATGGACTTGAGGGCCATGTTAGAACTCGCCTCGCTGGCGGGAGAATATATCAAACCAGGAGTCAGTTGCCAGTGGTCAGAGTCCAAGGTCCAAAGTCCAAGGTCCAAAGTCCAAGGTCCAAAGTCCAGCTCTGACCTTTGACTTTGGACCTTGGACTTTGGACCTCGGACGACCTCTGGCCTCTACACCTCCGGATCCGACTCCGTGGCTGGCGCTCCTCTCTTATCCGCGGCATGAATCACGTTCGTCTCATCGACATAGAATGAGCGCTTGCCGGTGATGCCCGGCTTTTCAGGAACCGCCGTGGCCTGGAAGCCGCCGCGTTTGACTTGAACTTCAAAGCGGTAGCCGGTCAGCTTTCCGCTCGACGGGTCCCTGACGTAGCCTTTCTGAATCAACTGGTCGAGCGTGCCGTATTCGCCCTCTGACTCGACTTGATAGCGCGCTTCGGCCGCGGCGATCGCGCGAAGCCTTGCCATCGCGGCAGTCTCGTTAGCGGCGGTCACCAACACCGATTGCTCCGCAGGCTGTTGGCTGCAACCCGCGATCACCCCTGCGATAAGTCCGAGCAAGACTAATCTTAGAAAACCAGATTCCATCGAGGAACTCTCCTTTTCGCGATCCGGTGGGGGCGGTTAGTTTCTGAATAGTGGACCCTATGTTATTTTCAATGCGTGGTTCGGGCAATAGTAATTCCGACTCGGGCCATTTTCGGCCGGTTGAGAAAAAGTTCTTCCTAACTTAACTCTGAAGCTCTCGATAGGTAAATAGCGAGCAGTCCTCAGCGCTCGCCCAGGCCCCGACCAGATCGCTGAACTCGGTGGGTTGAATTCAGCGCTTCAACGTTTTCCATCGACGAAAGCATCCCCTCAGCCAAGCACTATCTTCTGAGCCGGTCGTCGAGCTCCTCAAGATCGCGCACCAGGATCCAGTTCGCGCGATCGATGTGTTCTCTGTGACCTGACGCCCCGGCGCCGCTAAGCCATACCCGCGTTGAGCCGGACACGAGTCTGGAGATCGAATCGAGCTCTTCGCCGATCCCGGCTTGCCCGGTCGCGAGGCTCAGCGCGAGAACCCGTGCATTGGTCAGTCGAACGGCGAGCGCGATCTCGGCCGCCGGCAGATCAGCACCCAGATACACCACTCGCCAGCCGTGTGCAGCAGCAAGCAGCGCGGCGGGTAAAAGATCAATCTCGTGGCGCTCACCGGCGGGAGTTGCCAAGACCAGCGTATCGAGGTTTCCTGAAGGCGGGTGAAACCTAAGGAGCGATCCCAACATTCGCCGCAGCAACACCGAAGCTACGCGCTCGTGAGCCACACCGAATTCCTTGCGAGCCCGGCGCTCGCTTACTTCGTCGAAGATGGGCGAAACGATTCTCATCACCAACTCGCGAGCGGGGAAAAGAGTTGCGGCGCGGGCGAGTTCCTGATCCGCTGCGACCACGTCCATAGTTTGAACGGCTGCGATGAATCGGTCGCGCACAGAACGGTAGGGATCCGCTCTGTCGAGTGAGGACTGGGCGTCTGCGATCAGTTCATCAAGCTCGCTCTCAGAAAGCCTCGCGGCCTGGCCGATGCCGTACCCATTCTCAACCGCGCGGTGCAGCCGTCTGAGCCGCAGAACATCCGCATCTGAGTAGAGCCGTGTGCCGCCGCCGCTGCGAGCGGGACGAACCGCGCCGTAGCGCCGTTCCCATACTCGAACGACATCTATCGACAGGCCAGTTAGTTTCGTGACTACACCTATCAGATATTTTGGCGTAACAGATACCGCGTGGTCGTCAGGCATGCCGGAGTCATTGTCCACACGCGTCGTGATTGCGTCAAGATATTTGCGCGCGAACCTTTGCATACCGGTAGGCCATTCCTGGTCATTATCTTGACAGAGGGACTCGCAGTGCTAAGCTTCGAATTTGGCAGTTTCTTAGCGAGGCTTTGGAGGCGCACGATGAAGATACTTGTGATTGGGGCGACCGGCTTGATCGGGCGCAGTCTGTGTCGATCTCTCACCGACGAGGGCCACACTGTCGTTGCCCTGTCGCGTTCACCTCGCAAACCCGAAGGACTCGCGGTCGCTGAAGTCCACCAGTGGGATTACGGAGCGGGTCGGCTTCCTCAAGCGGCGCTGGACGGAGTTGAAGCAGTCGTCAATCTTGCGGGCGAGCCGATCATCGCGCGACGTTGGAGCAATGAGCAGAAAAAGTTGATACGAGATTCGCGAGTGGTGACGACCCGGAAACTTGTCGAGTCTCTAAGCTCGCTCGACCGCAAGCGCGGTGTTTTTGTCAGCGGTTCCGCAGTTGGGTTCTACGGCGATCGCGGAGACGAGCAGCTTGAAGAGACTTCTCCGGCGGGCCGCGGCTTCCTGAGCGAGGTCTGCCAGGAATGGGAGCGCGAGGCTGCGCGTGCCGCCGAGCTTGGTGTTCGGGTGGTTCAGGTTCGAACCGGCGTTGTATTTAGCACGGAGGGCGGCGCGCTTCAAAAGATGTTGACGCCCTTCAAGCTTGGAGTGGGCGGCCAGCTTGGCTCGGGGCGGCAATGGTTTCCCTGGATTCACATCGATGACATCGTGGGCATCTTCCGTCACGCGATTTTCACGCCTTCTCTAGCCGGACCAGTTAACGGCGCGGCCCCGCAAGCAGTGACTAACGCCGAGTTCACTCGCGAGCTCGCGCGGGTGCTGCATCGCCCCGCCTTTCTGCCCGTGCCGCAGGTGGCTCTGCGACTGTTGATGGGCGAAATGTCAGAGGTGCTCTTCGTGAGCCAACGAGTCGTGCCAAAGGCGACGTTGGCTTCGGGATACGAGTTTCAATTCCCCTTGCTCGCGCCGGCGCTCGGGGATTTGCTCGGCAGCTCGAAAGCCGAAAGAAAGAGAGCTTAAGACTGCGAGCTCGAATTATTACCAGGACTGATTAAACTATTGCGCTCAAACGACGGGGATAATATGATAACCACCGGTCGCTTTATAATCACGAGACCACTTCTGAAACGCGAAGCTCCCGAGGAGTGAATGGCATTCTGTCCCAACTGTGAAGCGGAATATCGAGCAGAGATCACCGTTTGCCCTGATTGCAATGTTGAACTGGTGCCGGAACTGACGCCGGAAACCAAAGTGCACGATACTAGCGACGGCGAGCCAGTGCAGCTTCGGTCGTTCAGCAACAGCGCCGAAGCTGAAATGGTGCGCGAGACGCTCGAGCAAAATGGAATTCGCGCATTCGTTGAGGGCGGCGACTTTGCCGTGATCCCGAGCAGCTTTTCGCAAGAAGTCGTCGTGATGGTTGACGAGCGAGACCTGGCTCGCGCGTTAGAGATCTACGAAGCTTACTTCAACGCTGACTCAACTGCCCCTGCCACCGAAGAATAAACTAGTAGTTCTGGTTTTTAGTTTCTGGTTTCAGAGTTCTGGGCAGCCCGAACCAGAAACCATAAACCACAAACCAGAAACCTTCAGGAGGGGACCGTGATGAAGAATTCTCTACCCATATGCGCCATTGCTTCAGTAGTGCTGGTGATGGCGTCGCTGGCCCACGCACAAGAGGGCGCCACTCGAGCTGAGTTCGAATGCTTGACCCTTGCCAACTCTTCCGCTCTGGCCGTCGCCGGAGAAGTGTCTCCGTTCCTCTCTTTTCATCACGTGTGGACGCCCGGCCTCGACTACGGCACCTTCCAATCAAACGGGCTCAATCTCGTCTATGAGACGCAAGGCAGCGGTGACGAGGTTGTGATCGTCATACACGGCGGCGCGGGCCTTCCCCATGAGTACTTCCATCCAATGCTGTACAACCTGAGCCGCTACGCGAAACTGATCTTCTTCGACAGGCGAGCCAACATGCTTAGCGCGCGTCCAGGTCACGGGATGGTTTCCATCGAGGAGATGTCCGACGATATCGATGCGCTCCGCAAATCGCTAGGGCTCGACCGCGTGACATTGTTGGGACACAGCTTCGGCGCGACGATCGCTCTCAACTATGCGTTGCGTCATCCGGCTAGCGTTAAGCGCTTGATTCTCGTGAGCGCCTCCGCAGCCGTTGAAAATCCTTACGAAGGAGAGAAGCGTATTTTGAATAAGCTCTCCAAAATTGAGATGGCCGCGTACAGATCAAGCGAGGGCGGCACAGGCGCAACCAGGCCGTGCGATCGCGTGCGAATGCGTTATGCCGTGCTGTATCCGCACTACTTTCACAAGCTGATACCCTATGAGTTTGATCGCGGCGTGTACACGGCGTACTTCGATGCGTTGTCAAAGAAGCAAGCGCTGGCGAGCGATTCAACAGCGGCAGACGTTCGCTATCAACTGGGCGACATCAAGGCGCCGGCGCTGATCATAGCCGGACGATACGATCTGGTGACGCCGCCCGATCAGTCATCGGAGCTTGCCAGCGGACTTCCGCAGTCTAGGCTGGTGATGATGGAGCACAGCGGTCACTTCCCCTTCTTCGAGGAAAACTATTTGTTCACTGAGTGGGTGCGCCGATTCATGAATGCAACCAGCGGCCGTCAGGACGATAGGACAACCCGGGGGCCGGTCACCGAGTCGGGCGGCTCGCACTGATAACTAGTAACAAAGACTAGCTTGTAAGGGCGTCCCACCGTGGGCGCCCCTCACTGCCATGCGCGGATGGTTCGTCGCAGTCGGAGGGGCGCCCATGGTGTGACGACCTAACAAGTTTTCTCCTCAGCGCGACGATCGCGGATTCGTAGTCAACTTAAGGTTCGTGATATAAGGTGAGCCGCAGGCCGCTGAGGCCTGACGTTGAGGTCATGAGTCACGAGCTTATTGTTTTCGTCACAACTTCTAGTAACCCGGAAGCCGAGAGCATCGCCGATGCGCTGGTATCCGAGCGGTTGGCTGCGTGCGTAAACATCGTCGGCGCGATCGAGTCGGTTTATCGTTGGGAAGGTAAGATCACACACGACCGTGAAGCGCTGATGATCATCAAGACCACCGACGAGCGATATGCCGAACTGGAGCGCCGGGTAAAGGAGCTGCACAGTTACAGCACCCCTGAAGTCGTGGCTTTTAAGATCGAGCGCGGCGCCGGCGATTACCTTGCCTGGGTGCGCGATTCAACCAGCCGCGAGTGAAAGTATGAAACAGATCATGCCAGGTGACGCCACCTCATGATCGGGGCAATGGCATTGCTTAGTGTTTGAAGTGCCGCACTCCGGTGAACACCATAGCCAGATCATGCTCGTTTGCCGCAGCGATCACTTCTTGATCGCGCACCGATCCGCCTGGTTGAATCACTGCGGTGATGCCCGCGCGCGCGGCTTCGTCGACACCATCACGAAACGGGAAAAACGCATCCGAAGCCACAACGGTCCCGGTTAATTGAAGCTGAGCCTTCATCGCGCCGAGCTTCACCGAATCGACGCGGCTCATCTGGCCCGCGCCAACTCCTACCAATTGCCCATCGCGTGCGTATACGATGGCATTTGATCTGACGTGCTTTGCTACGATCCACGCGAAACGCAAGGCGCGCATCTCTTCATCGGTTGGCTGCCGATCAGTTACGACTTTCAGCTTCGCCTCGTCTAGCGTGCCGCGGTCGCGGTCCTGAATCAGAAGTCCGTTATCGCTTATGACGCGCAAGTCCAACTGCGCTCCGGCGGTTTGGCTCGAGCGCACTCGCATCACCCGCAAGTTCTTTTTCGACGCGAATACTTCGAGCGCGCCCGGCTCATAATCCGGAGCGGCGATGGCTTCGAAGAAAGTTTCGGCGATCGCGCGAGCCGCCGTCTCGGTCACTGTCCAGTTGAACCCGATGATGCCTCCGAAGGCTGAAGTGGGATCGGTGGCCCGTGCTTTCTCGAATGCTCCAGTAACATCCGACGCCGTCGCCGCGCCGCACGGGTTCGTGTGCTTTATGATCGCGCAAGCCGTCTCGGCGAATTCCGAAACCAGGGACCACGCGGCCTCCAGATCGATCAAGTTGTTGAACGAGAGTTCCTTACCCTGAAGCTTCTCCGCTGCCGCAATTCCGCCGCCAGAATTTGACGTCAAGTAGAGAGCAGCGCGCTGATGCGGGTTCTCTCCGTAGCGCAGGTCCAACGCCTTTCTGGCAAACACGGTATACCTCGCGGGAAGGTCCGCGGGCTTTTCGACACGCAGTCTTTCGTCGGTATCCAGCACGACTGAGCCTTCAAGGAAATCCGAAATCGCGGCATCGTACCGGGCGGTCGTTTCAAACGCGCGGCGAGCAAGTCTAAATCTCGTGGCCTTCGAAACCTGCCCGCCGTTTGAGCTCAGCTCATCGGCGACCGCCGAGTAGTCCGATGGGTCGACGACCACGACAACATCTTCAAAGTTCTTTGCCGCCGAGCGAATCATCGAAGGGCCGCCGATGTCGATATTCTCGATGGCATCTTCAACCGTGACCTGTTCGCGGGCAACGGTTTCGCGGAACGGGTAGAGGTTCACGACCACCATGTCGATGTACTCGATGTTGTTCGCCTCAACTTGTCGCTGGTGCTCGGGGTCATTGCGGATGGCGAGCAAGCCCCCGTGAACTTTCGGGTGCAGAGTCTTGACGCGGCCGCCGAGTATCTCAGGGAAGCCGGTCAGCTCTGATACGTCGCGGACCGGCAATCCGGCTTCCCGAAGACTCTTCGCGGTGCCGCCGGTGGAGATAAGCTCGACCGAGTTGCGGCTGAGCTTGGTAGCGAAATCAACTAAGCCTGTTTTGTCGGATACGCTTATGAGCGCGCGAGTGATCTTCTTCAAGCTGCTCCTTCCCAGCAAATCAATAGTGCACTAAGACGCCAACCAACTGCTCCCGCTGAGCGCGGTGTACATTAGCACATTCATTTCGAGTGTCAATACGGTTGGCGGAACGTTGACTCTGTGAGAACCGGACGAACCCGGCGCAGTATTATGGCCCTAAGTGGCGAGCTAGCGCTGCACTCCGATTCCTGGCCCCGGCCGCCAACACAACGAACAGACACACTTTCGCGGCGTGGAATCCTGGCCTCAGGTTTGCACCAGTGCTGACCGCGTCTGCGGCATCGATTCAGATCGACGATTCCGCTCGAAGCGCCGCATACGCGCAGAATAATCACTGACAGGAATGAACCGTAGGTCGTCTAACCTGCGGCACGACTGCGAAACCAACCGCAGGTTAGACAACCTACGGTACATCTTCAGAAGGAGGAGAAATGTTCAAGAGAACTCTGACAATTGTGCTTGCCGGGTTGCTGATCCAGGCAATCTGCGTGCGACCGGCGACGGCTAGTTCGAAAGAAGAGAAGCAAGCCCAACGCTCTGACAAAGTAAGGATGGGCATTCTTAAGCTCGGCGTTGGTCCAGATGCTCGCGTGGCGATCAAGCTGCAAGGCGACGCGAAACTCGCGGGCTACGTCAGCGAAGTGAACGATGACTCGTTCGTCGTGACCGACCTTAAGACCCGATCGGCTACGACCGTTGCCTACGGCGACGTCGCGCAGGTCAAAGGTCACAACCTTTCCACGGGCGCCAAGATCGGCATCGGTATGGCGATAGGGGCCGGATTGACCATTCTGGTCCTGTACTTGATCTTCTTGAATTATCAGGACTGATGGCGGGATCGATCAGAAGCAGTAGTTCTCGTGATGGGAGGGTTGAAGAACGGGCGCTTCAAGGTCCCTCGTCGATCCATTCCCGGGTGAGCAGCCGGTCATAGTCGAACCCGTTGCGTCGGCCTTCCCATCGGGCGATCAGGTAGAAGACGGTCCCCACTGCGACCCACACGAGTAGAAGTTGCCAGATAGCCAGCCCCCTCTGCTCGGCTGGAAGGCTGGCGTGCCGCGCGATATCGCGGGCGATGGTAACGACAGTCAGATAGCTCATCGAAGCTAACGAAACGAGTCCGAGGGTGACCAGGGCCGCCGGATGAAGCTTCACCCTGGCCTTCTTGTACAGCGCAGGCCTCACGAACGGAAGCACAATCAACGACGCGCTGTGCAAGCCGTAAACGAGAAACATCCCGACGATCGCGATATCCAGAACGTAACCGAAACTTTTCGTCCACAGGAAGACGAGCGCGATGACCGCGTTCACCACCAGGCTCACCCACGGCGTGCGAAATCTCTCGCTCACTCGTGACAGCCACTGAGGCAATACTCGGTCTTCGCCAAAGACGTACAGTATTCGCGCCGGCACAAACAGCGTAGCGTTCAAGCAAGTCGAGAAAGCCATCAGCGCGCCGACGGTGACCACTGCGCCGCCCCACCACGGCAGATACCGCGCGGCCGCGTCGCTCATCGCGAAGCTCGAACGAGCAAGCTCTTGGTAAGGCATCACGCCGAAAGCTACAAACGACATCAGAAAAAAGATCACCATCGAGATCAGCACTCCGTTGATGAAGATGATTGGGAGCGACTTGCGTGAGTCTTTGGTCTCTCCGGCGGTTTGCGCGAGACTTTCGAAACCGGCATACGCAAAGAACAGCGGCGGCAGCACAGCCAGGAAGCCCCTCTCACCTTCGGGCGTGAGGGTCGCCCAAAAGCCGTGAGGAAACATCGGCGAGAAGTTCTTCAACTCGATCGCGAAGAGACCGGGCACTACGAGCACGGCAATGGCCAGACACTTTACGATGACCATAACGGTCTGAAGCCAGCCGTAGAATTTCACGCCGAGCAGGTTGAACACCAGAAAGAAAAGCAGCGCCGTGGTGGCGATGACCGCTTCGCCGATGCTTGGATCTGCGGTATAGCTTCGGCCGAGCGCTTCGCCGAAGGGCAGGACGCCCGCTAACCACTGGTCCATGCCCGGATAGAAGAACTTCAAGTACTGCGCCAGCGAGACGGACAGAATCACCAGCGCGCCGATGTATGAGAGCCACTTCAACCAAAGAGCTACGAAGCCGAGGTAGAAGCTTCTCGTGGTGCGCGATATATGGAGGTACTCGCCGCCGGGTCTGGTCCCGAGCGGCGTTGAAAGATAAACCGAGTAGGCAACAGCAGTCATGAGCACGATGGGCGCAAGCACAAGATAGGCAAGCGGGACGGACGGTCCAGCGATGGCGCCGGACTTGCCGGTCACTACAAAGATGCCCGAGCCGACCAGTATCCCGATTATGGTGGCGTAGCTCTCGAGCTTGGTGAGCTCGCGCTTCAGCTCGACTTTGTGTGGCGTTTCTCTTGGAGTAGCTATGGCCAAGGTTTCTGTTGATGCGCGTTACTCTTGCAGCGCGGAGTATTGTGGCAGGCGGGGGATTGGGTGTCCAACGAAGAACAGTCAAGGTTGGCGGATGGCGCGCTGTCAGGCCCATGCCCATCAATAGACCATCGAACGTGGCAATCGAGCTTACTTGATCCTTACTTTCGAAGGGAGGCGCGGGCTTGGAAAACAAGTTACTTAAGTGATAACCTCACGTGTGCCGCAGCCGGATTCAGTGATGGAACTTGAAACACCAAAGAGGGAAAGAAATGGGCGAGAAAGAGAAATGTAAACCGCTAACAGGGCCGGCATCGGAGTCAATATCAACGGGCGAGTTACCCAAGCAGTCGGGGAAGGAAGTACAGGTTCATTACGATCCGTCGCCTTCTCCGCCGCCGCCGGATCAGAAAATACATCCGCGTCAAAAAATTCCACCTGTGCCTGAAGGGGAGAAAGTTCCAGACAATACTCCTTCATCACCCGTAGATCTTGATTGACGTGAATATTCCCATTGACCCACTGGCCAGAGCGGCAAGTGGCTGAAATGGATATGTGCTATCGGCTGTCCTGGGCGGACAACGTGGAAGCCGCACAGAAATGTGTCCTCGCCTGTCTGCAACCCAACATCAACCGACAAAGGAGGATCATAGATTATGCCTGCGAAGAAAAACAGACCGAAGAAAGCTGGAAAAGCCGCGTCAAAGAAGAACGTCAAAAAGACAGCGGCAGGGAAAGCGGCGGCAACTCGCGCTTATACGGCTTCTGGCCGCCTGTCGACAGGAAAGATGGAACCTCTGAAGGCGCAAGAGGTCAAAATCAGATACGAGGAAGCCTACAAGTTTTCCGAGGCGCGCAAGAAGGATGAAATCCATCCGCGCAAGGTTATTCCGAAAGTGCCGCGCGGCCTAAAGGTGTTGGATATGCAGCCCACTGCGGTTATGTCGCTTGAAGAAGCCACTCCGATGGCAGCCCTTGAGATGGCTCGGGTGGCTCCGATGGCGCCCACCGATACCATTACCCTGGTAAAAAACGTGCAGTTGAATGATGTGGCCACGGAAGATACGGCTTCGCATGTGTGTGAGCCAAGCGCAGCCATAAATGGGAATGTCGTGTTTTACACGGGGAACTGGTTTGCGGCAGTCTCGACCGACGGGGGAGCAACTTTCATGTTTGTTAACCCATTCACGACCTTCCCAAATCCGCCGGGGATGGGGTTCTGCTGCGATCAGGTAGTGAACTACATCAAGAGCATTGACACGTTCGTCTGGCTGCTTCAGTACACGCGGGATTCTTCAGGGAAGAATATTCAGCGCATCGCGTATGCCACCACGGCGCGTGTGAGAAGCGGTTCGTGGCGGTTCTTCGACATTACACCTGCCAGTCTGGGGCTGGGCGCTGGAATCTGGCTGGACTACCCCGATCTGGCCGTCGGACAGAACATGCTCTACATGACGACCAATTGCTTTGCGGGCAATTCCTGGCGGGCGTCGGCGGTCGCCAGGATCAAGTTGTCCAGCTTTACTTCCGGGACGCTGTCAGCGTCACGAACTGTTTCAACGACGCACCCCAGCTTGCGAGTCGCGCAGAACTGCGGAACTACGGCGTACTTTGTCGCGCATAATTCCACCAGCTCGCTGAGAGTGTTCTCTTGGAAAGAGACAAGTGCAACGCCGACCTCAAATAATGTGCCGGTCGCGTCGTGGTCATCGGGACCGTACAGTTCAATAACCCCGGATGGGCGCAACTGGCTTCAACGCGCGGATGGGCGTCATACGGGCGCGAGTATGGCCGGTAACGAGCTCTGGTTTGCCTGGGGATCAGCCAGAGGCGGAGCCAACGCTCGTCCGAACCCCTTTGTACAAATTGCGCGCATCAACGCCACCACCATGACGTTGATTGAAAACATCAATCTATGGGATCCAAACTCCGCCATCCTGTACGCCGGCCTCTCCACTAATGCCAATAACGAAGTGGGGGTTTCCTACACTCTAGGAGGCGGCACTCGATTCCCAACCCATGTTGTTGGCATCCTGACCGGGACACGGCGACAGGCGAAAACATTCGTTAGCACGCGCGGCCCGGCCGACAACAAATGGGGTGACTATCTGAGCGTGAGACGAAACTATCCCAACCAGAGACTGTTTTGTGCTACAGGGTACTCTTTGCAAAGCGGGGCCGGGGCCTCTGACGCGACACCGAACCTCACAATCTTCGGTCGCTCTACCGAGGTTTGAGGTTCTCAAAGCAGACTCTTGGTATCTACGCAACGAATGCATGCACCGGCGCTGCGCGTGTAAGGTTTGTCATCAGTCAGGTCGGTTACCTTAGGGTTCCGGGTTCACGCGCGGCCCCGGTTATGCGCGCCAGCTTGGAGAGTGTCGCAACTCATTGCGCTGAAGCGGCGTGCTGTTCGTAGGCTTTGGTTTCGAGAATCTTCTTTATCTCCTGAATCGTCAGCTCAAGCTCTTCATCTTTCGAGTAGAAGTGCGGCGCTACCCGAATGCCTGCGCCGGACGATAAGACAGATCGGGAGATTCCGACATTCAAGAGGCCAGACCCATGCGACGATACCGCTTGAAAGCGCGGCTCCGAGCGCAACTCGTCAAACAGCGGGTCGGCGTTTGCAAACGGGAGCATGAAATCGTGATGCTCATATGACTTTTCGAGGGCTTCGAGCGCCTTTCCTTTCTCGCCCAGAAGCGTGTAATAAAAGAAGAGCCCGTGGTAAGAAACGCCTTCGATTCTGGTGTGCATTGCTTCAATTTGTTCTTTCCACATTCCTCTTAAACCTAATCGGCGGTATATCTCTCTATCCCGGGCTTGATGTCGGGCGATGATACTTTCCGTCGTTGAATAGGTAGAGGAAGGAAAATAGTCTCTATGCGTCCTCATATGCACTTCAAAGAACTGGGCATCTTTGCCGGTCTTCAGATAGAGATGTTTGAGATTGTCTTTCGCAAAAGCGAAGTTGGGATCGACTTCCAGCGCCTTGTGGCAGTAGCTTTCGGCTTCATCATACTCGCGGGCAAAATAGTGCATCTGTCCCATATCAGCGAGGAAGTTGTGGGACATCGGGTCTATCTCGAGCGCCTTGCTCATCTCAGCCTTGGCCTGTTCGACGCGCCCGGTTATTGCAAGCAACGTCGCGTACCATTGATGCGCTGTGCCATATCCCGGGTCGAGCTCGATGGCTCGCTTAAAGTCGTCTTCCGCCTTGCTCCATTCCCACTTTCTCATCATCTGCAAAAAACCCCGGGAGGCATAGGCCGCTCCCAGTTGGTCATCCAGTTCTATCGCCTTTTGAATCGCGTAGTCGGACTCCTCATAATGTGCCCTATATGTGCCCTCATTAATAAAGTATCCGCCATCTGGCGCAACTCACAAACGATTCAATCAGCATTACGACGCAGATTTCTATTGTCCGCCTCGACCTTTCTGCTACAATCCACGCGAGCCATTCCTCACAGGCGAATCAACATTCAGTGTTCGGCTCTGCTCCCGCTAGTTGTCCGACACAATTCATCGTGATAATTCCTCACCGAGCAGTTATTGACTGTTTCTTGCCTGCTGGGAAAACCATAATCAGAGGAGATCGTGATCGTGAAGAAATCTCATGCACTTTTTCTCTTAGCCAGTCTCGCGTTGATTTTTGGGATTCGCTCAACAACTACAGCGCAGGTGAACGTGTACGAAGTCGGACCCGGCAAACCTTACGCCTCTATCGGCGCGGTTCCCTGGGAATCGCTACAGCCGGGCGATACAGTTTTGATCTATTACCGCGCGACCCCGTACAAAGAGAAATGGGTAATCTGTCGTCAGGGAACATCATCGGCTCCCATAACCGTGCGCGGTGTTGCAGGACCGAACGGTGAGTTGCCGGTAGTTGACGGCAACGGTGCTACGACGCGTTCAACGTTGAATTACTGGAACCAGGAGCGCAGCGTGATCAAAATCGGCGGGGCCAACAACCCTCCCGACACCTTGCCGCAGTACATCACTCTTGAGAACCTGGACATACGCAGCGCCCGCCCGCCGTACACTTTCACCGCTGCCAACGGCGTCACACAGGCTTATGTGAATAACGCCTCTTCGATCTACGTCGAAAAGGGCGAAAACATCGTCGTCCGCAATTGCCTGATTCACGACAGCGGCAACGGCTTCTTCGTCGCTTCGAGCGATGCGCTGGCATCGCGCAACATTCTTGTCGAGGGAAACTACATCTACGACAACGGCAATCCCAACAGCATCTTTGAACACAACAACTATACGGCGGCCATTGGAATCACCTTCCAGTATAACCACTTCGGCCCCTTGCGCGCGGGCTGTTTGGGCAACAACCTCAAAGACCGCTCCGCTGGGCTTGTCGTGCGCTACAACTGGATCGAAGGCGGCAACCGTCAACTCGATTTAGTCGACGGCGAAGACAGCAGCCTGGTCAGGAACGATCCGCGCTACCGCGAGACCTTCGTTTACGGCAACGTCTTGATAGAGCCTGACGCGGCGGGCAACCGGCAGATTGCTCACTACGGCGGCGACAGCGGCGCAACAACGAACTACCGCAAAGGGACTCTGTACTTCTACAACAACACCGTCGTATCGGCGCGAACGGATCGCACGACGCTGCTCAGGCTCTCGACCAACCAGGAGACCTGTGATTTTCGAAACAACATCGCGTATGTGACGGCGGCCGGAAACACGCTGTCGCTTTTGGATGACACGGGCGTGCTCAACATGAGTCACAACTGGTTCAAGCCCGGATTTGTGAATTCCTTCAGCGCAATGACCGGTACGGTTAACAACGACGGCACGTCCGTCCTCGGCTCGTCGCCGGGTTTCGTTGATGAATTCGCGCAGGATTACAACCTCGCCGCGGGTTCGAGCTGCATCAACGCCGGGACTTCTTCACATCCGAATACCTCTCCTTTGAATGATGTCACCCGCCAGTACGTTAAGCATCAAACCGGTGAGGACCGGTCGAGTGACGGCGCATTGGACATCGGCGCTTATGAAAGACAATCGTCGTCGCCGCTTCTCGTGTTGACGACGACGAGTTTGCCCAACGGCACAGTGAACGTTTCTTACTCCGCGACCCTTGCAGCCTCAGGCGGAGTCACGCCTTACATCTGGTCAATCGCTGGAGGAAGCTTGCCGGCGGGACTCACGCTCAATTCATCCACGGGAGCCATCAGCGGCACACCGACAACTGCCGGAAGCTACACGTTTGTGGGGCAGGTGACGGATTCCCAAACCCCCGCCCACACGGACGCAAGACAGCTTTCAATAGTCGTCAACCCGCCGCAGGTCGTTCCGCCAAACATCACGACCTCTAGCTTACTCAATGGGCAACGTGGACTCGCCTACAGCACAACGCTGAAAGCGACCGGTGGAATAACTCCGTACACCTGGTCACTCGCGTCTGGAAGCTTGCCGCCAGGAGTCACGCTCAACAGCGCGACGGGGGTAATTAGCGGCACACCGACCAAAAAAGGAACGTTCAGCTTTGTCGTGCGCGTGCGGGACAGCCAGGCGATTCCCGCCGAAGACACACAATCATTGTCGATCAGAATCGCTCGGTGATTCGTTCTACTGATTCACATGAGAAATAGAGTCGGCAGCTTGATTGGAGCTGCCGACTCTCCGTCTCTTACCAAGAAGATCGGTCAAATACTAATTGCCGGTGAGCCGTGCGCCTGAGGTGTGCGTCTGAAAAGCTATGATTCGCTAGACCTTCGTCTTTCCCTCGCGCGTGTGAATCAATGAGCTTGTGCCGCGCTGTGCTGTTCGTAATCTTTCGTCTCAAGAATCTTTTGGATTTCGCGAATCGTCAGCTCCAACTCTTCGTCCTTCGAGTAGAAGTGCGGCGCTATTCGAATGCCTGCTCCCGGACGATAGTCGACAAGGAAGTCGCGGCGCAGAAGCTCGGTTGTCACTTCCTGTCCGTAAGGCACGTCGATCACCACCGTGCCGCCGCGCTCGACTGTGTTCTTCGGGCAGTTGATCTTGAAGCCTGCGTCTTCGGCGAGCTCGATCAAGCGTGTTGTTTGTCTGATCGACTTCTCTCGAATCTTTTCAACTCCGATCCGGTTCACTATCTCGTAGCCGGACATCGCCGCGTACATCGCCGGTATGCTCGGGGTGCCGTTCAGGAAGCGATAGATGTTGTCGGCATATTGGTTCGGCCCGGTCTCAAACGCGAACGGGTCTTCGTGTGCGAGCCATCCCGTCAATCGCGGTTCGAGCTTTGACCACAGGTCGCGCTTGACGTACAGGTAGCCCGCGCCCGGCCCGCCGCAGAGCCATTTAACTGAACCTCCAGTAGCGAAATCCAGCCCGATCTCTCGCACATCGAGCGGCACCGTCCCGGCTGATTGATAGATGTCCGCTACAACAAACGCGCCGGCTTCCTGAGCGCGCTCGGTTATAGCCTTCAGGTCTTGAATGAACGAGCTGCGGAAGATGACGTGTGAAACGCTGACGAGCAGCGTCTGCTCATCGATCGCGTTGAGCATCCTCTCGAGCGGCACGGTTATCCCGTCGTCGGAAGGCACGGTCACCAGCTCCGCGCCTTCGCGTTCAAGCGAGTGATAGATGTACAAATTCGATGGAAAGTTCAAGCTCTCGGTGACGATTTTGTTTCGCTTGCTCCCAAACGCAAAGCACGAGGCGATGATAGACTGGCAGATTGAAACGTTCGGGTGCATCACTACTTCGCCGGCGCCGGCGCCAATTATCTTGCCGATCATATCGCCGACGGTCGTGGCCATCATCCACCATCCTTCATCCCAGGAGCGAATTCCGCGCGTCGACCACATGTCCGCGTACTCCTGCAGACGATCGCGAGTGCGCCTTGGCATCGCGCCCAGCGAGTGCGAGATCATGTAAACGGTGTCGTCGAGAATTGGAAACTCTTTTCGCCACTCTAGTAACTCGTCCATAAACTCTCCAGTTGAAATTGAGGATCGAGGATCGAGGATCGAAGGTTGAGGATCGAAACCCAACAGCTTCCGTCGTCAATTCTCGATCTACGAACCTCGATTCTCAATCCTCAATACTCGCTCTTAGTGCTGAGATAACTCCTTAGCTCCCACAACTCCGGGAAGAAGGTGCGGTCCACGGTCTTCTTCAAGTAAGCCGCCCCTTCACTTCCCCCCGTGCCTGTCTTGGTGCCTATCATCCGCTCCACCATCTTGATATGACGCAGCCGCCACATCGAAAACATTTCGTCGTATTCGATCAAGCTCTCGGTCAACAAGAATAACGCATAGTGCTTCTCAGCATCCTGATAAACCCGCTTAAGCTCGCGGATGCGCTCCTGCCGCGCGGCCAGTTCCGCTTCCCCGCCGTCCGTCGATACCTCCGGCAGGTTGAACCCGTGCCGTCGAAGCATCGCGTAGAACGCTTCCGCAACCGAGGGTTGTGAGAGCCGCGCTTGCAGTCTCGCGTGCTCCTCCGAACCCGGATCGTAGTTCTTCAGGAATCGGGCGTCCTTCAAACCCGACACGCACTCGATCTCGCGAAACTGAAACGACTGAAAGCCGCTGGCAGGCATCAAGTGGTCGCGGAAGGCAAGGAAGTCCATCGGCATCATGGTCTCGAGCACGGCGATCTGGTCAACCAGCACGCGCTCGATCTCGATGCACCGCCGCACCAGGCGATGCGCGGCAAGCGGTTGATCGGCGTTGAGCCTTTCGATGATGGTGTCCAGTTCGTGCAGCAGTTCCTTGAACCACAGTTCGTATACCTGATGGATGACGATGAACAGCATCTCATCGTGTTGCGGTGGATCGGATAGCAGATGCTGAAGCGAGATGAGCTCGCGCAACTTGAGATAGCCGCCGTATGTGAGTCGCGGCTCGTCTGTGCGCGGGGGTAAACCGAATGACATAGAATTCCTAACGCGGAATGATGAACGATGAACGATGAATCAAAGAAACCTTATTAGTTCATCATTCAGCGTTCAGCGTTCATCACTTTGTTAAACAAGATCAGCCGGGCTGAACCGGCACTCACTTAATGATGAGAGCTAAACTGGCCACGCTCGGGTGCATTGCATTTCATTGTTTCGATAACCTGTTCTGAGCAATTAGTCTCAGCATCTCCTCTCTCCCTTTCTGCTTTTCGTTGTATCCTCGCTCGCCGTAGGGCTGTAGCTTCTCCAGCCAAAACTCTTCTAAGAACTCCAAATCCGCTCGATAGTCATGACCCGGGCCTTCCGTCGCAGCGAGTTCATCCAGTATTTCAAAGCTGAAGCGTTCGCCACCGAATTCACGCCACTCGGACTGAACTGTCTTGTTCGGATGGCACCCTGCGCTCAATTGGAATTTCTGCCCGTTGAGTGCACCAGGAAGATTAAGGGCGGTCCCGATCAGTATCTTATCATTGGCGATGTTGCGTATCTGGTAGACCCCCATCGGGGTATGATTCTGCTGGTACTCTCGTTTCAATTCTTTCTTTTTGTTATCCATTCTTGCTAACGAGTCTATCAGAACCAGAGAACATCCGACCTCTGAGCTCTGACCTCTGCCTTCTGCCTTCTGCCTTCTGCCTTTCTGACCTCACTTGTTAAACACCGGCGCGCGCTTCTCTGTAAACGCCTGGTAGGCTTCGCGAAAATCAGGGTTAAGCATGCAAATGGCCTGAGCCTCGGATTCGGCTTCCAGAGCCATGTCCAAGCTCATATGCAGCTCGCGATTGAGCGCTGCCTTCGTCATCCCAAGCGCAAACCCGGGGCCGGCTGCAAGCTTGCCGGCCCACCGCATAGTCTCGTCCTCCAGCTCGCTCGCCGCGACGACCTTGTTGTATAGACCAACGCTAGCGGCCTCTTCTGCGCTGATAAAGTCGCCAGTGTAGAGCATCTCCGTCGCCTTGCCGAGACCAACCAGCTTGGGGAGCAAGAACGCCGCGCCCATGTCCGCGCCTGCGAGTCCGACCTTCACAAACAGGAACGCGATCTTTGCGGTGTCCGACGCGAGGCGCAGATCACACGCAAGCGCGATGACCGCGCCGGCGCCGGCGACTGTGCCGTTGAGCGAGGCGATCACAGGCTTGGCGAGGCTTCGAATGTTGCGGATCAACGCACAGGTCATTCGCGTGAAGTCGAGCAGCCCGTTTATGTCGCGCTTGAACAACTCGCCAATTATCTCTTCGACATCCCCACCCGAGCAAAAACCGCGCCCACGTCCCGTGATAACAACGACCCGCACTTGATCGCGCGACCGGAGCTCCGCGAGCGTCTCTGTCAACTCACGATAGACTTCAAATGTGAGCGAGTTCAGCCGGTCAGGCCGATTGAGGGTTATGATCGCGATCGGGCCTTGCTCGTCGTACAAGAAGCTTTGTGGATCGATGCCGGTTGAAGTTTTCAATGCGGGTCACCGCTGGATTTCTCGGCTGAGGGTATGACGGCCGTGGCTTCTATTTCCACCTTAGCAAGGTGCTCGAGCAAGCTGCTTACCTCAACCAAGGTCATCGCCGGGAAGTGCTTGCCCATAAGCTGGCGGTAAACTGAGCCCACTTCCCGGAGTTGCGACGCGTATTCAGCCTTGTCGGTGACAAAGATCAACATACGTGCGATGTTTTGGGGTCCTCCGCCGGCCTCGCGCACAATGGCGAGAACATTCTCGAGCGCCTGAGCGAACTGGTCGGCAAACTCGTCGCTCACGATTCTGCGCTCACCATCCCAACCCAGCTGCCCGGCTATGAACAACAACGAGCCGCCTTCGAACAACATGCCGTTGCTGTAGCCGCTCGGCTGACCCAACGATCCCGGATTGATTATCGTCATTTTCATAGGGATCCTCACCGCAAGATCAACCCTGCGCCTTGAGTCCGCTGTATTCCTTCAGCTCCCAGCCAGAACCTTCTTTTGACTGGCGCTTCACCAGTCCCAGGCCGGGGACGTAATAATCGACTGTGGCATTCTCTCCTATCTGGCGAGTGATCTTGACGGCTTTGAAAGTGCCGACGGGTATGGTGACATCCGCTGGACCTGCCACCTCGAAGGCGATCAATGTGAGATCGTCACTTCGCGCCGGCGGCTGCCCCGGAGTATGGGTTACTTGACGGAACGCGTGGGTCCAGGTCGTGCCCGTCCTGGAAATCGACTTCGGATCAGCCATCATCACCGAGTTCTCTCGGTACTCAAAATCCATCGTAGATTGTTGTCCGGTGATATTGCTCTCGGTTTTTTCCGAGAGGATCTGCACCCTCTCGCCATCGCAAACAAACTTTCTGGCTATCGTCTGAGTTATTTGCATGCCGCCGCTACGATCGACGAGCTGCGACCTTTGCGTAAAGACCTTGCGCCCTGCTTCGTCAGCGGCATCGACGATGACCGTCAAATCTCCGACTATGCCGCTCGAGTAATTGATCACGTACTTGGCAATCGACCCGGGCACAAGCGGGAAGTACGGGTTGCAGGGTTTGAAATTCGGGTCGGCGGCTTCGAGGGGCTTGATCTGTTGAGGCGGCTTGAAATCCAGGGCGCGGTTGGCGTTAGCGTTAGCGTTTGAGCTTGTTTTGGAATTGACGTTGGTGTTAGCACCGTTGCAGCCGCTGAGCGCGATCGCGCTCAGCAAAATGATGACCGAACTGATTCGCATTGACGAGTGATTCCTTTCTATTAGCTCTCGCTACGAGCAAATGAAGTTATTAGCACCTCGGGGCGCTGTTCGCAAGCAACAGCCCCGAACGCTTCTAATCGAACGCCCGCGGTGCTATAAGTTTCGAGCCGGATGGACTACGGACATGCGACATGTCCACTCGTGTGCCGCGGCCTCGATTCGACTCTCAAATTCATCGTGACGGAAGAACACTCCAACGCCCTGCAGCCCGGCGCAGGCCGAGTGATGGCGGCGATGGCGGTAGCTGTGCTCGCGCTGGCATTTTCTGCCGTATTTATCACCAAACTGGAGCAGGCAGAAGTTCCGGCGCTAGTGATCGCGTTTTATCGGATGGCTATCGCGACAGCGCTGCTTTTGCCGGCGGCAGTGGTGTTCAAATGGAACGAGATCGCGTCACTTGCGCAAAAGGATGCCGGTTTGATGGCGCTGGGAGGACTCTGCCTTGCCGTCCATTTCGGCGCGTGGATAGCATCGCTTAAGTACGTGCCAATTGCGACCGCTGTGGTGCTAGTTAACAGCCATCCGTTATTTGTCGTTGTCGCCTCATACTTCTTTCTGGGCGAGCGGCCCGCGCGGCGTGGCCTCATCGGCACTGCCATAGGGCTAGGGGGAATGGTAGTCATTAGCCACGACGCGCTCGGAGACCTTCAACCGGCAACCAGGGGTGTTGGTCTCGCGCTACTGGGCGCGCTGGCAGTAGTCGGCTATTTTATCGTCGGCCGAAAGGTGCGAGCGCGGATCAGCCTGCTTGGATACGTCACTCCGCTTTATGCCATGTGCTGTTTGTTCCTTCTGATCTGGGTGCTCGCGGCCGGAGATCCGCTTCTTCCTTACAGTGCAAGCACGTGGGGATATCTGGCAGCGCTGGCGATTGTCCCAACGGTAATTGGTCACACCGTTTTCAACTGGGCGATCAAGCACGTGCGGCCCACGGCAATCTCATTAGCGTTTCTCGGCGAGCCGGTGGTAGCAAGTGTGCTCGCCCTGATCTTCTTTGCGCAGCGACCGCTGCTTGCTACTTTCATTGGCGGCGCCCTCGTGCTTGCGGGTGTTTATCTGACGACTTCGAAGTAGCGCAGACTTCAGTCTGTGTGCTTGTTCCAAGTCTGCGAGTTCACCAAACACAGACTAAAGTCTGCGCTACTTCCCGATGAGGTTATGCGCGTGAAGAAACTACTGCTCACTGCCTTCGAGCCTTTCGCCGGTGAGGGCATAAACCCCTCGCTCGAAGCTGCCCGCCAAATGGAAAAGATTGAATTTACCTATGCGCTCGTCCGGATCGCCGAGCTGCCGGTTGATCGACACCGGGCGGTCGAAATCGCACTCGAACACATACGCGCGGGCCACCCCGATATCGTGATCATGCTCGGAGAAGCAGGAGGCCGATATCGAATCAACCCCGAGCGCATCGCTATTAACGTCGATGATTTTCGCATTCCTGATAATGCGGGCAATCAACCTAAGGATGAACCCATCGTCGAAGGCGGACCCGTCGGATACTTCTCAACGCTCCCGATTCGTGCAATCACCGAACGAATTATCAATGCGAACATACCGGCGGCGATCTCAAACAGCGCCGGCGCGCATTTGTGCAATAGACTCTTCTACAGCGTGATGCATACGATTAGCGTCGAACGCTTGCCAACCGCCGCAGGCTTCATACATCTGCCTTATCTTCACGACCAGGCAATCAACAAATATCCGGAGGTGCCCAGCCTCTCACGTGAATCGATTGTGGAAGCGGTGCGGCTTGCGATCGAGGTTTCCCTTGACGCGGCGAACCAAGATGAAACAACCGCCCCATGACGATTGAACGATGCTCAGTCAAGTGAACTCGCGGGAATAAGAACTCGCCAGGGATCAGAGGTCCGGAAGGGTGGCTTGCCCCCGCTCTTCTAGATGCATCAGTCTCTCAGTTCAAGCAGGAAGAGCGGGGGCAAGCTACCCTTCCAGACCTACAGTCCCGGTGGGGTGCAATCTGGCCTGTTGATAACCAGTCACACTCAGTCCAAGAAAGCGCGGCGTCGACAAAAAGAAGCGCGTCGCCGGCTCAAGAAAACATGTCACAGCTTTACTTGCTTGACAGAGATGACGCCTGGCAGCGAAGCAAGTGCACTCAGTGTTTCTTCGGACAGGGGCTGGTCGATTTGAATTAGCGCGAGCGCGCTCTCTCCGATCTTCTTGCGCCCGAGATAGAGCCGGCCGATGTTGACGTTGTTTTCGCCAATGAACGTCGCGATGCTGCCGAGCACGCCGGGTTGATCTCGGTTGAACAAGAAAAGCATGTGGCCCTTTGGGATTGCTTCGAGGTTGAAGCCGTTGATCCGGACTATGCGTCCGTCGCGGCGGCCGAACAGCGCTCCCGCTACTTCGCTTTCGCGCTCGGCTGTAACCGCGCGCACGCGAATCATGCTCGCGAAGTCTCGCGCACGCCGCGACAGCGACTCGCTGACTTTAATGCCTCGCTGCTCGGCGACCATCGCTGCATTGACCATGTTCACGCGCTCAATCACCGGGCCCAGCAGTCCGGCGAGCACCGCATGAGTGATCGGCTTTACGTCGTGCTCGGTGACTTCGCCCAAGTATTCGATGGCGACTTCGCGAAGGTCGTGGCCGAACACCTGACCTTGAAAGAGCCCTATCTTTTCACCAAGTGAGATGTAGGGTCCGATGGCCGCAAGCAGCTCGGCGCTCACCGCAGGCATGTTTACGGCGCCGCGGACCGTTCCGTGTTTCAGATAGTCAAGCACCTGCTCGGCGATCATCGTCGCTACTCCAAGCTGAGCTTCGGTCGTCGATGCTCCAAGGTGAGGCGTTGTGATCACCTCATCGAGCGCGAGCAAAGGATTGTCGGGCGGCGTTGGTTCCTGTTCAAACACGTCGAGAGCCGCGCCCGCGACTTTGCCCGAGCGGATTCCCTCGATCAGAGCGCGTTCATCGATCAATCCCCCTCGAGCGCAGTTGATCAGCCGCACTCCGGGTTTCATCTTGTCAATCGCCGCGTCACCGATCATTCCTCGAGTCTCATCGGTTAACGGCGTGTGCATCGTGATGAAATCGGCGCGCGCAATCAGCTCATCGAGCGCGATCATTTCGATGCCGAGTTCGTGCGCTGCTTCACGCGTGAAGTAAGGATCGTAAGCCAATATGTTCATCCCGAACGCGCGCGCGCGTTCGGCGACTGCGGTTCCGATTCGCCCGAGTCCCACGATCCCCAGCGTCTTACCCATGAGCTCGACGCCCAGAAACCTGTTCTTTTCCCAGCGGCCGGCCTTGGTGGAGGTCACCGCCTGGGGAATCTGGCGGGCGACCGACAGCAACATCGCCATAGTATGCTCGGCGGTAGTGACGGTGTTTCCGGCGGCGGCGTTCATCACCACCACACCCCGCCGCGTAGCCGCGGCGACGTCGATATTGTCGACGCCTGTGCCGGCGCGGCCAACGACGCGGAGGTCAGTCGCCCGCTCGATGAGAGCGGCGGTAACTCTGGTCTTGCTACGAACGATCAGCGCATCGTAGCCGCCGATTATTCCAGCGAGTTGGTCGCCGCTGATCGAAGGCTGTTCATCGACCGTGACGCCGCTGGCTGCTCGCAGCTTGTCAACGCCGCTCTTCTCTAATCCGTCACAAACGAGAATGCGCATAAGATTTTCGAATCTCGGATTTCGGATCACGCATTGTACCTGTCCGCTATCGATCCTTCCATCAAAACGCTTCGACTCCGTGTCCTTCCTTTCAGCCTGACCAGTCCATCGCTATATTGTGAAAGGGTGGCTTACGTGGTTGCTGGGTTTCGGAAGACGAATAATGAACGCCGCTAAATACTCGGCCGTTGTGCTGACTGCGATAGGACTGTACATCGCGGCTTATTTCACGCTTGTGTACTACGGACTGCTTGGCGCAAACACGAAGCTGATGCCCAGCGTATGCCGGCTTGAAGAGCACTCGTGCAAAACGGTGCTGGGGACCAAGTATGCGCGGGTTTTTGGGGTCCCGAATTCGTTGCTTGGTGTCCTTTACTATCTGATAGTCATCTCCGTCCTGTTGGGGGGCTGGACGGCTGTGCCCGTTTCCACGGCGCTGATTGCAGTCGCATGGTATACCGTAGCGCTGGGCGTTGTGCTTGCGTACGCTCTGTTTTTCATAATTAAGATTCCCTGCCCGTTGTGCCTTACCGGGCACACGATCAACCTCACGCTTGCTGTTCTACTAACCGCTATTCTGGGCTGACCGGATGGAAGGGCCCAGGGTCCTGCGCCCTCCTGGTGCGGCGCCTGAGGTCTGGTAATGGTGCAAAAGAGTGTTGAGCTGGGAATACGCTCTTCCGCCACAAAGGCACACAGTCACGAAGGCGCACAAAGAAGGCTTTGTGTACCTTCGGGTCTTGGTGTCTTGGTGGCGATGCTCGTTCCCAACACGCAATTCCCCCACTACCTGAGGTGCCCGCGTTGACACTGGTTTGAAATCGCCGTTATACTTTTGGACTTTCGTCAGAAGCGATTTTTTGGAGGTAGCTAACCGTGGCATACGCGATCATTAAGGCAGGGGGCAAACAGTTCCGAGTCACAGTGGGGGAGGTCGTTCGCATCCCCTCGATCAGCGCTGAAGTCGGCGCGCCGGTAGAGATCGAGTCGCTATTGCAAGCCGATGGCGACAACGTGCAACTCGGCGGCGCTCAAGTCAAGGCTACCGTCGTCGAGCACGGCCGCGGTAAAAAGGTTATCGTTTTCAAGAAAAAGCGGCGGAAGCAGTACAAGAAGATTCATGGCCATCGCCAGGACTTCACCGCGGTTCGAATCGAATCGGTTGGCGCGGCTTCAGACAAATCAGACTAAGCAACGGTCGAACCCCGCCAGGTCAGGTCTTACACGCTTCGGGCGTCGGCGGTTTCGGTTGAATGTTTCGATAGAGGACTTATGGCACACAAAAAGGGAGTAGGCAGTTCGCGGAATGGGCGCGACTCGAACGCGCAGCGGCTTGGTGTCAAGCGGTTTGGCGGCGAGACCGTACCGGGCGGCTCAATTCTGGTTCGCCAGCGAGGCACGAAGTTCAAGCCCGGTAACAATGTTGGCCGCGGCTCGGACGACACGCTTTTCGCGCTCGTTACTGGCGTCGTCAAGTACGAAGAGAAAGGACGCAGAGGCAAGTTCATTAGCGTGTACCCGGCGGAATAACAGATTGCGGATTGCGGATTGCGGATCGCGGATTGAACCAAATCCGAAATCGGCAATCCGCAATCCGCAATCAGACGAGATGCAGTTTTTAGATCGAGCCAAAATACTAGTAAAGGCCGGAGACGGCGGCAACGGAGTGACCGCTTTCCGCCGCGAGAAGTTTGTCCCGCGAGGAGGCCCGTCAGGCGGCGACGGAGGACGAGGCGGCTCGGTTTACATGGAGGCGACCGAGCAGCTAAACACCCTTTTGCAATTCCGCTTCAATCCAGAGTTTCGCGCGGGCCGTGGCTCGCACGGCGAGGGCGACAAACGGCATGGGCGGGACGGCGAAGAGCGCAATATTCTGGTTCCTGTGGGCACGACGGTAACCGACGCCGAGACCGGCGAGCTGTTTCATGACTTCTGCGAACCGGGCGAGCGAATAGTGGTCGCGCGCGGGGGACGGGGCGGACGCGGCAACGCCCAGTTCGCGACTTCGACCAATCGCGCGCCGCGTCACCACGAAGACGGCGAGCCGGGCGACATCAGGTCACTCCAACTCGAGTTGAAGCTGATCGCAGACGTGGGCCTTGTGGGCTTTCCCAACGTCGGCAAATCAACATTGATCTCGCGGATCTCGGCGGCGCGTCCCAGGATAGCCGATTACCCATTCACGACTTTGGAGCCACACTTGGGAGTCGTCGCTTACGGCGATGAGGGTTCCTTTGTGGTGGCCGACATTCCAGGGCTGATCGAGGGCGCACACGACGGGACCGGTCTGGGACTGGAATTCCTGCGTCACGTCGAGCGTACGAAGTTGCTCGTTCATGTCATCGACGTTTCTTCGACCGGTCGCGATCCAATCGACGATTTCTTGACGATCGGCCGGGAGCTTGAGCTTTACAAAGCTGATTTGCTTACGAAACCTCAGATTGTAGCTGCGTCAAAGGTGGACGCGCTCGATGATGCGGCGCGAGTGGAACGGCTTCGCGAGTTCTGCGAAGCGCGTGGGCTCAAGGTGTTCGAGATTTCGGCCGTCTCCGGTTACGGTATAAACGAGTTTGTTGTCGGAGTCGGCGCGGAAGTTGAGCAGATTCGGAGGTCAAGCCAGGCGGCGGTTTCGAGTTCATAGTTTCGGGTTTCGGGTCCAACCCGGAACCCTGAACACGGAACCCTGAACCCATGATATGGAGGAACGTCGCATAGCAGCATTCGGAGGGACATTCGATCCGGTGCACAACGGACACATTGAAGTCGTGCGCGCAATCGTCCGAAATTTCCTACTTGATCAACTGCTAATTATTCCTGCAAACAGGCCACCTCACAAAAACGCGGGTACGATCTCTGAAGCTTATCATCGATATACTATGGCGGTCCTCGCTTCGCTTGACGAGCCGAGCGTGCTGGTTTCCACTATCGAGCTTGAAGCGCCGGATCGGCCTTACACGTTCGAGACCATCGAGCGGCTTCGAAGCACTTTTGGACCGACAACGAGGCTGTTTTTTGTTATTGGCGCGGACTCATACGAAGAGATCGACACGTGGCGCGAGCCTGCGAGATTGTTCTCGAGCGCTAACTTCATTGTCGTTACGCGGCCTGGCCACGACGTAGCGTCATCGCATTTAGACGAGCGCTTCCGGTCAACTGTCGTCGACTTGCGCGGAGGCGCGGGTGAGCTCGAGATAGGCGGAGAGTTGAACAAGTATCACATCTACGTGACCAGCTACGTTAACACCGGCGTCTCCTCTACAGAGATAAGACAAAGAGTGCGCGACGGTGAATCGATCGAAGGCCTGGTGCCGCCGCGCGTGGCGGACTATATCAGAAAGTACGAACTGTACAGGCGGTAACTTGATGGGCGGGGGAGCTTACAAACAACCCAGATCGCGGCCGGCACCGGTGCTGGAGACTGAAAACGCGGTGATGATCGCCGCGCGTGCTGCGACGGACAAGAAGGCGACTGATCTGGTCGCGCTGGATCTGCGAGAAGTCGCCTCGTTTACGGAGTACTTCCTGATCTGCACCGGAGCGAGCACGCGGCAGGTACAAGCTATTTCTAACGCGGTTGAAGAGGCATTGCTCCAAAGCGATAAACGCCCGCTTCACATCGAAGGCTATAGCAGCGCAGAATGGATTCTGCTAGACTACGGCGATTTCATCGTGCATGTTTTCGGCCAGGCATCGCGTCGGTTTTACGATTTGGAACGTCTATGGCGTGACGCGCCGCGGGTTGAGGTGAGAAGTGATGCTTAACGCATCACCTCAAGGATTAGTTCGATCACGCGTCACGAATCACTCAGTTTCTATGAAGCTTGTTGCCAATTCGCCGGCTATGCAGAAGGTCGCGGAACTGATCGAGAGAGTCGCGGCCACCGGGTCGAACGTGCTGGTGCTGGGCGAATCGGGAAGCGGCAAAGATGCCACCGCCCGGCTGATTCACGATCGCAGCCTTCGCCGCGATCGGGCGTTTGTAAAGATCGACTGCGCGGCGTTGCCCGAGGAGCTTCTAGAATCGGAGCTGTTCGGTTATGAGAAGGGGGCCTTCACCGGCGCGACCGAGTCGAAGCCCGGACGGTTTGAGGCAGCCGACGGCGGCACTCTGGTGCTTGACGAGATAGGCAGCCTCATCTCGTCATCTCAGGCGAAACTCCTGCGAGTGATCGAGGAGCGCAGCTTCGAGCGGCTCGGCGGAAAGCAACCATTAAAGATCGACGTTCGTATAATCGCGCTGGCGAACATCGATATCAAGCAGGCCGTGCGAGCTCGAGCTTTTCGGGACGATCTATACTACCGGCTTGCTGTGGTGACGATAGAGCTGCCGAGGCTAGTCGATCGAGGCGAGGATCTGCCGCAGCTCGCAGACGAGTTTCTTCGACAGTTCGCGTCTCGCTGCGGCCGTGCTGGTGTCCGGCTTTCGAGCGGGGCCCTGGAAGCGCTTTCTAGCTACGATTTTCCGGGCAATGTTCGCGAGCTAAGAAACATCATAGAACACGCGGTGGTAACCTCGAACGAAGACGTGATCGGGCTGGCCGGGTTGCCCGAGTATTTGAGATCGGCTGCGCGGCTGATGCAATCGCGCACGGCAAAGCCCTCGCTCGCGGAGCTTGAAGCGGTCTACATCCGCGAGGTGCTCGAGCATACGCGTGGAAACAAAACCCGCGCCGCCGAGATACTTGGCATTAGCCGCAAGAATCTCTACGAGAAGATACGGCGCTATAACATCGGCAAGCTGGGGGCCGCCAGCCCGTCGCTGAACTAGCCGGTTCCGAGTTCAGGGTTCCGAGTTTCGGGTTGAGGGGAACTACGAACCCGGAACCCGGAACCCGGAACCTAATATGAAGCTGCGGTTGGTTTGGATCGGTAAAACGAAGAGCGCTCCGGCAAAGCAATTGCTTCAGGAGTACCTCGACCGCGTCGGGAAGTTGGCCACCGTTGAAGTAACGGAGCTGCGCGATCGCGACGACGTGGGCCGCGATGCGCGACGGATCATTGATAAAGAGGGAGAAGACATACTTTCCCGAACGGCGTCGGACCCGTATCTTATTGCATTGGACGAGCGGGGGCGTGAGCTTGATTCGATCAAGCTGGCCGAGCTGATCGAGAAGCACAGAGCGCTCGGCACCAAGCAGCTAACGTTCGTGATCGGCGGATATGGCGGGCTCTCGGAGGCGGTGCGTCTTCGAGCCGATATTGTGCTGGCTCTCTCAAGGATGACACTGACTCACGAGCTCGCGAGAATCTTGTTGATGGAGCAGATCTACCGTGCTTTTACGATTATCCACGGCCTGCCGTATCAAAAATGATGAGCCTGTATCACGCGAGTCTGAAACGAGCATTGGGTTAAGGGATAGTAGGAAAAAAGGGACCAGGAGAATTCGATGGACAAAAGGAAACTAAGACAATACGAGGCCACATTGACGGAGCAGCGGGATGCGTTGCTCGGCATGGTCGAGCGCACTGAAGACTACGGCCGCGAGGCCGACCGCGACGTCAGCCAGGACCCTGCCGACAAGGCGTCGAACTCATACACTAAAGAGCTTCTCTTCTCTCAGAGCACCAACGAGCGCAACACGCTCCGGTTGATCGAAGAAGCGTTGGATCGCATAACCGAAGGAACCTTTGGCGAGTGCGTGAACTGCGGTGAGGACATTCAGCCCAAGCGGCTCGATGCCATACCGTGGACGCCTCACTGCATCAAGTGCCAGGAACAGATGGAGCTGGGCCTGCTAGTTGAAAAAGAGATTTGATTTGAAGACCCCGCCTGCCAATCTAGCCCGCCAAGCTATTAGACACCGAGGCCTACTTGTGCGGCCCGCGCACTTCGTTTAGCCTTCCGCTGAATTATCTTCAATTCTGGAGGATCAAGCGTCCTGCCACGCGTGCTGCGAGACATCAGAGATGGACTGCTAGTCCTCGCCTATCCTGAACAGTGCCGGATCTGCGGCGGATCGGTGGAGTCGTGGGACGATGGCGTCGCATGCGCCGAATGCTGGGACGATCCAAATGTAACACAACTACTGAACGGATCTTTGTGCGCGAAGTGCGGCGTACAAGTGTCGCGCACGATACTCGATGCGCAGCCATCTCCTCGAGACGGTGACGCCCGGCTCTGCGGGACGTGTGCTTCGCTTCCCTTCACTTCAGCGCGAGCGTGTGGACTTTATTCTGGCGCACTCGAAGCCAGCGTTCTGTTTTTGAAGGTCACTCCTCACATCTGTCCTCGCCTGCGCGCGATCATCTGCCGCACTCTGTCTGATCATCGCCGAGCGTTGGGAGGCGAGGTCGTTATGCCCGTCCCCCTGCATCGTCTTCGAGAGCGACAGCGGGGATTCAATCAAGCGGCTATCATCGCCAGGTTGATCTCCCGCGAATTCAACTTACGCCTGGACGATCGCTCGCTGCTGCGGACTAAACCCACCGAGCGGCATCGCGCCGGCATGGATGCCGCCGATCGCGCTCAGTCCGTAGAGCGTGCCTTCGAAGTCGCGAGGCCGCGCCTGATAGACGGCGCGTCGGTGCTGTTGGTGGACGACGTACATACGACCGGGAGCACTATATGCGCCGCTACGCACTCGCTGCTCGAAGCAGGGGCTCGACAGGTGACCATACTAACCATCGCGCGAGTCGGCGACAGGTGATGATCAACCGTAGATGTGCCTGGATAGGGGCCGGAGCAATTGCGCCATCGGCTTGAAGAAATCCGATAATTCGGATATGAATTCAAGGTTTTGGATAATCTGAAATTGAACAGAGCACAACCGCGCGCCCGGCTAACTGGAAACGACATAGCTGGTGGACTTATTATCTTGGGCGAAGTGAGCTTTACGGGGTATGGTAGTTGCTAAATACAGGCTCTTACGCCTTTCACTTTGGTTCGTCATCGTTCGTTAGATAATCGGAAATACATTTCTACTGGTTGTTTGGCCTAGTTCGATCTTAGTTCCACCGGAACCAAAGAGTTACTTCGAGATGCTTGTCCACTCAGGAGCAAGCATTAGTGGTTGAGGCGAACGGTCTCAACATCAATTGCCAATGGTCGACCAATTCTCAGGCGCAAAACAGGGCAAAGAGTTCGATCGAGGGCTCCTGTTTCTTTTGAGATTTTCGGGCGGCCCCTCAAATCCATTAGGAGGAGAATCTTAAATGAGAAAGAAGAAAGTGCTAGCTAGAATAGTGATATGCACGCTCTCGATGCTGCTAATACTAGGCTCATTTAGCGGCTTGGGTCGCGCGCAGGTTACCACCACCGGCCGAATAAGCGGCATAGTGATGGATCAGCGAGGCGCGGTGATACGTAACGCTGAGATCGTCGTAAAGAACAACGATACCGGCGCGGAGTACACGTCAAAATCTGGTGAGGAAGGGACCTTTTTTATCTCTTCCTTGCAGGCATCGACGTATACCGTGACGGTTACCGCTCAGGGGTTCAAACAGACCAAGGTAACAGATGTAAAAATCGAAGTCGGCCAGTCAGCAACCGTCGAAGTTAAGCTCGAAGTCGGTGCAGCCAGCGAGTCGGTCACGGTTACCGGCGGGGCTGAAGTCCTCCTAAGGGACACAACCAATATCGGGTCAATCATTTCAGGCCGCCAGATAACCGAGTTGCCGTTCGCATCGCGCGATGCTCTCGACCTGGTGCTTACGCTTCCGGGCACATCGACACCGGGTCGCCCGCGTTCCTCCTCGATAAATGGACTGCCAAAAGGCGCGCTGTTTATCAGTCTCGACGGCATCAATGCTCAGGATAATTTCTTGAGGACTTCGGATGCGT
This sequence comes from Acidobacteriota bacterium, assembly GCA_038040455.1. Classification (GTDB taxonomy): domain Bacteria; phylum Acidobacteriota; class Blastocatellia; order UBA7656; family UBA7656; genus Onstottus_A. The sequence goes on from JBBPIH010000011.1 coordinate 108,137, forward strand.
TCTTCACTTACATCCGTCCTCGCGTTGACGCCATCGCAGAAGTGGAAGTCTCAACGTCAACTCCGGGCGCGGAGGCTTCGGCAGGTGGCGCGATTCACATCCGGTTTGTTACCAAAGGTGGGTCGAACGAATACCACGGCGGCGCATACTGGTACAACAGGCAGCGGGCCTACAATGCGAACTGGTATTTCAACAATCTGACTGGCACCGAGCGCGCGCAGGTGATGTTGAATCAATTCGGAGGGAAGGCAGGGGGACCGATCACCCCGTGGCTCAAAGATCGCGCCTGGTTCTTTGTCAACTACGAAGAATACCGGCTACCTGAGCAGACGGTTCGGACACGCACCATCCTTTCGCCGGACGCGCAGGCCGGTATATTCAAGTACCCGGGCGGCCCTGCGGCAGGTGTAAATCTGCTGTCACTCGCGGCCTCCGCTGGTTTAACGGGGACCTTCGATCCAACTATCTCGAAGTTGCTTGGGGAGATCCGCTCCTCGACGGCTGCAGGTTCTGTTAGGGCTGCGAACGATCCGAACTTGCAGTCGTTCATCTTCACAAATACGGGCGGACAGAAACGGCGCTTCCCAACACTTCGGTTTGACTTCAACGTGACCAGCAAGCACCACGTTGAAGCCATCTACAACTTCCAGGATTTCGCATCGAAGGTAGACTTCCTTAACGGCGTCGATCCTGCGTTCCCGTCGCCGGTGCCGCAGATATTCGGGAGTCAGGCTTCGAACCGGTTCTCGTTGTCTACCGCGCTTCGTTCACAGCTTACTTCGACGGTAGTGAACGAGGCTCGGTTTGGTCTGACTGGCGGAACCGTGGTCTTCTTCCCTGAAGTCGCTCCGGGCGCCTTTGACGTTTGGGGAGGCGCGTCGCTAATCTTCCCGCTGACTCTCTCCAACCCGCGTTCGCTTGACTCGAATCAGCGGCGCAACTCTCCTGTCCAGCAGTTCAACGACAATCTGTCCTGGACGAGAGGCAAGCACAACTATAACTTTGGCGCCGCATATAACAGAGCCACTTCGTTCTTCCAAAGCTCGGGCGGGCCTTTGGTGCCGCAAGCTAGTTTCAACGTCGTGTCAGCCGATCCCGCCGACGCGATATTCTCGGCCGCGAACTTCCCTGGGTCCGACTTGGTGCAAAGAAACAACGCTCGGGCGATCTACGCCTTGCTGACCGGGCGCGTCTCGTCATTCGGGTTCTTTGGAAAACTCGACGAGACGACGAAGACCTATTCCCTGACTGGCAGCGCAGTCGAGCGCAATAGCGTTCACGGATACGGCTTCTACTTCCAAGACTATTACAAGTTCCGGCCGAACCTCAGCCTGAACTACGGACTGCGGTGGGAAGCCGCGCTATCGCCGCGTCACAACAACGGCGTCTATGTGCGACCGACCGGTTTGTACGGTATTAGCGGAGAAGGCAACCTCTTCAAGCCGGGGTTCACGCCGGGTGTGGCAACTACTTACGTCCAGGTCGACAAGAATACTAAAGCGTTTGAGGATGACCGCAACAACTGGGCGCCCAGTGTTGGCATTGCCTGGAGTCCGAACTTCAAGTCGGGCCTACTCAAGACGATCTTCGGCGAAAACGACAAGTCCGTGTTCCGAACTGCTTACGCGATCTCGTACGTCGTCGGCGGTTTCGCGGACTACAACGGAGTGTGGACCGGCAACCCGGGACTTACTCGAAACATAAGCTTGCAGGCAGGTACAACAAACAGTGCAACAAGCTTCATCGCAGGTTCCAGGCTACTACGCAACGGAGTGCCTGCGTTCACGGCGCCTGCTGCTCCTACCTTCCCGTTGGCCGGTTCGGCAAATATCCAGGCTCGTGACTTCAATCCGAATCTGAAGGTCCCCTATGTCCAGTCGTGGAACTTTGGCATTCAGCGCGAGATCACCAAGGACACCGTCTTCGAAGCTCGCTATGTCGGAAACCACTCGATTGGGCTTGGAAGATCCTACAACCTCAACGAGACGAATATCTTTGAGAATGGATTCCTCCAGGAGTTCATCGCAGCGCAGAAGAATCTAGCCATCAGCATCGCTGCCGGAGCGGGCTCGAACTTCCGCAACCAGGGTCTGCCCGGTCAGGTGGCACTGCCGATATTCCAGGCATCGTTTTTATCGCCGACCTCGACCAGTTTCGCCAACGCGACCTTTGTCTCGTTGCTCCAGCAAGGACAAGCCGGAAGCCTTGCCAACCAACTGTCAAATCTATCGACATCCACAACGTTTCAGGCCAATCGCGTCCTTGCCGGCCTGCCTGCTAACCTGTTTATCGCAAATCCGACGTTGATTGGTACCAACCCCAATGGTGGCGCTATTCTGGCGACCAACTCCGGCAGCAGTACCTACAGCGCTCTCCAGGTTGAACTTCGCCGGCGCTTCTCGCAGGGTCTAACGATGAATGCCAATTACACCTGGAGTCACGCCCTCACCAACCAGTTCACTGCCTCTGGGGCTCTTCAGCCGCACACGCTGCGTAACGTGGGCATGGACAAAGGGCCTTCGCCCTGGGATGTCCGCCATGCCTTCAAGCTCAGCTATACCTACGACCTGCCGTTCGGCGCGGGCCACAAGTTGGACTACAAGGGTCCCGGCAACGTCGTCGGCAAGCTGCTCGAGGGGTGGGCGTCCGACGGTATCATCCGCTATACCAGCGGCCGCGTGTTTGGGGCGCCCACCAGCGGTCGCGCGACCTTCAACCAGTTTGACGCGGGAATCAACCTGGTCGGCATTAGCATCCAGGAACTGCAGAGCCTGGTGAAGATCCGCAAGGATCCTGCTGCCGCAACCCGCGGTACCGTCTTCTGGCTGCCGGACGACATCATTCAGAACACTCTAAAAGCGTTCGGCTTGGTCGCCGGAGCACCGAGCGGGAGATACCTTGCGCCTCCAACCACGCCTGGTCAGCTCGGCACTTACTTCTTCCTGTACGGACCGAACTTCTTCCGCGCCGACTTGAGCGTAGTCAAGAAGACGCGAATAACCGAGCGCGCCAATGTGGAGTTCCGCGTGGAGTTCCTGAACGCGTTCAACAACATCAACTTCCTGATCGGCAACGCCTTCGCGGGTGACATCGCCAATGCCGATCTCAACACGGTCACGGTCAACACGCTGAATTTCGGACAGACAAGTCACGCTTATCGAGACTTGTCGACCACGAATGATCCCGGCGGACGATTGATACAGCTCGTCCTCAGGGTTAACTTCTAATCGAACCAACCAGCGTGGAGTCAGAAACGGGGGCGCGCTCTATGCGCGCTCCCGTTTCTTCTAACAAGTGACGTCGATGAAGTCCCAAGCTCGAACGTTTCCAATAGCATTCCTATTCTTGAATGTTGTTTGTCTGTCGATCGTGGCTGCGGCCCAACTGGGAGTAAGAGGCCAGATCTTCCTGCCAAATGGATCGCCCCCGCCACGGCCAATCCGTTTCACCCTGCTGACCGACAACGGTGTCCGAAGCGACATCATGTTCACCGATTCGAACGGTCGAATTGCGATGAACCGAATTGACGTACCTTACACAATACTGGTTGAAACCGATGGAGAGAACTACGACACAACCCGTGTATCATTCAATCCCGTGCATGCAGGAAACTACATTGTGGTCAATCTAAAGCCAATCATTGATAAGAACACACCTTCGCCTCCGGGATTAGTCAGAGCCGATACAGTAGACGCTCATGTTTCCCCAAAAGCCAGGCAGGCTTATGAAGAAGCAACCAAGCTGCTCCAGGCCCGGAAGTACGAGCAAGCCTCGGAATTGCTAAAGCAGGCCATAGCTCTTCAGCCAAACTACGTCCAGGCCCACAATGACCTTGGCGCCGCTTACATGAAACGTAATCAGCTCGACAGAGCCGAGGAAACGTTGCGCCAGGCGATGAAGCTCAATGACAGGTGGTACCTTCCTCAGCTAAACCTCGGGGTCGTTCTTAACCGCCAGCGCAAGCACAAAGGGGCCGCCAAGCTGCTCACCCAACTTCGAAACAACCATCCCGATCAGCCGCAGATTCACCCTCCACTTATCGAAGCATTGATAGAGTCGCACCAGTGGCCTCAAGCAGAAGAAGAGTTACAAAGGGCGCTGGCAGTGAAAGGCTCAGACACGGTGGACCTGAAGATCAAACTGGGCATGGTCACCCTGAGACAGAGTAAGTTCCCAGCGGCAGTGGCTGCCTTGCGCGAAGCAACCTCGGCCGAGCCGGATAATGCCCTTGCACAATTCAACCTTGGCGCGGCGCTTCTGGAGAGCCGCAATCTCGACGAAGCCGAAACCGCATTGCTGCGGGCTTATCAGATCGGGGGCGCCAAGATGCCTGGCGTCCAGTTGCAACTCGGTCAACTCTACTTCCGCAAGAAGAATTACCCCAAAGCGATTGAAGCATTCGAGGCTTATCTACGCGATCTTCCAAACGCTCCCAATGCGGCTCAAGTCAAGGAGGCCGTTGATAAGCTCCGCCAGGCTTATAACAAACCCTAGAGGGCGGCGAGCGGTGAGCTTTCTGTCTGATCTAGGCTTGTGTTTTTCGACCGGTAGCTGTAGATTTCGCCCATCCGGGTCAGAGCCAGTTCAGTTCTACTCTCAGGCGCACAGTTGTATTTCAGGGAGTAGCTTCAGTCGGGAGTGGCTTTGCGCTGGTGCACTCGGTTTTTTCGCTCACACAAACTTCACAAACCAGTACCCTGTGGCAGACGGGGTTGAGGAGGAGGATGCCATGACAAAGCGGTTTACAGACCGCCTGTGTATGCTCCTGGTCGTAGTGTCGCTGTTAGCGCCTACCGTTCCAGCGCAAGTTACGACGACAGGTCGCCTCACAGGCACGGTGGCGGACATACAAGGCGCGTTGATTCCCAAAGCTCAGGTCGTCGCCGTACACGACCAGACAAAGACTGAATACAAGGTTACGGCAAACAGTGAAGGCGGCTGGTCGGTACCGGCTGTGCCCAACGGCACCTATACGGTTACGATCACCGCTACAGGCTTCAAGTCAACGGTCGTGCAGAACGTGAAGGTTGATGCTGGAACGGCGGCAACCGTCAATGCCTCTCTCGAAGTTGGCGGCGCTACCGAACAGGTGATCGTCACCAGCGGGGCCAGCGTTATTCAAACAGAAAGCGCGACCATATCGACAACTATCGTGGGCCGCCAGATTGGGGAACTGCCTTACACCACGCGCGAGGCAATGCAGTTGGTGTTGACGTTGCCCGGGGTCCAAACACCGGGCACACCGCGCACCTCGTCAATCAATGGATTACCCAAAGCCTCGCTCAACATCACGCTCGACGGCGCCAATGTCCAGGACAACTTTCTGAAGTCGAGCGATGGGTTCTTCACCAGCACTCAGGTCAGGACTGACGCAATCGAAGAGGTGACCGTCTCGACTGCAACACCCGGATCGGAGAGCGCTGGCGGCGGCGCGACACAAATCAAGTTCGTCACGAAGTCGGGCTCGAACGACTATCGCGGCGGGCTTTTCTGGCAGCATCGAAACGACGCGCTCAATTCCAATTACTACTTCAACAACATTAACGGCTTGCCTCGCGAGAAGGTTAGACTGCATCAGTACGGCGGTAACATCGGCGGGCCGATTAGAATACCAAAGCTCTTCAACGGACGCGACAAGGCTTTCTTCTTCGTCAACTTTGAAGAGTTTCGCCTCCCTCAAAGCTTCAGCGTAGGGCGCACGGTGCTTACGGATGATGCGCGGCGGGGCATTTTCACGTACAAGGACTCGGCCGGCGCTATTCGGAAGATTGACCTGTATGCGATAGCGGCCACAGGCGCCGGCACAGGCGCTGCCAAAAGGACGTACCCAAGCACGCCTGATCCGCAGATTGCCACAGGGCTCGGCTTGATCGCCGCGGCGCAAGGCAATGGCTTGCTCAGCAGCCGCATCGAGACCGCCGCCGATTACAACCGGTTGGACCTGAACTTTCAGGATCCGGCTCGTAATCTCCGCCGGTTTCCGACGGTCCGGTTTGACTTCAACATCACACAGAACCACCACTTGGAGTTCGTCCACAACTACCAGCATTACTTCTCGGTTCCCGACGGCGTGAATAGCATTTTCAGCATCTATCCTGGCCTTGGCACTCACGTGGGATCGCCCGAGCCTACCGCGGGCAGCATCTACCGAAACAGCTTTACATTTGCTATGGCGGAACGCTGGACGATCAACGACAGGCTCGTTAACGAAGTGCGGGCCACATCGTCGGGCAACGGCACCAGTATGTTCAGGCGTGAGTTGGCCCCTGGGAACTTCGCGCTTTTTGACGGCCGCAGCGTAGGAAACCCATTCAGCTCAGGCTTCTTCACCTATAGCAGCCAATCGCGGCGCAATACGCCGGTCAAGTCTTTGACCGACAACCTGAACTGGATGAGGGGCACGCACAACCTCAACTTCGGAATGGGGTTCACTCGAATCGCATCATTTTTCCAGGAGGTAGGCTCTGCTTATGTTCCTACCGTCACTCTGGGGATTGCTGCTAGCGACCCGATCAATACGGGCGCAACAAGCATCTTCACCACGGGGAACTTCCCGGGCAGCACTTCGGGGCAGCGTGGTGACGCACAAAACCTGTACGCGCTACTGACTGGCCGAATGAGCGCCGTCGGCAGAACCGCTGTGTTAAATGAGGCCACCCGTGACTTCACGTTTACTCCAACGACAGAGCGTAATCACCAGATCGATCTGGGCTTTTACGCGCAAGATTCATGGAAGGTTAGACCCAACCTGACCTTGAATTATGGACTGCGGTGGGAGATCCAACCCTCGCCGGTGAATGACAATGAGGTCTATACGAGGGTGGGGCCTGAAGGGGTATACGGCGTTTCCGGTCTTGCCAATCTGTTCAAGCCCGGCGTGTTCGAGGGCAAAAATACGGAGTTCAGGCTGTTAGAAAAAGGAGAGCAGGGTTTCAATACCAGCAAGAAAGACTTCGCCCCGACCCTTGGCTTCGCATGGCAGCCTAATTTGGGCAAAGGCTTCTTGCGACGCATATTTGGCGAAGCCGACCAGACGGTGATTCGCGGCGGAGCTGCCATCTCATTCGTGAGAGAAGGATTCAACGCTTACAACAGCATGTTCGGATCCAATGAAGGACCGTCAGTTGCGCTTGGCACGACTCCAGGCAATGACCCGACTATCTTTGGCACGCCGGGAAGCCGTTTGCTTCGCGACGGAGTTCTTCCGCTCCGTCCCTTCCCCGAGGCAAAGTTCCCGCTGACTGCGCGGCAGGGTGCTTCGATAAACGACTTCGAGCCTAATCTCAGGCCCGGCTATGTGTCGTCGTGGACTTTCGGCATACAGCGAGAGCTAACAAAAAACATGGCTCTTGAGATCAGATATGTCGGTAATCACGGGACACACCTGTGGCGGCAGTATGAGATCAACGAGGTGAACATCTTCGAGAACGGCTTCCTCGACGAGTTTAAGATCGCGGCCGAGAACCTCAGAATCGCCAGGGCAGCCAGCCCGACCAGCAACAACTTTGGGAACCAGAACTTGCCGGGTCAGAAAGACATACCGATCATCCGCACTGCGCTTGGTCTCACCAGCGACTTGACCTTCGCCACTACGATTTCTCGCGGTGAAGCAGGACGACTGGCCGCGAACATAGCACAGAACCTTACGAGGATGAATAACCTCATTAACGCAAAGCTTGTCCCTTCGATCTCGCTTGCCGATCCGAACAATCCGGGTCAGACAATCACGCTGTCGAACTTCTTCGTCGCTAACCCGAGGTCGCCGACGGGCAGCTTCATCATGACAAGTTCAGCCGATAGCACCTACAACGCACTACAGGTAGAGCTTCGGCGCAGACTGTCGAGCGGCCTGCTCGTGCAGGGCAGCTATGTCTGGTCAAAGTCGCTGACGAACTTCTACGGCAGCGACAGTGGCGCTTTCAATCAAGTGACGACGTTCCGCAACCTGGGGTTTGACAAAAGCCCTGCGCCGCGTGACGCGCGCCATGGGTTCAAAGTCGACTGGCTATACGAGCTGCCGATTGGTCCAGGGAGAGCTTTCTTAAACGGGAACATGCCGGTTGTCAGAAAGCTGCTTGAAGGCTGGCAAACGAGCGGTGTCTTGCGCCTTCAGTCCGGCACCCCAACCCAATTGTTGGGGGGTCGCTTGACCTTCAGCAATCGCGAAGCGGGCGTTGTGCTCCACAACATCACGTTCAATGAGCTTCAAAAGCTGGTCAAGATGCGCAAGGAGACGGTCTGCGATTCAACTGGCGCATGCCGGGGACTCGTCTTCTGGCTGCCCCCAGCCTTAATTGCGAACTCGCAGGCGGCATTCGAGGGCGGCGGTAAGACGCTTGCAAACCTCAAGGTCCACGAACCCTTTATTGGCCCGCCAACGACGCCGGGCGAACTCGGCCAGCGACTCTTCCTCTATGGACCGTGGACCTCTCGCTGGGATTTGAACATAATGAAGAGGACCTACATCACTGAGAGGACAAACTTTGAAATCCGCGTTCAATTCCTGAATGCATTCAACCAGTCGACCATAACCATACGCGACCCGGACACTAACGCATCTTCGTTTACGGTTGGAACGGCGACATTCGGCCAGACCGTAAATGCTTACCGCGACTTCAGCGTGTCAGGCACAAACGATCCGGGCGGGCGGCTGATTGAGTTCCAGCTCAGGTTGAACTTCTAACCGGCCGACCTTAAGGTCTCAACATTAAAATCGCCTCGGTCAATCGGCCGAGGCGATTCTTTTTGCGGACACTAAGTCAAAAACGCTTTGCGACAATTTCCTAAATAGGTAACTCAATCGCAATACTAGAATTGTTCTAAAGGACTGCGAGTCCAAGGATGCTGGCTTTCACTTTTGATTGAGGGCTCCTTTTATCTTCTCGATGACAGCGCGCACCTCCGGGATATTTGGAGCTCGCGGAACATCCGCAAGGTACTGTTCGAACGCGCGCATCGCGCTCTCATACTTCTTCGACAAAAAGTAGACCTGACCGAGCAGGAATTGGGCACCGCCCATCTCTCTCCCGCCCAGTTGGTAAGCGGCAACTAACTCGCGCTCGGCTTCAGTGAGACGTTCTAGTTGAAGCAATGCCCCGCCAAGTTGGAGATGAGTCCGCGCGGAGTTGGGCAATACCTTTGCGGCTGCTGTAAGGTGCTGGACCGCTTCCTGGAATTGCTCCTTGCGATTTAACAGCAATCCCAGCTTGTACTGCGCGTCTCCTTCAGCTTCCAAATCCAATTTACTATCTGCAAGGGCTGCTCTTAGATGGGGCTCGGCGTCGTCGAGGCGGCCCGCGGCCATCAAGGCGTCGGCGAGCGCAACGCGAACTTCGTTAAGCTTGGAATTCTCCTTGTGAAGTTGCTCCAGCAATTCTATCGCTTGCTTATACTTTGATTGTCGAGTCCTTATGATCGCCAGGTTCAGCCTCGGATAGTACACGCGCGGAGCAATAGCCGCCGCTCGCTCCAGCGTCTCCGCGGCCTCGTCCAGTCTATTCATCTTCATGAGAAGCACCCCGAGATCGTTTAATGCTCGAAAGTACTTCGGGTATACCTTCAATGCCTGTCTAAACTGGTTCACGGCCTCATCTGCCTGCCCTGATTTCAAAGAGCGCATGGCGGCGTCATAAGCATCCCGTGCTTCCTTCGGCGCGCGGATATCAAGCTCTGCCAGGTCAATCGTGCCCGGCGGAGTTGAAGGAGCAGATTCCAGCCGCTTGAGAAACACCGCTATGTAGTAAACAGTCGGTACTCCATGGGTTCGATGCTGATACATCGTAGTGCCGAATGTGAGCCCGTCACTTTCGACGGTGATAGTAAATCCATTCTCCGGTCTCAGCCCCGCCGAGCGAGTGACTAGAAAGCGCCCCTTTGTGTCTGTGAAAAAAGTATCAACAACACTACCGTTTTCAGTCGTCAGCGTGAACCGCAACTGGCGATCAGGCAAAGAGCCATCGGGCATGAAGAACTGGATCGAGGGCGGGGCTTGAGCCCAAACCGGTACAGGAAGAAGCAGACCTACGAGCAATGCTGCTACTCGAAGCCTGGGGGTCGCTTGGCGCAACGCGCACCTCCTGTCAAAAGCGCGTCGATTTGTATTGGCCCGACAGCCGGGCCTACGCGCTTACGGTCACCTCTATTGAGCCACACTACCAATGCGAGCCGAAAAAGGCAAAAGGAAAGAGTCGGACGAGATCACTCCTGCTCTTCCGTTTTTACTTTTACGTTCTTACTTTTCCCTCAAGAAGACCATCCGCGCTCACAGTCCGCGATCCCGCTTGACCCGTGTTAGCCTGTAGTGGAGAATTTGTTGCGATGTCGAAAGAGATCATCGATGAAACATTAGCCATCGCCCGCGAGATCGAAGATCAGTTGAAGTTCTATCGCGAGCTTGGACTCGAGGACATAGGCCACTCAGCGCGCGCCACAGAATCGGCTCCCACAGCCTATTCCACGGAGCCGGTTTCAACGAGCTTCAGGTCTGCCGACGTGCCTGCCGCAACTTTGCCAGCCCCGCCTCAAATTCGATCTGAGGGATTTATGCCGCAAAGAACATCGCAGACAGAACAGGGCGGACTGTTTGGCGAGATCATCGGAACCAGCAAACGCGCTGGTTCGCGATCCAGCAGCGCGGCGCTTCGTGTCATCGAATCCCGTGACCCCTCGCTTGAAGCGATCAGACAAGACATCGGTGATTGTCGACGCTGCAAGCTTTGCGAGCATCGCACGACCATCGTGTTTGGTGAAGGCAGTCCTCAGGCGAAGCTGGTGTTTGTAGGCGAGGGTCCCGGCGCGGACGAAGACGCCACTGGCCGGCCCTTCGTAGGACGCGCAGGTCAACTGCTCGACAAGATCATCGAAGCGATCGGAATGAGACGCGAAGAAGTCTATATTGCGAACATCGTGAAGTGCCGGCCGCCTGGGAATCGCACGCCCGAGCGCGACGAGGTGGACACCTGCGAGCCTTTTCTGTGGCGCCAACTCGCGTTCATTCGCCCGGAGGTGATTGTCGCGCTCGGTTCGCCCGCCTTCCAGTGCCTTGTCAAAACGAGAGAGCCCATCACCCAAGCGCGAGGCCAGTGGCGTGACTGGAATGGTATAAAACTAATGCCCACCTTTCACCCGGCGTTCTTGTTACGCTCTCCCGATAAGAAGCGCGAGGTCTGGGAGGACATGAAGAAGGTGCGGGACTACCTGAACACCAGAGCAAGCTGAGGGTACGCCAAAATCCAATTGGTAACGATTCAAAGCGAAACCGGAGACACGTACGCGACGGTGCTGCCCTTGGTCGCGCAGTCTTTAACGAGAAGTACGCGAGGCCGGTGTTGGCCTAGGGAAGCGGCGCGTGAATGTGCGCTGAAGCGCGCATCCTCAAGAAGCAATCTCGACAATAGACGGGTCGTCCCTGAGTTGGCCTGAAGGGTACGGTGGTTTCAATCCCGCACAGGGCGCATTTGACTGTAACCTCGATGCGCTCGCGGGGAAACGGCTGACCGTACACCTGCATATTGGCTGCGATACGCTCATTCTTGTTCAACTTGCACGGCTTACATCGCTTTGGATCGTTCCTCAACCCCTTGTCTGCGAAGAACAGTTGCTCTCCAGCACTGAAGACAAACTCTTCGCCGCAATCAATACACCTAAGAACCTTGTCCCTGTATTCTTGCACTTCGGCCTCCTCCCTTGCTCGACTCGCGCCTGACAGTGGCAAGCCCTGACCAAGCTTCTTGTCTATCGTTAGGTTTGTGGCGGTGAGCGTACAGGAAACCAGCTGTCCTCCCCATGCAGGACTTGAGCACCTGATACTCCGGTCCGCTGCGATCGTACTAACCTTGGATGTCGACTACTATTATTGCTAGCTAAGAGTCTAACCGTACGGGATGCCTGTCATTATCGCCTTATTTGAAAGGGTGTCAAGCGAATTGTCACAGAACCGCAGGCAAAGTTACGCCAGGGATCATAACGTGACATCTTACGTACCCTTGGAACGACCGGGCGGAGTCGCGACGAGTCGAGGCCGGCGTGTGATTGACGATCTTAATTATTGACTTAGGAATCAGTCTCGGTTACTTTGCGGGCAGACCTTACGATTCTTTTGCCCCTCCGGATTTGCGAAAACCCGCTTCCCAATACCTCGAAGGAGTAGCAATGAAAAGTACAGCCCGTATGGGCATAGCGCTAGTCATCTTTCTTGTTGGATCGCTATCCAGTCCGGTTATTGCCCAGCAGCAGAGTTCGGAACAATCCGGGCCGCTGGCCAGGCGGTCAGACATCTACTGCACAGGTTTTATTGCTGACACTCCGCCGCGCGTCGACCTGCAGGTGGTCGGCGCCGAAAAGGAGAACTTAAAAGTAACCTTTGCGCAGGGCGACGTGGTGTTCCTGAATCGGGGGCGCGCCGCGGGCATTCAGCCAGGCGCCGTCTATTACATAATCCGGCCAGTGGGCGAGGTCAATCATCCGTTTACCAATAAGAAACTGGGTTATTTAGTTCGCGAGCTGGGTCTGTTACGGGTCATCGAAGTCGGAGATCGGACCGCCACAGCCGAAATAACTGTATCGTGTGATACCGTGGAGTTTGGGGACCTTCTCAAGCCTTACGAGGAATATGCCGGGCCAAGCGCCGGTGAGGCCCGGCCCTTGCCCAGGTACGGCGAAGGGTCAGGAGGGACGACAGGACAGATTGTCATGGCGCCAGGCTTTCACGAGCACCTCTCCGCCAACAGAGTAGTCTATATCGACCTTGGCACTCGACAGGACGTTCATCCTGGCGACCTGTTCACCATCTTTCGCGAGATCGGGAGAGGTGAGGGCCTCACCAAAACACCGCAAGACAGGGTAGTGAAGGATCGCAGCAGCGGATACAGTGGCGATCGTTATCATGGCGGCGAATACTCCATCCAAGGGACACGCCTCCCTCAAGAGCAAGTCATGCGTGAGCGTCCGGCGCTGCCACGCAAGGTGCTAGGGGAACTTGTCGTGCTCAAAGTTGAAAAAGGCGCTTCCGTCGCGCTCATAACTCGAACCAACGCAGAAGTCTGGATTGGTGACCGCATCGAACGGTCGAACTGAGACCGGCCGACCGTTGATACTTTACGAGGCGCGCAGCGAACTAGCGGCGCGCCTCGCTGCTTTAAGGCAGTTTCTCGCCTTTCTCGCCCTTCTCTACTGTTTTCAAAAGTCGATGTGCTCACAAAGTCTCAAAGCCGCCTTTGCGACCTGTATACTAAATGTCTATAATGAGCGGGTGATAAACCTTCAGGAGGGCTCAATCAATGCTTAGGTGGAAGACCATCCCTGCGCTTACGTTGATTTCACTGCTGATGTGTTCGGCTTTTCTGATGCCGGGCTACACTGCCGAGGCACAGAACAAGGACAAAGCCGAAAAGCCGAAGAAACAGAAAGAAGAAAAGAAGAAGGATGCCGCTGATAGAAGTGGCGCTCAAGATACGCGCCCTAAGCTATGGGAAGATCCAACCGATATTGAAAGCCGCGATCTTTTCAACGGGCCTGGCGGCGCTGAAGGAGCGCCCGACGCCAATGGCAAGTTCACCTTCGTGAAGCGCTCTCCGGGTGGTACGTCCGAGAAGATTCAAGTTGACGACGATAAAGGACGCAAGTGGACCGTTAAGTTTGGCCCGGAGGCGAGGCCAGAGACCGCGGCTACGCGTATAGCGTGGGCCGCCGGTTACTATGTGGACCAGGACTACTTCGTCAAGCGCACACACATCGAAGGGCGCGGCGGTTTCGACATTTGGGACGTTAGATTCGAGCGCAGAGACGATGGCTACAAGGAAGAGGGTCTGTGGGCGTGGGAAACGAATCCGTTCATCGGCACGCGAGAGCTGCAGGGGTTGAAGGTGGTGATGGCCTTAATTAACAATTGGGACCTTAAGACTGACAACAACAAGATCGTACAGCCGGATAAGAAAAGCGGCGGCGACCGAGATTCTCGAATATATTACGTCGCGGATCTGGGCGGAACACTCGGTTCGACAGGATCGTTCTTCACTAAGCTTCCTTTCTTCGGCAATGCCCCCGCTGGATCGAAGGGCGACCCTGACGGCTACTCCACCCAGATATTCATCGACGGCGTAACAAATGGTCAGGTCGCGTTTCACTACCAAGGCAAGGATCCTAAGGTACTTGAGGGAGTGACGGTTGAAAACGCTCGCTGGATGGGTAATCTGCTCGGGAGGCTTTCGGAAAAGCAGCTCTCAGATGCGTTCCGCGCGGGCGGCTTCAGCGACTCTGAGGTCACGATGTATGCGCGGGCAATCCGGGATAGGATAAACCAACTGAAGAATCTCAAATAGAAAGTTAAGACCCGGGGCTTAACCCTAACTGTTGCTTTTCGCGAACCACAAATCCTTAGGCGTGACAGACGGCGACAGCAGATGCAGGGTGACTCCTTCTAAATCAGCCCGGTGTGCTACGAAGCTCCGGCGGTGAGCTAGAAAAGCACACGGCGCATCTTCAAGCAGCAGCTTTGTGACCTCACGATAGATGCCAGCTCTCTGCTCGCGGTTCATCACCGAGCGAGCTTCGCCCGTCAAGCGGTCAACTTCTTCGTTCGAATAGGTGCTGATGAACAGATCGCGATTGCATGAATTGAAGAGCACGTAAGTGAAGTTGTCAGGGTCAGGATAATCTGCGTACCAGTCGCGGCCCGCGATAGGCACTGTTCGCAGTCTCAGCCCGCGCTCCATCTCCTCGGCCTCAACATAACGAAACTCAGCGCGTACACCCACCGCCGCCAGATCCTCTTTCAAGCACTCAACAGCCGAGCTGACTGACTGTGGCCACCATACTTCGGTGTCGAATCCCCCATCGTATCCCGCAACCTCGAGCAAGGCTCGCGCGCGGTCCGGATCGTAGGCATACCCGCGCTCGCCCGGATCGTAGCCTAACACCCCTGGAGGTATCGGGCCGATGCTTAGCTCGGCCATCTCGCCGTACACTTCGCGCAAGAAACGCCTGCGTTCGATCGCAAGACAGATCGCCTGGCGCACACGCCTGTCGGACAGCGGAGGCCGCTCGCAATCGAAGACAAGCATTCGAGTCTGTAGCTGCACGGCTTCGAGAACCTGTATATCCGCGGCACGCTCCTTGAGCTCGCTCAAGTTTGTTAGCGGCAAGTCGCTGACATAATCAAGCTCGCCGCGCAGGAACGCCTCGAGTATCTCTTCGGCACTGAGTCCGAAGTAGACGCTTAGCCGGTCAACATAAGGCAGGCCCGGATTCCAGTAGTTCGAAAACCGCTCAAGTTGTACTTCCTTGCCAAGGACGGGCTCCACGACGCGGAAAGGTCCTGAGCCCACGGGCCGAATCCCAAATTCAATAGCTGGACGTTCAACCTCTTCACGCGGAACTATGTAGCTGTATTCAGTGCAAAGCGTCGAAAGGAAAAACGCGACTGGCTGGATCAACTCGAGTTTCAGCACTTGTTCGCTCAGGACCTGAACCCCGGCCACGGTATCGGCTTCGCCCGACATGAATTGATCCGCGCCAACCAGAGGCCGGAAAGCCCACGCAGCTGCGTCTTCGTTCTGCCGCATCTGCCGCTCGAAGGAATACTTTACGTCATCCGAGCGGACGCGCCGCCCGTTATGAAATCGCGCTGACTCGCGCAAGTAAAAGGTGTATACACGGCCGTCGGGAGAGATATCCCACCGTTCAGCCATTGCGGGTCGAATTTCTGCGCGCTCACCGAACTGCACCAAGCCCTCGAAGATATTCGACATGACGTCAACGCGCGATAGTGATGACATAGTTGCGGGATCCAGCGTCACTTGCGAAGCTCGAAGCGCGAACCGCAAATGGCCGCCGCGTTCGGGCACCGGCAGATGAAACGTCTCGACCTCGCGGTTGAGCAGCTCAGCTTCGCGCACCAGAAGATCGACTGCGCTGTTGATACCTGAGATCGAGGCTTGATTCCGGCTGACTACTTCCTTGATCGTTTCGACCGCGCGCAGAACCTGGTCTGCTCCGGCTGATTGTTCATCGGACGCCGCGCGAATCTGTTCGACTGCCGTCGTCAGTTCTTCCATTGCCGAGGCAATGGATCGAGATACTTTTGCCTGTTCGCGCGTCGCTCGACGCACCTGCTCGGTAAGCTCGCTCATGTGCAGCGCGCGCTCGCCGATGTGCCGTGAAGTGAGCGCCTGCTCGCTGGTCGCACGCTCGATCCCGCGCGCTTGTTGCCGAACGAGGTCGGCCGCCTCGAGTACAGTATGGCTCTCGGCAGCCTGTATCGCCGTCGAGTCAGCGATCGCTCGAATGCGGTCCGATGCGGCATTGGTTTTGTCGCGAATCTCCGCGAGCAGCGCCGCCGCGCGCGAAGCCAGATCAACCCCCTCATCCGCGCGTTGTCCACCCACCGCGACGCGCTCAATCGTCTCGGTTACATCTTCGCGCACAGCTTTGATAACCTCTTCGATCTCTCGAGTAGAGGCTGAGGTGCGCTCGCTCAGCTCTTTGATTTCGTCGGCGACTATGCGAAAGCCGCGGCCTTGCGTGCCCGCTTGCGCAGCCAGTATCGCCGCGTTCAACGCGAGCAGGTGAGTCCGGTCGGCGATCTCGTTTATTACGTGCGTAACCTCTCCTATCTGGTCGGACCTCTTGCCGAGCCGTGTGATGGTCTCGGTCGCGTCGTCGATGGCGTCTTTGATCTTAGACACGCTCGTGGCGGTCTCCCCGACAAGTTGACTGCCTGAATCGGCAGTGCGTGCAACCTCGTCGGCCAGCATCGTCGTTTGGTTCACCGACTCGCCGATGCTCCGAGTCGAATTGTCGATCGCCTCCATCGCCCGGGCGGTCTTCTCCGCCGACTCGGCCAGCGCCTCGGTAGAATCGGCAACCTTGCGCACCGTGGTCGCCATGTCTTCAATGGCGATCGCGGTCTCCTCGACAAACTGCGCGAGCTCGTCCGCGTTCTCCGATACCTGGTTGATCGAGGTCGCCATTCTCATCACCGAACTGGAAGTCATTTGAGAGAGGTTCGAGAGAGTCTGCAGATTCTCGCCCACCGAGTGCATCGAAGCGTTTATTTCAGCAATTGACTGCGAGGTTTCTTCAACTGATTTCGCTTCATCAAGGACCCCCGCCGACAGCATCTGAGTACCACGCAGAACTTCTCCGACGACTGCTTCGATTGAGTCAGCGGCCCGTTGAAGTCTCCCAACTATGTAACGCAACCGGCGGGCTAGCCCATCGAGATTGAGAAGCAGTTGCCTGTCTCTTCCGGCCAACTCCAGGTGCTTCCCATTGGCCAGCACGCTGAGGTCGCCTTGAGCTATCTGGGCCAGCGCTTCGAAGATGCGCTCACTGGAGTCCCTTGTATCACCGGGATCTGAGCGGCGATCCAGGGCTACCTGTCGCGCGTCGAGAGTTGTCTGGCGCGGGTCCTTCATAATCAATAGTTGGCTGGGATAGAGCTATTATGGTAGCGGCTGAGGTGGGACGAGTCAATCAAGGCAGGTCAGACAGCTCGCAAGGTTCTCCTTATCTTGTGCTCTTACCTCGGTAGTCCGGGCAGAGCACTGGATTGTTCTATGCAGGGGGCAGCAGTAAACTAGTGGCCTGTAACAGGCATATCGCCAGTGACGGTGTTGGAATCCGTGCAAATCCGTCAAATCCGTGTCATCGGTGGTCTATGCCGCACTATCAAAGGGATTCTTCCTAAACTCATAGACCACCGATGAAACGGATTTGACGGATCCACACGGATTCTTGCCCAATTTGATTGCTAGCGAAACGCATGTTACAAGCCACTAGTTGGCTTCTAATAAGAGCCACTGAGGAGGGGAATGTGAACAAGATCGAACGTGTCACCAGTGCGCTAACGGGAGCAGAGGTTGACCGCCCGCCGTTCAGCTTTTGGTATCACTTCGGGCTGCAGCATATGTCCGGGCGAAAACACGCAGAAGTAGAGATTGATTTTTATCGCGAGTACGATTTGGATTTCTTGAAGGTAATGAGCGATTATCCTTACCCGCTGCCTCACGGCCTCGAGGCCATCGAGACGGAAGAAGACTGGAGCAGGATCGAGCCCCTCTCTCCGGGCAACGGATGTTGGAGGGAACAGCTTTCCGCTCTCTCAATGATCAACGACGCGATAGGCAAAAAAGCGCTGTTCATCGAGACGATCTTCAGCCCATGGATAACTGCTCGAAGACTTGCGCGGTCTGGTGGTCTGGCCGCGGCCCGGGAACGTTATCCCGACACGCTGCTGGTGGCGATGGATGCCATTGCAACATCGCTTGCCGGCTATTCGAAACAAGCTCTTGCCCGGGGCGCTGCCGGGATCTTTCTCTCGCTCGGAGCGGCTACCGACGATGTCATGACCGCCGAGGAGTATCAGACGTGGGGCCGCCCGTTCGATCTCAAGATCCTTGAAGCCATTAGCGAAGCGTCCTTCAATGTGTTGCACATTCACGGCAATCGAATCCACTTCGACTCGGTTCTGGACTATCCGGTAAGCGCGTTGAACTGGTCCCATTTCGCGGCCGAGCCGTCGCTCAGCGAAGGCAAAAGACGATCAGGTAAGACGGTGATGGGTGGGATTGATGAAGCCGGTGCCAGTCACGTCTCGGCGCCAGAGATAAGCGAACAAGTCAAGAATGCGATTCGCGAGGTTGGAACGCGAGGCTTGATCGTGACCCCAGGTTGTTCGGTCGCAACGGACACGAGAGAGCGAAGCCTTCGGGCTATCAAGGCATCCCTCGAAGGCACTCGTTAATCAACGATTGAACTCTGATCGTCGGCAGGTCTCGCGTAATGAAAAACGGGGCCGACTCGCCGGCCCCGGAGAACTTCTACTGGAATCCTGCGCCTTAAGACGCCATCGCCGTCCCGTCCAGGAACGCGCGCAACCGTCGCGAACGAGACGGATGACGCAGCTTCGCTAGCGCTTTCGCTTCAATCTGTCGTATTCGTTCGCGAGTCACGTTGAAGTGCTTTCCGACTTCTTCAAGCGTTCGCTCCTCACCGGTTTGATCGAGACCAAAGCGCATCTTGATGATCTCTTTCTCTCGCGGCGTTAGCGTCGAAAGCACGTCCTCAGTCAACTCCCGCAGATTGTTGGTTATAGCGGTCTCCGCCGGATTAGCTGAACGGCGGTCCTCGATGAAGCTCGCAATAGTAGTCTCGCCGTCATCGCCAATAGGCGTCTCCAGCGAAATCGGCTGTTGAGCGATCTTCAGAGCCTTACGCACCTTCCAGGCCGGCATGTCGACGCGGCGCGCCAGCTCTTCGTGGGTCGGTTCCCGCCCGAGTTCTTGAACCATCAGCCGCTGCGTCCGCAAAATCTTGTTAATGACCTCGACCATATGCACCGGTACGCGAATCGTTCGGCCCTGGTCGGCGATCGCGCGAGTCACCGCCTGGCGGATCCACCATGTCGCGTAAGTCGAGAACTTGTAACCGCGCCTCCAGTCGAATTTCTCAACCGCACGCATCAATCCGATGTTGCCCTCTTGAATCAGATCAAGAAAATGCAGCCCTCGATTGATGTAGTTTTTCGCGATCGATATCACCAGGCGAAGGTTCGCTTCGATCATTTCGCGCTTCGCCTGCTCGACTTCAGCCTCAGCCGCGATAATTGTTTGCTGGGTCCGCTTTATGTCAACCGCGGATGCTGCATATCGCCGCTCCGTTTCCCGTGTTGGCTTGCGAAGCGCCCGCTGTTGACGCTTGAGATCGTCGAAGTCCTTCCGTCGCTTAGACTCAAGCAGGCGCTCGATCCGATTGAGCTCGGCTTCAGCAGCGCGAATCTGCTTGACCACGCTGTCGATGGCCTCCATGAAGCGTCTTCGCGTTTCGGCAGTGAACGAGAAGCCTCGCACGCGCTTAGACAACTCGATGAGGTTGTGCGCGTACTGACGACGCAACCTCTTGAGCTTTTTGGAAGACCTGGGCTCCGCCTCGATCTTCGCCGAAAGCTTAACGAGCTTGTCGTGAGCTTTGGTTATCCACTCAAACTCGGCCATCACGTGCTGACGAATTTCTTCGCGCTGCTCTTCCAGTGCTTCCTCAGCTTCGGGGTCCGTTGCTACATCGACGACATCTTGAGAATTTATTTCTCCCTCGAGGAGCTGCTCATTAAGCCGGCTTATCTCTTCGATCGTTATGAACGACCTCGAAAGAGCCTTGTAGATGCGCTTATTGCCCCGCTCGATTCGCTTAGCGATCCGGATCTCATCTTCTCGATTGAGCAGAGGCACTGAACTCATTTCGCGCAGATACAGACGCATCGGGTCCAGGGACTCATCCTTGCCGGGCTCCAGATCAACGTCCACATCTTCCGAAGCTTCTTCAGCGACCTCAGGAGTTTCTTCCTCTTCGACTGTGACGGCTTCCCAAAGCGACTCGGCTTCGTCCTCGTCAATTTCCGCAACAATGCGCTCGATGCCACCGGCCGGCGCAAAGTCCTCCTGTGCCTCTTCGGGAGTTGTTATGAGGGTATCCTTATCCAATCTGGCTTTCATCTTGCCTTCCGTCATCCGCCATTACTAGATCGAACTAAAAGGCGCCACCGTCGGCGGCGCCTAAGTGCATCAACCACATAGTGGTTGACATCTTTCAATTCAGTACATAGTATGAAGTTTTTTCAAACCAACATAATACACCATAATCGGCTGTTTTCCTAGATGCAATAATTGAGAGGTAGGATGTCCACAAGGGGACGCGTAACTCACAGGGAAAGTTCAATTTACGAGCATTTGAACATCCTCGAAACTAACTGAGAGACATGACGACTTCTATGGCGAAGCGCCATAGAGGGTCATTCGAGAATCACCAAGTGCTGGTCGCCCCTAAGCTGCAGGAGAGTATGTCGTTGACGCTGAGGGGTACCTGCCGAGCAGGTTGTAAGAGATCAGATCGCTATGGACCAGGCTTGTAACTATATGCAGCAGCTTGACTTATCGGAACCGACCTATGAGTCCAGCTCTTACAGGCACAATTGCTCGTGTCGGTCAACGAACACGGGAGTTCGATGCTGAATGCAATTACCGAGGAGAGGTCCGGCCTCTTCAAGCCCGAATGTTTCAGGCCGTTAGAGGCTCCGGTGAAGGCTTACTTTGCGACTATTCGAAATCAATACCCGCGTCCATTGCGCCAACTTTGATCAAATAACGGATGCAGAGTTGGCAGAGTTGAGTCCGCTTGGCTTCAATGCCCTGTGGCTGATGGGCGTGTGGCGGATCAGCGACGGAGCAAGGAAGATCTCGAAGATCACCTCAGAGGACTTCGAGGGCTCCCCCTACGCCGTACCGGTCTATGAAATCAACCGTGCGTTAGGCGGCAGAAGTCAGTTTGCGCGGCTGGTGAAGCGGGCGCGCAGCGTTGGATTTTCCGTCATAGTTGACTTCGTTTCAAACCATATGGCATTGGACTCGCCCTGGATCATTCAGCGCGGGGACTCCTTCATACGCGGCGATACAACCGCTCGCAAGCAGTCTACAAGCGAGTTCTTTCTGGCCAAATCCGACGAAACAATCGCCTTTGGCCGCGATCCTTACTTCTCTCCCTGGAATGACACAGCGCAGCTTGATTACTCGAATAGCGGTTTAAGAACAAGAATGATCGAGGTGCTTAAGCGCATCAGCAAGGTTGCGGACGGCGTACGGTGCGACATGGCGATGCTGGTGCTGAGGGACTGTTTTCGACAACTATGGTATCCATTACTGCCCCAAACCTCGTTTGATCAGAAGATGCCAGGTGAGTTCTGGGACCAGGCTATCGGCGAGATAAAGAAAATCAGTCCAAACTTTAAGTTCATCGCCGAGTCTTACTGGGATAAGGAGCGCCAGCTCCGGGCGCTCGGCTTTGATCTGTGCTACGAAAAGAAGCTGTATGACGGACTTGTTGGTCACGATTTGGGGAGGGTTGTGGAGAGTCTTCAGAGGGACTCTGATGCGCTGCGGGGCTCACTTTACTTCATAGAGAATCACGATGAGCCGCGGGCCGCATCGGTGTTTAGCAAACCGGACAATCTTGCCGCGTTGGCCTTGATACTTTCTATTCCGGGCTCCGTGTTAATCCACGAAGGCCAAATGGAAGGAAAGCATGAGCGGCTTCCAGTTCAGCGAATCAAACCCCTGACAGAAGAACCGCCAGATTTTGCATTGAAAGAATCTTACATCCAGCTTTTGCAGATCACCCGCGATGACGTTTTCGAGAAAGGTGATTTCCAACTCTTCGACCCTGGCGTGTATGGAGCGATAGGCTTCATAAGGAAAGACCACCGGCGAGTCGTTGCCTACTTAGGTCAAATCTCCGAGGCGTGGCACCGGTTCAATTCCCCGCAAATGAACATCTCGCAAGTGGCTCGCGAAGTTGGCGCACAAGACAAATTACGTCTGACCAACCTGCTCACCTCCAGGTCAATCACAGTGCACGATAACAACGGCGCGTTCAATCTGGAAATGAGTCAGTTGGGTGTCGATGATGACGCCAAGTTTTGCTTGCTCGAAGCGTCCCCTGCCTGAGGGTCGCGACCTGGTTTCTCAATCTGTAATTTGGCTACACCTGAACCACTACAGCAGCTCAGGCCCAATGTAGCGTTTCTTGACAATGCCAGGAGTGCGGATTATATTCGCCATCTATGTCAGTCAAGCGTTCCCGCCCCCCCACGCGGCCGAGGGTTCATAGCACAACGATACTTTCAGTACGCAAGGACAATCGCGTGGCGGTTGCGGGTGATGGCCAGATAACCTTCGATAAGACAATCATGAAGTCCGGCGCGCGAAAGGTCCGCCGCCTTTACAACGACAAGATCATCGCAGGTTTTGCAGGGTCGACCGCTGACGCCTTTACTCTGTTCACAAGGTTCGAAGCAAAACTTGAACAGTACCACGGGCAGTTGCAGCGCTCAGCAGTAGAGCTTGGCAAGGAGTGGCGCACCGATAAGTACCTGCGCCATCTCGAAGCCTTGCTGATCGTGGCCGATCAAAACACCTCTCTGGTTCTTTCAGGCGGGGGCGACGTCATAGAGCCCGACGACGGCGTGGTGGCTATAGGCTCGGGCGGACCATACGCTATTGCTGCGGCACGCGCGCTGCTTCGGCATACCGACCTCTCCGCGAGAGACGTTGTCCAAGAGGCGATGAAGATCGCCAGCGAAATCTGCATCTACACCAATTCCGAGCTGGTCATCGAGGAGTTATAAGCTAACAATCATCGTGGTCAACGTTATTGAGCCACGTTTTGAAACAACATCATGGTCATCTATCTATCCGGTGAGGTAAAGGATCAGCCCAGGCTCGACGAAATGACTCCACGTCAGATCGTCGCAGAACTGGACAAGTACGTCGTAGGCCAGCACGCCGCGAAGCGCGCAGTTGCTATCGCGCTTCGCAACCGCATCCGCCGCCAGAAGCTGCCTGCAGAACTCGCTCAGGATGTCATACCCAAGAACATAATAATGATCGGCTCGACTGGCATCGGGAAGACCGAGATCGCACGCCGGCTCGCCCGGCTTTCCAACTCGCCCTTCTTGAAGGTCGAGGCGTCGAAGTTCACGGAGGTCGGCTACGTAGGGCGTGATGTCGAGTCGATGATCCGGGACCTGGTTGAGATCGGGGTCGACCTGGTACGCGAAGAGAAGATCGCCGAGATTGCCGAAAAGGCCGAACAGAATGCCGAAGAACGCATGCTCGATCTGCTTCTGCCGCGAACAAAACAGGTTGAAGAGCCCGAGAACGACTCGTCCTACGAGCAGTTCGAACGCACTCGCGAGAAGCTGAGACAGCAGTTACGCGAGGGACGTTTGAACTCACGCATAGTCGAGCTCGAGGTGCAGGAGCGAACCAATCCGGGACACTTCGAGATCTACACTCCTCAGGGCATCGAAGAGATGGACATCAACCTGCGCGACATGTTTCCCAACATGTTCGGGAGCCGTCCTAAGTCGCGGAAGATGAGCGTGGACGAGGCTATGGAGTATCTCGTCCAGGAAGAGGAACAGAAACTGATCGACATGGATCAGGTCGCTCGCCTGTCAATCGAACGGGTCGAATCAACGGGCATCATATTCCTCGATGAGATCGATAAGATCGCGGGCCGCGAGGGCGGCCAAGGCCCCGACGTATCGCGCGAAGGCGTTCAGCGCGACATCCTCCCCATAGTTGAAGGTACAACTGTCAACACCCGCTACGGCATGGTCAAGACAGACCACATACTGTTCATAGCGGCGGGCGCCTTTCACGTTTCGAAGCCTTCTGATCTGATTCCCGAGCTTCAAGGACGGTTCCCCATCCGCGTCGAGTTGAAGCCACTTACTATCGACGACTTCAAGCGCATACTCACCGAACCGAAGAACTCGCTCGTCCGACAATACACCGCTTTGCTCGGGACGGAGGGCATAGACATCAGGTTTGCCGATGACGCAATTGACTCAATCGCACGTTTCGCCTTCTCGGTCAATGAACAGACTGAGGACATCGGCGCGCGAAGACTCCACACTATTATGGAGACGCTGCTAGACGAATACTCGTTCGAGGGGCCGGATCTTGAAGAAAAGAACGTCCACATAGATTCAGCCTACGTTTACAAGCAACTGGCCGAGATAGTTAAGAACGAGGACCTCAGTCGGTACATACTGTGAGCCATACCCTGCGAGCGCGTTGCTCCCCACGCGGCGGCCATCAGCTTATCAGGACGAGTTCTCTCGGAGCACATGCCATTCGTTTGCGCGGCAGGTTGATTTGGATTTTGACTATCGGGCTCGTCTCCGCTTCTTGCGGAAAGGTGGGCGCGCCTGTCCCGCCCTCCCGCCTCACTGAACGCACATCCGATTTGACGGCGATCCAGCGTGGCGCAAGCATATTGTTGTTGTGGCCATCGCCGGCGCTGGTTCAGGACGAGTCAAGCCGCTTCTACATCTCACGCGTCGACATCTATCGCCTGAAGGAGCGCCGCGATCAGGAAGCGATCCTCGATCCGGATGACTACGAAGAGACTGCACAGGTGATCGGCTTTATGGATCGTGCCACGATTGAAGATCAGACGAAAACTCTTGGTCATCTGCAGTTCACTGACGCCGTGAATCTGACAAACTCGAAGGAGCTCGGAAACACGCGGCTGCGCTACGGCGTTCGATATGTCAACAAACGCGGTCAAGGGGCTGCCTTTTCAAATACCGTCGCACTGGAACCCGTACCGGGAATTGCGACGCCCCCAACAAAGTTAGACGTGAGGGACGCACAAGACGCGATCACGATCTTCTGGAGTCCTCCTGCTGCAAACGTTGACGGGGTCACTCCTGCCTCTGTAGTTGGCTACAACGTCTACCGGCGGCCGGCGAAGCGCGACTTAGGAGGCGAGTTGCTCAACTCCGAGCCGGTCATCGGCACAAGTTTCACTGATTCCAGATTCCAGTACCTGGCTGACTATGTTTATTTTGTGCGCGCGCTTTCACAGGGGGCAAACGGATTGATCGAGAGCACAGATAGCGAGCTTCTGCCCTTCAGACCCGTCGACAAGTTTCCTCCTTCCGCTCCAGACCCGGTTTCAGTCGCTTCTGCAAATGGAACGATCAGTCTCTTCTGGCCGAGCAGCCCCGAGCGGGATGTGAGCGGATACAACGTCTACAGAGCGGACTCCCCCGACGCTCCTGATCCGAACTGGATTAAGCTGAACGATCAGCCTATGACTACTGTGACGTTCAGGGATGATCGGGTCGTCATTGACCATACGTACTTCTATAGACTGACGGCAGTCGATCGGTTTAATAACGAAAGCACGCGTTCCCGCATCGTCAGCGAGACTGCGCACCCGTAATTGCGAATCCGAGGACGGAGACTTCGCCCATCGCTTGAGCGGAATCGCGCGAGAGTTACTCATCCGAAAGGCTTGGTGTATGCCTACCATAACGTACATGCTTGATAAAAAGACGGTGGAAGCCGATCCGGCTGAGACTGTTCTTCAGGTGTCGCTACGCGCGGGTATCCCACATGCTCACGCGTGCGGCGGCAAATGCTCGATGTTCGACTTGTCGTGTCTTGATTCTCGAAGGGCTTGAACACTGCGTTCCTCGCAACGACAAAGAGCAAGTGCTTGCCGACCGCCTGCATTTCACACCGGAACTTCGATTAGCCTGTCAGACAACGATCAGCAAAGATGTGGAGCTTCGACGCCTGGTGCTCGACGACGAAGATCTTCAACTGACCGACCAGCGAACCGTTGGACAAGCGCCCACCTCTGTCGGAGAGGAGAGGCAGCTCGCCGTATTGTTTGCCGACATTCGTGGTTTCACTCCTTTCGCCGAAGCGCTTCCTCCTTATGACGTCGTTCATGTGTTGAATCGCTACTTTCACGATATGGGGCAGGTGATCAATCGCAACGTCGGACACATCGACAATTACATGGGCGACGGGCTGATGGCTCTCTTCGGAATGGAAGACACAACTGGAGCCGCGCTGCAAGCCGTCAGGGCAGGACTCGAGATGCATGCGGCGATGGAACATCTCAAACCCTACCTGCGGACGATCTACGCGAAGACTTTTCACATCGGAGTGGGCATTCACTATGGCGATGTGGTCGTGGGGGCTATCGGAGCTCAGAGTTTGAAGCGAGTGACGGCCATCGGCGATGCGGTTAACCTCGCCAGCCGAATCGAAGCCGCAAACAAGCAAGCCGGGACTGGGCTCCTGATTTCCGAAGAGACCTACCGTGAAGTCAGAGAGCGGGTCCGTCTGGGCAAGACGATTTGCGTGACACTTCCAGGCAAGACGGGGGAATTTGCTCTCCACGAAGTGGTCGGGTTAACAGATTAGAGCGCGTACGCTCTTCGGTCGATTAACCGATGAGACAACTGTCTGGTCCTCACCTCTTTCTTATAGTTACAGACGACGCCCAACCCGCTCGACTACTCAGTACTCGTTGCTAATGCGGCTTGTATCGGTCTGAGGTCAGGCCGATCTTCGGAGCCCGTTTTCTTGACAACCTCGTCGGCGGTCGGCTACTGTTTTTCATTCGGATGCAGCACAGATTCCTGACAATGGGAGCGCGCTCTTGAATATCTTACTGGCAGCGTCGGAGGTGGTACCGTACGCAAAGACCGGCGGTCTGGCGGACGTGACCGGCGCCCTTCCGAAGGCGCTGGC
The DNA here is from genome assembly GCA_038040455.1 of Acidobacteriota bacterium. Classification (GTDB taxonomy): domain Bacteria; phylum Acidobacteriota; class Blastocatellia; order UBA7656; family UBA7656; genus Onstottus_A. The sequence goes on from JBBPIH010000011.1 coordinate 135,247, forward strand.
GCGGCTCGGACACAAGGTTCAGATCGTCATGCCGCGCTACAAACTTGAGAAGATTGAAGCTATCAGTGAGCGCTTGCCCGGCGAGCTTTCGGTGCCGTTCAATTTCGGCGAGCGCCGCGTCGCCGTCTACGTTGATCGTTCCGGGGAAGTACCGGTTTACTTCATTGATGCACCCGAATACTTCTCACGAGCAAAACTCTACGGCGAGCAAGATGACCCGGAGCGTTTTGCTTTCTTCAGTCGAGCGGTGCTCGAGTTGGCCAAAGCGCTCGGCGAGCGCTTCGATATCATCCACTTGAACGATTGGATGACCGGCCTTTTAGCCGCGTATTTGAAGACGGTTTACACCGGCGATCCGGCGTTCGACGGGACGAAGACTGTGTTCGCGATTCACAACATGGCGTTTCCCGGCTTTTTCGCGCCCGGCCAGCTACGCAAGTTTGGCCTGCCCGATTGGATCTATCGAACGGAAGGTGGTATCGAGTTTTACAACCTCGCTAGCGCGCTCAAAGCGGGTTTAGTCTTCTCAGACGCAATCTCGACCGTCAGCCCTCGTTATGCCTCGGAGATCCAGACGCCCGAGTTCGGCGAGAAATTCGACGGACTGCTGCGCGCGCGGCGCAATGATCTATTCGGCATACTCAACGGCGTCGACTACGATGAGTGGAACCCGGAAACGGATAATTACATTGCTGCGAATTACTCCGCTAGTGACTTGAGCGGCAAGCTGGAGTGCAAGCGTGATCTCCTTCGCGCGTTCGACCTGCCCGAAGACCTGGATCGCCCATTAATCGGCTGCATATCCCGGCTGTCAGATCAAAAAGGTTTCGACCTCATTCTCTCGATCGCGGATAGAATGCTTGAGGCGGGGGTCGCCTTCGTGCTCCTCGGGTCGGGCGAAGAAGTTTATGAGCGGGCCTTTCAAGCGTTGCGCGACGCACGGCGTTCTCAAGTCGGCGTGTATTTGGGATTCTCAAACGAACTGGCTCACAAGATCGAAGCGGGAGCGGACATGTTCCTGATGCCCTCGCGATTCGAGCCCTGCGGGCTCAACCAGATGTATTCGCTGAAGTACGGCACTGTGCCGATTGTCCGAGCAGCGGGAGGCCTGGACGACACGATAGTGAACTTCGACCACACTGCACTTCGCGGCAACGGGTTCAAGTTCTATGAGTACGACTCAGAGCGCTTGCTCGAGAAGATTCACGAAGCGATTCTCGTATATGCGGAGCCCGATCTGTGGCGCGCTTTGATGCTCAATGGTATGCGCGCAGATTATTCGTGGACCGAGTCGGCGAGGCATTACGCCGAGCTTTACCAAATTTTGGTAGGTGTCGGCGCTTCCGCAACGGTCTGACCGGCTCGCTGTGGCCGGTACTAAGCACTGAATCTCGGAGGTAGTGATGAGCGAGTTAGTTAGTGATGTGACCGATCAGAACTTCGAGCAGGAAGTTCTCAAATCAGACCAGCCGGTGCTGGTAGACTTCTGGGCCGAATGGTGCCATCCGTGCAAGATGCTGGCGCCAGCCGTTGAGCAGGTGGCTGAGAAGTATCAGGGCAAGACGAAGGTCGTCAAGCTGAACGTCGACGACAATAACCCTACCGCTCAGCGGTGCGGAATAAAAGGCATTCCGACTTTGATCCTGTTCAAAGGTGGTACCGAAGCGGACCGGGTTGTCGGCGCAACGTCGAAAGAAAACATCGCCCGCATGATTGACCGCGCTCTTGGCGCCGTTTCTTGAGCGCGGTGAGGGCCAACGACACCTAAAAAACAGGCGCACACCTTACCATCAACAGTGTGCGCCTGTAGGTTTGTTTCGGCGCAGGATCTGCCCGCCTGCGCTAACATCGAAGCGCGAAACTGGTTCAGGCGGACTGTTTCGGGATTCCGCGACCTAATAGGCTGATATGAAAAACGTCGTCGTAGTGGGCGCCCAGTGGGGCGACGAAGGCAAGGGTAAGGTCGTCGACATACTCGCGCCGCATTTCGACATCGTCGCGCGCTATCAGGGCGGCCACAACGCCGGCCATACTGTCCGCATCGGCGATCGAAAGTTCATCCTCCGACTCATTCCTTCCGGCATCCTGCACGAAGAATGCTCCTGCCTGATCGGCAACGGAGTAGTCGTCGATCCACGCGCGTTCAACGCCGAGCTTCAGGAGCTTCGGGAGATGGGCGTCGAATGCGAAGGCCGCTTGTTCGTTTCGAGCCGGGCTCACCTGATACTCCCTTATCACGTCGCGCTCGACCGCGCGCGCGAAGAACGTCTGGGTGCGAACAGCGTTGGCACAACGATGCGCGGGATCGGACCGGCCTATGAAGACAAAGCCGCGCGCACTGGAATCCGGGCGGGCGATCTGCTTTATCCCGATCTCCTGCGCGAGAAGATTCGAGCGAACGTCGAGGAGAAGAACCTCGAGTTGATTTCGATGAATGTTCAGGCGATAGATGTCGATTCCACGCTTGATGATTTCCTCAATGAAGCTTTACGCCTCAAGCCTTTCATCCGGGACACGGCAACGATGATCAACACAGCCACGCGGGATGGCAAGTCCGTGTTAATCGAAGGCGCGCAAGGGACGATGCTCGACGTCGATCACGGCACGTACCCTTTTGTCACTTCATCGAACGCTACTTGCGGCGGGGCCGCCACTGGTCTGGGTCTGGCGCCGAAGAAAATAACCGGCGTCCTGGGAATCGCGAAGGCGTACACAACTCGCGTAGGAGGCGGTCCCTTCCCTTCCGAATTGCTGGATGAGCACGGCGCCTACTTGCAGAAGCGTGGGAACGAATACGGCGCCGTGACCGGCAGGCCACGTAGGACAGGCTGGTTTGACGCGACGGTTGTGCGCTACGCGGTAATGCTGAACGGGTTCGACGCGCTCGCGCTGACGAAGCTCGATGTGCTGGACGAGTTTGATGAGATCAATATATCGACCTCGTATCGCTGCCGCGGCCAGTTGCTGGAAGACATTCCCTACGGCGCGAACGTGCTGGCCGAGTGCGAACCAGTCTACGAAACCTTACCTGGCTGGAAAGTCACGACGAGCCGCACAACAAACTTCGATGAACTGCCGCCGGCTGCGAAAGACTACATCCGCCGTGTCGAGGAACTATGCGGCGCGCCGGTCGCACTAATCTCCACAGGACCGGATCGCCTGGAGACGATCATTCGAGAAGGCTCGCCCGTAAGCGCTTGGATGAAATGACTCGCAGCTGCCGATCACCCTGAACGTACCTCCATTCCATCTCTCAAAGTCCCGGATCCGGTATTAGCAAGGATCAAATTCAGTTTTAGTTTTATTAATTTTTCTTGTTCTCCGGCCCGGGCTACAATCAGAACCGTAGAAGTCCGAGACAGGCGTCGCTAGCCCTCAAGTTCTTAGTTCAGGTGAACTCGCTAGACGCGGTCGGAGAAACGGTAATGACTATCGAAGAGATTGAAGGCGCTTTGGAACACGGGCAAGGTGAAGTCAACGGCGAAGATTCATTCGGCTTCGCAAATGAGCAAGAGAAGGCCGAGGAGGCAGGCGATGTCGATCGCACGGACCTTCTCAAGCTTTATCTGCGCGAGGCGAGCCAGTCTTCCATGCTTACTGCCGAAGGAGAGGTTGCCGCAGCAAAGCGTATCGAGCGATCGAGAATCCGCCTGATGAAGCTGCTTTCAAGATCGCTGGTAGTAGCCGAATACTGTTTGCATCTCAGGCAAACCATCGGTCGCGGTCTGGAAACCCCTGCAGATGTGATCGAGAGAGCGACGGTTGGCGGCTATGCATCGACGTCTTTACCGGTTTCCCAACTCGCGGACCCTGCTTTGGCACAGATCGAATTTACATATCGCGATCTGTGTTCCCGGAAAGCCGGATCCGTCCGGCAACGCGCGCGCGGGAAGCGCATCAGTCAAACTTCTAACGTCCGAAGGCGGGTAGGCCTCTCACGCTCGATCAGATCAATCACATTTACCCCTGCTGCTGAACGCCGATTGGTAGCACTAGTGGAAACGGCGGGCCATCTCGCTCGGCCGATGAGCGCGAGAGGACCTGGCAGCAGGACTGCATCGGAGCGCGCGTTGCGGCTAGCGACGAAGCAACAGGACGACTTCTGTCTGGAATCGTCTGTGGCGAAGATTATCGCGAGTGGGCTCGCCTCGGCTCGCGAGTTGACCAATCTTGCGCAGAAAGTCACCGCCGCGATCAACGAGATGAACGCAGCCAAGCAAAAGATGACCGAAGCAAACCTGCGTCTGGTGATCTCTGTGGCGCGCCAGTTTTCACGGAGGGGCTTGCCGTTCCTCGACCTGGTTCAAGAAGGCAACGTAGGATTGATGCGCGCGGTCGAGAAGTTCGACTGGCGGCGCGGCTTCAGGTTCTCTACTTATGCGATGTGGTGGATCCGCCAATCAATGGCCCGCGCACTTGATACGCAGAGCCGCGTCGTGCGACTACCCGCCTCCGAACTCGCGCTGATAAACAAGGCCTCTCGCGCGTCGCGCGCAATTCGAGAAGAGACCAGCGCCGAAGCAAACGGGGACCAGATAGCGGAGAGACTTGCGGTCGAGCCGTATAGAGTGAGCGAGGCTCTAGGATTCGCACAGCACACGCTGACTCTGGATGTGCCGGCTAACGACAACGGCGAGACGGCAGTTAATTTCATCGACGACGGCGACTATGCGAATCCGTTCAATGCGGCGCTCAACTGGTCGAGACGCACCGCAATTCAACGGGCGTTAGCGCAACTGGCGCCCCGCGAGGCGAAAATACTGAAGATGCATTACGGATTGGAAGCGGGCTCTACGCCTCGGACGCTCGAGGAGATCGGGCAAGACCTTTCGGTCACTCGTGAGCGCGTTCGTCAGATAGAAGCCGGTGCGCTGGCGAAGTTGCGCGAGCATGAGATCGGTAGCACTCTTCGCGAGTTCCTGAGCTTCGCCTGAAATCAAGAACAGGGTGGGATCACAGGTTGGGAAGGTGGGCTTGCCCCCTGGGAGCGCAGGCATCCCTGCCTGCCTCTTCTAGCGCAACGCAAAGCAGGCAGGGATGCCTGCGCTCCCAGGCTTGTACTCTGAACGCCTGTTCCTAAGCGCTCACAGCTTCGCCAGCGTCAGGCCTTTCTGGTCTTGATACTTCCCGCCTCGATCGCTGTAGCTGGTCTCGCACTCCTCATCCGATTCGAAGAATAGAATCTGAATGAAGCCTTCTTCTGCATAAAGCCGCACTGGGAGGTTAGCTGCGTTGTACAACTCGACGACAAGCCGGCCGCACCAGTTGGCTTCAAGCGGGGTGGTGTTGGCAAT
>JBBPIH010000121.1:0-1575 GCA_038040455.1 Acidobacteriota bacterium
GCAAGTCGAGCGGCTTGCGCTGAATCAGTTTGGCGAGAGTTTCGCCCTCGACGTATTGCATGACGATGAAGCTGCGCGAGCCTTCTTCGCCTACTTCATAAATCGAGCAGATGTTGGGGTGATCGAGCGCCGCCGCCGACTGAGCCTCGCGAATGAGCCGCTTCCTTGCCTTCTCGTCGGCAACTGATGCCGGCGGGAGCAGCTTAAGCGCTACTCTGCGTGCGAGCGTGGTGTCTTCGGCGAGGTACACCTCCCCCATCCCGCCCGCCCCGAGCCGTTGCATGCGGTAGTGAGAAATGATCGTGCCAGCTACTGGCTGGGACTCATTCATCTTTTTCTAGCTATGTCCTGACTCAAGCCCGACGCGCCTCAGCAAACCTATGAACCTCGAATCGAAGCGTAGGCTGTCAAGCCTTGGATCAACTTTAAGCCAAACCATTCCGCCAGAACGCTCTTCGTATGACTTTTCCAGCCATTCAAACGCCCGGTCTTTCTCGCCAAGACCAGCGTAGATCGTTGCTATCCAATACGGTGGGACATACTTTCGCTTCGATAGATCCTCCAATTCGTTGAGCATCTTCATCGCTTCGACTCTCTTGCCCCATACCGCATATGCATGCGCAAGTGCGGCCACGTATACTGGACTGCCTTCACTAAGGGCTACCGCCTTTTGAAACTCCGCGACGGCTTTTTCAACCATCCCATTCTGCTCATAAGCCAACCCTAGGCCCCAATGCCCTTGAACGAAGCTCGGGTCCATCTCAAGCGTCTTCAGCAATTCTTTAATCGCTTGATCGTACTGACGCGCGAAGTGGGATTGCCATCCCAGATTCATGCTCGCTGGAAGCGAGAGAGGATCGAGCTCCTCAGCCCGTTTCGCTTCAGAAAAGGATTCATCAGTCCGGCCACTCGCCATCAAGTAGTGCGAGTACCATTGGTGAGCTGACACGTGATTCGGGTTCAACTCGATGGCTCGCTTGAATTCTTTTTCGGCTTCCAGCCAGTCCCAATCGTAGTAGAGTCTGACGAATGCCAGCGAAGTATGAGCCTCGCTGAGCGCATCGTCGATCTGCAATGCCCTCGTCGCCGCCGACTTTGCTTTCGGCATTGACTCTCTTGGCGGTAGCACAGCAATTCCAAACGCTCCAAGGAAGTTATAGGAATCGGCTAAGCCAGAATAAGCCAGAGCGTAATTCGGATCTTTTTCTGTCGCCTGATTAAAATAGCCGATGCCTTTCCTCAGCCCCTCTTCTGTCCTCTTGTTCCAGTAATAGCGACCCTTCAGGTAAAGCTGATATGCCTCAGTATTGTCGGTGTAGCGTTTGGTCAGTTGCTTCTGCTGCTCGCCGCTCAACTGCAGCCGCAACTTCTCCGAGATCTCGCGCGAGATTTCTGCTTGCACCGCTAGGATGTCCGAGAGCTTGCGGTTGTATTGCTCGCCCCAAAGGTGACTATTGTTGCGTACATCCACCAACTCCGCACTGATTGAAAGATTGTCGCCACGCTGGACCATGCGTCCCGTGAGCACCGCCTGCACTTTGAGGTCACGGCCCACGACCTGCGCATCGGCCTCCT
>JBBPIH010000086.1:0-4914 GCA_038040455.1 Acidobacteriota bacterium
GCAGAAGGCAGAAGGCAGAAGGCAGAAGGCAGAAGGCAGAAGGCAGAAGGCAGAGGTCAGAAGTCAGATGTCAGGGCAAAGCGGAACGCAGTGGCAGATCGTCGGGGCGCAGGTTTAGGTACGGTTGCAACCTAACGTCTGCCTTCTGCCTTTCTGCCTTCTGCCTTCCGCCTTCTGCCTTCCGCCTTCTGCCTTCTGACCTCTGACCTCTGAGTATACTGCGGTGCGGATATGTGTTCTCCAACTTCCCAATGCGGTAGGCTGCTCCTTATTACTCTGATCTGCCTCACCTTCCATAGCGGTTGCATTTTTCCGCGAGGCCAACGCTATCGCCACTTCACGACGCCGACGCCGTTGCCACAAGGTCAAATCTTGATCCTCGGGTTCATGGGCGGCCGTGAACCCTGGAACAACGACGACCGCAGCGTGCGCAAGCTGGCCTTGAAGCTGCGGGCGAGGAACGACCCTGAGATTAAAGTCGAGACGGTCGAGAACAAAAAGCGATCACTGGCAATTGAGTTGGTCAGCAATGCGTTTGACGACAATCGCGACGGCAACCTCGACCAGCGAGAGCGCGCCTCGATCCGGCTGATTCTCTACGGCCAAAGTTTCGGCGGCGCAGCGGTGGTCAAGCTCGCCAGGCAACTGAAAAAAATGGACGTTCCGGTGTTGTTGTCGGTTCAAGTAGACAGCGTCGGACGCGGCGACGGGATGATCCCTTCAAACGTCGCTAGCGCCGCGAATCTCTTTCAGAGAAACGGTTGGTTCATTCGAGGCGAGCCGGAGATTCGCGCCGAAGATCCGGCGACGACCACGATCCTCGGTAACTTCAAGTTCGACTACAGTCACAAGCAGATCGACGTTTCAAAAGTCTCACTGATGAAAAAGGCATTCAGAGTTGCTCACACCAGAATGGAATATGATCCTGAGGTGTGGGCCAAGGTTGAAGAGTTGATTCTGGAATCAATTAAGAAGTTGCGATAGGAGGGCTCTTAGGGCAATATCGTCCATGAACGAACAGTGATCAATACAAGGAGAACAAAATTGAGGAGAATCAAGATTGCAGTATCACTCGCTTTCATAGCCGCTTTCATCGCCGCGCTAGCCGGCCAATCATTCGCGTATCCGCCGCTGCTCGTTAAGGCGAAGAAGTTCGGCGCTAAGGACTGCACGTTCTGTCACGTGGACCCCGAAGGTGGGCCACCATGGAACGAGCGCGGACAATGGCTGATAAAAGAAAAAGAGCGACGCGCCGCGGAGACGGTCGAGGTCGAATGGCTAGCTGATTACAAGGCAGGCAAGGTCGAAAATCAAAAGCCTGCCGATTCTGCCAAGCCTGACGACAAGAAACCAGCGACGCCCGCCGCTCAAACCGGCAAGGCTGACCCGAAGACCTTCGACGACTACGTTGGCGAGTACGAAGCGCCGATAGGCATCCTTGTCATTACTCACGAGGGCGACAAGCTGTTCGGACAGCCAAAGGGTGACACCAAGGAAGAGTTGGTGCCTCAAGAGGACGGATCTTTTTCGGTCACCAACGTGAACGCCAAAGTTAAGTTTATCCGCGATGAGAAAGGAAAAGTAATCGAGATCGTGGTCAACTTGAACGACCAGGAAATGAAGGGCAAGAAGATTAAGTGAGTCAGGAGAGACAACTGTGGATGAGAAAGCGTTGTTCTTGAAGTTCTGGGAGAAGGAAGCGCCGGCGACTCGCAAAGTCATCTCGCGCATTCCCCAAGACCAATCCGACTACAAGCCCGAACCAAAATCACGAACGGCGCGCGAGATCGCGTGGCTGATAGTCATGGAGGAGAAGGTGCTGGTCGAAGGGTTGGAAAAAGGGACGGTCGAATGGCAGGACTTCCCGGCCCCCGCGACGGTCGAGGAGATTCTCACGGCTTACGATCGGAATCACGAGGATTTTGCTAAGCGTCTTCATGAGCTCGATGCCGGGGTGTGGGAGAAAGAGTTCAGGTTTGTGTACGGCGAGTACGAGATCTCACGGGGGACGGGCTACCATTTTGGCTGGGAGTTTTTGTTTGATGCAGTGCATCACCGAGGGCAGCTTTCGACTTATTTAAGACCGATGGGTTCGACGGTACCTTCGATCTACGGTCCGAGCGCCGATGAGCCGTTTTGACTGAGCCAGGCCAACTTGCCTCCACCCGGTAGAATAAGCCGATGAGTGATGAGCAGGCAAACTTCTACCACTCATCGTCCATCCGTCGCGACCTACTTAGCATCAAGCGAGAATGCGTACAGCTTATTGTTGGGCTTGCCGACTCGCAGCATCTGATAGCCCGAGCCTATGTAGAGAACGCCGTCGACGATCGTCGGTCCGCCGCCAACGCCGCCCCCCGTATCGAACTCCCACAGTATCTTTCCGGTCTTCGCGTCATAAGCCCGGATGAAGTTGCCCGAAGATCCCGCAAAAACCAGCCGGTTTTCTCCAGTCCCTGTCACGCTGACCGGTCCGAAATTCGATTTGCCGTCCGGGCTCATCGTCTGCCAAAGAATCTTGCCCGTCACGCCATCAAGCGCGGAAACAGAACCTTGCTTTGGATGATTCGAGATGCCTACGTAGATGCGCTCGCCGTCAGTCGCGTCGCCGAACTCAATGCCGCCCAGAAATCCGCCCGGCCCGACTTCGGTTTTCCAAACGAGCTTTCCGTCTTTCGGATCCACCGCGTAGAACCAGCCGCTCTTTTGCCCCGCGCCGATCAGCTTCTTGCCGCCCGCGCCTTTGAACGAAATTGCAGCAGTGCCGAAATCGTGGTCCGGCCCGCACTCCTTCGGATTCTGAATACAGTTCAGGTTCCAAACGTCGCCGTGGGTGGCTTGATATGACCAGACCATCCTGCCGGTGTCGAGATCTAACGCGATGATCGCATCGGACAGCATTGATTCCGGCTTCGTGTAATCATCACCGGTAGTGATATAGATACGCTTCTCTTCTGGATGGATCGCAACCGTCGACCACACGCCTACGCCCGACGGACCAAAGATTCTGCGGCCGAGTTTGTCTTTGCCCCGTTCCGTAGGTTCTTCGGTGACGGTGTAGAAGCGCCAGACTTGCGCGCCGGTCTTCGCGTCGAACGCCGCGACCCCGCCGCGAAACGTGCAGCATTCGTACTTAGGGTTCCCGGCCATTGCTATTTCTTCGCGCGAAGACACCCCAATGTAGACGCGGCCGTTGTAGTAGATCGGCGCGCTCGTGGCCATAGTCATGGGGTGAGGGTCGATTCTCGTTTTCCAGATCTGCGCGCCGGTTTTCGCGTCCAGCGCGAACAGGCGTCCGGCTACGTCGCCGAAATAGATCACACCGTCGGCGTAGGCAGCGCCGCTACGCGACGGCTGGCCTGATTCAAACTCCCAAATCTTCTTGCCGGTCTTTGCATCAACCGCGTACTCCTTGCCGTCCCACGATCCGAAGTAGACGACTCCACCCACAACCGTGGGCTGACTCGAGACGTCGGCGCCGGTTTCAAATATCCATTTTGGCTTGAGGCGGCTGACCGTCGCTGGCGTGAGCTGTTTCTCATTCGGGTTGTAGTGCGAACCAGCGAGGTCGCGGCCGTACATAGGCCACTCGGAAGACCGGGTCCCATTGCCGCTGACGATCTTGGTGGCGTTGGCACGAGACCCACGCGAACCCGAAGATTGGCCTGCGGCGAGTGACGCCGCGAGGGTGCACAGCACTAGCACGCAAGCTATCAGGCAAGGCTTAATGCGCATCGTTGCTCCTTTAGTGCGAGGGGATTGGGTGAGTGATTCTATTTCATTGGCATTGGTCTTTCAAGCATTGGCGAAGAGCAGCATTGGCAAAGATGACATGGAGTTCAGGCTTTTTCAGCCTAGTTTTCTCCCCGCTGCCAAATAGAAGGCAGGCTGAAGCCTGGAACTCCATGCTCCCCTTCCTTGCTCCTGTTCCCTGCTCCTGTTCCCGCCGAGGTTAAGTTGCCGCTAGTCAGCGCAGAAGCTACTATGTCTGCTATGCGACAGAAGACCGCGGCCATCGTAGTAATCGGCAACGAGATTCTGACCGGAAAGTCCGAAGACAAGAACGCCAGCTTCTTGATCGGGGAGATGCACAGGCTTGGAGTGGCGCTCCGGCGCATCGTGATTATTCCCGACGATATCGACGTCATCGCGGCTGCAGTCCGCGAATGCGCTGCGCAATTCGATTATGTGTTCACTTCAGGCGGAGTCGGTCCGACTCATGACGACGTGACTATCGAAGGCGTTGCTCGCGCATTCGGCCGCGAGGTTGTACGGCATCCGGAGCTTGAGGCAATGCTGCGCGGCTACTTCGGCGACGGCATTGACTCTGCGCGCTTGCGAATGGCAGATACGCCGGAGGGTGCGGAGCTGATCCACCAGGTTGATATGCGCTGGCCCGTGCTTGCGATGAACAACGTGTATCTGCTCCCGGGGGTACCCGAGCTGTTTCGCAAAAAGTTCGAGGCGATGCGAGAGCGGTTCCGCGCTGAGCCGTTTCACACCCATACTATCTATACCCGCGAAGACGAGTTCGATATAGCGCCCCGCCTCGACGAGGTTGCAGCATCTCACCCTGGTGTTGACATCGGTTCGTACCCAACTTTTACTCGCGACGACTATCGAGTAAAGATCACCATCGAGTCAAAAGAACAGGCGGCGGTCGACCGCGCCCGCGACCAGTTACTCAAGCTGCTGAACCCTGCATCTCTCGCTCAAGTCGAGTGAGGAAGTGAGCGTTGACTCCGACAGCACCGCTCAAGTAGACAGAGCGGATTACCATTCTCGAGGACGGGAAGGTCAGTGGGGAATGCGAGTTGAAGTGGCGCAGACTTTAGTCTGTGTCTGGGTGATTGCTCGCCCGCGGCAAAAAAAGGCACAAACAAAAATCGTCGGCAAAGAAAACACCAAAAAAAA
>JBBPIH010000086.1:4924-16789 GCA_038040455.1 Acidobacteriota bacterium
ACTTTAGTCTGTGTCTGGTAACTCCGCTGCAGGAGCAATCACCAGACACAGACTAAAGTCTGCGCCACTTCAACTCGCAAATGACACCAGCTATGAAGAAACCATTGACTGCTGCCGGTATAGTGCTCGCGCTGATAGCGTTTTGCACGCCACCTCACAGCGCGCGGACGGCAGCGCTACGATTCGAAGTAACAATCGCACCGGGTCTGATCCCATCTCCACAAAACGGGCGGTTGTTCGTGGTGATGAGTCCGAAGAGCCTGCCCGAACCCAGGCTCACCATAGGCCAGACTGGGTTGGATGCCTCTCCGGTTTTTGCTCGTGACATCAGCAACTTTGCGCCCGGCGTCGTAGGCTCGATCGATGAAAAGTGCGCCGCCTTTCCCCCGGACAGCCTCGCGCGTTTACCTGCCGGCGATTACTTCGTGCAAGCGTTGTTCGATTCAAACACTGATCTGAAATCGGTCAACGCGCCCGGCAATCTTTACGGCACACCGCGGAAGGTTCATCTCGATCCCGCTCAAGGGGCGACGGTGAAGCTAGAAGTCACCGAGAAGGTCCCCCCCGAGCAGTTACCGCCGGACACCGAGTACGTCAAGTTTGTGAAGATTCAATCAAACCTGCTTAGCAAGTTTCACGGGCGGCCGATCCATGTGCGCGCCGGGGTGATACTGCCGCGCGGCTTCGAGAGCGAGCCTTCGAAACGTTTTCCGTTGCGGGTTCATATCGGGGGCTACGGCGCTCGCTTTACCAACGTGCAGCGAATGATGAGAGAGGGTTCGGGCTTTAGAAACACATGGCTCGCCGACGGCACGCCGCGAATGGTCTCTCTACATCTGGACGGCGACGGCCCGTACGGCGATTGTTATCAAGTGAACTCCGACAACAACGGCCCGTACGGCGACGCGATCACTCAAGAGCTGATTCCTTACGTCGAGGAGAAGTTCCGCTGCATCGGTCAGCCCTGGGCACGCGTGTTGGATGGAGGCTCGACGGGCGGATGGGTGTCGCTCGCGCTACAGATCTTTTATCCTGATTTTTTCAATGGGACATGGTCGGGGTTTCCGGACGGCGTCGACTTTCGAGCATTGCAGCTCATCAACATCTACGAAGATCCGAATGCATACGTGAACAAGCGCGGTTTTGAGCGGACGAGCGCGCGCGAGCTAAATGGCGACGTCCGCTTCACCATCCGGCACGAGTGTCAGATGGAAAACGTGATGGGGCTCGGCGACAGCTACACGCTGTCAGGCGAGCAGTGGGGAGCTTGGAATGCGACGTATGGACCTCGCGCGGCGGATGGCCGCCCTGCCTCGCTCTGGGATTCCAAGTCCGGTAAGATCAATAGCGCACTGGCGGAGCATTGGAAGAAGTACGATCTACGAATGGTTCTCGAGCAGAACTGGAAGACGCTTGGACCGAAGCTGCGCGGCAAGCTCACGATCTGGGTGGGCGAGGCGGACGAATACTTCTTGAACAACGCGGTGCATCTGCTGGACGCGTTTCTTTCCAAGGCCGATCCGCCCTATGAAGGGAGGATCATCTACGGCCCCGGCAAGGGTCACGGTTGGATGGCCTTCAGCGAACGCGACATCATGGATCAGATGGCTGCGGCTATCGATAAGGCTAGAAGATAGACCACGGATGACGCTGGTTGGACGGATGATTACGGATCTGATCCGCGCGAATCCGTCGCATCAGCGTTATCCGTGTTCTATTCGGCACACGAGACCACTTATGAAGAAATCAGTCCTCAATCAATTTCTGCTCGAGCACGCCCTTGATGTGCTGTTGATCTTCATCCCGTTAGCGGCGGTCCTTCACTACTCGCACGCACCGGAAATATGGACGTTTATCGCCTCAGGGCTCGCGATCATCCCACTCGCCGGATGGATGGGCAAGGCGACGGAAAGTCTGGCGGTGAAACTGGGCGCGGGTATCGGCGGATTATTGAACGCGACCTTTGGGAACGCCGCAGAAATGATCATCGCCTTTCAAGGCCTCCGCGCCGGACTCACCGACGTGGTCAAGGCATCGCTCACTGGCTCCATTCTCGGAAACATTCTGTTGGTGCTCGGCGCTAGCATACTGGCTGGCGGGCTCAAACACAGGGAGCAGAAATTCAACCGCACCGCGGCAACAATGAGCGCCACGTTGATGGCTTTGAGCGCTATAGCTCTGCTGGTGCCGGCGCTCTTCCACTGGGTTACGCTAGGCGCAGCCGGGAGCGCCGAGAAGAATATCAGTCTCGAGATTTCCATCGTGCTGTTCGTAACTTATGTTCTGAGCCTGGTCTTCGCGCTTCGCACTCACAAGGACCTGTATCTGGGACCCGTCGGCGAGCACCAGGAGGTGGCGTCGATGCGGCCGAAGACTGCAGGTCTAGTACTACTGGGCGCGACTGCGCTGGTAGCCTGGATGAGCGAGCTACTTGTGCACGCCGTTGAGCCCGCGTCAAAGGTTTTAGGGCTCACGGAAGTCTTTGTGGGAGTCATCGCCGTGGCGATTATCGGCAACGCCGCCGAGCACAGTTCGGCAATACTGATGGCGATGAAGAATAAGATGGACCTGGCATATCACATCGCCGTGGGGTCGAGCATGCAGATCGCCTTGTTCGTAGCGCCGGTGCTCGTGTTCCTGAGCTACGCGATCGGCAGTCCAATGGATTTAGTGTTCACGACATTTGAGGTAATCACAGTAGGGCTCGCGGTCGCGATCGTCAGCCTGGTCGCGGCCGACGGCGAATCAAACTGGATGGAGGGTGTGTTGCTGTTGGCGGTTTACTTGATCTTTGCTATCGCGTTCTTCTTTTTGCCTTCCAGCCTGTCGACCGGGTGAAGTCGCCACGGTGGCTAGCCCTCGAGCCTAGGTATTAATCGCGGCCGCTTTTTCAAGTGGCGCTCGGCGGCAGCCGCGAGAACGAGTTTATCTCGGTGGAGGCACGTGGTAGGAGATAACGGCTAAGGCTTACACGCGCCGGACGTGAGCATGTCAAGCAGGGACGGTGGCGGTTTGGGTGGATCGCAATCTATTTGGATTTCCCAGGGCTTTTCTCCAGCTTTTCAGCTCTCTTGTTGATCCTTCCGCTAAGCTCGATTACGCCATCGAGGTCACGCGCGGCCTGCGCCTGAAGTTTAGCGTCAATCGAGCCGTCACCGTAGAAAACAGGATTCGTAACGAAGTTTGTGATTAGTTGTCTAAGCGCCGAGACTGAGGCGCTGAGGTAACTATCGTCCATTTCGTTCGGAAGCTTCTTCTCTCTGTCGGGCACGATTACCGGAAGCAAAAGGTTGGACTTGAGTCTTGTCGACCGCTTTTGTATTTCCGCTGTTGTTTCGAAAACACGTTTATAATCAAGGGCAGCCCCCGCTGAAGTAAGCGTCTCCTGATTGATATCTAGTAAGCGCTGGAAGTCTTCAGTAGCCTGTCTCAAGGCCATCTCACGGTCCCGCTGGTTGGGTTTGGCCTTCTCTTTCGAGATCACCTTTTCGATCATCTCCAAATCGCGGAAGTGCCTGTCGCGCTCCATCCTGTCAAGGTCTGCGCCGCTCGGCTGCGGATAGAAAGTCGGTTTCGAACCAGATGGAGGTCCAGGAGCGGGTTGTTGTGCGAGGAGCAGAGTCGAGGTTCCCGAAGCGATAGCAACTGCCGCAAAGGCGGCGGACGCCGCACTGGCAATACGTGTCGCAAAAGCGTTTTTCATTTCAATCCCCTTCCTCTGTATCCTCTGCAGATATGGGGCACCATGTGCCTAGGAGTATCTTCGCGCAACACTAGATCATCCAGTCCGTTAGGGCGAAGAGTCCGAACATTTTCATGCTGCAGGCCTCTGAGAACAAAGAAGTCAGGATTGCAGAGGTATCAAAAACGGCGGGGAGCCCAAAGGCTTCCCCGCCTCATTTACGACGAAACTACCACTCCACGCGGAATCCGAGCTGGATGAAGCGCGGTTGGTTGTACTGCGAGTTCAGAACGCCGAACGCGGCTGGATCGTTGAAGTCGAGAAAGGTCAAATCGGAGAACTCGACCCGGTTGAAAATGTTAGTGAAGTCAGCAGAGAAGCGGACGCGAACCCTTTCGCTAATCGTCGTCTGCTTGCCGATGGACAGGTCCACGTTCCAGCGACCCAGCCCTCGGATTGCGCCCCGATGACGATTGGTGTCTTCGCTGATCCGAATCTGGCGGAAGCTGTTGTAGACCTCTTCGGGGTTTTTGAAGTAGTTGAGCCCCGTCCCTCCGCCGCCGGCATTGGTACCGACACCGCCCGAGCCAACCACAGCCTTGTTCACCGAGGAGTCGAAGTGGCCCTTAGTCGGAACCATCGCGTCGCAGTTTCCGAAGACGCCTTGACCAAACTCCTGGCAGACACCCTGGTAAAAATCGAGCGGCAGCCCACTGGCATAGGTATAGATGCCCGAGGTGTACCACCCACCGATCACCTTGTCGAACCAGTGCCCACCGCGCCCGAACGGTAGCTGATGATACCAGTACGCGTTCAAGGTGTGCCGGCGATCGAAGAGGGCCGGGCCGAAGTCAAACTCCAGGTTGTAAGCGTTGGTAGCGGAGTTGAGCGAGTTCTGATTGATACCGATCATGTCTCGCGCCCTTGATAGGGTGTAGTTCGCGCCGAATGTGAGACCATGACTCATCCGCTTGTTCAACGTAACGAACCCGGCGTGATAGTCAGAGCGGCCAGTGTCACTGATCATATACAGCATCTCGATTGAATCGATGATCGCTGGACCGGTGATCAGACTATCATTAATACCTCTCCACACGTCGTAAGCGGCGCCCGTTGAGATTGAACCGCCAAGTTCTTCCACTACGCCAGCCGTACAACTAGGTGAGCAGAAGGCGCTCCCTCTCAACATATTCTCAAACCACGGCTGCGAAGGAGCGTTGTTTCCAGCTCTGACTGCGGCGGCAACCGCGTCAAAGGCCTGAGCAAAGGTCTGCCCTGACTTCGGATCCTTCATGAAGAAAGGAGCCTGGTTCAGATCAAGCCCTTGATACAGACCACGCGACACGCGGCCCACGTAGCCAACTTCGACCAGCATGCCCCCAGGCAACTCGCGTTGCATCGTGAAGTCCCATCCGTGCGAGGATGCGACCTGGCGTTTCGGGTCGATCTGGAAGGAGAGAAACTCCGGAGTGCTGTTCACGCCAGGAGTGATCGGCAGCTCCGCAGCGGGAATAGAAGGCAAGGGTACCGTGCTGCCATCAACCCCGATACGAAACGCGGTTGATGGGTTGGTCCCCCCGCCACCAAGACACTGACCGCCAATACTGGGACCCCCGCAGGTAAGCGCCAGCCCGTAACCCACGCCAAGGATCGGGACCATTACGATCCCAACGCCGTTGATCCGGTCGTAGCTGAGCCCGTAGCCGCCTCGCAATACGCTCTTGCGGTCGCCAAACAACTTGCCCATGAAACCGCTCTTGAACGATGGATTCCACGCAACGGCGAGCCGCGGACCGAAGTTGTTCCAGTCGGGATCATACGGGTACTTGCGTCCCGTCTCCTTCACCGGAAGAAAGCCAATCACCGGGTTGTAGACCTGGCCCGCATTCGCAGCTGCTTCGCGTGCTTTGAGGAAGCTCCTGACGTCGAGGATCTTGTTGCCGTTGCCAGTGTCAACCATCAAGGTCTGTTTGCCTTCCTTCTCCGTGGGCGGCAACTGTACGTTGTAGGTCAGGCCGTAGCTCAACGTGAGCGACGGCTTGATTCGCCAGATGTCATTAACAAACAGCTCGAACGCATTGACCTTGACCTCCTCGCGCAACGGAGTGCCTGGGGCGTTAAGCTTCAGGCTGCCGTCGCGAGTGGCCAGGACCGTGGCCCTGTCGACTATTCCCAGCGTCGCCGCATAAAGCGTGTTCCAGCGGGTGACGTCACCTGACTGCAGACAGTTGGTGGTTATGCCTCCCCCGCACGTCGGCGGCCGATTCGCCTCGGGGATGAGGACGTTAGTGCCCTTTGTCACCTGGTAGATCAGCGAAGTGAGCCCTCCCACGACTTTGTCATCGCGCTGGTGGATGATGTTTTGATGGGTAAAGCGGCCTCCAAATTGATAAGTGTGGTCACCTTTGGCCCAAGTGGTCGTGTCCTGCCACGTATAGTCTCTTCCGTTCCAGATACGACCACGGGCGTTTTGTGTGTCGATGTTCACCGGCTCATCGATGAAACTGTTTACGGCCTCGCCTGCAATCGCCAGCGCTGCGTTCGTGCCGGGCACTAGAGGGCTCGGTGCCTGGGTCGCCCACTCCCACCAGTGGCGCAGCCAGTTGAAGCGGAAGTCAGTGGTCAGGCGAGGAGTGAGTTGTCCCGTGAGACCGCCTACAACGTATCGCGGTTGAAGCGGTCTGTTGGCCGTAGACACCGGGCTTCCACTCGCTATGTTGATCTGGGCCAGCGATGGTTGAGCCGTGCGGCCATAGCGGTAGCTGCCCATGAACTGCCACTTGTCTGAGAAGTGATGGTCCACTCTGGTAACACCAAAATCTTCGACGAGTGAGAACGGCGCCGCCGCCCGGAAACCAATCGTGTTCAACCCGTCGCCTGAGGACGGGTCGTTACCTTTGGGTAGAAGGTTCAACTGAGCGCTAACGACCGGGCTAATGCCCTTGTTCCTCGGATCACAACGCGAGTTGTTAGCGGGACCGCACGCGGTCGAGGTGCCGAGGTTGTAACTTGTTACGTTCCCGTTGAGATCTTTGAAGCGCAGGATGCCCGCCCTGAATGTGTCGGTCGGCACAAGGCGGAGAATGTCCCCGGACTGCGGGAAGCGTCGCCCCTCGTAGTGCCCGAAGATGAAAGTCTTGTCCCTCCAGATTGGACCGCCCAGGGAAAGCCCAAAGCGGTTGTCTTTCAACTCGGGGTCCTTCTGGCCGAGGCGGTTGCGAGTGAACGTGTTGGCATTCAGGTTGTCGTTCTGGTGATACCAGTAAGCGGAACCGTGGAACTGATTCGTTCCGCGCTTGGTCACCAGGTTCACCTGAGCGCCAGCCGAACGTCCAAAAGTGGCGTTCGGGTTGTTGGTATTGACCCGGAATTCTTCCAGACTTTCGGCGGGTGTGGGAACGACCGCTCGCGGCGAGCCCGCAAAGTTGGTGTTATACGCCCCATTGCCATCGGTGTTACTGGTGGCATCCCCGCCGTCCACCATGAAGGTGTTCTGATCGCTGCGCGCGCCAGCCACCTGGCCGCCCGTCCCTTCGCCCTCGCCCCTCCCGGGGGTGACCATCGGCTGGAGGTTTAGCAGAGCAGTTGCATCGCGGCTTAAGCTTGGCAGGCGTGAAAGCGCGTCGGCCCCTATGACACTACCTACAGTAGCATCCAGCTTCTGCAGCTCACTTCCGGTGCTGGCGGTGATCTCAACCCTCTCAGTCATTACGCCAACCTCAAGCGAAACGTTGACCGAGTGCTGCTTGGCAACGTCGATTTTTTGAGATGCTATCACCGCCTGGCGGAAGCCTTGCATCGTGACGGTGATCTTGTAGACCCCGGGCTGGACCGACGTGAACAGGTACTGCCCGGCGTCGTTTGTAGTCTGTTTGCGTTCTTGATTGGTCGCTGTATCGAGCAGCGCGACGGTGGCCCCCGGCACTATTGCGCCTTGAGGGTCAGTCACTGTGCCCGAGATAGTCGCCGCAGTCTGCGCACGAGCAACCGCAAGAACACTGAAGAGCAAAAAGAAAGTGAGCGTGATTGTTTTCAGTCGTTGCATGTGATCCTCCCGTGTTTACCTTAAAAGGCAACCCTATTGCTGAGTCACAGCCCGCCTGATTGCCGGCGAGCCTCGTCTTAAGTGAGTGACGTGTGCCCCCAGGGCTTGGCTAGCGATTAGCCCGGACTGACGCGTGTGCTGAACGCTTGCCCGCTAGCCAGGCGTCTATGAGGCGCGTCGATATGAAGCCGGGAAAATATGAAAGTCAGGATTATTTCTAGTGCGCCGCAGCTCTCGCGTTGAACAGCTTCGAATGAATCTTGAAAGGATCCGCCGCGACGATCGGCATTATATCACCAACAGATTCCATTGCAAGGCGTCTCATTGACTCACTCAAAGGTGCCTGAATTTGATTCGTTGCCTCGTTGGTCGGAACCGTCGCCCGGTGGTCTGGCAACTCACATACCCAAGCGCCTGCCATTCCCGCCGTTACCGTAACGTTTCGTGATATCTAACTTAGAGAGGCTGGTGTGACGTCACCAGATTCGCTGTTGGCGGAATCATTTCAAATTTTTGGAAAATATCCATTCCTTTGGGTATTCTCACGAGACGGGTCGATCTTCATCTCCCCGTGCCGCACTACTCGGTCTCGACTTTGAGCTGGTCCGCTGCAGCCATCTCGCGTCTCCGAAGCGCAAGCAGGCTGATAGCCGTTATCCCGCTGAGGATCGCACTCAATAGCACTAGTCCGTCTACGCCGTTCCAATCGGCGAAGTATCCGCCAGCCGATGTTCCCACCAATTGGCCCACACCGAGAAAGACCGAGTAGAGTCCCATTATCGAGCCGCGGTCCGCAGCGTAGCTCTCGGTCACATCCGCCAGATAGGTCAACGCCGCAGGAGTAAAGCCACTCACGATAAGGACCTCAATCAACAACATGCCAAGCAGCGAATAGTAGAACGGACTTGAGAACGATCCGAGGTGGTTCAGCCCAGAAACCGTCAACAACAACGCGAACAGGCCGAGCGTGCTGACCAGCATAACGTTGGTCTTGCGAAACCGGCCGAGCACAAAGCTCCATGCCAGGACGCCCAGGGCAAAGAACGCAGCCAGCGTCGCAAACCCATTCCCGAACTTTTCCGGAGCGATAGTCCCTGTGAGCATTTGCCCGTCGAAGTGGTCTTTGCCCGTCAACAACCCGACGCTGTGGTTAGTCCACACTCCTATGATCGAAAAGATGGCAATCCATGCCGGGCTGAACATCAACACCGCCGGCGACTTGAAGACCTCGTAGTAATGCTTGAGCTTTGCGTGCACCGCCTTAATATGAGACGACTGGATTTTCACACCAGGAGAACTCCTCGATCGCCGCCTCACGTCTCTGAGGCCCCAGACAAAGATTGCGACGCTTAACAGATAGATCAACCCATTAATGCTGAAAGCCGGGACGATTAACTCGATTCCTAATACTGTTCGGGCGCTCCCGAAGAACTTCCAAAGATAACCGCCTGCCACCGCGCCCAGAGCGATGCCCCCGACCAGGGTTATCTCGAATAAGCCCATTATTCGCGCGCGCAAGTTAGGGCGCCCTACGGTCGCTTCGGAGATGTAGCCGAGTGTGGCGGGTACTGAACTCCCGGTTGAGAGTCCTTCGAGTAATCTGGCGAACACCAGCAGCCACAGCAGTGAGGTCATCGCGGTTACCTGAACAGCTATCGCACCCAACACAGGACCAAGGATGATAAAGACCTTCCTGCCGTAGCGATCGCTCATCGCGCCGAGCACGAGCGAGCCGAGCAGTTCGGTGATGAAGAATGCAGCGAGAACGTAGCCTTTGGTTGTGTGTGAAATATGATAATAGTGGCGGCTGATGTGATCGAGGTAGAACTGGGTCATCTGCCCCATGGTCTGACCTGCAAGGCGCAGAATTAGACTGCCAATAAGCACGGCTGCCAATGATCGGAGCAGGGATCGGCCCATACGGTGGCGGGGCGACCGGAGGGCAGGTTGTTTTGCGCCAGCTAATGCGTCAGAGGGCGGGATACGATCGGTTGGTCCAGAATCATCGCCCGCGAGAGCTGGGAGGTCCGCAGCTGCGTCGGCGCGTGAAAGCTGGTTTGCGTCGGCCATTTCCTTGTCTTACTGGATGTAGACCTTGTTCGTCTTCACCGGAGTCACGGGGCGGCTCTTTTCTCCGTTCTGGGCGATCGTGGTTGGCGCGGTGGCGATCCGATCGACGACATCCATTCCGTCAGTGACCCGACCGAAAACCGTATAGTTCGGCGGCAACTGACTCAACGAGCGATCACCATGCATAATAAAAAACTGACTCGACCCGGTTTCCGGCCTGCCCTTGTTGGCCATCGCCACCAGGCCGCGCCGGTAGCCGCCTTGATATAGAGGTGAGCTCCGATTGATTTCATTTGGCAACGGAGCACCGGCTGTTTCACCTCCCGTGCCGTCGCCTTTTGGATCGCCACCCTGAATCATAAACCCGTTGATGACTCGATGAAAGATAGTGCCGTTGTAGTAACCGCGCTCGGCCAGCAAGCGAAAGTTCTCCGTCGTTTTGGGTGCTTCATCCTCCAGCAGCTCGAACTTGATGGTACCCAGGCCGGTTTCGATTACGGCGGTTCCATTAGGGCGATTTGAAGTGGCGGGCTTCGAAGTGCTGGCGCCCTCCTGCTTATCGCTGCACCCTGTCATAAGAGCCGCAAAAACCGCCATCACCAGCACGGAAAGTAATCGGTGTTTGTTGTTACCCGATGGGCAGCCCTCACCGTTATTCGAAGCTTCACGTAATCTCATATCCTTCACTCCTCCAAAGCAAAAGCGGCGAGCACTTGCACGCTATGAGAATGCGCGCTCGCCGCCTCTGTCTCGAATTGAACTGTCCGGTTCTTGCTCAATACCGCGATCAACAGTGAATCAATCAGGAGTTGATCGCTTCGCCGTCGGATGGTCCTTCTTGTACTTGTCGACGCAGTTGTCGCAGCAGAAATAAACCTTGCGGCCCTCGAACTCCAGTGACATCGTCTTGTCGATGGGCTCGGCCGTTACGGGACAAGCTTCATTGACCGCTATTAGGTCGCGCTCTTCCTTGGACATCTTTGCAACGAAGGCATCCGGAGTCTTATTGAATCCGGTGAGGCATCCTTCGCAGCACACATAAACATACTGCCCCTTATATTCCGTGCGGTACTTCTCACTCACCGGGCCGCCGCTTACGGGACATATCTTGTTAGTCGTATTCTTCTTCTCGGTCCCGTCCGCCGACACGCTGGCCGCGACCGCTCCTGCAAGCATTACTACTAAGAGAATCGCAAAGGCAATGTTTCGCATAACGTTCGTATCACTCCTCAGTTTATTAGTGGCCATACCCGATTGATTATACTGATTGCGGCAGCGGCGCGCAAAGCAGACTCGGACGTAGCGTCAACTTACTCTGTGCCGCCGGTCTCCATACAGGCTGAAGCATATGCTATTTAGTGCAAGTAGATTTCAAGCACTCGATTCTGAAGCTGAGGGTCGTAAATGACCGACACCACGTCCCCTTCGTTGAGCTCGGCAGCCGTTATGGTTTCGTCGTCGTGCGTGTCGTGGGAAAGTAAACCTAGCAGGTCCGGTTCACCGGATCTGCCGATGCCAGTGCCGACGAGATCGTTCTCGCGTGCGAGCACGGTAACCTCCTGAAACTCTTTCGCAGGTCTTACCGTGATCAGCCACATGCCCTTCCCCGGGGCCGTCATCTTAGAGACCTCCCCGCGAACTGCGGCTAGCTGTCTGGCGGCGCCCGCCCGTTGGCTTAGCTCGACCTTGTCGGGTGGGGCGGGCGAAGGATCGCGGTGGAGTGCAGCCCCTACGGTGAGCAAGAGCGACACGCTCCATACCATCGTGAAGCTTTGCATGATCGTTGGTATCCTTGTTGATGTTGATGTGCTTCGAGAAAGCCGATTAGCGCCAATGGGGAGAACTGGGAGAACAGCGGCAATGCTACTACGCTGTCGCACTGAGCTTCAAGTCTTTTGGCGATCTTCTACAGCATAAACAGACACCGAGAGCACTCAGAGCGCCGGGTTGACGCTCTTTGTTAGCCTCTGTTAAGTTCAACCGTTGAAGTCTTAGGCGCGTAGCTCAGGGGTAGAGCACTACCTTGACACGGTAGGGGTCTGGGGTTCAAATCCCCACGCGCCTACCA
>JBBPIH010000087.1:0-16400 GCA_038040455.1 Acidobacteriota bacterium
CTTTTGGCGCCGGATCAGGAGGCGTTGGGGAGGCTGATTCGCAAGGAGAGATAGGAGCGACTCGGGGACGAGTACCAAGTATGACGACCGCGCTGGGCACAAACGCCTGCCACGGAGAGGCGCTCACCGTCAACGGCTTTCGGTGCTACGATGCACGATTATCACTCTTATCTAGCATTCGAATCGCTGGGGCATGGCCGATGGTGACGTGAGGTGTCGGAATATTGGAAGACGAGCTCCTGGATAACCGAGACCGCCGTCCTATCCTTTTTCGGTAGCGGTACACTTTAGACACGATAAAACACGATAATACAAATCAGCGCGACTTGGTTGGGAGCACGTACGCGAGCCTGGATCGTCTGCAACCTAGCGCGGATTACCTTCCGTTGGTTAACAATCGCTACGTCTACACCGACTGTTCTGCTCCTACTTCTCCGATCTCGCATTAGCATGCTGATGACACCTGGAGGGCTAATCCCAGGCATCCGCCTCTTTGTAAGCTTCGAACATCTTCAGCACGCCCGCCCGACCGGCCATCGAGGTACCATGTTCCATTCCAATGATCCCGCGATATCCCGCATCGTAGATGGCCTTGAAAACATTGCGGTAGTTCACCTCGCCTGTTCCAGGTTCCTTTCGACCTGGTACATCGCCTGTCTGGATGTATCCGACCAGATCGACGTAAGCACGAAAGTTGTTGATCAGGTTCCCTTCCGTGATTTGGAGGTGGTAGAGGTCGAATAGCATTCGGACATGCTTGCTGTTCACCGCGGCGATTATTTCCGCAAGCTCATCCGAGTGAGTCATGAAGAAGCCGGGATGGTCCATGTGATTCAGGGGCTCGACTACCAAAGCCAGTTCAGTCGTTTCAAGTAACTCAGCCGCACGTTTAAGCCCCTCGACCGCGCTTCTGCGCTGCGCGCTTCTAGAGCCTCCTGGTATGGCGTTGCCAGTGAGAGTCGTAACCGAGTGGTTCCCGATGACTTTGTGGTACTCGATCGTCTTCTTGATTTCTTGAAGGAAGACATCTCGCTGCTTTGGATCGACCAGGCCGGCTGTTCTCCATCCGCCTGGATTTGCAACAAAGATGCCCATCTCAATGTGCAGGCTATCAAGCTTCTTGCGTATATCCTCGACTTCGTTTAGCGGATGGTTGAGCAAGCCATTGTATTCGGTGGCGTTGAACCCGTGCTCTGCGATCAGATCTAGTCGTTGGGGTATCGTAAGTTCCTTATTGAGTATGGTCAAATGCGGCGCGTACCGCAGGTGATATTTCCTGGGTTTCGTTTGTGCCGACCTGCTCGGCGGTATAACAAGCGCAAATGCGCCGCACGCGAGTAGCGATGTCTTGATGAATCTGCGCCTTTCCATTCAGAGTCTCTCCTTCCATTCAGTAATTTTCTGTGATCACACGGTGCGCCCTTCCACGGCCTCAGCATGTCAGCACTTCGCTTGGCTGAGCACAAGTCCACGGCGCACTCAATCGGTCTTTTCTTTCTCCTTCGGATCTGCTTTGGGAACGTCGTTCCACCGATCTGTTTCAACAGTGGAATCTCCCTCGGCAGTCTGTATGAATAGCGCGGCCGCGCCAGGTGTGGACTCAATCAACCTCGATCCTTTGGCTGGGCCAAGGACGCTCGCCGCCGTGGCAAGCGCATCTGACGCCGCGCAGTTAGGCGCCACCACGGTTACACTGCTGCGCCCTGTCAAACCGAGGCCCGTCTTCGGGTCAACAATATGGGAGTACCGAACCCCGCCGATTTCAACATGCTGGTGAGCATCTCCCGAAGTAGAGACCGCTCGGTCGCGTAAACATAGGTAACGCGCGCGCGGCCCGTTGCTGCGCTCCAGAGGAGCAATGCCGATGACCCAGCCTTGTGACCCGGGCGGCGGGCCGCTTACCAATATGTCTCCGCCCGCGGCGATCAAAGCCCGAGTTGCGCCCTTCTGCTTCAAGACCGCCATTGCTTCGTCCACAGCGTAGCCCTTGGCGATCCCGCCGAGGTCGAGCAGCATACCAGTGCGATCCAGAGTCACGCTGCGACTCGCGCGATCAAGATGAAGCTTTCGGTACCCGATCAAGTCCATCGCCTGGGCCAGACGCAGGCGGTCCGGAAGCTCACCGACCCGCCGCGCACGCCGCCAGAGTCTTACAACTGGCCCGATCGTTACATCGAAGGCGCCGTCGGATCGCTCGGCCATTTCCTGGGACTTCTCCAGTACTCGGAAGAGATCTTCGCTAACCCTGATTTTGCGACCGTCTGCGGTTCTGCAAATCGACATCAACTCACTGGTTTCGAGATAGTCGCTCGTGATAGCATCGATCTGCGCAATACGTTCGAAAGCGTTTGAAGCGAGGGTTGCGGCCTGGGAACTTTCGCAGTATAGAATGATCTTGAACTGCGTTCCCATGTGCAGCTCGGAAAACTCGAAGCGAGCGAGCGCCGGTCTAAAGCCAAAGCAGTAACCGACTAGTAAGAATAAACCGACTGGTGCGAATACGTAGATAGAGGTCCGCGAACGCATCGACGTAATCTGCTTTCCCCGAGACCGGGTCTAAGTTTACGCGAGATCTTATCACGGTTCCTCGAAACGCACAGTAGCTCTAGTTCGGGTCGCGACGAGATGCACCAAGCGCACGAAACGGCTTCGCATCGGAGCTGAGCTTCTAGATGACACGACCGCGTTCGTACATTGGCTGTACGCTGCTGATCCTGGTTTTTGGCACAGTTTGGTGGCCTGGGAATCTTGCAACCAATGTCGGCGCGGAACTCCCGCCCTCCACCGCCGAGTTCGAACGCTACGTCGAGACGATACCGGGCACTAATGTCAGATTCACTGTGCTGCCAGTGCCGGGTGGCGCTTTCGTGATGGGAAGCAGAGACAGTGAGCCAGGTCGTAGAAGCGACGAGGGGCCGCAACACCAGGTGACCATCCGACCCTTTTGGATGGGCGCCTTGGAGGTGACTTGGGACGAATACGATCTGTTCGCGTTCAGTCGGGAGCTGAACAAGGAGAGGAAATTGAGCTCGCCGGCCGGTAGCCCCTCCGCTGATGCGATCACATATCCGACGCCTCCTTACGCCGACGAATCATTCGGTTATGGAAAAGGTCGTCAGCCCGCCATCAGTGTGACTTACCATGCCGCGATGGAGTATTGCAGATGGCTTTCGATCAAGACGGGCAAGACTTATCGGCTTCCCACGGAAGCCGAATGGGAGTACGCCTGCCGGGCGGGATCAAAAACGGCCTACTCGTTTGGAGATCACCCGAACAAGCTCGGCGAGTACGCATGGTACCTGGACAACTCAGACGGCGCGCCGCATCTCGGCGGAAAGAAGAGACCAAACGCGTGGGGCTTGTACGACATGCACGGAAACGTAGCTGAGTGGTGCATCGACCATTATGACAAGGACTTTTATAGCCAGTTCAGACTGATAGCAACTGTGCTGTCATCGGTTCTGCTACCAGGCGAGAAGAGATATCCACATGTGGTTCGCGGTGGCTCTTGGGACGATGATGCCCTATTGCTTCGCAGTGCGGCGCGTAGAGCTTCCAGAAAGGAATGGAGCAAGCGGGACCCACAATCGCCTCAGAGCATCTGGTGGCACACAGAAGCAATCACGGTTGGGTTTAGGGTCGCGCGACCATTGGAGGAGCAGGAGAATTTAAAGGGGTTGAGGTCGAGAATAACCAGGCAAAGCCCGGATTAGATGTAGTGTAACCGTGGCGCTTTTTTGAAGGACACTGGGAAGCCTGCCTGGTGTAGCCGCAGTTGACCCACTGGATCTGCGATGTCTGCGGGAACTGCATTAATGCTAACCACTTTCACAACTCAGCGAGGTTACCCATGACCAACTCAGAGAATAACCACGAACCAACCCATTCACGCCGCGCGTTCATCAAGATTTCGACCGTTGCCGCAGTCGGGGCCACGATCGCGCCTAGCTTCAATGCTATGGCACGCGGGTACGCCGCAGGAAGCGACACGATCAAGGTTGGCCTGATCGGTTGTGGTGGGCGAGGTACCGGAGCAGCCATGAATGCGCTTTTCGCCGCGCCCGGCGTCAAGCTTGTTGCGATGGGCGACGTGTTTAAAGACAGGCTTGACGAGAGCCGTACTACCCTCCTCAACAAACTAGGCGATCTTGCGGCGAAGAAGGGCTCGAAGATAGGCGACATTTTGGATGTGACTGATGATCGCTGCTTTGTGGGCTTCGACGCCTTCGAGAAAGTGATCGCGAGCGACGTGAACTACATCATCCTGGCAACGCCGCCCGCTTTCAGACCTCAGCACCTGAAGGCCGCTGTCGCCGCCGGTAAGAACATATTCACCGAGAAGCCCGTCGGGGTTGATGGGCCGGGAATTCGCAGCGTGCTCGCTACCTACGAAGCGGCGAAAGCCAAAGGGCTAGGCATCGGCACCGGCACGCAGCGGCGCCATCAGACCGGCTACCTCGAGACAATGAAGTTGGTGCACGACGGCCAAATCGGTCAGATCGTCGCAGCGCGCTGTTATTGGAATCAGGGCGGTCTATGGAAAAAGGATCGGCAGCCTGACTGGAGCGATCTCGAGTGGCAGTTGCGCAACTGGCTCTATTTTACGTGGTTGTCCGGCGACCACATTGTCGAACAACACGTCCACAACATAGACGTCATCAACTGGGCAATGAGTGGCCACCCGATCCGGGCCCTTGGCGTTGGCGGACGACAAGCGAGGACTGATCCGGCTTATGGCCACGTCTTTGATCACTTCGCCGTCGATTACGAGTATGAGAACGGCACTCATTTGATGAGTATGTGCCGACAGCAAACTGGCACCGACGGGAATGTCTCCGAAGCTCTGACTGGAACGAAAGGCTCCTGCCTCACTCAGGCTTCCCAACGCTATCTGATCAAGGGCGAGAAGACCTGGCAGTTTCCACGCGAAAAGGACAACGATCCGTATCTTCAGGAGCATATCAACCTGATCGCCAGCATCAGAGCAGGAAAGCCTATCAATGAACTGAAGAACGTGGCGGAGAGCACGCTGGCAGCGATCATGGGGCGAATGTCGACTTATATTGGCAAGAGCGTTACGTGGGAACAGGCGCTCAACACGAGTGAGAACCTCGTGCCGACAACGTTCCAGTGGGGGGCGATGCCCGTTCCTCCCGTTGCCATACCGGGACAGATGCCGCCGATAGACGCGCCTGAGGGCAAGCCGGCAGCTTCGACGTCTAAGAGCGGAACGGGCCTTTGATCTCTGCTAGTATTGTAACGGTTTCGGCAAATCTGCTTGACCAATCAGGAGAACCAACCTGGGGCCGTCTCATTTCAGGCAAATTGTCAGGTAAGGGTGGGCGGGACATCGAAGCAGCTGCCGCAGTCCTGGCGGTCTACTTTATTAATGTGCCCGAGTAACCGCGGATTAGCCACTGGCCGTTGCGCTTCACCCAGACCTCTCCCACGGCCATCTGATGCTCAACGTTGTCGCCGGGGGTTTTGACGTCGGCGAAGTAGGTGACGAGGGCCGCATCCGCTCCAACCGGCACGACGCGAAACTGTGACAGTTCGTACCCTGCAATGGGCTGCTCGGACATCTGCGGTGCCGTGGGCTTTCCTATGTGGTGGGAGCCATCGGGCTAGAAAGAATTGAAGTCATCGGCTATGATCGCATTATTGGATGCCGCATCCTGGTTCTCCCAGGCCTCCCACTGGGCGACGAGCCGCGCTGAGATCGCTTCAGTCAATTCCGGTATCGAAACGTTGTGCGCCATCTCCATGTCTGTTCCTTTCGCTCGCAGTTCCTGGGCCGCCAAGACAAGTACTAAATGCCAGCACCGCAAGCACAAGTCGCACAGAAGCCTCCTGAATCGGACGTAATCATAGCATCAAAAAGTCGCTGCTTAGAATAATTAAAGCCGGCTCGAGCGCAAACTGGACAACGCGTACAGGACCTGTGGCCAAGGCTTAACCTCGTTAGTAAGTCCCTTCCACTCCTGTTCTTTCGTTTCTTTTTCGGCCTCGAAACCTCGAGGAAAGCACGATGAAAGTTCAGAGCGAAGTAGTTAACGACCGGTTGAAGAAACGGCAAGCGAGCGCGAGCGCCGACGCGACGCCCACTCTGATTTCAGGAGCTTAAAAATCAAGCGTCAATGCAGGCGAGGATGGTTCAATAATGCACCGCGCATTTAAATCGAAATTCGGACACGGCCATGTGTTAACCATTGGGCGAATTCTTCCGTTTACTTTACATTGGCAGACAAACATCAATAACAACACACGCACGGTGACCTATGCTGAGCCTGACCGGAATATCGAAAACCTATCCAGGCGGAGTGCATGCGCTGCAGGATATCCATCTTGACGTTCCCAGAGGGATGTTCGGGCTGCTCGGCCCCAATGGGGCCGGCAAGTCGTCGCTGATGCGCACGATTGCCACACTGCAGCAACCCGATTGCGGGTCCATCACGTTCAACGGCATCGACATTCTGCAGCACAAGACCGCACTGCGCCGCACACTCGGCTACCTGCCGCAGGAGTTCGGCGCCTACCCCCGCACCTCCGCCCTCACGATGCTCAAACACCTCGCGGCCCTGAAGGGCATCCACGGCAGTCAGAAACAGCAGGTCGTGGAAAATCTGCTGGTCAAGACCAATCTGTGGGACGCTCGAGACAAGAGCATCGACAAGTTTTCCGGCGGCATGAAGCAGCGCTATGGTATCGCACAGGCATTACTGGGCAACCCGGCACTTCTGATTGTCGATGAACCCACGGCGGGACTCGATCCGGCGGAGCGGCGGCGCTTCCAGAACATACTTGCCGAAGTCGGCGAGGAGACGGTGGTGATTCTTTCCACACACATCGTCGATGATGTGAAGGAACTCTGCAGTCAGGTGGCCATCATGGGGCGCGGGCGCATTCTGAAAGTGGGCGAGCCGCGGCAGATGATGCGCGAGATGAATGGCAAGTTGTGGACACAGGTGGTTAAGCGCGAGGAAGTCGCAGAGATTCGGGCACGCCACACCGTGTTATCCACGCTACTCAAGGCAGGCTCCACAGAGATTCGTGTGCTGTCCGACACGCAGCCCGAAGGCATGCAACCCGCCACTCCTGAGCTGGAAGATGTCTACTTCAGCACGCTGATTGCCCACAACCTCAAAGACAATTTGGAGTAACACGGATGCGCGCACTTCTAGAGGTCATGCATTTCGAGATTCGCTATCAGCTCCGCTCGCCCTTCTTTCTCGGCGCGCTGCTGATGTTCGCGCTGATTCACTTTCTGACGATCACCGGCACCGGTATCCACCTCGACATCAGCAACCAGGTCCCCATCAACAGCGCGTATGCCATCCTGCAGACCGAACTGGTGCTCTTCATCTTCGGCATGCTGCCCATCGTGGCCTTTGTCACGACCGCGATCACGCGCGATTTCGAACACGCGACCGCCTCGCTTGTGTTCGTCACGCCGATCTCGCCCAAAAATTTTGTGCTGGGAAGATTTCTCGGAGCGCTGAGCCTTGCGCTTTTGATCGGTCTGGCAGGATTGCTGGGCACGATGATCGGCACCTTCATGCCGTGGCTGGATCAGGCGCACATTGCTGCTTTCTCGCTGCTGCCCTGGGCGTACATCTTTCTTGTCGTCATTCTGCCCAGCACACTCGTCTTATGCGCCATCTTCTTCAGCGTCGCGGCGCTTACCCGCTCCGTCGCGCTGACCTATGCCGCGGCGATGGCCTTCTTCGTCGCAGACGTTCTCCTGAATCTCTACGCGAAACTTGAGACGGGCACCTGGGCCGCCCTGGCCGATCCGTCGGCCAGGCTTACCGTGGCGGCTGATACACGCTACTGGACGGTCGCCGAACTCAACACAAACATTCCGCTGGGATTGCTGCCGCAGAATCGCCTGCTCTGGCTGACGGTGGCGCTGCTGGCCCTGCTGCTGACGCTGCTGCGCTTTCGTCTGGATTTAGCGGAGCAGGCGCCGTTCCGCTTCGAACGACGAACGCATGGCGCCGCCACAGCGCAACGAACCCCGCAACCCGCAATTCAAAAGATCACTCCGGCGCCGAGCTTCTCCCCACAAGCCTCCTTCGCGCAGTTCGTCTCACAACTGAAGATGGATCTGTCCTCTGTCTTCAAAAGCCCGCTCATCTACATCATTCTGGCGCTCGGCATCACGACGATGATCGGCGAGTTTCAGGGCAACGTCAGCCAGGTTGGGCTCGATACGCCGCTGTACCCGCTGACGAGTCTGATGCTCCCCTTTCTGAGCTTCGGCATGCTGCAGTACATCCTGCTGATCGGCCTCTACTACTCCGCCGAATTGATCCATCGCGAACGCGCGTCCGGCATTGGCGAGATCATCAACGCATCGCCTTTCCCCGACTGGCTCATGATCCTTTCGAAGACCGCGGCGATGTGCCTGGTGGTCAACGCGCTGATGCTCGTGGCGGTGGGCGCCTTAATGGCGCTGCAGACAGCGGCGGGCTACACCAACTTCCAGCCGGGCCTGTATCTGCAATCCGCATTCATCTACAACGGTATTTACTACTGCATGCTGTGCATCCTGGCCGTGGTCATTCAGGCGATCTCGCCGAACAAATGGATGGGCATGCTGCTGACGCTGGGCGTCTACATCGCCCTGCTGAGCCTGGAAGCGTTGGGCTTCGACCATGTGCTGTACAACTTCAGCATCCCCAACGTTGTCTACTCCGACATGAACGGCTTCGGCCACTTCAAGACACCAGTGTTCTCGCTGATCGCCTACTGGGGGGCTTTCTGCGTACTGCTGATCATTGCCGGGCATCTGCTCTACCCGCGCGGCAATTATTCTGCCGTGCGTGAAAGACTGCGGGATGCACGCACTCGGCTAGGAGCGGGAGTTAGGCTCACTGCAGGTCTCGCCGCTATCGCCTTCATCGGTATCGGCGGCTGGATCTTCTACAACACCAATATCCTCAATGAATACCTCACGCCCGACGAGCGGCTGCAGCGCAAGGCCGATTATGAAAAAGCCTACGGGCGCCACGAGAACGCACCCACACCATCATACGACAGGATAGATATGGCGATTGATATTTTCCCTGAAGAACGCCGGCTCGAATCGCGAGGCAGCGCGACGCTGGGAAATCACAAGAAGGCGCCGATCAGTGAATTTGTGGTGTCGGTCAATCCTGTGCTGCGGGTGAATGAGATCGCTGTGGAGAATGCCACGCTGGTGCAATCCGACACAGCACAGGGTTTCTATCTCTACCGACTCAACACAGCGCTCGCACCGGGTGCCACGGTGAAAATGACCTGGAACGTGACGCGCAGGAACGAAGGCTTCGTCGCCACCAATCCCGACAACGAGCTGGTGACAAACGGCACCTTCGTCAACACCTTTGGTGGGATGCCGATCCCAGGTTATGACGGCGACCGCAGGATTACCGACAACACACTGCGCCTCAAATACGGACTGCCCCCCGCTCCACGCGTGCCGGCGCTGGGAGATCCCGCGTATCTGGACAGAATCGCCTATGGCATCGACAGCCGCACCGAGTTCGAGATAGTCCTCAGCACCAGCGCCGATCAGATTGCGGTGGCGTCCGGAGTCCTACAGAAAGAATGGCAGCAAGGAGGACGGCGTTACTTTCATTACAAGGCCGAGGAGCCGGTCCTGCCGAATTTCTGCTTCACCTCCGCGCGTTACGAAGTCGCCCGCGACCGATGGAACGACGTGGCGCTGGAGATCTACTACGATCCCAAACACCCCTTCAACATCGCCGCCATGATGGCCACGGCCAAACGCGCTCTGGAGTTTTTCTCCACCGAGTTTGCGCCGTACCAGTACTCGTATTTCCGAATACTGGAGTACCCGCGCTACCGCACTGCCGCAAAGTTCCATCCTGGTATAGTGCCCTACTCCGAGGCCATCGGCTTTGTCACCGACCTGCGCGAAAATGAAAACGCCGACTACGGCGTCATCCATGAACTCGGGCACATGTGGTGGGGCGACCGCATCATCGGCGCGCAGATGCAGGGCAGGCAGATGCTCAATGAAACCATGACGGAGTACGCCACGCTGATGCTGTTTAAGGAATACTACCCGCCGGTCTATGCAAACCGCCTTGCCCGAGTAAAGCTGGACGGCTACCTCAACGCCAGGAGCAGCGAGAATGAAGCCGAACTGCCGGTGATGTACACCGAAAACCAGGGCTACCTCAGATACAAGGGACCCCTGGCCCTGTACGCGCTGCAGGACATCATCGGCAGGGACAAGGTCCACCAGGCCCTGCGTAACTTCCTCGACGACTACTCATTTCAAACCGCGCCCTGCCCCACCTCCAGAGATCTGGTCAACGCGCTGCGCGCCGAGGCGGGCCCGGAATATCAGGAACTCATTACCGATTTGTTCGAGAGGATAGTGCTCTACGATCTGCAGGTGGATGCGGCCAGCGCGCGGGAGATTGATGGCGGGTATGAGGTGACTATCGAAGTAACGGCGAGACAGTTCGAGGCGAATGGCCGCGGGGAAGAGACAGAGGTACCTCTGGATACTTGGTTCGATGTAGCGTTCTTTCCGGAGACGATAGAAGCTCTTGAGGGAGTTACGCCGTTATATATCGAGAAGCATCGTCTGCGCAGCGGAATGCAGATATTGACGGTTCGCACAACGGAGAGGCCGGGAATTGTGGCACTGGACCCGTTTCACAAGAGGATTGAGCGCAGCGCGGCGAATAACAGCGACGTAATTGCTGTGCTTCATAGGTTGGAGATTGCCCCAGTAGACATAGTGAGAAATGATCGAAACCGTAAACTACACCCACGGAAGGGTTGAAGTATGGCTGGGAGGCAGGGATTCGAACCCCGATAAGCAGAGTCAGAGTCTGCTGTCCTACCGTTGAACGACCTCCCAGCAAACGCCAAAACTATATCGGCCCGCGGATTTTATTGTCAAGTTTTTGAGCCCGCTGACAACAGTTGCGGCACGCTAACGAGGGTCCTGCGCCTGCCCTGCTTCGCCTTTCCTCCCACCTTTGCTAATGTATTTGCTTCGCCAAACTCCCTTGCCGCTAGTCGCCTGATGGAAATCGACACGGTGAAGAAACGAACGCACTGAATTACTCATTCGTGTTTGGAGGCTCCTCATGACCTGTTTAAGAAAGCTGATCGTTCTTGCTCTTGTGCTTTTGCTCGCTCAGCCCATCGCGAGCCGGACGATTGCTTCTTCGCAGAGCAGCAAGGCAGCGGTTGAGTCTGTTCCCAGCTTCGCCGAACCCGCATTGTCCCCAGATCGCTCGGAAATAGCATTCGTCTCGGGCGGAGACATCTGGACCGTGCCAGCCGCGGGCGGTGAAGCCAGGTTGCTTGTCTCTCATCCGGCGAATGAGTCGCGGCCGCTCTATTCGCCTGATGGCCGCAAGCTCGCGTTCATCTCAAACCGAACCGGCGGCGGCGACATACATGTGCTCACTTTTGACACCGGAGATCTGAAGCGGCTCACATTCGACGACGCTAACGATCAGCTCGACGCGTGGTCGCGAGACGGGCGGTGGATTCACTTCACATCTTCAAGCCGCGATATCTCAGGGATGAACGATCTGTTTCGCGTGAGCGACGACGGCGGTACGCCGATGCCCGTCAGCGCCGACCGCTATGCGAGCGAGTACTTCTCGGCGCCTTCGCCGGATGGCAAAGCATTAGCGCTTACCGCGCGCGGGATTGCCTCGGGGCAGTGGTGGCGCAAGGGTCACTCGCACCTCGACGAGTGCGAGATATGGCTGATGCGCGACGCAGCGGCTCCGACTTATGAGCGGATCACCGAAAGCGGCGCCAAACAGATGTGGCCGATGTGGAGCGTCGATGGCGCGAGCATCTTCTACGTCTCTGATCGCAGCGGTGCGCAGAATATCTGGACGGTATCGTTGAACGCCAGCTCACCGCAGAGTCGCAAAGAACGCGGTGGAAGCGCGGTGGCTCGACAGGTGACGAAGTTCAAAGACGGGCGCGTGCTGTGGCCGAACATCTCTTACGATGGAAAAGCGATCGTCTTTGAACGGAACTTCGCAGTCTGGAAACTGGACACCGGCACCGGCCACGCAAGCGAAGTACCCATCACTCGAAGGGGCGCAGCGGCTGGGCCGTCGGTTGAACATTTGAGACTCACGGACCAGATTCAGGAACTGGCGCTTTCGCCTGACGGCAAGAAGGTGGCGTTTGTAGTGCGAGGAGAAGTCTTCGCGGCGTCGGCCAAAGATGGAGGCGATGCCGCGCGAGTCACCAAGAGCCCGTCTAACGAATCGCAGATCGCGTGGGCTCCCGATAGCCGCAAGTTAGCTTACGTATCCGACCGCGACGGCGCGCCGCACGTTTATCTCTACGACTTCGCTTCGAACGCGGAGACGCAGCTCACGCGCGAGGTTGCTGGCGATGCGGCTCCGGGTTTTTCGCCGGATGGAAAGTCGCTGGCGTTTGAGCGAGACGCGCGTGAGCTGCGCGTGATGGACCTCGACTCGAAACAAGAGCGACTGCTCGCAACCGGCGTTTTCGAGAGGCCGCCGATCGGCTCAACTCACTCCTTCGTTTGGTCTCCTGACAACAAATGGATCGCGTTCACGTCGGCCAGCGCCAAGTCGTTTACGAACGTGTTAGTGGTTCCTGCAGCTGGAGGCGAAGTTAAACAGATCAGCTTTCTGGCTAACGTCTTTAACAACTCGATCTCGTGGAGCCCTGATGGCGCCTTCATATTGTTCGACACGGCTCAGCGGACTGAAGGCAGTCAGATCGCTCGCGTCGATTTGATACCTCGCACACCGCGCTTTCGCGAAGACCAGTTCCGCGATCTCTTCAAAGAAGAATCTCCGCGACCAACACGCACGAACCAGCCTACTCAGGAGAACCGTCAGCCCCAGAGCGAAACGCCGAATGCGACAGCGCCGAGCGCTGGTGAGAAAAAGCAATCGCCTAAACCAGTCGAGATCGTGTTCCAGGATATCAAGAAGCGTCTCAGCTTATTGCCCGTTGGGGTCGATGCAGGTAATCAAGAGATCAGCCCTGACGGTAAGTGGCTGTTGATGAACGCCGGCGCCGCAGGGCAGCAGAACCTCTACATTTACTCGCTGGACGAGCTTGCGAGGGAACCGGCGGTCGCGCGGCAACTGACTTCGACGCCGGGCGTCAAACGCGACGCGCAGTTCTCGCCCGACAGCAAAGAGGTCTTCTATCTGGAACAGGGCCGCATCAACGTAGTTGCGGTCGACACTCGCATTGCGCGTCCGCTCGCGGTTAACGCCGAGATGGACATTGACTTCGCGCGCGAGAAGATCGAGGTCTTCAATCAAGCGTGGAGCTACTTGCGCGACAATTTCTACGATCCGAATTTTCACGGCGTCGACTGGCAAGCTGTGCGAGCCGAATACGCTCCGCGCATCGGCGGCGCTGGCACGCCGGACGAGATGCGGCGGCTGCTATCGCTGATGGTCGGCGAGTTGAACGCGTCGCACCTGGGGGTGTCCGCGCCGTTCGCCGGCAATCAAGCTTCGACAGGGAGGCTCGGGCTTCGGTTCGATCGGGCCGAATACGAAAGCGGCGGGCGCTTGCGTGTAACCGAAGTGATTCCGCTTGGCCCGGCTGCTTTGGCTGGAGTCAAAACAGGCGAGTATCTGCTTGCCATCGACGGAACGCAGATCGGCCCGCGCGTCAATGTCGATGAATTGCTCAGCTTCAAGATTGCCAGGCGCATTTCGTTAACGGTCTCCGCTTCGAGCGATGGCACAAACAAACGGGAGGTCGCCGTGAGGCCGGTGAATATTGCGACTGAGAAGGGATTGCTCTATCGCAAGTGGGTCGAAGAGAAGCGTGAGTACGTGGCGAAGATCAGCGGCGGGCGGCTTGGCTATGTTCACATGTTCGACATGGGAACGGGATCGCTCGCACAACTGTTCGTCGATCTAGACACAGAGAATCATTCGCGAGAAGGCGTGGTTGTCGATGTTCGAAACAACAACGGCGGTTTTGTGAACGCCTATGCGATCGACGTTTTTGCGCGGCGCGGCTACATGATCATGACGCGGCGCGGTTTCCCGTCCGCTCCCGCGCGAACCGTACTCGGTCAGCGAGCACTCGAGGCCCCAACGATACTGGTGACTAATCAACATTCGCTTTCAGACGCTGAAGACTTCACAGAAGGCTATCGCGCGCTCAAACTCGGCAAGGTGGTCGGGGAGCCAACCGCCGGCTGGATTATCTACACCTCGAACACGACGTTGATAGACGGAACCAGCCTTCGGCTGCCGTTCATCAAGATCACTTCGAGCGATGGGAAGCTGATGGAATTGACCCCGCGGCCAGTAGATGTGCCTGTCGTGCGGCCGATCGGGGAGAGCTACACGGGGCGAGATGTGCAATTAGAGACGGCGGTGAGGGAGTTACTCAAACAGATCGGTAATAACAATCAATGAAGCATAGAACACGGATGACAACGGTTTAGGTTCCGGGTTCAGGGTTCAGGGTTCCGGGTTGGAAAACCGAGAACCCGGAACCACGAACCCGGAACCGGTGCTATTACAAAGTCGCAACAAGCAGGCTCGAGCGCAGGCCTCCGCCGATCACGCGAATGCGATTTGCGCCAGTGCGAAGATTCAACGACGCACTCGGGGCCGTGATCGTGAGTTTCTTGCCGGACGCTGCAACGACGGCGCTTGCGGGTGGCGAGACGATCACACCATTCACTTCAACTTGAACAGCACCTGTCATCCGCTTGCCCTTCACTATCAGCGAGCCGCCTTGATAGAAAGCTGCAGTAACCTTGGGCGCGCCTGGGTCTCCACCGCTGAAATCTGCGGTGACCGCCGGGCTTCGGTTGCCGCGGCTATCGATCAACACAAGACTGATCTGAGTCGCATCTGCAGGCCCTCCCATATCGGTGAACCTCAGCCGTAGCGCGAGCGTGGAAATAATGCCAAAGTCCGTCGAGAACGGAGCGCTATGCGCGACAGGGCGGCCCTTCTGATCCAGGAACTGCGCCTCGGCTTGCACCACATCGCCGTCGATATCCGACGCTGCTCCGGTGACCGTCAGCACCTCGCCGTTCAAGTCTGCCGCAAGCGCGCCTATCGCTGGTCGATTGTTGCCGAACGGCTTCAGCGTGTAGCCGAAGAGATCGAGGGCCGTCAGGTCGTTGAAAGTTATCGTCTGGCGCGCGCCCGCCGCAAAAGTCGGATCCATTATTCCAATGCGTTGGCCCACGACTGAATCGTCGCGCCAGTGGCTTGGTTGAAGCCCATCTTCACCAGCTACGTCCGGCCGCCCCGTCGATAGCTGCAGCTCAGAGTTGCCCTCAAAGAAAACCTGCGCGCCGCCCGACGAAAGTATTCGGTTCGAAGTCGCGAGCGCGCCCATCGACGCACCAGGGCGAAGCCTGAATAAGTCCCACACGGTTACGGCAAGATCACATTCAGGGTCGAGTTCTCTTTGACCCACCGCCGATACGAATCCCAAAATGTGTCCGATTTCGTGCGAGGCAACCCCTTCAAAGTCGTATTTGCCCGGATCGATTCCATCACTGGGGTCGAAGTCGAAATTCTTCGCCGAGTTGAACCCAATCGCTGGTGGCGGACCAAAATTAGGAGGGTCAGTCTCAGGGTTCTCATTGATTAAACCGAGTGTGCGGTACACCGCAGACGGCGCGAGAATATCTTGGGTCGGCCCGAGGTCTGTTGGCACCGGCTCCTGAGGTAAGGCCTCATAAAGCGAACGCTCGTGCGCATCCGAGGTCGAGCGCATCAACTGGATCAGCACCATAAAGTAGAGCCCGGATCCGGCGAGCATCTGAGGATTCGATCTACCAATAACCCCTTGCGGAAATTGATTACCAAACCACGTCGTGCCGAAGTCGACATCGATTATGACAGAGGTCGGAGTTTCCACCCGCGCAGCCCACACAGCGGCAGCTCGCAAGAAGGCGGCCTTAGCCTGCGGGTGAGCGTCTAGTTGAGGCGTCGCCCGCAGAATTATCTGCAATCCACTCTGGCTCTGCAGACCAGGAGGAGTTATCACTCGAAGTTGCTGCGTAAGGTCGCGATGCGCGATCGCGGCCGCTTCCTCTGTACTCGAACTGCGGCAGCCGGCTGTTCCCGCGGCTTCATACACAACGGAGCTTGACGTCTCGGGCGCACCGGTAAGAAGAGCGGAGCCAGGAGAGAACGCGCCTTCGATACTACGTGAATTTGCACTTGAAATCAGAACGCGGTTGTTGGCCGGCAGGGCAACAGCAATAACGAGTATGCACAATGCCATCCGACGCGAATTCAGTTTGAATAGGGCTCGATGCGCCATGCTTGTTCACCTCCAGATGAGTTCAGCTATAACGGTTCATTTGAGAGCCTCTTGCAAAACTCTCCGATTTTCGAGGTCATAACCGATTCGTAAGAGCA
>JBBPIH010000114.1:0-3736 GCA_038040455.1 Acidobacteriota bacterium
TCTTTCGTGAGGCAACGAATCAATTTCGTTTAGATTTTTCGTGAGTCAATGCGGCGGGTTGACATCCAACTTGTGCGCCGCTATAGTTCCTCGTTTGGAACAACGGCGCTTTTTTGGTTCTGATCATGCGGAGGCGCCTTGTTGATTGAAACCGGACGCGGAATAAACGTTATTGTGGCGTAAAGGGAAGCCGGACTCGACGACGGGTTCCTGAGTTCAAAACGAAAGTTGACCTGAGATCACGCCACAGAGAAGTTTGGCCCGGGGTGGCCGAATCCGCAGCTACTTTCAGAACATCCCCACAAAAAGATTTAGATGAACTCGGATGGCGCGCGCGAGGGATTAGGAGCCGCTTGGCTATCCGCGCTCTTGGCTTTGCCGGGAGCTGAGCGATGGCGCTCATGAAATGCCAAGCCTGAGGCATCCCGCCCCGGGCGCGATTTGAGAGGAGCTATAAGTGCCGACACTTAATCAGTTAGTTCGCAAGGGGCGAGTGAACGTTAAGTACAAGACCTCGAGCCCAGCTTTGAATGCGAGTCCGCAGAAGCGCGGGGTTTGCACACGTGTCTACACACAGACGCCAAAGAAGCCGAACTCAGCTCTGCGCAAAGTGGCGCGCGTTCGCTTGACGAATGGTATCGAGGTGACGACCTATATTCCGGGCATCGGTCACAACTTGCAGGAGCACTCGATTGTGTTGATCCGCGGGGGCCGCGTTAAGGACCTCCCAGGGGTACGTTACCACGTGGTTCGCGGGACGCTCGACGCGGTTGGTGTTCAAGGCCGCAAACAGAGCCGCTCCAAGTATGGAGCGAAACGGCCGAAGGAAGCATCTCCCGCGAAGAAATGAGTCCAACTTTGAACTTTGGACCTTGGACCTTGGACGTTGGACTGAAAAGATATGCCAAGAAGAAGAGTTGCAGCTAAGCGCGAGGTTCTGCCGGACCCTCTATACAACTCGACGATGGTGACCAGGTTCATCAACTCGCTAATGTGGGAGGGCAGGAAGTCTGTGGCCGAAGGCATCTTCTACGGGGCGATGAGTCAGATTCACGACAAGACTCAGGAGGACCCGCTGAAGACTTTCAAGAAGGCCATTGACAACGTCAAACCGCGAGTCGAGGTCAAGTCTCGCCGGGTAGGCGGCTCCACTTATCAAGTTCCTATCGAGGTCGATCAGAAGTCGCGCGGTAACAGTTTGGCCATTAGGTGGGTTATCGGTTACGCGCGCGGACGTGGCGAGAAGACGATGACCGATCGTCTCGCCGGCGAGATCCTCGATGCGGCGAATAATCGCGGCAACGCAGTGAAGAAGAAAGACGACACACACCGCATGGCTGACGCGAACAAGGCTTTTGCACACTATCGGTGGTAAGGGGATCGTGATGCATGATGTACCGTAGATTGTCGAGTCTGCGGTCGAATAACCCGCAGACTGGACAGTCTACGGTACATCACGCATCACTTGAGAAGTATGTCGAAGCAGGCGCCAGCACCACTACAGAGGTTCCGCAACATCGGGATCATGGCCCACATCGACGCAGGCAAGACCACGACGACCGAGCGCGTCCTGTACTACACGGGCGTCTCGTACAAGATCGGCGAGGTCCACGAAGGCACTGCGGTCATGGACTGGATGGAGCAGGAACAAGAGCGCGGCATAACGATCACGTCGGCGGCGACGACGTGCTTTTGGCCGCGGAACGGTGAGGACTATCGCATCAACATCATAGACACGCCGGGTCACGTCGATTTCACCATCGAGGTTGAGCGCTCCTTGCGCGTGCTGGATGGCGCCGTCGCGGTGTTCGACGCAGTAGCCGGCGTGCAGCCGCAGTCTGAAACCGTGTGGCGTCAAGCCGACAAGTACAACGTTCCGCGCATTGCTTTCATGAATAAGATGGATCGACCGGGCGCTGATTTTGAGCACGCGATCCAGACTATGCGCGATCGCCTGAGCGCGAATCCGGTTGCGATCCAGATCCCTGTTGGAGCCGAAGATCAGTTCCGCGGCGTTATCGATCTGATTACGATGCGTGCCATTCTCTACAATGTTGAGGACAAAGGCGCCGAGGCGGATGTGGTCGACATACCTGAAGAGCTTCGGGCCGACGCCGCAGCCGCGCGTGAGAAGATGATCGAAGCGCTTGCCGATGCAGACGACCAGATAGCTGAAAAGTACCTTGGCGGCGAAAAGGTTTCCGACGACGAGATTCGCGCAGCGATGCGTCGTGAAACGATCGCGTTGAAGCTTGTGCCCGTCGTTGCCGGCTCCGCCTTTAAGAATAAGGGAGTGCAGCCGCTTCTTGACGCGGTGGTTGATTACCTCCCCAGCCCGCTTGATGTGCCTGCCGTGGCCGGCGTGAATCCCAAGACCGGAGTAGACGAGGAGCGGCCCCCCGATCCGAAGGCGCCTTTCTCCGGACTCGTCTTCAAGATCATGGCTGACAAGCACGTCGGCCAGCTCTCATTCGTTCGCGTTTATTCGGGTACTCTCAAGTCCGGGTCATACACGCTGAACTCAACCAGGGGTTCAAAAGAGCGGGTGGGCCGCATTATGTGTATGCACGCGAATAAGCGCGAGGACATCGAACAGGCGACCGCGGGCGAGATCGTCGCGGTGGCTGGCCTCAAGCAGGTCACCACCGGCGACACCATCTGTGAAGAGTCCCGGCCGATCGTCCTCGAAGCGCTCGAATTCCCCGCGCCCGTCATCTCCCAGGCAATCGAACCCAAGACAAGACAAGATCAAGAGAAGCTGGGCATTGGTCTCCAGCGGCTCGCGGCCGAAGACCCGAGCTTCAAAGTCGCGACCGATCAGGAGACTGGTCAGACAATCATCAGCGGAATGGGGGAGCTTCACCTCGAGATCATCGTCGATCGCCTGAAGCGAGAGTTTGGAGTCGATGCGAACGTGGGGCGTCCGCAGGTAGCTTATCGCGAGACGATACGCAAGGCCGCGGAAGGTGTAGGAAAGTTCATTCGGCAGACGGGCGGACGCGGTCAGTACGGGCACGCTGAAGTCAAGATCGAACCGGCCGAACCCGGCACCGGGTACGAGTTCGTAAACGCGATCGTCGGAGGCGTCATTCCGCGCGAGTACATCAAGCCTGTCGGAGAAGGCATCAAGGAAGCGATGGAGGGCGGCGTGCTGGCGGGCTACGAGATGGTGGACGTCAAGGCGACGCTGCACTACGGCAGCTACCACGAGGTCGACTCATCGGAGATGGCTTTCAAGATCGCCGGCTCAATGGCGTTCAAGGATGCGGCTAAGAAAGCTGATCCTGTGCTGCTCGAACCGATTATGAAAGTCGAGGTTGTCGCGCCTGAAGAGTATGCGGGATCGATCACTGGTGACATCAACTCGCGGCGCGGTCGCATTGAAAGCATGGTTGCGCGGCCGGGCACGCAGGTTATCACGGCCTTTGTACCGCTTTCGGAGATGTTCGGGTATTCGACTGATATGCGTTCGATGACCCAGGGCCGCGCGACTTACACGATGCACTTCCATCGTTACGAAGAAGCGCCGCGCAACGTGCGTGAAGAAATCATAGCGAAGGTGCAAGGCACCGCAAGATAGGCGATGATCGCGGAATGATGAACGATGAACGGAGTAAATCTCTCCTTCATATTCATCGTTCGTCGTTCATAGTTCATCATTTCGAGAGGGAGCTAGACAACTATGGCAAAGGAAAAATTTGACCGATCAAAACCGCACGTGAACGTGGGAACGATA
>JBBPIH010000012.1:0-77083 GCA_038040455.1 Acidobacteriota bacterium
TGCTCTTACAAATCGGTTATGACCTCGAAACCGGAGAGTTTTGCAAGAGGCTCTTAAATCCCAAATTTTTGGCACATGGTTGCGAATCCGCAATTCGCACTTCGCAATCCGAAATCCATCACTTGCTCGCCCTCAGCTTCAACAAAAGGCCCTGCGCCTTATCAAACCCTGGAGCAATCTCAAGCGAACGCAACACTTCGCGGCGAGCCTCAGCACGATCACCTGCCGCTTCCAGCGAGCGTGCAAGATCATAGTGAGCTTCGGCCAGATCAGGGGGCGTCAGTGCTATCTGCACTCGGAACTCACGAATCGCTTCTGAGGGGTTGCCCAACTCAAGATAAACATCGCCCGCGAGCTTGTGCAAGCTGGCGTCGAACGGCTGTATGTAGAAGCTCAGCTTGAGCGCCTCGACTGCTCCCTTGCGATCGCCCTGCGCAAGCCTGAGCCGCGCCAACTTTGCTAGCGCACCGGCGTTCGTCTCGTTGTAGCGCACAAACGTTTCGAGCGCCGCTGCAGCTTCCAACTTCTGCCCGCGCGACTCGTAGATGTCTGCGAGTAGTGTGTACGGATTCCCTTCGCCGGCGTAGTACGGAAATAACTCTGAAGCGCGTCGCAGGTGTTCAATGGCCTTGTCCGCGTCGCCTTCATTCTTGTAGATCGCCCCGAGCCGCAGATGAATGAAGTAATTGTTCGGGGTTCCCTTGAGCATTGCGAGCAGCGTGTCGCTTGAAAGTGTTTGTCCCGGTGTTGCGCGAACAGGGCCGCTGCCGATCGCTTCAACCCAGGCGCTCGTCTTCGACCGAACATACTCGTTGAACGCGCGATCGAAATCGTCGGGTGACAGCTTCAGCACTCGTTGCAGAACATCGGGCGTCTTTGCTCCTTCTTTGTAAGACGTCAGCATCTTCAGAATGCCATCGAAGCCGAACTTCTCTTCCACGAACTCGCATACCGTTGAAGCTTGAAAGTAGGCGAGCGGCACGCCGTCAG
Organism: Acidobacteriota bacterium; assembly: GCA_038040455.1. Taxonomy (GTDB): domain Bacteria; phylum Acidobacteriota; class Blastocatellia; order UBA7656; family UBA7656; genus Onstottus_A. The sequence continues at coordinate 991 of JBBPIH010000012.1, forward strand.
GTGTCTTCGGTCGTGTAAACGCCGCGTCGAGATCGTTGATCTTGACGAACCGGCCATCACTCAAAGCCTTCAGATTCTCCAGCGACCAGTTGTCACCCCACCCTGCGCGCGCTCGGCGTTCTTCGTAGACCGACAAGCCTTCGGAAAACCAGCGCGGAATCCGATGATCGGTTACTTCGAGCGTGATCACGTGGGTGAACTCGTGCCACAGCGTGCTGCCCCAGTTAAACTCACCCGCTTGCCGCGCCGACGGGCTGTCCATCGCAATCACCTGGCCGAAGCAAACTCCGAGCGCGCCCAAACCGGGAAGACCAAGCGTGCGCACCGCGAAGTCCTCGTGGTTTGTAAACACCTCGATTGAAATCGGCGGCCGCGGTGTGAAGCGATACTTTGCCGTTAGCTTCTTGTGCGCCTCTTCCATAAGATCAGCAGCGTACACAGCGAACGCGCCGCTTTCAGTAGGCGCCGACTTGATCAGGAACGGTCCTCGAACGGTATCGACGTAATCCTTCATCGAGTCGAGCAGGTCGAGTGTGTTCTTGGCCCACGGGTTGAACGGGTCGCCCTTGAATGCCCGCTCAAGCTCAGCGCGGCCTTCTTCAACGCGTCCGGTGCGCATCAACTGAATGCCGAGTTGAGTCCGCGCGCTCCAAAGATTGGGAGACACCTCGACAGCCCGCTGGCCAAAGACGACAGCATCAGTATAGCGACGATTATTCACCGCAAACTGCGCGAGCGTATCGAACACTTCGCCCGCGCGAGGGTTGATGGCCAGCGCGCGTTTGATCTCGGCGTCGAGATCGGCCTTTCGATCGGCCAGATAGAAAATCGCTGCTCGAACGCCCATTGCCCGAATCGACCTGGGGTTCACCGCGAGCGCTCGATCCAGCAACCTGGAGGCAAGGTCGGACTGGTCGGCTTCGAGATTCAGCCAGGCCCGCAGGACAAGCGCGCCGACATGATTTGGATTGACCTTAAGCGCGCGCTCGACCGCTGAAGTCGCGGCCTCATTCGAGCTGTAACGCACGCTCTCGGCAAAGCCGGCCTGGGCGTCGGGCGAGCTCTCGTTGATCTTGAACGCATCTTGAAACAGGCTGGGGGCCTCGTCGTATCGGTACTTCTGGTTGAGCAACTCACCCTGACCGATGAATGCTTCGATGCAGGTTGGATCTGCTTCGCGGGCGTCCTGATAGAGCTCATTTGCATCCTGAAACTTTTCCAGCAACGTAAAAGCTCGAGCAACGAGAACCAATTCGGCGGCGCCGCGCGGCTGGTTTTCGCTGTAGTATCCGCCTACTGAGAGCAGCGGAGCTCGCGCTTCGTTGTCCTTTCCTTGAGCGAGGAGCGCGCGGGCGCGGCCAACGTTCGCGCGAAGCGCTGCGATCTCGTTCGCTTCCTTAGATACGCGCTCGAAATCCGCGGCAGCTTCAGCGTATCGACCGGTCTGAAACTCAATCTCGGCAAGCATGCATCGAGCATTCGCATCCGACGGATGTTCATTCAGAAACGTCCGCAGTCTCTTTTCTGCGTTTTCGTACTCGCCGGTCTCGATCTGGGCTCGAGTGAGACCCTCGAAAGCCTCGCGGTCAGCGGGCTTCTTCTGGAGAAGAGTTGAGTAGGTGGCGATGGCTTCTTTGTACGCGCCGTGTTTGAGCAGCACACGTGCTCGTTCGAGCGTGGCTTCCTGGGCTGAGCTCGAATTGAACGAGCAGCCAAGAAAGAAAAAGATAGTTATGATCCCAAGCCGTCTCATCTATTTCGGTCTCGACTTAATCTGCTGGCTTACCGTGGCGAGTTCGACCAGAAGTCTTTCAAGCTCCGCGTCGTACTCTTCCTGCTTCATCTCGCTCTTGCGAGCCTTTAGCTTTTCAACCTCTTCCTCGAGCCGCTGGCGCTCCTTGATCAATCGCGCGAGCTCCGCATCGCCGACTGCTTCTTCGACGGTCTTCGAGTCAAGGTAAACGACCTTGGCCAGGCCTCCGTCGCCGCTGGCCGCTTCTTCGTGACCAGCGCCGTCGGCGTTGTCATCGATAAGCGCGTGCTCGGTCGCGAGACGATTCTTCTGCTTATACCAGTCAGCCGTCAGCTTGGTTGCGTAATTGAACGCTTCGAGCACTGAGACGCGTCCGTTCTTGTCGTTGTCCGCCACGCCGTCCATCAGTCCCGCGATGAAATGATCCGCAAAAGTGGTCGCGTTTTGTTCGCTGCCGCTCCGCGTCGCAGTGATCACAACGCGGCCTTCGCCTGACAACGGCTTGATGAATTCTCCCGATGAGCTTGCGCAGTTCACGAACACGACTCTCTTGTTTGGCAACGAGCCCAGCAACTGGGCATAGTCTTTCGCGGCGAGGTCCGGCCCGGTCAGGTTGAACTTGGCGAGCTGATTATCAAACGAGCCGTGCCCGATCAGCATGACCAGCACGAAGCTCTCAGCGTTCGCAGCGGACTTGATCGAAGCAAAGGCTTTTCGCACCTCGTCGGCGGTCGCACGCCGAGACGGAGCTGCATCAGACTCGCGAGCGCCATCTTCAGGCCCGGCAGACGCCGTTTCGGTTAGCAGGAAGACGTTCTTCGCGCCAAAGCCAAGTTGTGTAGTCAGCCCTTCGTAGAGCCGCGTCGCTTGAGCAGTGAACTTCCTGGTATAGGCTTCTTCGCCTCCGACTCCAGCCACGACTATCGCAAATTTGTTGGGATCGATAGCCGCTGCCGGCTTCTTGCCCGTCGCGGATTGCCGAGGAGCGGATGAGTTTTCCTGGTGCGGGGCAGCTCCACGGTCAGCGCTCAGCGCGCACGAGCAGAGGCCGATCACCGCAGAGACGCAGAGGGCACAGAGAAGCCCTGGGAGCGCAGGCATCCCTGCCTCCCTCTTCTTGCGCAACGCCAAGCAGGCAGGGATGCCTGCGCTCCCAGGGCTTCTCTGTGCCCTCTGCGTCTCTGCGGTGAATGATTTCATTCGCATTCGTTAAACTGAACGTTTCTAAGCAAGGCCTTTGCGTTTACGGATGAACCACTCGCCCGCGGCAAGGCCCACGATCAGAAGAAAGTTTATCGGCATATCCCAAAGGTCATAGGGCACTCGAATGGAACCCGCGCCCTCTCGGTGAGTGATGTCGTCAAGGAGCTTGTCCGTCTGCGCAGCCGTATAGTATCCACCGCCCGTCTCGCTTGCGATTCGTTTGAGCAACTCGCGGTTCTGAGCTGCTTCGCGCGCCTCTCGATTAAGCGGGCCAACAATGAAACTCGTTTGGGCGGGCGCAAGCAAAAGATTCTTCGAGCCTGCCCTTCGCGCGGTCACTTCGACCCGATACAAGCCATCTTCTTGCGGATGAAAGGCGCCGGCATAACCTTCGAAGCCTCCTTCGACCGTTTGCTTCATTGGAACATCAACGGCGCGTCCGGAAGGGGTTGTGATGCGAGCCGATACCGCCGCATCGGTGATGTTGATGTACTTCTCATCGGCGACTTCAGCTCGTATTCGCATTTGCTCGCCCGTTCCGTAGAAGCTCCTTTCGGTCGAAGCTTCAACCGGACGAGGCGACGATTCAACGGTGTAACGCAGAAGGTTCCGCCAGAAGGTCTCAAACGACTTGTCCTTGAATTCGAGCATCATTCGCCACCGCCACGTATCCGAAGCAAGCAAGGCCATCGTTTTCCCGCGTCCATATCTCTCTTCAACGAGCAGCGGGCGGGCTTGATTCCTTTCTTTTGTGCTTCGCGCCTCGAGAATCACTGAAGCGCCGGGCTTAGTTTCATTAATGACCTCGGGCAGCGTGATCGCGGGCATTTGTTCCCACGCTTTGGTATTAGCATCTGGCTGATCCATAAGTCGAGCGGCCGGGTGGTCGCGGCCTCGATCCGCAGGCGCCGCTTTGAAGGTCTGAGTTTCGGTTGAGGTTTCTTTCGCGCCGCTCAGGTAAATCGGCAGCAGATCGGCAAGCGGAGTCGCTCCGTAGCCCCCTGCATTGAACGACTTCGGTCCACCAAGCGCCACCAGCGTTCCGCCTCGGCGAGACACAAACTGTTCGACTGCCTTCAATTGGTCAAAGGTGAAGAACGTCGCTTCAATGCTGCCGATGATCAGAGCGTCGTACTTGAAGAGTTCTTCCTCGGACTTGGGAAAGCCATTCACAAGCTCTTCGGCGTTCTCGATTCCCTGGCGATAAAACTTGCCTTCAGCGGATCGCAACACGGAAACCAGCAGGACGTTCTTCTCCTCCGCGACGGACTCGCGCAGCTTGGCGTACTCCCATCGAGGCTCGCCTTCGATGTAAAGGACCTTCGGCTTCCAGTCGACAACGTCAATGACAAGCTCTTGCGAGTTGTTATCGGGAACCGGATCATCGGGTCCCGGCTTCACTGTCAGCGCGTAACGGTGAAGTCCGGGCGAGGACGGAGTGAATGTCACGCGCGCCACGGTCGTCGCGTCCCCCTGAACCGGGATCTCTTGCGAGCGCAGCAACCGGTTATCTTCGCTCAAATCGACGGTGATACTCTTCCGCGCGCCGCTTGCTCTGACAAGCAGTTCAGAAGTGACCGGCGACCCCGCGAGCGCGCGTCGCGGAGCCGTCGCGCGTACCAGCTCCACATCGCCATCGAGGCTGTCGGGTCCCACTCCTATAACAAAGACCGGCAACCCGCGAGATCGAAGAACCGCTAGAGTAGTTGACAGGCTATTGGAACGATCGTCGTCGCTTGCTCCGGCGTTGTTTGCGCCGTCGCTAATCACGATGACTCCCGACATAGGCAAGCCGGCCGATTCGCGCGACGCCTGATCGAGCGCAGACGTCAGGTTTGTTTCGTTGCCGCTTCCCGAAAGCTCGCTCGCGTTCTGCACTCTTTCGGCGGTTGTTGAGAACTTGTAAGCGCGAAGCTTGAATTTGTCGGCAAGCGCCGAATAGAACGCGCTGTTCGCGGACATCAGTTGCTTCACTGTATCGAGCCGCGTGTGGCTCCCATCATCAGGAAGCTTCATGCTCGCCGAATCATCCATCAGCACGGCGGCATAACTCGACTGCGGGATCACCGAGGGCACGACAATCACAGGCCGCATAACACAGAAGAGGATTACTGCAACGAGCGCGCACCTGAGAGCGATCAGCGCCACTCGCCAGCGCAGCGCGAGCCTCACTGCGGGTACCGCGTACAGGAAGTAAGCTAGCAAGGCGAGGCCGGCGATTAGCGCGACGAGCAAAAGCATCGACGGGCGAGCGCCGAAACTGAACTGGCTCTTTGAGAAGAGCGCCTGCCGGTGATTGAACAGAAAACTTACAACCTGTTCCAAGTATCAGCTCCCGTTATGAGTGCGCTCTCCGTCCCGATGACGATATGCGATAGCGTTATTCTAATTGTTAACGCGCGAAGCCGCAAAAAGATTTGTGATGGTCTAGCCCAGATCTGACAACTGCCCAGGAGTGACATTTGTTTGCAAGGATCAAAGCAACCAGGTTGTGACGTCGGGATCGACGTTTCCTCTGGGAACCACTACTGTAACTTGCACGGCTACCGACGCCTCCGGCAACACCGCTACCTGTAGCTTCACCGTGACGGTATTCAACGCCTGCTTGCAGGACGACAGTAATCCGAGCCTCGTCGTTGTGTTCAACTCCCAGACTGGCGAATACCGCTTTTGCTGCGGTGGAACTATATTCACCGGCACGGGCACGGTCAGGGTCAGAGGGTGTGTCGTAACCATTCAGGACAACGCCCCCGGCCGCAGAGTTCGGATCACCCTTGAAGGCAGCGTCAATCGTGGGTCTGCTTCCCTGGAGTCGCCTCCCGGGACGTTGACTTGTTTGATCAGCGATAGGAACACAACCGACAATAACTGCGCATGTCCGTGACGCTTGCTCCGGCGGATCTACATCAGCGTTCGAAATGCATAAGGGAAAGGAGGATCAGGATTATCTTGATCCTCTTTTCCGTTCTTACTGAATTGGGCGCGACCTGATGATGTTCAGCCTGTTCGAAGTTTTGTGCTTGCCCGTGTGTGGCGGCCGCGAGAGGGTCTCACGGCTGCTTAAGCTTTTAGTATGGCATCAGTGATGCGCGCGACTTCGACGAGTTGTTTCACGTCATGGACCCGAACGATGTGCGCACCGCGCAAGATCGCCACCGCCACCGACGCCGCGGTCCCGGATAACCGCTCTCCTTCCGGCCGTCCAGTCAATCGCCCAATAAAGGTTTTCCGTGAAGTCCCGATCATCAGGGGCAGGCCAAAACTCTCTAAACGATCCAGGTGATTGATGATCGCCAGATTCTGTTCGAGCGTCTTGCCGAATCCTATGCCGGGGTCGATGACTATCTGATTGCGCTCGACGCCGTGTGATTCAGCCACTTTGATCGCAGTCCTAAGATCGGCCTCTATCTCAGCGAATATGTCCGGGCTGGGCTCTAGCTTCTGCATGGTTGCCGGCTCGCCTCGCATATGCATAAGCACCAGCGTAGCGCGCTCACGCGCCGCGACATCAGCTATCGCAGGATCAAATCGAAGCGCGCTGACGTCGTTGATAACGCTTGCGCCGAGGGCAACCGCTGCCGCAGCCACCTCGCTCTTGTATGTGTCGATCGCAATCGGAACCCGCAACCTGCCGGCCAGCTCGCTCAGCACCGGCAGCACTCGCGAGAGTTCCTCATCGACCGAGACCCGAGTGGCGCCGGGTCTGGTCGACTCGCCGCCAACTTCAATGATGTCCGCGCCCTCACTCTCCATCTCTAGAGCGCGATCGATTGCCGCGGCCGGCTCGAAGTTCCGACCACCATCGGAGAAGGAATCCGGCGTGATATTTAACACACCCACGACAACGGTGCGCGCGCCGAGGGCCATCGTAGTTCCATCCCTCAGCTTGATGATGAACGCTTTTCTCATCGGTCTAAAGGCTAGCGGCTGGCGCTGGCAGTGCGCAAGGCGCGCGCCAGGGTAGTGTCCTAATTCGATTGTTTTCTCTGCGTGATCTTTGCGTCCTCTGCGTCTCTGCGGTGAACCCCAACGCCCAGAATCATTCAGCGCAGAGACGCCGAGCACGCAGAGATGGCGCAGAGAATTGAAGTTAGCACACTACCCGCGGCAAGCCAGATTGACTTTGATCAGGCCTTCGTATCAACATTGCGGCGGACTTATGAGACCGACTGAGAAACAATACTTCCAGGATTCGAGCTTACTCGAGTTTTCCGCGACCGTTATAGACGTGAAGCCATCAGCGCGCGGCGACTGCGTGGTGCTGGACCAAACCGCGTTCTATCCGACGGGCGGAGGTCAACCTAACGATACCGGCGAGCTCGGCGGCGCCAACGTAGTTGATGTGTTCGAAGATGACGCGAATATCATCTACCACGTGGTCCAGCCCGCGGGCTCACTCGACCCGGGCCAGGGCGTCACCGGAATAATTGATCGAGCGCGACGGCTTGATCACCTGCAACAACATAGCGGCCAGCATGTCCTGTCTCAAGCGTTCGTTCAGACTTGCGGAGCTGAAACTCGCTCGTTTCATCTGGGCTCGCAGTCATCGACCATCGACATCGAGTTGCGGTCACCGGCAGACGACCTGATGCGTGGAGCTGAAGATCTCGCAAACGCGATCGTCTTCGAGGACCGGCCGATGCGGGTGCACCTGGTCAACGAAGAAGAAGCGGCGCGGCTCCCGCTTAGAAAAGAAAGCGCCGTGCGAGGCAATATTCGGGTGATCGAAATCGAGAACTTCGACTGGTCGCCGTGCGGCGGCACTCACGCGGCGCGAACGGGTCAGATCGGGCTCATAGCCATACGCTCCTACGAGCGCGCAAGGAAGATGACCCGCGTGGAGTTCGTCTGCGGAGGCCGCGCGCTTGCCGATTATCGGCTGGCTAACAAGACCGCCTTAGCGGTCGCGCGATTGTTCAGCTCGGACCGAGACAGGTCGCCGGAGCTTGTGGCGGCCGCTATGCAAGAGAACAAGGCGTTGAAGAAGCGCATGCGCGATTTGCTCGAACTGGCGATGAACGCTGAAGCGTCCGAGATGCTCGCTTCGGCCCCCACGTCGCAAAGCTTCAAGATAGTTCAAGCGGTGTTCGGCGGCCGGGACCTTGAAGAAGTGCGCATGCTCGCTTCGAAGATCACTCAGCGTGAGCCATCGGTAGCACTCCTGGCGACGAAGGAAGCTGGAGCCGCGCGTTTGGTCTTCGCGAGGTCTGCTTCACTAGCGCAAAATATGAGTCAGCTTCTCACCGAAGCATGCGAAACTTTGGGAGGACGCGGGGGCGGAAAACCGGACCTGGCACAGGGCGGCGGCCCTAACGTCGAAAGACTTGAAGGGGCAATAGGGGCCGCATCCGAAAAGATGAGAAGTTCTGATTAACATTCTCAATCCTCCAGCAAGCTGCCATTCGCCTTGAGTTTCGAACGCTCGTTCGATACCATGCAAACGACCGAGCGTGGGCCAAAAACAACTGGAGGCGTGATGACCTACACGACCACAACCATCACACAGAAATATCACGACGCCATTGCCGACTGGCAGCAGAAGAACTTCCCTGAACTCGATATTCTGATGAAACACTGGGATGACTACTTCCGGGGCGTGCCGCCATTCCAATTGGTGGCGAAGGTCGGTGAGGTGAAAAGCGACATCATAGAAGTCGGTCAGTACACAGGCAAGAAGCGATTCGAGCATGCTAAGGAGATGGTCGGCAACGCGTTCTTCAGCGCTCGCGATATCGTGCGCGCCCAGTGCTCGACCGAGCTTGGCTCGATTCAGCAACACCGTCTCACGCTCGACAACGCCGTGAGCGACAAAGGCAAATTCGCTGTGCTGAGAATCATGGCCGAAGAACTGCGCCACGCCTACCAGATGTTTTGGGTCCTGGACCAGGACCCCACGTGGAAGAAGCCGGGCCTGGGAGACGTCGCCAAACAGACGATCGAGGAACTGCTCTCGATGGAACTCGGGAGCCACGTGCTCGACGCTTTCAACATCGACTTCAACGACTTTCTTGACAACGTTACCTACGCAACGGTGATAGACCTCGTAGGAAAGTATCAGCTCGAGATGCAACAGGTCTTTAGCTATGCCCCTATGGCGCGCAGCATGGGCCCAATGTTACAGGAAGAAGCATTTCACCTGGGCAGTGGCAGAAAGCTGCTCAAGGAGATCGGGCAGATGGCCGCTCGCGGCGAAGGCGACTACAGCATCGAAGACATACAGCGCGCGATGAACCTCTGGTACCCTCGTGGGCTCGAGATGTTTGGCAACGAGCAAGGCGGGGAGACCGCAGTCACCTTCGGCTTCAAGGACAAGTCGAACGGCACGGCTCAGGCCGAGTATGTCGAGGAAGTTCGCGGCGTCGTCCGCAACGTCAATGTCGGGATCGTTCAGGAGCGGATACCAGGCAGCTCGCGCGAGGACGCCCACCAGTTGATCGACGAGATTGAACGCAGCGGCGACCCCAGGCAGGGCATCAAGCCCGAGGACCTGGTCTCGCTGCCGGACAGCAAGTTTTTTCGCAAGCGCGGGCCTGAGGAAATCATCTTCAAGCCTTACGGGGTCGGTGGACAACTGGTGACCAGGGATGGAAGACCTCTTTCGCCAGACGGGTACCTTGAATACCTGGCAACTGTGCTGCCTTCGAGGTTCATCGGAAGCCGGGAATACAACAAGTACGTGAACCAGATGCGCGAATATTACGTCAGCAAGTGAGCGCAAAGAGCCAGGGATTGCAGCTTATCTCCAATAGAACCCCGGTAAGGCATATCGCGAGCATCAGCCGCATACTCCGCTCAGTCGTCCAAGGATAATGTTCTCATTAACTCAACTTTCAGTTGGGTGTCGTGGGTGCTCCGCTCCACGCGGAACCGTTTCAACGGTTTGCCAGGGGGGCCCAAAAACTGTTGAAACAGTTACAGTCACGGCCGCCCCTCCAACACCTCGATGAATCGAGGTGTCCTATGAGAGCCGCATCGTCATTGCGGATACCAATCCCTCTTTCAATCACACCCCCTGTCACCAGTCTCTTTGATCGGTCGTTGCGGGCGCCGAGAGATTGATGCTATTTTCTGAATTTTGCATTGGGGGAAGTTTGTCGAACTCTAAAGCCTTCTGGGCGATCTATCTCAGCATCGGCCTCAGTTATCTCGGCGTAGGGCTCGTTGCGCCGCTCATCGCGATCGTACTCTCCGAGCACGGCGAGAACAGTTTACTCGTTGGGCTGATCGGCTCAACTATGTTCACAGCTTTCACAATAGCTTCGTTCCCGGTCGGAGCGGCAACTGATCGTTTGGGACCGAAGCCGGTTTTAGTCGGAGGCCTGATCGTTTACGGCGTTGCGATCCTGCTGTTCGCGTTCATCAACGTGACGTGGCTCTTTTTCTTAGTTCGCGCGATCGAAGGCGTGGGCGCTTCGGCCATCTCTGTAGCCACGGAAACAATGATCAGCCGGCTGAGCAACGCCGACGAGCGAGCCCGGCGCATGAGTTACTACGCCCTTTCAATAGGCATAGGGTGGGCAGCGGGTCCGATCGCCGGCACGCTGCTTTTCGCAATACGGCCGGAGGTTCCCTTCGTTGGCTGTTTCGCGTTGAGCGTCATCGCAGCTTTATTGGCTGCCAGTTTGATTAGAAAGACACCTCCCGGATCAGATCACGGGGAGAAAATACTAAGCGTGCACTCCACGAATATCATAGTGCCTATATCAGCCGGAGCGTTCTATGGGTATCTGATGTCTTCGCTGGTGACCCTGTTTCCCCTCTACCTGAAACGAGAAATCATGCTTCCCGAAACGGCGATGGGCGCGATAATCACTGCGGTCATAGTTGGGACGATAGTGAGTCAGGTCCCGATCGGGCACGCAGCCGACCGCTTCGGCAAGCGCAAGACTCTTCTGACCTGCACGGTGTTGCTCGGAGTCGTGTTCGCCGTGATGACGCTTCATTCCGATTGGCGCTTGTTTCTAGCAACGGGGGCCCTGGCTGGCGCTTTGGCGGGGTGCCTGTATCCGATAGGGCTGGCGTTGATCGGTGATATCGTAAGCAAGGGACGCCTGGGCGCAGCCACCGCGACCTTCTCGCTCGCATTTGGACTGGGCAGTTTGATCGGTCCTTCCATGTCAGGGTTTGCGATGACTCATTTCAGCAACTCCAAGTGGCTCTTCTACCTGCCTTCGCTTTTGTCCGCGGCTTTCGCTTTGGAGATCGTGGCGCTTTACCGGAGGACCACCGCTCGGTCCAACTCCACTTTCAAAAAAAGCTAGCGGGCCTTTGCCCCCTTTTGCCACGTTAACTCTCCTACTTTGCCAGTCGTCTAAGGAACTGTGGTTGCCTTTGTGCTGTGGCTTACTGATGGCGCGATGAACCTTATTGTAATATCACCCTCCATCTTGTTACAATCCAGAACTCGAAACGCGAGGAGAGATGTAATAATAGTAAGAGTCTGTTAACATCGCGTGGTAGGCGCGCAGACTCGATAACAAAAACATCTCGACCAAATAACGCCGCGCCGCTGTCGACTCACCGCTAAAGAAAACAGGACAGTGGCAAATATTTACTCCTTAACAGCCTGGGGAAAGAGGTGATTGAATTGGCTAAGGGAACAAAGACAAAGAGAAAAAGACGGACCAAGGGACCGAGTGAGAAGATTCGCTCGTTAGCAGCCATAAGTCTCGCCAACAAAGTTGGCTACCTTAAGCTGTCTGACCTGGTCGGACAAAACAGCAAATCGGCTGAAGCCGCGATAGAAAAAATGCCCAAGCGTAACTTCAAATCGGGCGACACAGTTTATCCTTCATCTCACAAGGGCCCGGTGGCTTGTCTTGTGAGGAGCGGGCGGGTGAACATCGTTCGCACTGCTTCGACCGGCCGCGACTTCGATGTTAAGGCAGTCGAGGCGGGCACGATCTTTGGGGACATGCCAACGCTTGGTCAATCAATGTTAGGGGCCAAAGCTGTGGCCGCCGAAGCATCCAAGATAACATTCATAGGCGCTGCCGAGTTCGAGAAACTCGCCACTGCTTCGCCGTCGGTTGCGCTCAACCTTGCTCGTAAGATCGGTCCCCGGCTGGTGGACGCCGAGAGACGACACGAGCAGTCTGCCTTCCAACCGGTGACTTCAAGGGTAGCATCGCTGCTTCTGAAGCTGGGCGGTGGAAGCAAGGAAGTCAGCGGTTACACCCATCAGGAGATGGCCGATATGCTTGGGGTGTATCGCGAGACAGTGACCAACGGTATCGCCGAGCTAAAGCAGGACAACCTGATAAAGGTTGGTCGCAAGCGGATTACGCTGCAAAACCTCGACGCGCTTCGAAAGATGGAAACGATCTGATCGCTTCGTTGCCTTGGGACCGGACCGCGAGTAGAATTACCTGTTGCTGGAAATACTCGCCGGAGTCGGCCCTATGGAAATCCTCTGGATCATCACTCTCATGGGCTACGCCGTGTGCGTAGCCCAATCTATTTTTGCCCTGACGACCAAGCGGCCGGTGATGAAAAAGACCGCTCTTGCCGCGCTCGCGAGTGGTTTGGGCGCGCACACGAGCTGGCTTTTGCTTCGCGGAATACGTACGGGCAGATTTCCGCTCGTCGGCACCCAGGAGATGTGCGCATTTCTCGCCTGGGGACTTGTTCTTTCAACCCTGATAGCCTATCGCTGGTATCACGCGAACGCGCTTAAGGCTTTCATCTTCCCCATAGTGTTGGTGCTGGCGGCGATCGCGGCGATTTCACCGGGCGCGGCAGACCAGACTCAAGAATTCAGCAATACGCTTCAAAGTATTCTGTTGCCCGCGCACGTGGGATTACTGCTGCTGGCCTACGCGTCGTTCTTCGTATCCTTCGGCGCAGGAGTGATGTATATCATTCAGGAACGAGAGCTCAAGCACAAGCGGTTCGGTACGATCTTTTACAAACTTCCCTCACTCGACACCTGTGACGCGATTAGTTCCCGCTCCATGGCAATCGGGTTTGTGTTAATGACTCTGGGGATCGTTGGAGGCTTGTGGTACTCATATTCCCGCTACCACCTGTACTGGCAAGCCGGGCCGCTCGAAATATTCTCCGTGGTCACCTGGCTGCTTTACCTGGTCATCATACAGTCGAGAATAAATGCCGGCTGGGGCGGACGGGCAGCGGCACTCGCTTCAATTCTGAGCTTTATAATCGTGATCTGTAGCCTGGTGGGAGTCCGTTACCTGGGACATGCGTTTTGACAACAAGAGTTCAGAGGTCGGACGTCAGAGGTCAGACCCGCTGACTTCTGATTTCTGACCTTAGCCTTCTGACCTCTAAGTAATGAACATAGTACTTGTAGGATTGAGCCATAAGACGGCGCCGCTCGAGATGCGCGAGCGATTGGCGTTCGGTGAGCCGCTGCTCTCCGATGCGCTGGCCAGGCTCGTCGACAGGGAATTGGTAGACGAAGGATTGATAGTTTCGACCTGCAACCGGGTCGAGCTGATAGCGTCAACGACTTATGGCGCCGATCGAGGGCTGGAGTGTCTGGCAGATTTTCTTAGTGAGTTTCATCAGCTACCGCCAAATACTCTCAACGGTCACGTCTATAAGCACGCCGACGCCCATGCCATCAAGCACCTCTTCCGTGTCGCCTCAAGCCTGGACTCCATGGTAGTGGGAGAATCCCAGATCCTCGGTCAGGTCAAGGAAGCTTATCAGCACGCAGTCGACGCGGGAACCATAGGGCGGGTGCTCAGCCAGTTGATGCATCGCACCCTCACGGTCGCCAAGCGAATTCGAACCGAGACCGGAGTCGCGCAAAACCCGGTATCGGTCAGTTCGGTCGCGGTCGAGTTGGCCAGAAAGATATTTCAAGACCTCTCGGACAAGACCGTGTTGCTTGTGGGCGCGGGCGAGATGGGCGAGCTCGCGGCGCGCAGCTTGATCGACGCCGGAACTTATAAGCTGATCGTCACCAATCGCAGCGCCGACCGCGCAGAAGAGATTGCCAGCAAGTATTCGGGCGGCGCCGTTAACTTCGAAGCCTTCTACAACGTGCTGCCGTCCGCTGACATTGTGCTTTGTTCGACCGGCGCTCCTGAATACGTCATTCGTCGAGCCGAGACCAAGCGCGCGCTCAAGCCGCGAAAGAAAGGTCCGGTGCTGTTCGTCGATATCTCTGTTCCCAGAAACATCGACCCCGGCGTCGCCAGACTCGAGAACGCCTTTCTGTTTGACATCGACGATCTCAACTCCGTCGTCCAGACTAACATCCGCGAGCGAGAGATGGAGGCCGCGCGTGCAGAATCAATAATTGATGCCGAGGTCCAGCACTTCGTTCAGCAACTGCGCGCACTTGATATCGGTCCGGCCGTCGTCGAAGTCAAAGAGCTTCTATCGCAGATTGTAATGAGCGAGTTCAAAAGAAACCGAAAACTCCTCGGCGATCTGAGTCCGGAACAGGAAACGGCTATCGAGGACGTGTTGATTCCGGCGCTTGTGAATAAGCTTTCACATCCGATGATCGTTCACCTGCGCAACGCGGCGAGCGATGGCAAGCCCACTCAGACGGTCGAAGAACTCCGCAAGATGATCCGTATCGACTAAACAGAAAGGTCGCGATTGAATCAGAAGATCACAATCGGAACGCGCGGCAGTCTGCTGGCGTTGTGGCAAACCAACTGGGTCAAGGCCCAGATAGAGAAGCGTCATCCCGGCATCGAGGTTGAAATAAGAGTCATTTCAACCAAAGGCGACCGCGTTTTGGACGTGTCGCTTCCGAAACTGGGCGAGCAGGGCAAGGGCCTGTTCACCAAAGAACTCGAAGACGCGATCTTCGACCATCGCGTGGACCTCGCGGTTCATAGTCTCAAGGACCTGCCGACCGAGCTCCCCGCGGGCTTGCACATAGGCGCGATATGCGAACGTGAAGACGCGCGCGATGCTCTCGTCGCTCGCGGCGCCATCAAATCCGTCGGTGAACTTCCCCAACGCGCCGTTATTGGCACGAGCAGTCTTCGACGCCAGGCGCAGCTTCTTGCAGTGCGGCCGGATCTTGTGATCGAGCCTATCCGCGGCAACGTCGACACACGGCTCCGCAAGCTCGACGAAGGTGCGTTCGATGCGATCGTGCTAGCCGCCGCCGGTCTTCATCGGCTTGGGCATGCAGATCGAATAACAGAGTACCTGAGCGAAGAGCTCATGCTTCCGGCGGTAGGCCAGGGCGCGCTTGCGATTGAGACTCGCGCAGACGATTCTCGAATCGACGAAATCATTCACGCGCTTGATCACCAGGCTACGCGGCTCGCTTGCAGGTCGGAGCGAGCTTTCCTGAAAGGGCTTGGCGGGGGCTGTCTGGTGCCGATTGCTGCTCACGCAACGATCGACGACGATGTGATGACGTTGAGCGGACTGGTTGCGAGCCCTGACGGTTCCGAACTCGTACGTGACCAGCGGAGTAGCTTATCACGCGACGCAGATCTGCTCGGCCGGCAGCTTGCGGATGAGTTGCTCGCGCGCGGAGCAGGCAGGATACTCGGTAGACAAATGAAGTATCGTTAATGATGCAGGTAAGGTCGGTGAGCTTGTCGGGCCGGTTGAAAGTCAGCGTAGCAACTTTGTCTGGCACCTCGGTGAGAATAACTTCGTCAGAATCGAGGGCACCGCATTGGAAGCGATGCTCGAGACTCACATCCGCTGCTCGATGACTGAAGATCACAAGGAAGGCGTGCGAGCATTTGTGGAAAAGCGTGAGCGAAGTTTACCGGAAGGTGACGAATAGACCGCGGATGAAACGGATTTGACGGATGTTCACGGATCAGACCCGTGTTGATCCGTCTAATCCGTCGGATCCGTGGTCTATTTACGCAGGGCGAAGCGAATGATGTACAATGCCCTGCTTAAATCTCTTTGGTCAGATGAGAGCTTTATAAACCTGACCGATCTGGGTTTCATGGTTCTCCGGAAACAAACTGCCTGACTACGAGCCAGATGAACCTGAGGTTGCCTACCAAATAGCGCTTCCATAACCTGCGAGGTTCGTGAATCAGGCGGTGAAACCATTCGAGCCCCAGGCGCTGCATCCACCGAGGTGCGCGAACCGCCAGCCCGCTCACATGATCGAAGCTTCCTCCCACGCCAAGCGCGAAGCGAACCCCTGTGCGCGCGAGATTAGAAGCGATCCAGTACTCTTGTGCAGGCGAGCCCATCGCTACAAACAGCAAATCAGCAGCGCTTTGCTTGATTGCACCGGCGACCGCGTCTGAGTCGGACGTTGCAAAGTAGCCGTCGCGATAGCCGGCCACGCGAAGGTTCGGGTGGCGGCTGGCAAGCAGCTCGGCCGTCTGTCTCACGGACTCATCTCGCGCGCCCAACAAGTAGACCGATAGCCCACGCTGGGCGGCGTGCTCGACCAAACGCTGAAACAGATCGATGCCGGCCACGCGTTCCTTCAACGCTCGCCCGAAGAGGCGCGAGGCCCACACTACAGACATGCCGTCGGCTGTTACAAGGTCTGCCTCAAGCAACACGCGCTTGAGCCTCTCATCTCGATTTGCTGTCACTATCTTGGCTGCGTTGACCACTGCCGCGTAGTGAGGCCCGCCTTCTGAAACCAGCCTGTCAATGAGCGCGACGGCTTCGTCTTCTCTGAGATCGACGATGGGTATCCCCGCCACGGTCACAGTCGATGGAACAGCAGGGGGGGAGTGGTGCAGCGGCGCAGGCGCGCGCATAGCGCCGGAGAAGGGGTGACCTGGGGCGCGGCGGGTTTTTTCGCTCGCCTCTGCTCTTCTGCCCGCCTGCTCCTCTGCGCTTTCGTTCATCGGTTACAAGCCGGCCTTTCCGTTGCAGTTGTCGATATTGATTGTTTCGCGAATGAGATAGGTGGGCTTGCCTTGAGACTCGTGATAGGTGCGAACGATCATCTCCGCCAGCAGGCCCATAAAGATGAACTGGACACCCATCGCGAACATGATCATCGAAAGCGTGGCGAGCGGCATGCGATTCAAGTGCACGCCCTCGACGAAGCGGTAGTAAAGCGCGAACGCGAATGTAAGAAGTGAGATCGCCAGGCATACCAGACCGGCGGTCCCGAATAGATAAAGCGGTTTCGTCAGGTAGCTCGAAAGGAACTTGATTGTGATGAGATCAAATAAGACCTTAACCGTGCGCGAGAGCCCATATTTGGACTCGCCCGCGCTGCGCGCGTGGTGGCTGACAGGTATCTCAGTGACCCGCGCGCCTACCCATCCGGCGTATATCGGGATGAAGCGATGCATCTCCCCGTAGAGTTTCACACTGATGAGCGCTTCACGGCGATACGCCTTCAAGCTACAGCCGTAATCGTGCAGGTCAACGCCGCTCAGTTTTGAGATCAATCTGTTCGCCAGCCGGGACGGCAGCCGCCGTGTGAGCCATCTATCTTTCCGGTCCTTGCGCCACCCCGAAACTACGTCGTATCCCTCGTCGAGCTTGTCGAGCAACCTGCTTATGTCAGCCGGATCATTTTGCAGATCGGCGTCCATCGGAATGAGTATCCCCCCGCGCGCATAGTCGATACCCGCGCTCATCGCCGAAGTCTGCCCGTAGTTACGGCGCAGCGAGATCACTCGCACGCGCGGATCGCGGGCGGCGATGCCGCGCAGCTTGGTAAGGCTCTGGTCAGTCGAGCCGTCATCGATGTATATGACCTCGTAGCTGCGGCCCAGCGTTTCGAGCGCGTCGGTAAGTTTCAGATTGAGTCGCTCGATGTTGTCCTCTTCGTTGTACACGGGCAGGAAGACGGAAACCTCGAGCGTCGCGGGTTTGCTCGCCAGCTCCTTTACGGTTTCCAGCAGGTATTCTTTCATAGGGACTAGCGTCGCGCCGGAGACTTCAACTACAAATTTGAGCTTTGAGATTCGAAGCCGGATCTGAAATCTCAACCTCGGGACTAGAGAAAAGATAGTAGACCCGCAACTCAAGGGGGGCAAGGTCGCAGAGGTCAGATGACGTTAATAGCCGAACTATTCGATGGTCAACGGAGCGCTTCGTTCCTGAACCAGTCGACAAACCGTTCGAGGCCGGCTTCAATATTCGTCTGCGGGTTGTACCCGAGCAGTCGCCGAGCCTTGGTTATGTCCGCATAGGTAACCGGCACGTCGCCCGGTTGCCGTGGCTGACGATCGATGATCGCCCGCTTGCCTAGCGCTTGCTCGAGCAGCTCAACCAGCCGGCGCAACTCGACCGTCTCGGATTCGCCCAGGTTGAATACTTCGAACTGGCTGCGATCGTAGCTCATCGCCGCAACCACGCCGGAGATAATGTCGTCGATGTAGGTGTAGTCGCGACGGGTCGTCCCGTCACCAAATACCGGTACCGGTCGCCCCTGGCTTATCAGCCGCGCGAACTTGTGAATGGCAAGGTCCGGTCTCTGCCGCGCGCCGTACACAGTGAACAGCCGCAGGCATACGACCCGCAAATCGTACAGGTGGCTATAGACGTGGCAACCGGCTTCGGCGGCGATCTTCGTCACCGCGTAGGGAGAAATTGGACTAGCAACCGGGTCGTCTTCCGAGAAGGGGACTTTGGAATTGGCGCCGTAGACCGAGCTGGACGAGCCGAAGATAAATCTGGACACTCCGTTGCGACGGGCGGCTTCAAGCAGCGTGAATGTCCCTCGCACGTTGGCCTCTTCGTATGCGAGCGGATCTTTCAGCGAGGGAAGCACGCCGGCGCGCGCGGCCAGGTGAACTACGCAATCGAATCTCGCACGAGAGAATAGTTCGTCCATCGCTCGCCGGTTGGCTATATCGGCTTCGACTAACTCGTAGTCGTCGCGGCCAAGATGAGCAGCGATGTTCGCGCGTTTGATGGCTGGGTCATAGAAGTCGTTGAAGTTATCGACAACCGTCACGCGAGCACCGCCGTCACGCAGCAGCCGATCGACGAGATGGCTTCCGATGAACCCGGCTCCGCCTGTCACTAGAATGTTCGGCATAACTTTGTGCCTTTGCGCCTTCGCGTCTTTGCGTGAGCCTCATTCTGGAAGTGAGTTGACGACTCTTGAGATTCCGTCCTTAATGAGACTCACATTGAAGTTGATAAGCAAGCCCAGTCGCTTGTCCGTCAGCCTTAGATATGTCAGGAGCTGTTTCCTAATGTGTTTGGCTATTTCGTTTTCGGTCATGTCACGCAAAGACGCGAAGGCGCCAAGTCGCAAGAGAATCAACGGAGCAGGAGCGCGTCGCTTGCCATCGTGACGAAAAGGATCACGCTGACACACGCATTGGTCGTGAAGAACGCGGCGTTCAACCGTGACAGGTCATTGGGCTTCACTATGCTGTGTTGATAGACCAGCAGCGCTCCGGTCGTCAACACACCGACAAAGCCCAACCACTCAAGATGCGCGTTCAAGAAAAACAGCACGAGCGATGCGAACATCAACGCGTGTACGCCGCGCGCTATCCACAGCGCTTTGCTGATGCCGAATCGCTCGGGAATCGAATGAAGGCCGGTGCTTCGGTCGAAGTCGTAATCCTGACACGCGTATAGAATGTCGAACCCAGCGGTCCACAGCATAACGGATAGCGACAGCAACACCGGCACGAGGGTGAGCCTTCCCTGAATCGCTATCCATGCGCCAGATGGAGCGATTGCCAGACACCAGCCTAGAATCAAATGTGAGAAGGAAGTGAAGCGCTTGGTGTATGAATAAAGCAGGACGGATCCCAGCGCGACCGGTGAAAGGATCAGCGTCAATCGATTTAGCTGCCAGGCTGCCAGCAAGAAAAGCCCCGAGGAGATGATAGTGAAAACGGCAGCAAACCTGATATCGAGCAGCCCTGCCGGTAGCGCTCGCGTAGCGGTGCGTGGATTAGCCGCATCAATTCCGCGGTCTGCGATTCGATTGAAGGTCATCGCGGCCGAGCGCGCGCCAACCATCGCAATCGTGATCCAAAGAAGCCTTGAAATCCAGAAGCTCGCAGGCTGAGGCGGTAGGTCGCGAGCAGCGAGGGTCGCTCCCAGAAGCGCAAACGGCAGCGCGAACAGCGTGTGCTCGATCTTGATCATCTCGAGCGTGATTCGCAGCCGCTCGGCTATCGTTATACTTGCTTTCACTGTTCCGTATTCTAGCTACGCGATTTTCGGCCAGCAAGGATGGGGATTCCCGCTTAGCGGACTTGTGTTCAGTTATTTCTTCAAGAAGCGCTCGACTCCGCGCTTGCAGTCGTCAGTCATTCGCGTTATCGCGTTCAACTGAATGCCGGCTTCAATCGCCGTCTCAAATGTCATCCCGTCCATGTGGTAGAGCAGACTTTTCGCAAGGCTCACGGCCGATGATGACTTCGTCGCCATCTGCGCCACGTAGCCCTCGACCGCCGATTCGAACTGGTCATCGGCGAACACGCGATTGATCATTCCTACTTCAAGCGCGGTGCTCGCACCTATGATTTCGCCGCGGGTGATCAACTCGAACGCGCGCTTCTCGGAGACCGAACGGCGCAGGATCGCCATCACCATCGCTGGTATGAAGCCGATGTTGACTTCGGGATAACCGAACTGCGCGGATTCAGTCGCAAGAATGATGTCACAAGCAGTTGCCAGCCCGCAGCCTCCAGCGAGCGCTCGGCCTCGAACCGCAGCGATGATCGGTCGAGAATGGCGGCGCATCTCGACGAACAACTCGCCCATTACTCGCGCGCTGGCCATGCTTTCTTCAACGCCGGCTTGACTGATGCGCTGAAGCGACGCCAGGTCCGCACCCGAGCAGAAATCCTTGCCTGCGCCCGTGACCAATACAACTCGCACGGTTTCATCGTGGGCAGCAGCTCGAAGCGCATCTTTGAATTCCGAGACGATGCCATCATCAAGCGCATTGCGCTTATCAGGCCGATTAAGAGTTATGCGCGCGATCGCCTGGTCAACTGAGAAGAGAACTTTTTGATATTCAGACATAGCCGAGTCCTGGTTCACGTCCAGCGCGTGTTCTTTCGGTGAACATTTAGTAAGCAAGTGTCGACGAGGACTGTCAGATTATCAAGGCGCGATCGCGCGAGCCAGGAACTTCTGGGATGGGTTACACCTGGTTAGTGAAGGAGGGGTATCCGCGCAAATCCGCCGAATCAGTGTCATCCGTGGTCTATGCGGCGCTGGCAATGCAATTCTTACGAACTCATAGACCACCGATGATACGGGTTTGACGGATTCGCACCGATTTCCTACCATCTCATCGCCAGCGAAACGGCTGTTACAAGTCACTAGCAGGTCGCTGAAAACATCGATGACAGAATCACGTGGTGGTATTGTCACCAGCCTGCCGACGCTTAAAGAGACTAACAATGAAATTGTTGAAGGGTTCCGTCACGACGCTGTTGTTCGACTGGGACGGTACTCTGTTTGACTCGGCAACTGCGGGGCGCATCGCATTTCACAAAACGTTCGACGATCTCGAAGTCAGCTTTACTCAAGAATTCTACGAAGCCCATTACTCTCCAAACTGGTACGCGATGTATGAAGCTCTGGACCTGGCGAAAGATAGATGGCAGATGGCTGATGAGCTATGGCTCCAGCACTATGGCGAGCAGCCGCCGAAGCTGGTCGACGGCGCGAGCACGACAATCGTCGAACTTCAACGCCGAGGCTATCGACTTGGAATCGTCACCAGCGGCACCGAGCGAAGAGTCGCTCGCGAGATCGAACAACTCGGTTTGAGCTCAAGGTTCGAAGCCGTGATTTGCAACGAGCACATCGTCAACAAGAAACCGCACCCGGAAGGATTGGAGAAGGCGATGCGGCTATTGGCAAGTTCCAGAGAACTTTGCTGCTACGTTGGGGACGCTCCCGAAGACGTGCAGATGGGAAAGAGCGCGCGCGTGCTCACGGTCGCGGTTCGCAGCTCCTATCCGACCAGCAAGCGCCTTCTCGATGAGCAACCTGATCTTCGGTTGGAATCGATCTCGGATATGCTGCTTCACTTTTAGGGGTTTTTCGCTTCCTGGAACTTCCGATTCTCGTCAGGTTTACTACGGAGACAACTGGCGCGCCAACGCATCATCAACTTCAATTTCCATTCGAAGAAGCGCCGCACTGTAAGTCTTCCCTTGGGCATCGGTCTTCAGCGAGAGCGTGCCGCCGCCGTCGAGGCTCTCGTGGAGTAGAAAGTTCAGCGCGTGCAGATTCGGGACCTCAAACCGTTCGACCTCGCCAAGACAGATTCCTTTGAAATGTTCCTTCACCCTTTCGGCGGTCACCTGCTCGACCAGTAAGGGATAGTACTCGGGCTTGTACGCGATCAGACCGACATTAGCCATGTCGCCCTTATCGCCTGAACGCGCGTGTGCCAGTTGCAATAGTTTCATTCTTGCCATATCAAGCCTCGACCACGGAGATCTCTGCCTGCACTTCGCTCTTTGGTATGAGCGCAGGCCAGTAAGCGATTATCTCTTCAAGCTTGGGGCGTCCGCCCGCAAAACCGGTCACGGTCGGCGGGCCGTTGAGCACGAGCGGTGCGACCTCGCGCGTGAATCGTTCGACCGCGCGTTTGTCCTCCGATCGCACGCCGATGCGAAACATGACTTCGGCGATGTCCGTCGACGGCGGTCCCGAGAGTGCGCCGTGACATGCATCGACTCCGACGAACTCGGTGAGCACCGAGTCGAACTTCAACCCGAGCCTATTAAGTCTCTCTCTCACCACGCGATCTGCAGCCTGAGCTTTCTTGTACGCATCGGGCCAGCCGTATACCAGCGAACCGACTGCTTTCCAGCCGGCCGAATAGCTCACGCTGACTTTGTACAGATCGGTTGCCGGGCGGCCTTTTATTCCGGAGAATCGCACGCGGTCAGTTCCCGCTTGCTCGAGTTGAATAGTCGTGAAGTCGGCGACGCAATCCGGTGTTATGTATTCGAGGGGATCTCCCATTTCATATAGAAGCTGCTCTTTGATCGACGGAACGGTGATCCTCCCGCCAGTGCCTTTATGTTTTGTGATAACGAACGTGCCGTCCGGGTGAGCTTCGATGATCGGGTAGCCGATATCCGCCATATTCGGAATCGTCTCCCAATCAATCAAGCAGTTGCCGCCAGTGCACTGCGCGCCGCATTCGATGGTGTGTCCGGCGATCGTTCCAGCCGCGAGCGCGTCCCAGTCGTCGCGCGCCCAACCGAATTCGTGAATCATCGGGCCGAGCGACAGACCTGTGTCAGTCACACGACCGGCGATGATGATCTGCCCACCTTTGTTGAGAGCTTCGGCAATGTGCCGCCCGCCGAAGTAGACGTTAGCGCTTTGGACTCGGGGGCGAACCGAAGCGAGCGGTTCACCTGTTTCGAGGTTCTTCAACTCGACTCCGCGGCTAATGAAATCGTCGAGCCGGTCCATTATGTCGTCGCCGGCGACGATGCCGATTTTGATCTTGCCGCCGAAGCCTCTGCGCCGCGCGGCTTCGACTACAGCGTCACGGCAAGCTTCGGGATTCACGCCGCCGGCGTTGGCGACGACTTTGATGTTGCGCTCGACGAGATCGGGCAAAATCTCTTCAATCATCGACACGAAGTCTCGAGCGTAGCCTGACTTCGGATCGCGCGCTCGCTGCTTCTGCATAATCGACATCGTGATCTCGGCCAGGTAATCGAGGGTGAGGTAGTCGATCGGCCCGCGCCGCACTTGCTCGATTGGGGCTTGCAGGGAGTCGCCCCAGAAGCCCTGCCCGTTTGCGATTCGGACTTTTTTCATGTTCATTACAAATAGACCACCGATGACGCGGATTCGACGGATTCAGCGCGGATCAGATCCGTGCCGATCGGTCGAATCCGCGTCATCAGTGGTCTACTCTTACAGCTTCGGCAAGGGTGGCGGAAGCTCTCTAGCTTCGACCTCGGACTGAAACCCCACTCGCGCATGGCTACCATCGCAGAAGGGTTTGTTCTGCGAATGACCACACCTGCAAAGCGAGATCACGGTCCGCCTTGCAAGACCGAACGTGTTCCCTGATGCGTCCTTAATAATGATGTTGTCGCCAATCACTCGATAGGGACCGTTGTTAATGCATATGATGTCGGTGTTGTCGGCCATCTCCAAATACTCTCCTTTCAAGTCTTGAGACTAACGATAATATAGCAACGACACATATCTGACGAGTGCGGCATTAATAGTTGCCGGAAAGACGAGGGCTGAGCTTTGACATCATCAAAGTTCAGCCCTCAGTTTGTCAGGCTATTGATTGGTAGATTTGTTGTTCTCCTTTTCCTCACGCTACCTCAATGTTCCGATCGAAAGTGTTGCCGGAAACCATAGGCAATGTCGGGCGCAACGCCTTGCGCGGACCGCGACAGACTAACGTAGACTTTTCAGTGATCAGACGCTTCCGCATTGATGAGTCAAAGAACATCGAGTTCCGCGCCGAGTTCTTCAACCTGTTCAACCAAGTTAACCTTGCCAATCCGATCAGCAATCTCAACGCCATCCAACCGTCACGGGGTGTCATCGATCTGAACACTGGAAAGATCATCAACCCGGGCGACTTCGGGCGCATAATCTCGACCAGCAACAACCCGCGATTGATTCAGTTTGCGCTGAAGTTCAATTACTGATATTACTGCGGCGATTTCTGCTTCAGCGCTAATGCAATCTCAACCCACACACGAAGGGCTCGTCAGAGGAATCCGCCGTTGGGACCTCGTAGCCGTCGCAATCAACGCAATCATAGGAGCCGGAATCTTCGGACTGCCGTCGAGGGTGTATGCCCTCATCGGCGCTTACAGCCTGTTCGCATTCATCGTTTGCGCGATAGTGGTAGCTCTAATAATTCTCTGCTTCGCCGAGGTAGGAAGCCGGTTCGGCGAGACCGGCGGGCCATACCTGTATGCACGCGAGGCGTTCGGCTCTGCGGTGGGTTTTGAAGTGGGCTGGTTGATGTGGCTGGCGCGAGTGACCGCATTCGCTGCGAACTGCAACCTGCTCGTCGACTACCTCGGCTTCTTCTGGGCTCCGGCAACTGCGCATTACGGGCGGGAAGCAATAATCGTCCTGGTGGTCGCGGCGCTCACCACGGTAAACATCATGGGCGTGCGCGACGCCGCGCGGGTCACTAACGTTTTCACCGTAGGCAAGCTCATACCGATCATACTCTTCATAGGGGTGGGATTGTTCTTTATCAACTCGCAGAACTACACACTGGCTGAGCGCCCGACGTACGGCGCTTTCTCCTCGTCGGTGCTCATATTGGTCTACGCATTCTCGGGGTTCGAGATGGCAGCGATCCCGGCAGGCGAGGTACGTGATCCTCGGCGCAACCTGCCGCTCGCGATTCTCACGGCGATCGGCGTCGTCGCGGTGCTTTACATCTCAATCCAAATCGTCTGCGTTGGAACACTGCCTGGGCTCGCTACCTCTCAAAGGCCGCTTGCGGACGCGAGCGGCGTCTTTCTGGGCGCCGCAGGTGGCGCCATCATCTCGGCCGGAGTGGTAGTCTCGATCGTGGGCAATCTGAACGTCATCATACTCGCGGGCTCGCGCCTTCCTTTCGCGATGTCAGAACGCGGTGAGCTGCCGACTATCCTTTCCCGGACGCACAAAAGACTTCGCACACCGCACTTTGCGATTCTGATCACCGCGGCCGTCGTGTTGACGCTCACGCTTTGGAGCACGTTTTCAAAACAGGTCAATGTGAGCGTGATAGCGCGATTGCTTTCCTATAGCGTGACCTGCGCGGCGCTGCTCGTCTTTCGGCGCAAACGGGCCGCCAGGCCCGCCTTGTTTAAAGCCCCTGCGGGCGTAGCGGTGGCCATAACCGCCCTTGTTCTCGCCGCGTGGCTGCTGTCGAACAGTAATTGGCTTGATGCTCGAGATGCCGCGATAGCCGGAGGAATCGGCCTGCTGATTTACTTTGCTTATCGGTTCACGACTGGAAGGCGTTTGCCAGCGAGACCGGCGATGAGCACTGATGAAAGCATGCAAGATGAGATCTAAGGATGGTTAAAGAACTCGGCGAACGTCGCTCCTATAGCTGCCAATTCGCGCGTTCCTTTCTGCTCGAGGCTTCCGAATGCCGAACAGACCCGCAGATCGGATCCCCTTTGTGACCGGTCATCTCGATGACCACTTTGAGCGGTCTACTGCCGGAGACAGCACTCCGGATTTGCTCCCACGTTAGATGGTTTAGATGGATCTTTGCTCGTCGAAACATCTTAAAGCGACTCTCCGAGTCCATTACACCCCAGGAGAGATAAAAGAATCTTTCCCGCGGCGTACCCTTTGCGAATGGCCCCAGGAAGTTTGGAGATCCGTCGGGTTGTTTGCCCACCCTGAACGTTGGCCGAAATATTACCTCCTTTTGATCGGCCCGAACAGACTCGATGACTTCTTCGCCCTTCTGGATCCCAAGAAACACCTTCTCTTTCTTCGTCGACTCAGCGCTTTGCGCGCCTTCAAAGTACAATCCGGGAAGATTGCGACACACTACCTCGATCGTTATTTCGTTGTCCTGTCGATCTGTGTTCATCCGTTTTTTCATCGGTCCATATCCGTTCTTCTCAAGGGCGCGACCTTCTCTTCAAACTTATTGGACGATGATCTTCCCCTGAAGCATTCCCATTCCACATGTGAAATTGAACACGCCCCGCTTGCCCGGAGTGAAGTCAATCACGACAGGTTCCTTCAGCGGCAGATCGCGTTTGATCTTGAACTCGGGAATCACAACCGCTGTGCCGCACGTCGCTTCCGTAGCGCGCACGAAAGTTACCCGCGCGAGTGTTCCCACCTTTAGCTTAATGGTGTCGGGCTCGTAGCCATTCTCGGTCACCGTGACTGTTGCGACTTGCACGCCGGCCTCGACTTCTTTCGCTCGGTCCTCGCGTTGCGGCTGCTCAGACAACGGCGCGCCGCTGTTCTGCGCATGAGCCGGCGACATCGATTGCCCCGGATTCAGCTTTAAGCTTTCGGCGCGAAGCAGGAAGCTTCCTTCGGTCACGACTCGCTCGCCCGTGCTCACTCCGCTGTACACGGGTAACATTCCGTTTATTTCTGGCCCGATAGAAACTTCTCGCTGCACGAATTCGCCCGAGCGATCAGTCGCTACAAACAAGACCTTTTTGGCTCCGATAACTTGAACCGCTGAGCGCGGCACAGCCGTCACCGCCTGCGCAACTGCCGCACCCTCGATGGCACCGCCGAAGTTCACATCGACAAACATCCCAAGCTTTAGTATCTCGCGCGGATTCGCAAGCTCTATGCGGACCTGCCCAGTTCGCGTTTGCGGATCGACGCGCGGATCGATGTAAGAAACACGACCGTGCAAAACCTTATCCGGATAAGCAGGTGTCGTGATGACCGCTGGTGTGCCAACGTTGACCGCCTGGAAATCCTTTTCGTAAATCTGCCCAATCACCCACACGGTTGAAAGATCCGCGACGCGAAACATCTCCTTGCCCTGCATAACAACTTCATTCGCGTTGACCGCGCGGGCGATCAACGTCCCTGAAGCTGGCGACTCCACAGCAACAAGCGGCTTCGGAAACTTCCGTGTCTTGCGAAGGTCATCAACTTGCTTCTCGCTCATGCCGAGCAGAATCAACCGCTCTCGCTCGGCGGCCAGGTTCGCTTCGGCCGTCTTGTATTTCGATGTCGCCTGTTCGAGTTCTTCACGGCTAACCGCGCCGATCTCAACCAACTCAGTCGTGCGGCGGTGGTGCTGATGATGCTCCTCGGCTTCCGCCGCCATCTTCAAGTAAGCAGCCTCGGCGTCCGCCAGCTCGCTGCTGAAAATCGTTGCGAGCATCTGCCCCCGAGTGACCCTGTTGCCAAGCTCAACGTTGATCTGTCTGACGACGCCGCCGGCGATCGGGAAGACTGGAACTTCTTTGTACGCGTTGGACTGAACAGTTCCGGCTGTTCGAATGCCGGCGGCGTCCGCAGCAGGCATGCCAGCTTGCTCGGTCACTACTTCGGTTTTGATCTGAGCGTTCTCGAACTTGTCCGCAGAAAGCGTGATGACAATCTCGCCCGGCCGCGGCGTAGTTCCACTCGAAGGCCCACCGGACGGCGCTGGAACGGGCGCGCCTGCCGGAGCGGGAACCGGGCGACCGGCGATTGAGCTTTGACTCGACCCGCGAGTCACCAACCAAACGGCGGCCACCGTCGCGGCTGCCAGCACGACCGCTCCGATCACGACCCATCGCTTTAGCGCAAGCGCACGCTTAGGCGGCGTGTTCTCTGAGTTCTGACGTTGATTCATAGCACTATCCCCATTGTCCATCATCACCACCATCACGCGGAAAGAACCGGCGTTCCGGCCGCGCGCTCGAGCTCGACTAACGAGTTGAAATATTCCTTAAGCATCTCGGTGTAACCGGTCTCGACTTCGATGAAGCGTCTCTGCTCCCCGATATAATCGAGCGCATTCTTTTGACCGAACGTGTAAGTCTGACGTATCACGTCGAGATTGCGCTCGGCCTGACCCCGAACGCCGTCTCTATAGACCGCGAGCGCCGACTGGGCTCGCTCGAAGCGCGCGTACGCCGAGGCGACCTCATTTCGCACGACAAGCTCGGCAAACTCACGCCGGCTGCGCGCAGCTTCCGCAGATGCGACTGCGGCTTCGATGTTTCCCTCATTCTTGTTTCTTACTGGAAGGTTCAGCCGCACTCCAAAGGTAAGATTGTGGAAGATGCCCATGACTGGAACCCGTGCTCCGGCGTTGTTGAAACCAAGGACGTCGAAGCCGGTGCTCATTCGCTCGTAACTGGCGAAGATGCTTGCGTCGACCTTGCCCTCAGTGCGGGCTTGTTCGATCTGTGCAGAGGCGAGCTTCTCAGTCGCGCGCGCAGCCAACAGGTCCGGTCGAGTTGCAAGAGCGTTTCGAGCTGCGTCGCTCTGCGTTGCTGGTTGGCGCGTGGTGTCGAACTCGCCGCGCAACCGCAACGGCTCGCCGGGCGGCATGCCGATCACTTTCTTAAGCTCGAGTATCGCTACTTCGGCGCGGCTCTCGAAGCCGATGCGCATCACGTCAACTCGATTCAGTTCGACCAGCAACAAGTTCTGCTCAAGAGGCGCGCTCTTGCCGCGCTCGACGCGCGCCTGAAGGAGGCGATGCGAGCCGCGTGTCAGCGCGAGCAGGTCTTCGGTGAACTTCAGGTTGCGCGCGGCGGCTATCGCGTCTGCGTACTTCGATCGTACTTCGGCCGCGAGCTTGCGCTCGAAGTCCGCCACTTCGGCTTCGCGCACTTGAAGCTCGGCCGATGCGACAGCGACGCGCGCGCTTCGCCTGCCGCCGAGTTCGAGCGGCAACTCTGCTCCGATCATCACGTTGTTGTCAGGAGTGTTGGCCGCGTGCGTTCCGCTTGCTTCAAGCATCGGATTCGGTTTGAACCCTGCTTGACGCAGCTTGCCTCGCGCTTCGGCGATCATCTGCCGTGCCGCGGTTAGCTCGCCATTGTGCGCGTGCGCGTACCGAACAAGCTCGTCCGCCCCGAGTCCGTTCACAGGATCGGTGTACTGCGAGTACATCGAACGCAGCTCGACGGACTCAATCGGCTTTGGCGGCTTCGCCAAGAGCACCAGCCCGGCCTGTTGTCCGCCGGTCATCGATTGCGGAAGCACTGCTGTCGCCGAGAGCATCAGCAACAGCGCGGTTCCAATTGTTCTTATTGAAATCTTGCCTCTCATAATCAAGTCTCCAAATCTGCCACCAAGACACTAAGTCACAAAGATTCACGAAGAACTTTGTGGTCCTCCGTGTCTTCGAGTCTTCGTGGCGAATTCCCTTTCCCTCAACCAGAAGAAAATTACCGGCGTCACAATCAGCACATGCAGGAGCGAGGACACCATCCCGCCGAGCACCGGGGTCGCGAGCGGCTTCATCACTTCCGCCCCCGAACTGGTGCTCCACATAATCGGCAGCAAGCCCGCTATAACGGTCGTCACCGTCATGAGCTTTGGCCGCAGCCTCAGCACCGCGCCTTCGATCACCGCTTGCTTCAGTTGATCGGGTGTGAGGTGCTCGCCGACTTCCAGCTTCTTGCGTTCGACTGCTTCGTTCAGATAGATCACCATCACCACCGCAGTCTGAACCGCGGTCCCAAACAGCGCGATGAAGCCTACCCAGACAGCGACTGAGAAGTTGTAGCCCAACAGGGACAGGAGGTAGATGCCGCCCGTCAGCGCGAACGGCACCGCCATCAACACGTGCGCAGCCTCAACGAAGGAGTGATACGTGAAGTAGAGCATTATGAAAATCACAGCAAGCACTGCCGGTAACACCAGCATCATTCTGGCGCGCGCGCGAAGTTGGTCTTCGTACTGGCCGCTCCATTCGACGTAGTAACCCGCCGGCAAACGCACGCTCTCGTCGAGCACGCGCTTCGCTTCCTCGACGAAGCCGCCGATGTCGCGACCTCGAACGCTCAACAACACTGTCGCGCGCAGAAGGCCGTTCTCGCTCGATATCATTGAAGCGCCCTGCACCGTTTGAATCGTCGCCAGTTGCGAGAGCGGAATCTGCGCGCCGCCCGGCGCGGCCACTATCAACTTGC
This sequence comes from Acidobacteriota bacterium, assembly GCA_038040455.1. Classification (GTDB taxonomy): domain Bacteria; phylum Acidobacteriota; class Blastocatellia; order UBA7656; family UBA7656; genus Onstottus_A. The sequence continues at coordinate 31,411 of JBBPIH010000012.1, forward strand.
CAAGGGCCTCCGGGCCGCTGCGAAACTCAGGCGCGAAACGCACGCGCACCGGGAATCGCTTGCGGCCTTCGATGGTCACCGTCAGGTTGGTCTCGCCGATTCCGGTGTCGACCACGCTCTGAATCGCTTGCACATCGATGCCGAAGCGCGCAGCCGCTTGTCGATCGATTCGAATGTCGATGTAAGGCGCGCCGGTGAGCGGCTCGGGCGAGACATTAGCCGCCCCGGGAACGGTCTCCAGCACCGACGCGACTTCTCGCGAACGCTTCTCAAGCTCGTTCAAATCGCTGCCGTAGATCTTGACCCCGACCTCTGTGCGTATGCCAGTTGTGAGCATCTCAATTCGATTGATGATCGGTTGAGTCCAGATGTTCGTCACGCCCGGCATTGTGAGCTTGTCGTTCATCTCCTCGATCAGCCTTGCGCGGGTCATTCCAGGCCGCCACTGCTCCGGCGGTTTGAGGTGAACGATCGTCTCGTTCATGTTGACCGGCGCGGGATCAGTAGAAGTTTCAGCGCGGCCGGCTTTGCCTGTGACCCATTCAACTTCAGGAAACGATTTGATCACGTTGTCCTGCATCTGCATTACCAGGAGCGCTTGATCAATCGAGATCGCGGGATCGGTTATCGGCATGTACATCACGTCGCCTTCGTTGAGCTCAGGCATGAACTCGCTGCCGATTCGCGACGCAAGAAGCAACGCGACGCCAAATAACACGACGGCGGCCAGGATCGTCAAGGCTCGATGCGCGAGCGCCCAGTTCAGCGCCGGCCGATACACCCGATGTAAACTGCGCATCACGATATTGTCTTCTTCTGCGTGGAACCGCCCGCCGAGCAACAGCGTGCACAACACCGGCACAAGAGTCACCGCGATGATAGTCGCCCCCACCATAGCAAACGTCTTGGTGAACGCGAGCGGGTGAAACAGCTTGCCTTCCCGTCCGGTCAGCGCGAACACCGGGATGAACGCGAGTATGATGATCGTCATCGCGAAAAAAATCGGACGCCCGACCAGCCGCGTAGACTCCAGCACGCCGCGCCAGACCGCTGGCCGGTCGCGCGCGTCGACGTGATTTTTTTCCATGAACCTGAACGCGTTTTCAGTTACGACAATGCCCGCGTCCACCAGGACACCGATGGCTATTGCTATGCCTGAAAGCGACATCAGGTTCGAGCTGATGCCCATGTAGTACATGAAAAGGAACGATGCCAGCACCGCCAATGGCAGCGGAATCGTGACAATCAAGATCGACCTGAAGTGGAACAGAAAGACAATGTGAACCAGAGTGACCAGAATCAGCTCTTCGATGAGCGCGCGCTTCAGTGTGCCGGTCGCGCGCTGTATCAGCTCGGTGCGATCGTAGAACGGATTGATCTTCACGCCCGGCGGCAGGCCTGCTTGAAGCGATTTGATCTTCTCCTTGACCGCATTGATAACCTTGAGCGAGTTTACGCCGTAGCGCGCGATCACCACTCCGCCGACTGCTTCTTTGCCGTCGCGGTCGAGCGCGCCAACGCGAAACGCTCCGCCGATCTTCGTGTTCGCCACGTTACGGACATAAAGGGGTGTGCCGCCCGAACCGCCGATTACTATGTTCTCGATGTCGGCGACCGAGCTGATCAGCCCGACCCCGCGCACCACCGACCACTGGCCGTTCTGCTCGACGACGTTGCCGCCGACGTTTGTGTTGCTCCGCCGAACTGCTTCGACGACCGATGAGAACGGCACGTTGTAATTGCGCAGCCGGTTCGGATCGACGTCGATTTGGTACTGCTGAACGTAGCCGCCGACGGAGGCGACTTCCGACACGCCGGGAACAGAGTTCAGTTGATAGCGGATGAACCAATCCTGCAGCGTGCGCAGATCGCGCAGGTTGTAGCCCTCGCCTTCGACTGTGTACCAGAAGATCTGACCTACACCGGTCGCGTCAGGACCAAGCGTAGGCGTGACGCCTTCAGGCAGTTGAGTGCTTGCGAGGTTCAACCTTTCAGCGACGCGAGTGCGAGCCCAGTACAAATCGACCGAGTCTTCGAAGATAACGTTGATCATCGAGAACCCAAACGCGGATTGTCCTCGCACCGTGCGCACGCCCGGCAAGCCTTGAAGCGTGGTCGTAAGCGGATAGGTCAGCTGATCTTCGACCTCTTGCGGGCTGCGGCCCGCCCAGTCAGTAAAGACGATAACCTGGTTGTCAGACAGATCGGGTATAGCGTCGACCGGCGTGCGGGTGAGCGCCCAGTAGCCCCATCCAGCAAGCAGCACGTACGCGGCGACGATGATAAAACGGTTCTTGAGAGAGAATTCGATTATGCGGTTGATCATCTGGTCGTCCGTGGTCCGTAGTCCGTGGTCCGTAGCACGTAGTTCGCAGTCAATCGTTAGTTGACTTCGAGCTACGGACTAGTGACCACGGACTACGGACTATTTGGCATTCACACTCATCGTCACCTGCTCCGTTCCGCGCGGTCCCTGAAAGCTGATCATCGCTTCCCAACTGCCCGCGACTTCTATGCTGACCCGCGCGTGAAATTTGCCGGGAGTGTCGGTCGTGGTGAGCGTGGCCATATCGTTCATCTCGGCCATCGCGCCCATCGCAGGCATGTGAAACTTGAGCGATGCGGCCGGAACATCAACCGGCTTGCCCGACGCGTCAGTGAATGAAAGTGTGAGTTCATTCTCTCCGCTATTGATCTCGCCACTGGTGCTTGAAAGTGCGACCGTCACGTCACCCGACCTGGTGGACTTGATGATTTTCTCGCTGCCGGAAGAACCGGAGCCGCTACAAGCAGCTAAGACGAAACCGGCAAGTGCAATTGCAATCGATATAGTGATTGTCTTAGTTTTCATTAGAATGACTCCTTGATTTGTGGCTGAGTAGTGTGCGCGCTCAAGCTCGCCCTTCAACCTGGCTCCCAGACGAGCAACACTGACTCGAACTTTAGACCTGCCAGCCGTGCTGCGATGTTCTAGACTGGAGTTCACGCTTCTGTTGCCTGTTTTCCACGGCAACGACGTGCTAACTCAAGCTGGCATCCAGCGACTTAGACAGCGGTGTTGACGATTCGTTTGAAGTGTATGTGCCGTGAATGGGCACACTACGGCCTTTAAATCCGGAGAGCGCCGGTACTGAGGTAAGTGTGTCTCGATTGAACTACGATACGGGCCGTCGAGTGCGGAGATTCACAAGGCTCGGCCGAATAGGCAGCCTCCAAGCCGACGCCTACCAATGAAGGGTTTCTATCCTCGCGCCCAGAGCTAAGCACTCTTGTCGGCGGCGACCCGTGAGTTTCTCCCGATTGATTGCACTGTGTTAGACAACAAAGCTTCGACAGTGTTGCTTGCGGCCCATTGAGGCGGGCAGCACTGCAACACTTGGCGCTGCATCCGCCGTCGCCATCCATGTGCGGTGGCACGGCAGCAAGCGAGTTGCCCGCCACCGACACAACGAAAGCCAGAATGAAAAGCTTGCGAATCATCGTGCGCCGAGAGTGTACCATTGCGTTTTCGTGGACGTCAATTGTTCCTCAAAACGGTAGTAGCGTCACAGTGTGTTGCTGGGAACAATAGATAAGCCAGTTATTCAGGACCGAGCTCAAGCCTGTGCGGGTATGCCTGGAGCTTCTTCCCCGGTCTCCAACAGTTCGTCATCCGCGTCGGGGAGCTCTATTGTGAACGTAGTCCCCTTGCCCGCACCGCTTTCAACAGTAATCGAGCCCCCGTGCTCTTCAACAACCTTCTTGGCAACTGCCAGCCCCAACCCGAACCCTGTTTGCTTTGTTGAAAAGTAGGGTTCGAATATCTTTCTGAGGTGCTCCTCGCTCATGCCTACGCCCGTGTCGCTGATACGGAGTTCGACAAGTCCCTGGAGCTTAACCAATCGCGCTGTGAGGCGGCCTCCGCTCGGCATAGCTTGCACGGCGTTGAGTGCAATGTTTGACAAGCAAGACTTCAAACGACGGATGTCTCCACTTACACGGGCTGGCGAGTTCGGCAGCTCATGTAAGATCTCGACGCTCTGCTCTTCGGCTTGTGTCTTGACGCTGGAGATGACCTCCTCTACAAGCTCTCTCAGATCGAACACCTTCTTAGTTACCTGGGCCGGTCGCGTGTAGTCGAGCAGATCGTTCACCAGTCCCTCTAAGCGCCCAACCTCGTCATTCATCCGATTCAACCCCGAGTCAAACTGATTCCGCATAGCCTCGCGATCGGGCTTGAACTTCGCGGCAAAGTGGCCAAGGGAGAGCTTGAGCACATTCAGTGGGTTTCTAATGTCGTGGGCAATCGACTGAGTCATCCGGCCAATGGCTGCAGCGCGCTCGGTCTGGTTTAACCTATCTTCGAGCTCAAGCTTCGATTTCATGCCCGCGATCATTTCATTGAATGTGATTGCAAGCCGGCCGACTTCGTCCCGCCTGTTTACTCTCACGCGCGAATCAAGGTCGCCGGAGGCTACGCGGTGCGCGGTCTCGGCTAACTCCGCGATGGGTTGAGTGAAACGCCACCCAATTACGACGGCCAGCACAAGCGCAAGTGACAGAAGCCCAGCAGTAGCTGCGAGTCTGTAATTCGACAGCCTTCGATTCGCGTGTGTAAGCGCGGCCTGCGCTGCATCGATCTGGTTCATGATGGCTTCTTGCTGCGTGATTACCACGATCCAGCGCAGGCCTTTCAACGTGATCACTGGAATGTTGTAGGTCTCTACCGAGCTACCCTGGATGTCGATCACGCCTTCCACAGGGGTAACCGGATGATCTTCGCCAAGGTTTTGTGGCAACTGCGGAACCCTGATCCGCTCCCCAATCATCTCGCGCAAGGTGCTGTCCTTCACCTCGCCGCTATCGGTAGTCACAAGAATGTCCCGGACGGTCGGGGGAATGCTCTCACCCGCAGCTTCATAAAGGTACTTTGACGAGCTGAGGCTCTGAACGGCTAGCCCTGTAGCCTGAGCGAAGTCGCCGAAGCTCGCATTGAACGCTTCCTTGACACGCTGGCTCTGTTCAGCCAGATCCGAATCGGCTTGCTTGTGTGCCCAACCATCGAGCAGTGCCACGAGCACAGTTGTAAGGAACAGGAAAGAGGTCAGCAGGAGCAGAAGCCGCCCTCTGAAGCTCGTCAGGAAGGTGGCTCTTTCAGATGTGATGGTTCCCATATCAACTCTTTTCACGCCCGAAGGAGCGGGCATCTGTGATGGTCATGCCGGGAAAGCCTTCGATCTCTTCGAGAGCGCGCGTAACCTTGCTCAGCATGAAATCGCTGTACTATTGCAGTAATGATTTTCGTTCGCGTACTTCCTTGTTAACTAACGCCAAAGTCGTTGCAGTTTGAGGCGCAGGCTCTGGCTAAGTCGTCGCACTATCGTTCCACTGTGACGATTGAGCCGCGCCAGGGATGCGTTGATTGCCAGTTCGCGCAGGCGCAAGAGTGTTCGTGATTGGTCGGACTGGCTTGCCATCTCTTTACTTAACTCTACAAACACATCAACCGTCGCGGACTCCGCTGCCCTTTCATTGGCGAGCAGCCGCAGGCAGAACGTGTAGATGCCCTGGCCGTAGCGCCGGTAAATGGACTCTAGCCGCAAGGCAACAGAGTTGTGCCCTCGGTCAATAGTGTCCGCCCCGTTATTTGGATTTGATCCGTGCATGGCATTCTCCATAAGCTTCTCCTAGCGCGCGATGAACTATGAACTCCGCCTGGCCGCGCGCTCGTCCAGGCAGAAGCATGGTTCAATACTCAACCCGCTCTCGCTCAAACCAGCCATAGAGCATCGGCAGGATGAGCAGCGTGAGCAGCGTTGATGTAATCAGACCGCCGATTACTACTGTCGCAAGCGGGCGCTGCACCTCACCTCCAGCGGATGTCGCGATGGCCATCGGAATAAACCCAAGGCTCGCCACGAGCGCCGTCATCAACACCGGACGCAGGCGCGTCTCTGCCCCTTCGCTCACAGCTTGTTCTATAGTCTGCCCTTCATCGCGCAGCCGGTTGATATAGCTCACCATCACGACGCCGTTAAGCACCGCGACGCCGAACAGCGCAATGAAACCGACGCCCGCAGATATTGAAAATGGCATTCCGCGCAAAGCGAGCGCGAGAACTCCCCCCACAATCGCAAACGGGATTCCTGTGTAGATGAGCACCGCCTGCTTGATCGAGCCGAACGTAGTGAACAACAAGACGAAGATGAGAAACAGCGCCAGTGGCACCACGATCAGCAGCCGTGCCGACGCGCGCTGGAGGTTTTCAAACTGCCCGCCCCAGGTGGTGTAATAACCGGCCGGCAAATTGACTTGACTCTCGATCGCGGCCTGCGCCTCCTCGACGAAGCTGCCGATGTCGCGCCCGCGCACATTAAGTTCGACACTTATTCGGCGCCGCGTGTCCTCCCGCGAGATTTGCGCGGGACCCTCGAGGAGCGCAACGTCAGCCACCTGAGAGAGCGGCACTCGCACACCCTTCGGAGCAGGAACTAAGAGGTTCTTAATCGTGTCGACATCCTGGCTTGATGCATCCATAAATCGGACGGTGAGGTTGAATCTCTGCTCTCCTTCGTAGACCAGCCCCGCATCTTTACCGGCGACAATCGATTCCACCAGATCATTTACGTCCTCGACGTTGAGACCATAGCGGGCGATGGCTGCGCGATCAGGCTTGATCTGAAGCTGTGGAAGGCCAGTAACCGCCTCGACCTTAACGTCCTCGGCGCCGCGCACTCCATTAACTACACGTGCAATCCGATCGGCGGTCTTTTTGAGCGTGTCGAGGTCATCGCCGAAAAGCTTGATCGCCACATCCGACCTGACTCCAGCGATTAGTTCCGCCACACGCAGCTCGATAGGCTGCGAAAAGCTGAAGCTCCCATTCGGCACACCTTTCTCTAACGCTTCTGACATCTTCTCGACCAGCTCCTCCCTTGTGCGGGCACTGGTCCACTCGGAAGGCGGTTTTAGCGCGATGTACAGGTCGCTGAAATCCACGCTCATCGGGTCCGTTGCTACTTCGGCGCGGCCGGTCTTCGACACAACCTTCGTAACTTCCGGGAAGCTGCGCAGGACGCGCTCGACTTGGGTTGTGGTGCGAACGGATTGGCTGAGCGAGACGCTAGGAAGCTGTTGGACCTGTATGGCAAGCGCCCCTTCGTCCAGCCGCGGGATGAACTCGGAGCCGAGGAATGGAAATATGACGCTGCTCACTACAACAAGCCCTACCGCGGCAGCGAGCGCCCGCACGCGGTTTCGGGTGACGCATACGAGCGCAGGCTTGTAGCATCGCTTCGCATAGCGGATGAATATGCTCTCTTTTTCCGAAACTTGCCCGCGCAACAAAAACGTCATCGCCGCCGGCACGTACGTGAGCGAAAGGATGAGCGAGCCTAAGAGGGCGAATACCACCGTGAGAGCCATCGGCTTGAACATTTTGCCTTCGATCCCGGTGAGGCTCAGGATGGGCAGGTAAACGATCATGATGATAGCGACGGCGAACACTACGGGGCGCCCCACCTCCACGCAGGCTTCGAGGATCGTGCGTTGGGGCGGTTCGCGCAGCCCTTCATGCTGCGCTTCGGCCCGCCTGCGCACAGCGTTCTCGACCATGACCACCGCGCCATCTACGATCAATCCGAAGTCGAGCGCGCCGAGGCTCATCAGGTTTCCTGACACGTTGAATATGCGCATCAGTATCGCGGCAAAAAGCATCGAAAGCGGGATTATGCTCGACACCAGGAGCGCCCCGCGCCAGTTCCCCAGCAGCAGGACCAGCACGACTATCACGAGGATGGCGCCCTCGATCAGATTCTTGACCACTGTCGAAATAGTCCGGTCAACAAGCTCCGTGCGATCGTAGAAAGGCACCAGCTCCACGCCTTTGGGCAATGTCTTCTTGACCTGTTCGACGCGTTCTTTCACGCGCTCGACGACCGTGCGCGTGTTCTCGCCCTTGAGCATCATTGCTATGCCGGCGACAATCTCCCCTTCCCCATCGGCGGTGACGGCGCCCTGCCTTACGGTCGCGCCGATCACAACTTCGCCGAGGTCACGGACATAAATAGGAATTCCTTCTTTGCCCGTCTTGACGACGATGTTCGCGATGTCTTCAGCCGACTCCACCAGGCCGATGCCGCGCAGGAGGTACTGCTCTGCGCCATGCTCTATGTAAGCCCCGCCGACGTTCGCGTTGTTGCGCGCGACAGCCCCAAGCACGTCGCGCAACGAGAGGCCGTATGCTTGCAACTTCGCCGGGTCAAGGCGAACCTGGTACTGCTTCTCCAGGCCGCCGAAGCTGTTCACTTCGGTTACTCCGGGCACGCCGAGCAACTGCCGCCGCACACTCCAGTCCTGAATTGTGCGGAGCGACGTCGCGTCGTGATCATTACCGCTGGCTTTAAGTTCGTACTGGTAGATCTCTCCCAACCCGGTCGAGATCGGCCCCATTTCCGGCGACCCGATGTTTTCGGGAATCTGCTCGCGCGCCTGCGAAAGCCGTTCGAGCACGAGCTGACGCGCGAAATAGGTGTCCACTGAATCGTCGAACACGACCGTGACTGCGGACAGGCCGAATTTTGAGACCGAGCGAATCTCCTCAATGTCAGGCAGGCCGCTCATTGCGACCTCTACCGGGAAGGTGATCTGTCTTTCGATCTCAAGCGGCGCGAGCGAAGGCGCCGCCGTCAGCACCTGTACCTGCACGTTCGTTACGTCCGGCACGGCGTCAATGGGAAGCCGCTGGAGGCTATAGACGCCAGCGCCGATAAGGATAGCCACCATCAATAACACGAGCAGGCGTTGCGAGATTGAGAACCGAATAAGGGCGTTAATCATCAGTGACTATGCTCCCCCATTTCGCCTTTCATCAGTTGGGTCTTAAGAGTGAAGCTCCCCTTCGACACAACCCGGTCGCCGAGCGAAAGCCCTCTGAGGACGCGGCGGTAAGCATCGACCATTGCGCCAAGCTCCACATCGCGCACTTCGAAATGACCTTGTTCGCCCTCTTTCGGGACAAAGACCACGGTGCGGTCGCCGATGCGCTGCACGGCTTCGTCTGGAATCACGAGCTCGTTAGTGGCGCCTGAGTCATCTCCGGCCGCTCCCGCCTGAAACCCAACCTCGACGAACATACCAACCTTGAGCCGCTCGCCTGGATTAGCGATCTCGACCCGCACTCGGCCTGTTCGTGTTTCCTCGTTGAGCGTTGTGTCTATGTAGGTGACCCGACCGGCAATTACATTTTGTCCCAGCGCGGCGGACCGAATCTCGGCGGGCGTCCCCACGCGCAGAGCGTTGACCTGCCCTTCGGGGACGTTAGCAATCACCCACACGGTCGAGATGTTCGAGACCGTCAGTATCGGTTTGCCAGCTTCTATGCCGGCGCCCGCGTTAATGAAACGCTCAGTGACGGTGCCCGAAACAGGAGCCCGCAATGCGACCAGCGAGGTGTCGTGCGGAGCTTTGATATGAATGCTTTCTGATAATTCTGCTCCAAGGGTTCGCAAGCTGTTGCGAAGATGTGAGACCTCAACTAGTGCAATCTCAACTTCTGACCGCGCCTGCTGCACCTCGCGGTTGATGGATATATTGCTCTGGTAGTCATAGTCAGCTTTGGCGGTTTTATGCGTGGCTTCGGCGGCTAGAAGGTCCTTACCTGCGCCTGCTCCCAACTCGATAAGCCGCTTCGTGCGGCGCAGAGTCGCTTCGGCTTCGTCTAGTCGAGCCTTCGCCTGTATAACGGTGACGCGGTTTTCCGCGCGTTGTACGCGAGCATAGTTTTGCTCGGTTAATGCAAGGCGAGTCTCTGCCTCGTGGAGCTTGCCATGCATCTCGGCCACTTCAGGACTTGAAACGACGGCCAGTGCCGCGCCCGCTCGCACGTTGTCGCCGGGCACGACATTCACGCGCTCGACCCGGCCCGACACCAGCGGCGTCACTTGCTGCGTTTGTTGCTGGTTGGCTTCGACTGCGCCGGTTACCCGCAATAGAGCCACGGCTGGCCGCTGACTGACGTCTACGATCTCTATCCCAGCGGCGGCAAGTGCCTCAGGTGATAGCTCAACCTCTTTGCCTTCCTCGTGATCGCCTTCTTCCTTATGATCATCGCCATGCCCGGCTTCGACGTTCGCGGTTATCTTTTTGTTGCTGGCGCTGTCGCTGCGTGACCCCAAGATGAAAGCGGCCACGGCGACGATTGCGAGTGCGGCGACGACGATTAGCAAATTGCGTCTTTGAGAAAATGGCGCGACCCGGATCCTCCTGACGAAGGTGCTGTCATCGCGAGCCTCCGGTCCATCGGAGCGTTCTGTTTCCTGGTTAGTGCGCTCAACATTCTTCGAGTCTGCATCTGAGTCTTTATGGGTGATATTGTCTGACATGATTTCTTACCTCATCTATTTTGGGTTTGAGCGGGGTTGACAGGAGACCCCATTGCGGCCTGAAGGTCTGCAAGAGCGCGATACCGCTCCGCAAGCGCCTCTATGAATTCGCGCTGCGAGTCAATGAATCGCCTTTGCTCGACAAGCAGATCGGTGATGCGGAATGCGCCTATCTCGTATGCCCCGCGTACCGTTCGAATGTTCTGCCTGGAACGCTCAAGCACGCCCTGCTCAAAGATTGCCAGCGATTGTTTCACCGCCTCATAGCGCGCATAAGCCGACGCCACTTCAGACCGCACGATTGCTTCGGCAAACTCTCGCCGCCGTCGTGCCTGAAGTATCGCGGCTTCGGCTTCGGCTTTCGCGCCCTGATTGCGATTGAATAGGGGAATGCCTATGGACACGCCGAATGTCAGCAGCCTGTCTTTGTCGCGCAGCACTCCAACGGGAGTGTCGTCAAATACCGCGCTGTTTTTTGTGTATCTGGTGAACGCGGTAACGTCCGGCCCTCCTTGCGCTCGCGCCAGCCGCAACCCTGCCTGCGCTACTTCTTCAGTCAGCCGCGCAAGCCTGAGATCAGGGCGTGTCCTAAGCGCTATGTCTACGGCTGCTTCTACTGACGTGGCGGGCTCCGGTAAAATTTGAGCGTTAAGATTCTCGCTTAGGCGCAGGGGCTCACTGGGCGGGATGCCGACGAGGTTCTTCAGTCGAATAAGCGATGCCTGCAAGCGGCCTTCTACAAGAGCGCGGCGCGCTCTCAAACGGTCAACCTCTGACCGTAATAGATTTAGTTCTATCGGCGCTGAATCACCTTCCGTTACTCGCACCTCGACTACTCGCGCCGTTTGCTGGTCCACGTTGGTTAACTCCGCCGAGATCTCCAGTTCTCGCAAGGCGGCTAATACTTCGGCATGAGATGCTCGAACTTCTGCCATAAGCCGTCGCTCGCGATCGGCAATTTCGGCCTCAGCCGCTTCGAATTCGGCTCGCGCCAGATCAATCCGTCTCCTGCGCTGACCACTGACATCGAGCGGAAGCGCAAATCCGATGCTCGTCTCCCGCTCACCTGGTGAGCCGGTCAACCGCCCGGTGGTCTGCTCGAAGTCGAACGTGGGGTTGGGTCTCAGTCCCGCCTGCCGCAGGCGGGCTCGGGCGCGCTCGATATCCAGGCGCACGGCAGCAAGCTGGGAGTTAGAAGCTAAAGCGCGACGGACAAGCTCCGATGACGAGGAGCCCTGTACCGGGTCGAAGTAAAGAGATGCGGTAGGACTCGCTGGCGAGCCACTCGACGCGCCAGCCGCGCGGGTTGGTCTTGGCAATCCAGGCACCCGGCGACTATCGGAATTGGATACTATCCCGGTTTCGCTGGCCGGGCCCTGACCGAAGGCGACACCAGCCGGCGCCGACAGAACTAAAAATGGTGGGAGAATTAACAGCGCGACTGTGCGCGGCATTGTGGATAACATCGGGATAACCTTTCCTGAATGCGCCGTCGGTTTGACGACGCGCCTCTTCTCCGAAGCAACGTTGCGCCAGGAGCGGCTGGTGCCAACGTGTGCGACTGTCCAGCTGTTCACGAGCCCGAAGCATTGGCTAGCTCAGGCAGCGGTCGTACCGCCACTCGGGAAAAGAGAACAGCGCAAGTTTGGTGATCGGCGCGTTAGAGGCCTAGGAAAGCCGAGGAGGGTGAAACTGCGCGTCAGGTGGAGATGTTGGTAAGAAGTTATCGGCCGGATTCGTTACAGCCGATTTCATCTCTAAAAGAGCTACGTTAAAGTGGCTGCCGGGCACAATGTGTGAGCAGCAGCAGAAACAGTCTTCGTCAGATTCTTCGGTGTTTTTGGACGGATTCTGCTGAGGCCGACCGGATGCTAGTGACAAACTCAACTCATCCGACTGGTTGTTAGAACTTGCCAGGCTGGCGCTTGGGAGAGAACTGCCTCCCAATTCCTCGCAACACAATTGAGGGACTGATAGATCTGCGAACGCAAAGAGAATGAAGAAGAGCGCGACGGCCCGACCCAGGTAGCTTTGCTTCACTAGTGACATAGAACGCTCTCTCAACCTACCGATCAATCTTACCGCAGCCAAGAGGTCGCAAACAACCATAATGATGGGCAAGTCTTGTTTGCAAAGATTTTCATCGTAGGCTGCCTTATCCCCGACGTTAATCGTTTGTCTTCAAGTCTTGATAGCTGCTCGTTGACTCGATAGTCACAGGGAAAATGGAACCGCGTCCATTCGTCTTCTAGCGGGATACGGGCGCGGGCAGGAAAGCTACACGCTTAGGAGCCTTGCCCACCTGAGCCTTGCCGAGCGACTTGAGCTTGCCTTGTTTTGAAACTTCCGCCAGTTGTAGCGTTCCGTCTCCGATGTTGCTCACCAGCACGCGAAGTGGCCCATCCTTAGCACCTCGTATCAGCTCCACGCAGCAGGGCTTGGATACGCCGTCGATTAACCGGTCGAGCAGTCTGCCGGTTCTCACGTCCACTGCATCTACATATGAGCGACCCTCGTTGGCAGCCAGCACTATGCCTGGCGTAACCAATTCAACACCGTGATAGGTCACCTCCTGCGGAGCGGCATTGTCAGCCGGCGGATCGAACGCCAACAGCCGATTTACCTTGCCCGTCTCGACTTCCATCTCGAAAAAGCCGTCAACCCAGAATGAACCGAAGTAGACTTTCGATTCATCGGGCGCGAACGTCAGGCTGCGCGGATTGACATTCAATTGGTGAAACTTGACGAGTTTTCGACTCTCCGGATCTACGATGGCAATGCCGGTAATCTTCTTGCAAGTCACATAGGCATGCTTTTTCAGCGGGCCGTACTTGATGACGTGAGGCGCGCTGGCTCCTTTGATTCTGTATGCCTCCTTCATTGCCACCAGATCAATGGCGACGACATCGTCGCTATAAAAGTTGGCTACAAGGATGTGCCTTCCGTCAGGGCTCAGGACTATGTGGTCATTGAACATCTTCCCTATGCGGACTTCGCCCTTGAGTTTGAAGTCCGTGGTGCTAAAAAACTTTACCCTCTCTTCGTCCTCGACGCCGACAGCGACAGTTTTGCCATCCAGGCTGACCGCAACGCCGTAAGGGCGAGGCCCGACCTGAAAACGTTTAACCTCTTTCATGGTCGTCAGGTCAACAAGCGAAACCGACGCGTCCTGCGTATTAACCACGAAGACCTGACGCGGAGGTGATTCAATCGGATTCTCTTGCGCCTGCGCCTGGCTCAAAACAGAGAGTAAGACTGCCAGCAGTGCGGCAACAAAGGATAGCCCACTTCGCATTTTCATAAATATCTCCTTTCGGTCATAACAACTATCATTTCGCAGTCACCTGCAGATCGTCGAAGTGAGTGACCGAATCAGCCTTCGTCCACAGTCCCACTTTGCCTGCTTCTTTGAAGGTATTGTCTTCCACCTCAAAGAGTTTTTTGCCATTGAGATAGACCTCAAAGAGACTGGCGACAGCCACTACACGCAATGTGTTCCACTGCTGCTTCGGAACGCTCGCCTTCTTCCCATAAGTGGAGCCTTCGCCTTTGAGATCGATGTCTGAGCGCTTCCCGCTTTCGACCTTGTAAAGCACAACGTTGTTCTCCAACGCGTTGGCCCGAACGATGTAGTAATTGTTCGCATCGTTGAGTCGAAACACGAGCCCTGCTGCCTGGTCCACTTCGCCAGAAATCGCTTTGAACTTGACGCTCAGATCCAGATCCCGAAATGATCCCTCGTCGGCAATGGCAAGCGGGAATCTGGACCTTGTCTTGTCCGCAGACGTTTGAGCCAGGACATTTGGCTGCGAGGGCGCGGTGGGGTCAGGCTGGACCGACCAGTCGCCCTGCGCGCCCGGCCCTGTCAGCGCGCCATGAAATTTTGCCGGTATCTGGCCCAACGTATCGCTATCGAAGTTGTAGGCGAAGCTCTTGCCCGGCGCTTGTAACGGGGCAGGCGGTTCGGGCGCAGCCACATTCGTTTCTGATGATGCGCCACTGTCGCCGCACGACACAGCCAATAGGAACACAACCGCGAGGCCGATGATTCTGGATTTGCTCATGAGATCGCTCCTTTCTTGTTGAACTCATGCAATGATCGTGGTTCAGCACGTGATACTGACATGCTCTCCGTTTTCTGTCTAATTGCCGCCCTGCCTCACGTGAGTAGGAAGGCCCGCCCCAGCCCGGCCAGGCCGCCGGCAAGCACGACCCACAGTACATCCACTTTGAACCGGTAAAGCGCTACAAAAGCCGCCACGCCCACCACAGCAGCGAACCAGTTGGTCCCGCCCTGTATCCCTTCAGGCCAGATAACCGCCGCACCGAATACGAGCGCAAGGTTTAAGATTACGCCGACCACCGCCGCCGTTACGCCTGTGAGCGCGCCTGTCAAGTGTTTGTTCCCGCGCAGCACTTCTATGTAAGGCGCGCCGAGGAAGATAAAGATAAAACTCGGCAGAAAGGTCGCGTACGTGGTGACCAGCGCGCCTGTTACTGCGCTCGCTGTTCTAGTCATACCTTCTGCTTCCGCCAGGTTCCATCCGGCCATGAAGCCGACGAATTGCAATACCATGATGAGCGGGCCCGGAGTCGTTTCGGCCAGAGCCAACCCGTCCACTGCCTGTGCGGGTTGAATCCATCCATAGGTGTGAACTGCAGCCTGCGTGGCGTAAGCGAGCACGGCATAAGCACCGCCGAAGGTGACGAGCGCAGCCTGCGTGAAGAACCGATATTCCTGCACGTGAAGACTGTTCCAGCCGCGCCACGCCACGAGCAAGGCGAACGGCAGCGTCCATAGCACAAGCCCAACTGCAAGCACACGAAGTGCACGGCCGCGCGAAGGTAGTGTGTGCTGAAGAGCAGGTCCCTGGTCGTCTATTACAAGCGGAACCTCGTTGGTAATACTATTGTCGCCGTTGGCCCCTGCATCATCCAATTTCGTTCCCGATCGGTTAACGAAAACATCAGGCCATAGCCGCGTGCCTGCCATGCCTATGACTGCGGCTCCAAGCACGATGAGCGGGAATGGGATTTGAAAGAAGTAGATCGCAACGAAAGCCGCTGCGGCTATGAGGAAATGCACAATACGTTTGAGCGCGCGGCTGCCGATCTTCAAAACGGCTTCGACCACAATGGCGACAACGACCGGCTTGAACCCGTCGAGCACGCCCGCTACCGCCGGAAGGTTGCCATACGCAGCGTAAGTGTAAGAGAGCGCGAGCAGCACAAAGATCGAGGGAATCACGAAGAACGCGCCTGCTACGATCCCGCCCCACGTGCGATGAAGCAGCCAGCCAATGTAAATAGCCAGTTGTTGCGCTTCAGGGCCAGGCAGCAGCATGCAGTAGTTCAGCGCGTGAAGGAATCGTTCTTCGCTTACCCATCGGCGCCGCTCGACAAGCTCGCGGTGCATTATCGCGATCTGGCCGGCCGGGCCTCCAAACGAAATAAATCCCAGCTTGACCCAGAATCGGAACGCCTCTGTGAAGGATACGCGACGCCGAGCAGGTTGAGAGCTCGTTGTGTGTATTTCGGTTGTTTCGCTTATGGGTGTTATTAAAGCACGCAAGACGGAACTGCTCAAACACCTAATCGCTTGCGGCAACGGACTCGCGGCCGACAGCCAAATTGCCGGTGCGTACTCTCGATTCTGCCTGGCCGTACTTTAAGTACAAAGCCGGAATTACGACCATATTCAAGAATGTCGAGGTAATGATCCCGCCGAGAATGACCACCGCCATCGGCTGCTGAATCTCTTTCCCCGGCTCGCCGGCACCCAAGGCCAGCGGCAGAAGGCCGATGCCTGTCACGAGCGCCGTCATTAGAATTGGACTCAATCGTTCCATCGAACCCTGAACGATTGCCTCACGAAAACCGACCCCTTCCTCTTCCATCAGGTGAGTGTAGTGGCTGATGAGCATTATGCCGTTGCGCGTGGCGATGCCGAATAAAGTGATGAACCCAACCAGCGACGCAATTGAGAGAGTCCCGCCTGACAGAAACACCATAACCACGCCACCGATGAGCGCGAGCGGCAAGTTCGCCATCACGAGGGCGGCGGAGCGCGCAGACTTCAGCGCGACATAAAGAAGGATAAAGATGCCAGCGATGGTGACTAGTGAGAGCAGTGTAATCAGCCGCGATGCTTTCTCTTGCGCCTCGAATTGCCCGCCGTACTGCACGAAGTAGCCTTGCGGGAGCTGCACTCTCCGATCGATTGCCAAGCGCACGTCCTCGATGACGCTGCCGAGGTCGCGCCCAGCGACGTTGGCCTGGACGATCATACGCCGCTGGACGTTCTCGCGGTTGATGGTATTCGGCCCCTGGTCGACGCGCACCTCGGCAACCTGAGAGATGGGCACTTTCGCTCCAACCGGAGTATCGACCAACGTGCGGCCGATTGACTCGACAGATTGGCGGGCTGAGTCGTCAAAGCGCACCAGTATGTCGTACGTCCTTTGCTCCTCCAAGACTTGAGAAGCGACATGCCCGTTGAAGGCGGTGTCCACTGTTTTGGCTAAGTCCTCGGCACGCAAGCCCACGGCGGCGGCGGCCCGGCGGTCCATGTTGATTTGCACCTGGGGCACGCCGACCTGCGGCTCGACCAGCAGATCGACGATTCCCGGTACGCCCGCCATGGAGTCGCGAATCTCGCGCGCCTTGGTTCGTAAAGTGGCCAGGTCCGGGCCGAAGAGCTTGATGGCGATCTGGGCTCGCGTGCCCGAAAGTAGATGGTCTATGCGGTGCGAGATGGGCTGGCCGACCTCGACATCAACGCCGGGAATGCGGGCGAGGTTCTGCCTGACCTCCTCCACCATCTTGGCATGCGGCCGGTCGCCCTCTTTGGTCACCACCTCTATTTCGCTTGTGTTGACACCAGCCGCGTGTTCGTCGAGTTCGGCGCGTCCGGTGCGGCGCGTCGTCGAGACCACCTCCGGCGTCTGGTGCAACACGGTCTCGATGATGTTGCCGATGCGATTCGACTCCTGAAGCGACGTGCCGGGTGGCAGGTTGGCGTTGATGTTCAAGGTGCCCTCATTAAACGGCGGCAGGAACTCCCGGCCCATAAACGGCACCAGTAACACGGCAATCAAGAGCATCGCCGCTGAAGTCCCGATGATCTGGTAAGGATGGCGCAGCGTCCAATTGAGAATGCCCGAGTAATGGCGCTTGAGCCACGCGACGACCCGCGAGTCCTTCTCGTCGTGAATTAGTTTTGAGCGCCCGAGCAGGTAGTAGCAGAGCACGGGCGTCACCGTGAGTGCTACGACCAGGGAAACGAAGATCGAAATAATGTACGCGAAGGCGAGCGGCGCAAACATCCGGCCCTCGAAACCGCCCAAACTGAATAGCGGCAAGAAGACCAGGATGATGATCAGAGTGGCGAAGAGTATCGAGTTTCTGATTTCGCTCGACGCTTTGAAGACGACCTCGGCAGTAGGCCTGGAGACTGGCAATTGAGCGTTCTGCTTCAACCGGCGAAAGACGTTCTCAACGTCAATGATTGCGTCGTCGACAAGCGCTCCAACGGCGATGGCCAATCCGCCGAGAGTCATCGTGTTGACAGTGATGCCAAAGTAGCTCATCACAAGGATGGCCGTTATGAGCGAGAGGGGAATAGCTGTCAGACTTATGAACGTCGTGCGGAAGTTCCACAAGAACAGAAACAGCACTACCGTCACCATGATGCCGCCTTCGATCAGCGACACTTGCACGTTACCGATGGCGCGCTTGATGAAATCGGCTTGCTGAAACGCCTTCGTGTCGATCGTGACGTCGGGCGGCAGCGTCGCCTTTAAACCAGCGAGCGTCGTCTCAATGTTCTCGGTAAGCTCGAGCGTGTTGGCGTTAGGTTGCTTCTGGATCGTGGCGACGACCGACCGCTGCATGTTGAAGCTGCCGTCACCGCGCTTGAGCGCCGCCCCTGCCTGAACCGTCGCGACATTCTTGATGAGAATGGGCGTGCCATCCCGCACGGTGATCACGGAGTTGCCAAGGTCTTCAGGCGTGTAGACGCGAGCGCGTCCGCGAATCAGAAACTCCTCGTTGGGCCGCTCCAGAAAGCCACCCGCCGCGTTGGCGTTGGAGGCGCCTACCGCCTCAACCACCTTTTCCAACGTTAGCCGGTAGTCGGCGAGTTTGGCCGGATCTACCAACACCTGAAACTGTTTTGACTCGCCGCCGATGATCATCACCTGCGAGACGCCGGAGACGCCCAGCAGACGAGGCCGGACCACCCAGTCGGCTAGGCTGCGCAGCTCCATCGGCGACGTGGTCGTGCTTGTCATCGAGATCAGCATGATTTCGCCCATGGTCGAGGAGATGGGGCCGAGGGCAGGAGGGGGGACGCCCGCTGGCATCCGCACCTGTTGCAGTTTCTCTGTGACGAGCTGGCGCGCGCGGTATATGTCTGTTTCGAACTCGAACTCGACGAAGACAATCGAGATGCCGATGGCAGAGTTGGAGCGGACGCGAAATACCCCCGAGGTGCCGTTCATCGCCGCCTCGATCGGCAGCGTGACCAGCGATTCGACCTCTTCAGGCGCCAGACCATGCGACTCGGTGAGTATCGTGACGGTGGGCGCGGTCAGGTCAGGGAAGACATCGACGTGCGCGCGCAGTGTGACGATGCCGCCGTAAATGAGCAACGCGACCGCAGCGACAATGACGAGCAGCCTGTTGTTGAGCGCCCACTGAATGATCTTGTTAAGCATGAATATTGCCTGAAACGATGAGAGCAGTAGCCAGTGTGTTCGCTCATAGCTCGAATTACGTTTCGTGTGAGTGCGCGTCTGCGTCGGCCGGCCGAAGCTCTTGCAGCCTGATCTGATAAGCTCCCTGAGTGACAACGCGCTCTCCCGGTTTTAGTCCCGAAAGCACCGCAACCCTGTTGCCGTATTCATCGCCCACCGTCACCTCACGGCGTTGGAACTCCTCGCCCGAAAGCAAGACATAGACGATCTTCTTGCCTTCATTGTCGAGAACAGCTTCCTTCGGAATGATCAAGGCTTCAGCACCCTCTCCTGCATCAAGCCGCACGTTGGCTTGCATACCAATGCGCAGCGTGCGGTCACGGTTCGGCACCTCAAAGGTGACAGTCGCGGCGCGCGACTGCTCGTTAATTACAGCTCCGATATCCAGGATTGTGCCGCTGAACTCAACGCCGGGATAGGCAGAGGTCGTGAAGACGGGCTTAGCCTGACGGCTGAGGAAAGACAGATCGCGCTCGAAGATTGGCGCTTCGACCCAGACAGTATCGAGGTTTATTATCTCGACGATCTGCTCTCCCGGCGCGACCTGCTCGCCCATAGCCTTGCTGACTTTGACGACCGTGCCTGAGATCGGCGCGCCCACCGCATAGCTGGTTGAAGTACCAATTCCGCCGAGTCTCCCCTCGGACCCTCCTAACGCTTTGGCCTGCTCGGCGGCGGCGGCGAGGTTGGCCTGCGCGGCTTTGTAGTCAGCCTCGGCTGCTTGTAGCTGACGCAGCGAATAAGCCTTGCGATCATAGAGTCGCTGTGCGCGCTCGTATTCGATCTTCGCCTGGTTCAGCCGGACTTGCGCTTCGTTAGCAACCTGGATGAGGCGCCGGCGCTCCCCATCTATGCGGGATTGCTCAATGCGTAGCTGGGCATTGCCGGCGGCGATCTGTGCGCTCTCAGCGGCCGTGGGTCTCTGGGTCAACACGGCAAGCGTTTGCCCTCGCTTGACCTGTTGGCCGACCCGAGGGAGTTGGCCGCCAGAGATGATGCCCCCGACAGGCGGGGCGACGATTGCTTGATTGTGTTGAGCTGGAATAACCCGCCCCGTCGAAGTGATCTGTCGCGCCACCCATTGCTTTTCGGCTTTGGCCAGCTTCATTCTGATGAGCCACTGCTGTTCCATGAGGAACTTAACTGTACCGGTAGGATTACCCGCAGCAGGCGCGGTGCCTTGCTCCGCGGGCGTAGTGTTGCGGCGCAACAATGAGAAACCGATCATCGCAACGATCGCGATGAGTGCTCCCGCTATGATCCACCGATTACGGGTCATCGTAAACCGGTGGCTATCCGTGTAGAGGGAAGCCGGCGACGGTTCATCTACCCTCACTTCGGCCGCCTGCGCGCCGCGTTCGACCTCATCGTTGATCTTTGTCATAGTTCGCAATTCCTGCGTATCTGTTCTTTAGGGCTTTATTTCTTTCCCAACGGCTTGCTCCAGCAACAGGATGCTGGTCTGGTAATCGAAGAGTGTTCGGTAATACTGCTGGCGGATGTCCGCGCGAGTTCGTTGTGCTTCGAGCAGAGGCAGCAACTCGGTCGCGCCTTCCTGATACGCAACAAGACTGATCGTATAGGACTCGTTAGCCTGCTGTAACAACTCGCGATGGAACGTGGCCACTTGATCGCGCGCCGTTTCGTAACCACGATAAGCAGACTCTACGTCTGCAAGAGCGCGATTGCGCGCAATGGTCAGTTCTGTGTTCGCAATCTTCTCTTCAGCCGCCGCGCGCGCTATGCCGGCTTGATTCCTGTCGTTGAATCGCAGCGGGATCGTCACACCGAATAATACTGTGTTGTCTATCCCCACTCGCTTCACTCCGGCAAAGGGAGTGATGTCCATCGAATTGCGAGCGTGCTCGAAAGCAATGCGGCGCTCGGCCAGCGTTATGCCAAGCTCGGCTGCCTTTACATCGGGGCGATTCTGAAGCGCCATCGCTTTGAGCGAAGCGAGATCGAGATTGACCGGCGCAAAGTTAAGCTCTCCGGAAACGGCTTCAACTCGTGAGAACTCTGTCTCGCCAAGGAAATGAAGCAGTCTGATAACGGCCTGCCGCTGTCCTAGCTCCGCCTGCGCGAAGGCTGAATCAAACTTCACGCGCTCAAGCTTTACTTTCAAGAGCTCGCCTTCTGCGATTGCGCCCTCCTCGAATCGAACTTTATTGAACTTGATAAGCTCATCAAAGCTGGTGCGATTCTCCATTGCGTTGAACAGCGCATAACGCGCCAGCACCGCTTCGTAGTAAGCGCGCTTTACGTCAAACATCCGCTGCCGCAGAACGTCGGCTAGTTTCGCTTCGGCGACCGAGACGATCAGATCGGCCACTTCGCGGCGCAATCTTCGCTTGCCGCCAAGCTCGAACGTCTGCGCATAAGTAGTAGAGACTTCATAGAGCCTGTTGAACGGCGTATCCCCGGACACTTTCAGATTCTCGGCCGAGACAGTAAGGCCGGGGTTTGGCCGGATGCGAGCCGCGATCTGTTCCGCGCGCGCTACATCAACCTGATAGCCCGCCGCTTCGATTGAGAGGTTGCGCTGTAAGAACCGATCGATCACGCGATCAAGCGTGAGCTGGGATGAGAAGAAGTCCGATTGAGCTTGCGAGCTGGCCGCTGGCGCTGAGATGAATGGGTTTGAAGCCGTTTGCGCCACCGCGTTACAACACAAAACCAGCGCGCCAAATAAAGACATCGCGAAGCGTGAAACCTGCCTGGTCGATTGCATCAAGTCACTCCACTTTGAAATCAGTCAGCGGCATGCGCTCGTCGAGCTTCTCGTTCTTCACGTGAAACTCGACTGCGTAGTTGCCCGCATTCGGAATAACAACCTCGGCAACGTAGATGCCGGTAACCTTGCCGACCCGCGCTTCTGTCTGGGCGACCTCCGCGCCGCTGCCCTGTGAACGCATGGTCAAAGTCACTTCAGCTTGCTCGACCGGAGAGCCATCCGATAAATCAGTGAGGTGGATTAAGAACTGACTCTTCTTCCCAGCCTTCAAAGGATCAAACTCGAAAAAGTTCTCAATGCGATTTGTGAACTCCGTGCGCGATAGAGCCTCTCCGTCATCCGCCGTATTGGCTTTGTCTGCACGAGAGCATGCGGCGCCGCCAAAAGCGACCAATACCAACAAGGTCAGCAGCTTGCCTGACGAGCCCTTCAACATTTCTTGTCCTTTATCTTCCAACTACCAGCGGTAGTTTTTCAGTCGATCAAAAAAGGCCAGCCGCGGTTCCCGTTTTCAGGACGCGACCGGCCCAACGCTAAAAGACGTGCAAAAGCAATTCGAATAAACGATGAATCGCGAGCGGTGATACCGCAAACAGCGTCGCTAGAGTTATCACGAACGCTGCGCCACACAGCGTTGTTGCCTTCACCCACGAGCGCGACATAACGACGGGCTCAATTGTTTGCGGCCCGCTCAAAGAAAGCACGCGCTCTACACGGCGCTCCAAAGTAGCCTCGCGCTCGCCGAAGAAACTTGATTCCGTTAGTTGTGAACTGCGCGGCATACCAAGCGTCAGTCGCGTGAGTCGCACCAGCGCACCTGCGACTTCGACCGGATCGTTTGTGCGCCGCGCTGCGACTTCATCACACACCATTTCAACCTGCTCGCTCCACCAACGATACAGAAGTCCCGTTAAAGGGAATGCAGGGGAGAGGTAGCGACAGATCGTGAGCATCCACTTTGACAGATTATCGCGCCGAGTGTGATGTGCTGCTTCGTGCTCGAGCAACGCGGCTAGCTCTTCAGAGGTTAATGCGTTGAGTAGACCCGTTGACACGATTAGTTTGGATTTGAAGTAACCCCAGACGAATGAGAAAGGGTAGCGGCTTACCACGAGACCAATACTAAGCCCGTAGCGCCCGCAGGCATCTTCAACTTGCCGGATTCGCTCGAGAGCAGCAGGCTCCGAATCTATCTCCAGCCGGCGCACGATGCGCCCGATTCTGAAATAGCCCTTCGCTATAGCGTAGGCCGCAACCAGCAACGCGATGGAGGCAAACGAAATCGCCGAATAGCTGAGCACCGGATCCAGTGACACAGTCAGCGCGCTGAGTAAGTGATTGGTGTGCGCGGCGCGATGCTCTTGTACCCAACGCTCTGGGCCAAGCCACATCACAGGCAAGAGAGACGCACTCACCAGCCACATCGATGCGAGCGGTGGAGCAATCAACGCTGAGGCATAGACGTGCGACAACGTGAGCGGATGCCACCCGCGAGTTAGCCTGCTCGCTCGAATTATTGCTGCCGCGCCAAACGATGCTACAGAAAGCGCGGCGCTGATCAGCACGAAGTTTTCAACACTCGTGAGCACGAGCGGCCAGTAGCTCTCCATCACTTCCGCCCCTCGCGCCTTTGCTTGATCAAGGCTTCAAGCTGATTCAGCTTTGCGCTGTCTTCGCCCACCAGATCGACGAACGTGGAAAGTACCGGCTCGCCCAAGCCTCCAAGAAGCGCGCTCAAGACCTCCTGCGCCAGCGCGCGCTCGAATTCCTCTCGCGTGTAGCGAGGCGAATAGAGAAATGCCTTTCCCTGCTTTTCGCGGGACAGATATCCCTTGCGATGCATGCGGTCGAGCGTGGTCAAGACAGTCGTATGCGCTATCTCTCGCTTGCGGCGCAACCGCTCTTCCACTTCGACAACAGTTTGATTCGGCTGTTGCCAGAGAACGTTGATCACGTCAGCCTCAAGCTCGCCCAGCACCTGGTTGATGCCGCGAGCCGTAGGCCGGAATCCGCGCAACGTTACTCTGGGTAGCTTCATAGTTGCCTCAGGATTGGTTAGAATACTGGCTGGATAAAACTACTGTCAATAGTCGGTAGTATTTAGGCTGCATACAGGTATTGTGAATAACTGATTGGATGACCGGGGAGGGGATAAAAGCATCTCGAGGTGCTGGGAACTGTGGAAACAAACTTACCCACGCGACGAGATGATGGACGACACTGCCAAGAGCCGCAAAGCATTCGCTCGAATCCAGCTTCTCATATCTTCGCTGCTTTCGCACTGCCTTTTTTCCTCTCATCTGCGAGCACTGCCGATGCTTGGGGCCTCAACTTGTAATGGCTGCGAACGCCCGTTAATGACCGTGAGCGTTCGCAGCCGGTTACCACGTTTCAATGTCCCGCTTATACCCCGAATGCTCGCAGGAAGCCCTTACGCGACGCTTAATTTTTCGCTTAATAAACTCTTAACGAACGCTTACCCACTCCAAGGTCGGGACAGACCCGCGCTTATTCGGATGCGCGCCGGATAGGGGCCAACCTCCCGTGCTGATCTGTGACAAGGTTTTCGAAGCTTCAAGGGAATCGCCTAGGCAAGTTTGACTTTGTGTTTCCGCATGAGCTTCCTGTACCTTGCAAGGGCTTCTCTGCGCGTTGATGGCGACATGTGCCAGTCTTCTCAATTCGAACTGCTCATCAAGAAGCCATGCGTCTTGTTGTCAGCGCCTCTGTACAGTCCTACTACATCTCTGGATGCATTGATCCCGAGAGCCTGCGTAAGAACAGCGCCAGGGAAATCTATCCTGGTGTAGCGGCGGCTCCCTTTGGCAAGGTATCCATGCGTCTTGCTTTCAGCATCCGTGTAGTGGCCAACCACCCAGCCTAACTGATTGATTCTCCAGTTCATGCTCATCGTAGAATCCGGAAAATCATTCGTGACGTACTCGCCATCTCTTATCAGAAGGCTGTGCATCATGCCTTCCTCATCAAACCAGCAGCCCACGACATCGCCGCGCTTGTTTACGCCATGAGTGAGCGAACGGGTGAAATTGAAGGGAGGATCAAGCGTGGTGAAATTCCCATCGTTGCTCAGTAAGAAGGGTCGCTCCTTGCCGCTTGCGTCGACATAGTGTCCCGTGATCACCCCGCGGCGGTTGATCCCCCAGGCGATTGTGGATCGGGCCTCGGGAATATCAATCGGAGTGAAAACATTATCTCTCAGCAGGTATCCGTGGGTTTTACCGCCAGCATCTACGTACTCTCCCACCATGTCGCCGCGCGAGTTTATGCCACGAGTCCGTGTCACACCGGCATCGGGGTAATCAATAGGAGTGAATTGTGCATCGCTGAGCAAGAAGCCATGCGTCTTATTGTCACCATCCGTGTACAGGCCTACGATGTCGCCATCACCGTCGATGTCGAAGGCGCTGGTGGAAGTAGAGCCGGGGAAGTCGATTGTGGTGAAGGTCGGCTCTGCCGCTGCCAGCGGGTTAGAGCCCAGCACGAGGCTGGAGGCGACAAGGCCGAGCAGTACAAACCACAGCTTAATTGCATTAATTCTGAAAACGCCATTCATGGATGTGATCTCCTTTCTGTGAGTTAAGTTTAAGGCACTACCTGGCAGTGCGAGTCCTTGATCCGTATTCATCGGTGATTCTTTCGGGCCGCGCTGCGGGAGCACCTGCTACCGCCCCAAAGGACGGCGATGCAGGCGGCTAATTCTAAGAAAAGGCCGCCCGTTCTTAGCGCTTTGTAATCTCAAACCTTCATTGAGGCACTCTCCCTTCGATCAATGAATCTCGCCGGCTCCTTTTAAGGGACAGTTGCCGGCTCATCCCCTCATTCTCTAATGCGCAAAAAGGATGCAAACTGGCTCAAGCCTCCAGGAAAGAGGCTGATGCTGATGCGCCGCCTATTGACTGACATTCAGGGGAGGACTAGTCTTCTCGGCAAGATTTGGCACTCTCGACAGCAAGCGATGACGATCGTTATGAGTCACGCGCCACAAGATGTCACCAGCCTCTTGATTCAGTGGAGCGAAGGCGACCGGTCGGCGCTGGATCGCTTAATGCCGGTTGTCTACGATGAGCTTCACCGAATCGCCCAGCGCTATTTCCGGCACGAACGCTCTGACAACACGCTGCAGCCGACCGCGCTGGTGAACGAGGCTTATATTCGACTGGTCAACCTGGGCGGGGTGAGCTGGCAGAACCGGGCGCAGTTCTTCGGCATCGCCGCGACAACCATGCGCCGCATACTGGTCGAGCGCGCCCGCGCCCGAAACGCGGCGAAGCGATGACGAGGTGATTACAAGCTTGATCTCACAGACGTAAGCGACGTGCCCGTTGACGAGAGCCAGCTGGATCTCCTGGCGCTCGACCAGGCTCTGGAAGAACTCGCGTCATTTGACCCTCAGCAGTGCCGAATCGTCGAGGCTAAGTTCTTCGGCGGGCTTTCCATCGAAGAGACCGCGGAAGTAATTGGCGTTTCACCGGCAACGGTTAAAAGAGAATGGGCGCTGGCGAAGGCGTGGTTGTTTCGCGAGTTGAGCTAGCCGCTTTTAGACCGCCGCCAACGTTTCCGAGGCGAGTCATGAAACCTGAACGATGGGCGCAGATCAAGCCGATCTTCCATGCCGCGGCCGAGCGGCCGGCGGATGAGCGTGCCGCGTTCATCAGATCCGAATGCAACGGTGATGAGTCATTGGCCGTAGAGATCGAGTCTCTGCTTGCTGCGCATGACCAGGCCGGCTCTTTCATTGAAGCATTCCCAAGCGACGAGACAACCGTGGCGTTCGAAGACCTGCCAATAGAGCCGCTGATAGGCCAGCAGATCGGCCCTTACAAGGTCATCAAGATGATAGGTCGCGGCGGAATGGGAGAAGTTTATCTCGCCCAGGACGGCAGGCTCGGCCGCAAGGTCGCTCTCAAACTGCTGCCCGCCCAGTTCACAGCACTTGGCGAGCGGGTGCGGCGTTTTGAGCAGGAAGCGCGCTCAGCATCAAGTCTCAATCATCCGAACATCATCACCGTCCACGACATCGGCGAAATTGAAGGCAGGCGTTACCTGGTCACAGAGTATGTGGAGGGGAAGACGCTGAGGCAGCGGATGGAGAGCGCCCCGCAGCAGAGGGTAGAACTGAGCGAGGCGCTCGAAGTTGCCACGCAGGTGGTCACTGCGCTTGCCGCAGCGCACGAAGCTGGGATAGTGCATCGAGACATCAAGCCTGAAAACATCATGCTGCGGCCGGATGGGTTGGTCAAAGTACTTGACTTCGGGCTGGCAAAACTGACCGAGCCGGCCGCACCAGCTATCGGTACTGAAGCCTCAGCCATTGGCCGAGCCAGCACAGAGAGCGGAGTGGTGATGGGCACGCCTCGATACATGTCGCCTGAGCAGGCGCGGGGGCAGAGGGTGGACGCGCGCACCGACATCTGGAGCCTGGGCGTGTTGCTCTACGAGATGGCTTCGGGGCGGCCGCCCTTCGAGGGGACGACGGCGGACGTGCTGTCGATGATATTGCACCGTGAGCCGCCATCCTTGTTGCTCTACAGCAGCGATATGCCGGCGGAGCTGGAGCGGATCGTAACGAAAACGCTCAGAAAGGATAGAGAAGAGCGCTATCAGGTGGTGAAGGACTTAGCGCTGGATTTGAAGAGCCTGAAGCAGCGTATGGAGTTCGAGGCCGAGCTTGAGCGCAGCACGCCGCCGGAAGAGCGAAGCGCTGCGAGGAGAGGTGTGGCGAGCGGGGGCAGGGCGGCAGCGAGAGCCGGGGCCGTCACAGATGAGGGGGCGGCAGCGAGAGCCGGGGCCGTCACAGATGAGGGGGCGGCGCAGACCGGCGGGGCACGAGAGCGACATACACCGTCAAGCGCCGAGTACATCGCCGGTGAGATTAGGCGTCACAAGCAGGGTGTTGGACTGACAGCGGCAGTGGTGTTGGCGTTGATCGTGGCGGCGGGCGCATTCCTTTTTAGCCACCGTGCGCCGGCCTTGACTGAGAAGGACACGATCCTGGTGGCGGATTTCGTCAACACGACGGGCGACGCAGTCTTCGACGGCACGCTCAAGCAGGGCTTGGCGGTGCAACTCGCGCAGTCGCCGTTTTTGAATATCTTCCCCGAGACGCGCGTGCGGCAAACGCTGCGGCTGATGAATCGTGCGCCGGAGGAGCGGGTGACGAAAGATGTGGCGCGCGAGATTTGCCAGCGGCAGGGGGTAAAAGCCTACCTCGCAGGCTCGATCAGCAGCCTCGGCAGCAACTACGTCATCACGCTCGAAGGGATCAACGCTCAGAGCGGCGAGGAGATGGCCCGCGAGCAGGTGGAGGCTACGAGCAAGGAGGGAGTGCTGAAGGCGCTGTCGCAAGCGGCGACACGTTTGCGCGAGGGGTTGGGGGAGTCGCTGCAATCCATTCAGAAGTTCGATACGCCGCTGGAAGTGACGACCTCTTCGCTAGAGGCGCTCAAAGCCTTCTCTTTGGGGAGGGAGCAGGAACTCGCGGGCAAGTTCTTGGAATCGATTCCGTTTTTCCAGCGCGCGGTGGAGATTGATCCGAATTTCGCCGCTGCGTGGCTTTGGCTAAGCATTCAATACTCCAACACCAATCAGCCGGAACTGGCGGCTCAATACGTGGAGAAGGCCTTCGCGCTACGGGATCGGGTCAGTGAATACGAGAAACTCCGCATCTCCATGTTCTACTACGACAATGTCACCGGAGAGGTGGACAAGGCGATTGAGACGCAGGAACTCTTTAAGCGAAGCTACCCGCGCGATCACTCCGGGCCGGGCAACCTCTCTCACCTCAACCCGCAGATCGGGCAATTCGAGAAAGCCGTCGCCGAAGCGCAGGAAGCGATCCACATCAATCCGAGCGTGTTCGCGTATCACACGAATCTGATGGAAGCGTTCATCCGGCTCAACCGATTCGCGGAAGCCGAAGAAGTTTGCGCACAGGCGATGGGGCAGAAACTCGACGGGACTAACTTTCACGCAGGCTTGTATGAGATCGCCTTCGTCCGCGGAGACGCGGCGGCGATGCAGCAACAGCTTGACTGGGCGAAAGGGCGACCGGACGAGTACGCGGCTGTAGATTGGCAAACTGAGACTGCGGCCTTCGCCGGACACTATCGGCGCTCGCAGGATTTCTCGCGACGCGCCGTTGACGCAGCCGTGCACGGCAACGCCAAAGAAGTGGCCGCACAATACACGGCGGAAGCGGCACTGCGAAGCGCCGCCTTCGGCCAGTGTCAACAGGCGAAAGCGCCTGTGGCGCAGGCGCTCGCCCTTGAGCGCAGCAAGGCGTCTCTCACGCGTGGCGCCCTCGCACTGGCGCTCTGCGGCGAGGCCGGCCAAGCCCAATCCATCATTGACGAACTGACGAAGCGGTATCCCAAAGATACGCTCATCAACTCGCTCTGGTTGCCGACGATCCGCGCCGCCGTCGAAACCAACCGTAACAATCCCGCCGGAGCGATTCAGTTGTTGGAGACTGCCAAACGTTACGAAGGAGTTGGGGAGTTCTGGCCCCAAACCTTGCGCGGCCACGCCTACTTGCGCGTGCGTGCCGGTGCGGAGGCGAGGTCCGAGTTTCAAAAAATCCTCGACCACCGGGGCTACGCTACGATTTCCGCACTGTACCCGCTCGCACACCTCGGCCTCGCGCGCGCCGCCGCGATGACCGGCGACGCCGCCACCGCGCGCACTGCCTATCAAAACTTTCTTGCGCTCTGGAAAGATGCTGATCCCGATCTTCCTGTCTTGCAAGAGGCGAAGCGAGAGTACGAGACGGTGAAGTGATTCACGCGGCGAACAGTACGCAATTAACCTGAAAGCGCCGGATTCAAGCAAGCCCCCTAACGCCCGGCATCACCCTCCGCTCACACAACGAAACAGGCATTCAAGCTGACGGATGAAGGCCGCGCTATTCGCGGTCGGGTGCATGCCGATCGTTAGATTGCGCCATTACGGGTTAGGTCCAATATTATCGAACTCAAGGCCTCCGATCCTAACCGTTCAGTTGTCCTGAAGAGGCGTCACAGCGTTTCAACTTCTCCCTTTATCAGCTAAAATAATACTTCCAATTGACTTAAATACGTCTCGGACTCTGACTGATGCCCGTCCTACCGCAGACTCGTCTTGGCCGCAATGCCAATCTGGGTTATGCGCTCTACTTTGCGCGCCAGTACGATCAGGCGCTCGAAGGGCTTGCGTCGTTCGATTCTCAGCAGAGCCGAATAGTGGAACTGAAGTTCTTCGGCGGTCTATCGATCGAAGAGACGGCCGAAGTCATAGGCATATCGCCGGCGACCGCCAAGCGCGAGTGGGCGCTGGCGAAGTCGTGGCTATTTCGCGAGCTGAGTAAGTGACACTGCACCGCGGATGCGGAAACTAATATGGACGCTGGACGGTGGGCGCAGATCAAATCGATCTTCTTCGCTGCGGCTGGGCGGCCGGCAGATGAACGCTCAGCATTCGTCAGATCTGAGTGCGGAGGCGACGAGGCGTTGGCGCTAGAGATCGAGTCTCTGCTTGCTGCGCATGAGCAGGCCGGCTCTTTCATTGAAGGATTTCCAAGCGACGAGACAACCGTGGCGCTCGAAGACCTGCCAATAGAGCCGATGATAGGCCAGCAGATCGGCCCATACAAGGTCATCAGCCTCATCGGTCGTGGCGGCATGGGCGAAGTTTATCTCGCCCAAGACAGCAGGTTGGCTCGCAAGGTCGCTCTTAAATTGTTACCGCCTCATATCGCGCAAGACAGACAGCGGCTGGAGCGGTTCAAGCAAGAGGCCCGCGCGGCATCCGCGCTGAATCATCCTAACATACTTACTATTTATGAGATCGGCGATGCAGAAGGCTCTCCATTCATCGCCACCGAGTTCATAGAAGGCTTAACGCTTCGCCAGCGTATGGCCGATCCACAGATGAAGCTCGGCGAAGCGCTCGATGTAGCGGCTCAAGTAGCATCAGCACTGTCAGCAGCCCACCAGGCAGGGATAGTTCACCGCGACATAAAGCCTGAGAACATAATGATCCGGCGCGATGGCTACGTGAAGATCCTGGATTTCGGGCTGGCAAAGCTAGTAGAGCGGCACGCCACCAGCCCGGAAGTATCAACGCTGGTTAAGACAGAAGAAGGAGTGATAATGGGCACGGCCCGGTACATGTCGCCGGAGCAGGCGCGGGGCCAGGCGGTAGATGTCCGCACTGATATATGGAGCCTGGGGGTAGTGCTCTACGAGATGCTTTCGGGGCGCACGCCATTTGAAGGAGAAACACGTGGCGATGTAGTCGTCTCGGTACTTGAGCGCGAGCCGCCTCCGCTCGCGCGCTATACGGAGGATGTACCGTCGGAGCTGAATTGGATAGTAAAGAAAGCGCTGCGCAAAGAGCGAGAGGAACGATACCAGACGGCCAAAGAGGTGTTGAGTGACCTGAAGGGCATAAAGCAGCGGCTGGAGTTCGAAGCTGAGCTAGAGCGATCAGCACAATCTGTCGCGAGAGGGCAATCTTCGGTTCGGACAGCGAAACAGGTGGCCGCGCGGACCGGCGATGTAGAGGCGCATACGACATCGAGCGCCCGATACGTCATGGCCGCGATCAAGCGCCACAAGCGCGCTGCGGCACTCATTTTACTGTTAGTGCTCATACCGGCAGTCGTCCTGTTCTTCTTCATCAAACGAGCCCCGGCCCTAACTGAAAAGGACGCGATCCTACTGGCAGACTTCGACAACAGGACCGGGGATGATGTATTCGACGGGGCGCTCAAGCAGGCGTTGGCGATTCAACTGGAGCAATCACCCTTTTTGAATGTCTATCCGGAGCAGCAGGTGCGCGAGGCGCTGCGCTACATGGGCCGCCCGCCAGATGGTCGGGTGACGAAGGATGTGGCGCGCGAGATATGCGAGCGGCAGGGCATCAAGGCGATGTTGGTAGGCTCGATTGCGAGCCTTGGCAGTCATTACGTTATCGGCCTGGAAGGCGTAAACGCACGGACGGGGGAGGTACTCGCCCGCGAGCAGGAGGAAGCCGAAAGCAAAGAGCAGGTGCTCCGGGCGCTCGGAGGGGCGGCGACGAGGTTTCGCAAGAAGTTGGGCGAGTCACTCAGTTCCATCCAGAAGTTCGACGCCCCGGTTGAGCAGGCGACGACTTCATCACTTGAGTCGCTAAAAGCTTTCACCCTGGGTAATGAGATGGATTTGGCAGGCAAGTTCTATGAGGCGATTCCGTTTTTCAAACGCGCGGTGGAGCTTGACTCCGAATTCGCCCTCGCCTACCTAAAGCTAGGCATAGCGCACTATGACATCTGGAAAGATCAGCTTGCTGCGGAATACGCAGAGAGAGCGTTTGAATTGCGGGGGCGGACGAGCGAGCGCGAGAAGCTCTACATCTCTAGTTTTTACTACGCCTTTACAACCGGGGAGATCGACAAAAGCATTGAAGTACTGGAGTTGTGGAAGCAGACCTACCCGCGCGACATTACACCGCGCTCCGATCTATCAGGCCAGTATGCTTACACCGGCCAATACGATAAAGCGGTTGAGGAAGCTGGCGAAGCCCTTCGTCTCGATCCGAACATGGCTGCCCTGTATAATATCTTGGGACTTTCATTCCTCTGCCTGAACCGTTTCGACGAAGCCAGAGCAATTTTCGAGCAGGGGATGGAAAAGAAGCTCGATTCTGCCTTTCTTCATCCTCATTTTTATCATCTTTTCTTCGTTCAAGGAGACGAGGCAACAATGCAGCGGCAGGTTGACTGGGCAAATGGGAAGCCGGCTGAGGGATTGTCGCACTACGTGCAAGCCCATGCGGCGGCATTTTACGGACAACGCCGAAAATCTCAAGAACTTTTTCGCCGCTCGGCGGAAGCCAACGATCGGTATGGTTTGAAAGAAGGTGCGGCGTGGGGTCGGGCAGATTATGCGCTCTTGAATGCGGCTTTCGGGGATTGTCAGCAAACGAAAGAGAGTGCCGTAAACGCCCTTAACATCGCACGGAGCAAACAAGCTCTCATGCTTAGCGGAGTCGCCCTCGCCCTATGTGGCGAAATCAGCCAGGCGCAGTCTCTCGCCGCCGAACTCGTCAAGCGGTACCCGAAAGATACTCTTGTCAACACCATTTGGCTGCCGACGATTCAAGCCGCCCTCGAAATCAATCGGGGCAACACGGAGCAGGCGATCCAGTCATTACGGGTGGCGCGTCGCTTTGAGATGGGAAATGAAGTTCAGGCCAAGCCCGCCTATATTCGCGGTCTGGCCTACCTGCGCGGAGGAGCGGGCGCTGAGGCGATGGCCGAGTTCGAAAAGATCATAGCCCACAGAGGCGTGGTCGCTATCTCTGCTTTGTACCCGCTCTCGCATCTCGGGCTGGCGCGCGCCGCCGCGATAATGGGCGACACTGCCAAGAGCCGCAAAGCGTACGAGGATTTCTTCGCGCTGTGGAAAGATGCTGACGCTGACATTCCAATTCTTCAACAAGCTAAGCAGGAGTTCGAAAAAATGAAGTAAGAAAAGGAAAAACAGATCAGTAAATCCAAGCGCCTAATAATATCTGGGCTCTTCTTTGGCGGCGCAATTGACCATGTCATTCTCGCGTTTAGGAATTCTCCGCTCACGCCATACGGTCTTAAACTGGGCGTTATTGGGAACTCGACCCTCGCGGCTCTAGACTTAGCTTTAGCAGCATTCCTGTTCGCATCGCACCAGTCACTAGAAGTAGCAAAGAAACCCGAGCTGTCGGGCAAACAAAGCGTGAGGTGACCGTATGCAATTCTCATTGTCGGGATTCGCTTTCTTACTAGGGTACATCGTCCTGGTCGGCGTAGCGTCCTTCTTGCAGAAGTTCGGCATGAAGCAAATGGACCCGTATCAAATCAATTTACTAATGGCTAAGGGAGCCGTGAATTCAGGTGACGGAATCCCCATCTTAACAAAGCGTCCGACTCCAACCTCATCAGAGAACAGAGACTTCTGAATTCCCTTCGTGAAAAATACGCCCCCAACTATGAGCCGGATTAGAATCACCGGACGCGGAGCATTTGTGCTCACGATCTTCTGATATAGAGACATCTAAGCCTCCTTCCAGTTTTCGTTCGTGATACTCTTCGCCGAAGTCGGGGAACAATTGGGACGTTTTCTGAAGCGCGTTCATGAGCAGGCTCGTTATTTCAGACGTGATGGGTTCACCTCGCAACCCGTTCAGATTCACTCGCAGCAGGTTTCCCCACGAAGGGCTTCAACACCTTCTCTCGCGATGATGGGGACCATAATTAGCGCCGCCAACGGGTCAGCCCACCACCACCCGAACAACGCATTGAGCAGCAGTCCACCAAGAAGAATTGCCGAGAGGTAGGTGCACACCTCTGTTTGCTTGGCATCGGCCGCCATCGCCCGGCTGCTTATATCTCTTGCGATTCTTCTCTTAGCCCGGACGAGTAGCGGCATCACTATCAGAGAAGCAGCGGCGAGGATGATGCCCGGCACGCTTTCATCTGGTGGATCACGATTGAGCAACGACTTGATCGAGTCATAGCTCACAAACAATGCGAGCGCCAGAAAGCATATGCCGATGATTCTGAGAGCCACCCTCTCAACACGTTCGCGCTGCTCCGCATGAACGTCGGAATGAAGTCGCCATATCAAAGTGAGCCCTGAAGTCACTTCAATGATGCTGTCGAAGCCGAAACCGACAAGAGCTATGCTTCCGGCAACCACGCCCGCCACAATGGCGATCAGCCCTTCAAGGCTGTTGTACGCGACAGTAAAGTATTCCAGGCGCCGGCCGCGCTGGACAAGTCTTGCGCGGTCGACGCCTTGCAGTTGGATTACTCGTTGATTCATGCGCTCAAAAGGAAATGCTGTAGCTAACGCCCGGGTTCTTGCTTTGCGCGAGCAAGAACGTGAAAACGTGCCGCCTCCCGAGTGCGTAGGTCAGCGTCGGGTGAACTTTCACACCGTCGAAGATCACCAGCGACGAGAGGTTCTCTCTCCAATTCACGGTCAGCCCAGCAAGCGGAAGAACCCTGTCCTCGTACGTGCCGTATGCGACTCCCACATATGCGGCGATTGGCAGCCTCACCGCACTAGAGAGGTTCTTGCTGACTGTTGCGTAGAATGACCTGCCGCTCGGAGTGCCGATTCGATCCGAGCTTGTGCCGAGAATCAAGGCCGGTCTCCTCTCGGTCTCAGTCATAGCCACGAAGTTAGCTAACAAGCCCACATCATCTGCCCTAGGGTTGTACTCTACACCTACAGAAAGACGTGGGTGTAAGCGATAGGTTAACGTGGTACGCAGACTGGCCCGAGGAATTTGATTGCTCAACGCCCGCACTCCCAACGTCCACTTCTCTGGATTTGTGTTTTCAGCCCCGCTGACCGCGCGGCCTTCGCCTGGTCAGAGCGGTCACGAGGGAACGCTCGAGGCCTTTGCTGGTTTCTCTTTTACGACCGCGAGTTGTTCCTTGGAATCCTTCTCTGCCTGCGCCAGCATGTGGTCCAGGTGTTTTTTTAGGTCTGCCGGTTTGATGATGCCTCTGATGCTTGCGACGATCTTTCCATCACGGCCTATGACCAGCGTCCCCGGCAGCCCCGAGCCTAAACCAAACCGCTGCATATCCGCGGCAGTTGCCCCGATCCATACCGGAAAATTGACTTTGGTTTCCTTGATGAACTGCCGCACTTTTGGCAGATCGGTGGCATCATCCGCCGATGCGCCGATGACCTGCACTCCTAACGCCGCATACTGATTTTGAATCGCGGCCAAGTCAGGCATCTCTTTGCGGCAGGGAATGCAGTAGGTGGCCCAGAAGTTCAATACCACGATCCGGCCCCGATAGCTGCTCAAGCGTTGCTCAACGCCAGAGAGGTCCTTGAGCATCAGTTCAGCTTCGGTCCCTACGACACTCTGTGGAGAGCGTTCTGCCGCTAGCTCTGGTGATGCGAGCACCTTCAGCTCATCAATTCTGACGTACTGCACATCTTTTTTTGAACGGGTCGAGCCGGTAATCGCAACACGCTTGCCTATGTAGTCAAGCCAGTTCTTACCGGGGCGTTTAAACTTGCCTTGTTCGAGCTGGTAGAAGGTCGTTGCGCCCTCTGTATTCATTACCGCAAGCAATGTCGGGTCGCCGTTGCCGATGCACTGTACTGCTTGCGCAAGATCAGCAGCCGTACCATAAGGTATCGTCTTTCGATCTGCTTTTGCCCAGCAATCCGTACAACAAACAATCTGTCCTTCCAGCGTAACCGTGTTGGCCACCATCTGAGCTGCGACTGCGGAATACGCGGCAAGAACAAGCACCGCACTAACTATCAATCGTTTCATACAATCCTCTCCTGATGAAAAAGAACACAACAACGTACACGCTTATTTAGCTAAAGCGTGAACCTTTCGCAGCGGCGGCGTATCAAGGTAAGGATTAAATGCGCAGAGTCCGAAGGCGTTCAAACGGCGGGTCAGAATTGGAAACGGGAATTGCGACATGCCCGAGCTTGAGCAAGCTCGGCTTTACGAGCCGCACGGTCGAGATTTGGCTTGCCTGCTGATGATTGTCCCCCGGAAGCGCATTTACGCGATGCTCTGGCAGGACGCTCGGAAGCGCGGTTGTAATTGGACAGCAATCCCGATCTTGACTGGGCCGGACTGTGTCAGGCAATAGCGTTGCGTAATGTACCTGCGGCTCAGCGCTGTCTTCGGTACACAGGGTAATGCAGGCGACGGATATCCAAAACAAGCAGACAGGAAGCATTACAGCAAGTAGTCGCCTTAGTGGAGCAGACAGTGAAAGCATCGGGGATACTATAGCTAACGAGGAAGACGGATGACAAGTACTGGCGCTGGGTAGTGTCCTAGTCGGATGTGATTGAAAGTGGACTTGGTACCCGTAATGACGATGCGGCTCTCATTAACACCTCGATTCATCGAGGTGTTGGAGGGGGCGGCCGTGACTGTAACTGTTTTAACAGTTTTGGGGTCCCCCTGGAAACCGTTGAAACGGTTTCAAGTGGAGCGCGGCACCGACGACACCCAACTGAAGTTGGGTGTTAATGAGAACATCATCCATGGACAACTGAGCGATCCGATGTCAAAGCGCTTCTTCGGACAGGTCCCAGTTGTAATCACACCCGTCCTAATCTTGTGTTGATCGTTTAATCACTGCTGAGAAACTTCCCTCTTGACTCTGGACCTAGCTCCACAGTGTAGACTCTTCTTGTGACTCAATCCTGGCTGCGTATTGGCGAGGTCGCACAGCGCGCGGGCGTCAGCGTTGATACGATTCGCTATTACGAAAAGCGAAAGTTGTTACCGCCCTCGCCTCGCTCTGAAGGTGGCTTCCGTCTATTTGCAGTTGAGACGACAGAGCGCGTGCGGTTCATA
Organism: Acidobacteriota bacterium; assembly: GCA_038040455.1. Lineage (GTDB taxonomy): Bacteria > Acidobacteriota > Blastocatellia > UBA7656 > UBA7656 > Onstottus_A. The sequence continues at coordinate 68,637 of JBBPIH010000012.1, forward strand.
AAGCAAGCGCAGGAGATGGGCTTTTCTCTGGATGAAATCAGAACCCTATTAACCGGCGGCGGTGTCGCGGCGTGCGGCCAGATGCGGGACTTACTCCGCGAAAAGCTCCAGGAAATTAACGAACGGATGAAAGGGCTCCGCGCATTCACGCGCATGCTTAGCCGCCATCTTCGAGCGTGCGAGGAAGAACTGGCCAGTAAGGGAACCGCTGCAAGATGTCCGGTGGTGATTGAGAATCAATCACGCCGCTAAACGAGAGGTGAAGAAATGAAAAAGCGACGCGTACTGTTAGTCTTGGCCGCCATCCTATTCGGCCTCAGTGCGGATACAAGTAACGCCGCCCAGAAACGTAGCCGCTCGACTGCGTCGAGCCGCCAGTCTCGAATAACGGGACCAGGAAGCGTTGACCGCTTCAAAAACGCCTTTCAGAACGACACCGGCAAGGTGCGGCTGGTCGCTCTACTCTCTCCCACTTGACCGATGTGCCGTTGGGGGTTCTCCAACGTCGTGAAGACGATAAAGAGGGTGAGCGATGATAGGATGAGAGCATACATTGTCTGGCTTCCTATCTTTGGCGGCGACTTCAAAGGCGAGGCGCGGAAGCTATCGAATAGCTTTCAAGACCGGCGAGTTTCTTATTTCCTGGACCCCAAATCTGAAACTGCGAAGCAGTTTGAGCGCGTTCTAAAGACGGAAAGATTTATCGCCTGGGATGTGTATCTTTTGTACGGGGCTGACGCAAGCTGGGAGGAAGAGCCTCCACAGCCCGCGTTCTGGATGCATCAACTGAGCGGCGTTACCAAAGCGCCAACGTTCGATGAACAGACGTTCAGAGCAAAGCTGAAAGGGATGTTAAACGAGATGAAAGCGCCGCCAACCAACAGTCCAGCTAACGGTAGAGCGAAGATTGAGTTTCTATACTTCAATTCCTGTCCTGGTCATAAACAGGCTTTAGCAAATCTCAAAGCCGCTTTGCGAGAGAGCAAGATCAGCGCGGACCTTGCGCTCATCAACGTCACATCTGAAGCGCAGGGCGCGAAGGTGGGCTTTCAGGGCTCGCCTTCAATTCGAGTGAACGGCAAAGACTTAGACGGAAGAAACGAAGGCCATTCCTATGGCTGTCGAATCTATCAGATTGACGGGAAGATCACTCCCACACCGACAAAGGAATTCATTCGGGAAAATTTGAAAGAGCTTACGCGGTGAGCAACTCCTTCCAACTCCAAACGTGATCTGTGATTCCCGCTTCAATTGCTGGCGTCACCCTCAGGGATTGATGCACCTTGCAAAAGTTGTAATAGGAGAAGGCATTCGTTAAACATGTCATTCGTCGCATGCTCATCCGCACAGTGAGATTCTGTCTTTCGATGTGCGAGGTGCCACCTTGGACAGACAAGTACTGGGGATATGACAATTTTCCCCTCACCCGTACCGTTGACAATCACATTGCCCGCCTCCGGCAGAAGATCGAGGATGACCCGGCTGAACCGCGGCACCTCATCACCGTACATCGCGTGGGTTAGAAATTAGAGATGCCTCACGCGCTGGAAGATGTGTTGGCCGTCGCGTTGTAGACCCGTCTCCCACCAGGGTTTGGACGCTGATTCCCCGATTCCTCCGCTACAGTCTTCGAGGCCGGTTGATTTCAGCCCTTCCAAAACTTGAGTGGCGCCAGCATCGAAACGCGCTTTCGATACTCCCGGTATTTATCGCCATAGGCGCGGATCAGGTCGCGCTCCTCGAACTGGATGGCCACGAGGATATAGCCTGTGGTCATCATCGCGAAGAACAGATGCCCCATCGACATGCGGGGCGTGCTCCAAAAGGCGATGATGAATCCCAGATAGATTGGATGTCGAACGCCTTTGTAGAAACCGGGTGTCTTGAAAGTCGGCGGCGGGCACTCGGTTCCCTTCAGGTAGCAATAGGCCTGCTTGAAACCGAACAGATCGAAGTGATCGACTAGAAACGTTGAGATCAAAACGATCAGCCAGCCCAGCCAGAACAGTCCTTCCAACACCAGACGGCCCGTGGTGTTCTGAACATCCCAGGCTACTCTCACCAATCCGATCGGGCGCCATTGCCAAAACAAAAGTAGCAGAGTCAAGCTTGCGATAAGCACATACGTGCTTCGTTCAAGCTGGGGCGCTACGATCTGAGTCCATCTGCGCTTGAACCATACGCGAGCCATCACGCTGTGCTGGATTGCGAACAGGCTCAACAAGAGCGCGTCGATGATCAGCCTCTGTGCAAGCCCTTCGCCCGGGCCCGTCGGTGTCAGATCAATGGATCTCGGCACGATCAAGCTTTTCCCGGCGCCGTAGAGGTTGCCTCCGCCGACGAACCCGATGGCGTAGAGAAAGGTGCCGAAGAAAATCAGGTAGCACATCACACCGTAGACGAAACCCAGTATTCGAGTGATCATAAAGTTCTCCTCCCGTGTTTCATTTACTCGTCTTACGTTGGAGCCAAACTTCCGTTATGGGCGCGATTATATACCCGAGTGAATACTTGTCAACGGGGTTGAGCCCGTCGATACAGCACCTAACCAGGGGGGATGATCTCTATCCCGCTCTTGATCGCCGTGTGTACGCCGTCAATGGTCCATCTTCTTGTAACGCGTTGACTTGATCATGTGCATTCTTGTTTAATCAATCGCCGGATGAGCAGAAAAGCTTACAGCGCGGAATGGGTCATACCGATAAGCACGCCGCCGATTCGCGACGGCGCGGTCGTGGTTGAAAAGGACCGGATAGTCTTCGTCGGGACCCAGCTTGAAGCCGCTTCGCGCGCGGAGTTCGGCGATGCCGAAAAGGTAAGCTTTGGCCGCGCGGCGATCCTGCCCGGATTCGTGAACACCCACAGCCATCTTGAGCTGACCGTCATGCGAGGGTTTCTCGAGGATCTTTCATTTCGCAATTGGATCCTTAAGCTGACGATCACCAAGTACCAGCGTCTCACCAGCGATGATCTAAGAGCATCCGCCTTACTTGGGGCGGCAGAGGCGATTCGTGCCGGCATAACGACGGTCGCCGACACTGGTGACTCGGCGTCGGCTTTTGAAGCGCTGCGCGAAAGTGGACTGCGGGGTATCGCTTATCGTGAAGTGTTCGGTCCTGATCCTGACGATGCCGCGAAGAGCCTCGACGGTCTTAGAGAAAAAGTTGAAGACATGCGGGCGCGCGAAACTGATCTGGTGCGAGCCGGTATCTCACCACACGCGCCTTACACCGTGTCCGGGGAGTTGTTTCGGCGCGTAGCTGAATATGCTTTGAATGACTCTCTTGATGTGTGCATCCACGCCGCCGAGTCAGGAGCCGAACTCGAGATGATGTTAATCGGCTCGGGTGAGTTCGCGAGAGGGTTGAGAACCCGAGGCATCGAGTGGCAGGCGCCAGGTGTATCGACGATTAGTTACTTCGAGTCGCTCGGTGTTTTAGAGACCAGCCCACTTCTTGTGCACTGTGTGAGAGTTGAACACGAAGACATCGCGCTGATGGCTGGTTACGGAGCCCGCGTAGCGCACTGCCCTAAGTCAAACGCAAAACTCGGCCACGGTATCGCGCCCCTCGAAGCAATGTTGAGCGCGGGTGTGAGCGTCGGACTTGGGACGGATAGCGTCGCTTCAAACAATCGTTGCGATCTGATAGAAGAAGCGCGATTCTGCGGACTGATTCATCGCACCACGTCGCTGGACTTCAAACAACCCACCGCGGAACAACTGCTCCGCCTGGCTACGCTCGACGGCGCGCGAGCGCTCCGGCTCGATCGCGACATCGGTTCGCTGGAAGCAGGTAAACAAGCTGACTTAATCGCAATTGATCTCTCGCGAACTCACACGACGCCGGTACACGACCCGATCTCTACGATCGTCTTCAGTGCGGCGAGTGCCGACGTTGTGTTTGCCTCGGTCGCTGGCCGCGTGCTCTTCGATTGCGAACTGAAGACACTCGACGAAGCCGACCTTCAGAGACGAGTGAATGCCGCCCTGCTTCGGATGGAAAAGTAGCAGGATGCTGAAAAATGGGTCGCGCCACAAAGACTCGAAGACACGAAGGCGCACCAAGTCAATAAATGCATCATCTATTCGCTTCGTGCCGCTTCGTGCCGCTTTGTGCCCTGGTGACTTGGTGGCAAGAGGCAGTTTTCAGCATCCTGCTAGGCGCCGGGTCTTGCGGTCGACACCCGAGCTGAGAGAAGCGAGGAGTCCTCCCTCTGACTTCGCTCCGAGTTCTTCCCTATGACTTCTGACCTCTGATTTCTGCCCTCTGATTCTGAGCTGACAAATAAGGCATCGAGCATCCAGCACCACTATCGGCGCATCAGAGCAGACTGCAAACGCGGACTGGCGGACGTCCAACCCTTTTTGGAGGCATCTCATGGTTAAAAGAATTGTCGCCATTGCGATCGTCTATCTCCTCGCAGTGGTCGGCTGGATCACACTCGGGGGAACCATTTCCTATCGCACCGCTCATCAAGATGCCGAGCTCAAACATGAGGTCGGCCAGTTGTGGGGCACGCCGCTCGAACAACACGCTCCGGAGGTCTCGCTCGGCGTCGACAGGCAGGTAGAGACACAGAAATGGGATGCGTCTCTGAAACGGCACCTTGTCGAACGGACAACCGTGACCGACAAGTACGACCTTCCGATCATTGAGAACAACATTCGCGTCGGCTTTGAACTCGATCAGAGGCAGAAGGGCTTGCTGTGGTACTCGACTTACCGCGTGCGCTTTACCGGAGACTATGTTTTCGAAAACGCTCAAGACAAGGCTGGTGCGTTGACCGTGAACTTCGCATTTCCCGCGGCTAACGGGCTCTATGATGAGTTCAAGTTCGAGGTAGACGGAACGCAGGTTCCTTTCACTCGCCAGAATACGACCATGCTTGTCGCAACGATTCCGTGCGCGGCAAAGTCCCGTCACCACCTGGCGGTGAACTACTACTCCCACGGACTCGATCGCTTCACGTATCGTTTCGGGGACGGCATAAGCGAGGTGCGCAACTTCAAGCTTGTAGCGACCACCGATTTCGACCGATACGATCATCCTGCAAACACTCTCTCGCCTAATGCGCCTAAGGAGCGACACGGGAACGGGTGGCAGTTGACCTGGGACTACAAGGACCTGATTGCGGGAAACGGATTAGGAATCGAGATGCCGCAAAAGATAAACCCCGGACCGATGGCCGCGCGAATCTCATTCTTCGCTCCTGTGTCGCTGGGATTTTTCTTTTTTCTGATCTTCGTCATCTCGCTGCTGCGGGGCGTGCAGATACATCCGATGAATTACTTCTTCCTCGCGGCGGCGTTCTTCGCATTTCATCTACTGCTGGCCTACCTGGTCGACCACATTTCGATTCATTCGGCATTCGCGCTTTGCTCGATGGTCTCGATCATTCTGGTCGTTTCGTACATGCGATTAGTCGTCGGAAACAGATTCGCCTTTCTTGAAGTTGCGCTGGCGCAACTCGTCTACCTGATCGGATTCTCCTATGCGTTCTTCTTCGAGGGATTCACCGGGCTGGCGGTTACTGTCGGCTCGATCATAACGCTGTTTGTGGTTATGCAGATGACGGCGCGGATCAACTGGGCAGCGAGGTTTCAACTCAGGGGAGCAGGGGGGAACCAAGGCACACTTGCCGAGTGACGCGACGGCGGGAATTAAGGCCTCCTCTATCCAGAGGTGATTATACTGCTTCGGCCGTATTTGTTTCTCGAAAGATGAAATAAAGTACCGCGCCAGCCAGAAACGCGACCGTGCCCGCAATCGCTTGAGTCTTGTTTATGCCTGTGAGCAACCAGATCGAAATCATTGCCGCAAGTCCGGGGATGAGTATGCCGCCCGGCACTCTGAATGTGCGCCTGGCATCGGGCATCTTTCGCCTCAGCACCGGCACTGCAAGACATGTAGTCGCGCTGAAAAGCAGACGCGCGATGGCGCTCACCGTCACAAGCTGAGCGAAGGTCCCGTAGAGCGCGATCACCCACGCGGCAAAAGCGAAAACGATCACCGCAACATGAGGTGTGCGATAACGCGGGTGCACTCGTGCGAGAGCGCGCGGCAATTGGCCGCCCTGCGCCAGCGCATAAAGGATGCGCGGTCCAACCAGAATCACCGCACTGTTGCTCCCCGTTGTAGAAAGCACCGCCCCCGCGGTAATAATCGCCGCGCCCGCCGGACCCAGGAACACTCGCGCGGCTGAAGCCAGCGGCGTTGCGTCACTCGCCAGCCCAGGCAGCGTTCCCAGCGCGACTATTTGAATTAAAATGTACAGCAACGTCGTCACCGCAATCGAAGCGATCAACGCAATCGGCAGATTGCGTGTGGGATTCTTAACCTCCTCGGTCGGCACCGACGCATTCTCGAACCCGCCGAACGCGAATATCAGCGCGAGGCTCGCCTGTCGCAGCGGACCTGTGTCTGGAAACACGAGTATCTGGTAACGAGTGCTATCGACGAAGAACAACCCGACGAAGACGAATAGCAACAGAGGAAGGATCTTGACAATCGTCAACACGTTCACTGTCCACGAGCCGTACCTGACTCCAACCAGGTTGAGCCAGGCCAGCCCCCAAATCAAAGTCGTGAGCGCAATCGCGCGTCCCGCCCCGCTTCCAAGCGCGGGCCAGAAGTATCCAAGATAGGCAGTGAAGGCATTGGCTATTGCCGACGTTGCTGCCAGCCTCGACAGCAAGAACAGCCAACCGACTTCTAATCCGACAAAGCTCCCGAACGCTTCGCGGGCGTAAAGGTAGGGGCCACCGGTCTGCTCGAACATGCTTCCAGCTTCTGCGAAGCACAAAACTATGAGGGCGATTAAGAGGGCCGCCACGATGTAAGCCGCCGGGCTCGCAGGGCCGAGCAATGAGGCTACGGTCGCGGGCAAGACGAAGATCCCTGAGCCGATGACGCCGTTCACTGCGATTGCGATTAGCCCGAACAGTCCAACGGCTCTTACGAATCGAGGAGCGGTCGCGTCGTAGAAAGATGCTGTGGGTTTGAGCGTCTTCAAGTGTTTCTAGGTGACGGGGCAGCAATGGGCACGGCATTGAAAATTGCAAATTGAAAAATGCAAATTGTAAATTGGAAGAGGTAGTTCATAATTTGCAATTTTCATTTTTCAATTCTCAATTTTCAATGCCCATTTTCGCGAGATGCCCCTTAGACATTATTCAAGATCGACAGCGCCGTTTCGCTGAAGATCCTTTGCTTTTCGTATTCGGGAATTAAGAGGTCTTGGATCGAGCTGACCGACCGCTCAATCGAGCCCAGCAAGTGCGGGTAGTCGCTCCCCATCACCATATGATCTACGCCGACAAGATCGCGCACCATTCGCAGGTTGAATGAGCTGAAGGTTACCGTGTCGTAATAAAGTTTTTTGAGGTAAGTGCTGGGCGGTTGATCGATCTTCACGCGGCACTCGGCAAAGTCGCGATAGCCGCTGTCGAGCCGCTCCATCAAGTAAGGTATCGCGCCTCCGAGATGGCCCACGATCCAGCGAATGTTCGGCAAATCACGAAGCATTCCGTCAAAACACATGCGCGCGACCGCAAGCGTCGTGTCGAACGGAAAGCCAACCAGAGGCCCCAACACGTACTCCGTGTACGGCTCCGGGTTCGCCGGAAGCATCGGATGCAAAAATATGCAAAGGTTCATCCGATCGGCTTCTTCGAAAAACGGTCTATAGATCGGAGAAGTCAACGCGCGGCCTCTGATGTTGCTGAGAAGCACGACACCATTCAGCTTCAACTGATCGATCGCGCGGTGAAGCTCATCGAGCGCCTGATCCGGGGCATCCATCGGAATCGAGGCAAATCCCTTAAAACGATCTGGATGTCTTGCGATGAGTTCGGCGTACGCGTCGTTCAGCATTCTTGCCACTTCAGGCTGGCGGCTCTCGCCGGCGAAGAAGATGTTTGGGGTAGACAACGAAATGACTTCGACGTCTATGCCCACTCGATCCATGTCTTGCAGTCGCTTGTCCGGATCGCTCATCGGTGGAGTGACTCCGAAGAATCGAGCGCCTCGGTGAGTGATGATCGTCCGCCCGGTCGGGTCCTTGGCGAATGAGAACTCAGAAGGAATATCTCGAAGCATCTGAAAAAAGATGTCGGGATAATAGTGCGTGTGTAAGTCGAGCTTCATAAAGTTACTCCGAGCGATTTGTGAAGGTTAAAAGCGGCGAGTCGTAGCCTACCATGAGGTCGATTACTGCCAAAGCCGCTCGCGCATCCATTGTTGGCTTCGAGATAATTTGCCAGATGCTTACATTTCAGATTCTTAAAACTCAGATTCCAAATTTCAGATTTCAGATTTCAGGATTTCAGGATTTCAGGATTTCAGAAAACTCTGTTCTAAAGCTGTCTGAGATCTGCGATCTGAATTCTGAAATCTGCGATCTGAATTCTGAAATCTGCGATCTGAATTCTGAAATCTGCGATCTGA
>JBBPIH010000012.1:77183-139250 GCA_038040455.1 Acidobacteriota bacterium
ATTCTGAAATCTGCGGTCTGAATACTGAGATCTGCGGTCTGAATACTGAGATCTGAATTTGGAGTCTGACATCTGAAATCTGAGATTTGAAAACTACTTTGCTTCCATGTCGTCGATCAGTGTGGCGCTTTGCATTTTGGCGAGTCTCTCCTCTTGCATCCTACGCAACTCTTCCAAAAACTCTTCTCGCTCAACCGCGGCTTGAGACGCGCGGCGAGTCTTGTCGGTCAGGTAACGCTGGCCTTTGATCTCAGAATTTTGAAGCGAGTCCGCCCAGGCACCCAGTTGTCGTGAAATGCTGAGCGCGCGCGCTTTCAGACCTGAAATCTCAGATTTCAGATTGGCGAAGTGCGGAAGCAGTTCAAGCAAACAGAGCATCGACCGAGCTTCGCCCGCGGAGCCGCGCGCAATGTAGATGAAAGTCAGTAGCTCTTGCGTCGTGCCGCGCTCGAATCCTTCGGAGATGTTGTTTGAGATCGAGACCGCTGCACGCTCCATCTGATCTCGCAGACTGCCGTGACCTTTGAACTCTTCCCTTGCTGTTAGTGCGTAAACTTTGACTGCAAACTCAATTGCCGCCTTCCAGACGGGCAGGTCTTCAAACCGTTTGTATTTCATTTTGGCCTTCTTTGTACCGGTTCGTGAGTCAAGCTAGCAGACGAAATAAAATACAAGTCTGCTGAATAAAGCAAGTTCAGATTTCAGATTGCAAATTTCAGATTGTAGTTTTACCTCAGATTTCAGATGTCAGCCTTCAAATTCAGATCTCAGAATTCAGATCGCAGATCTCAGAATTCAGATCGCAGATTTCAGAATTCAGATCGCAGATCTCAGACAGCTTTAGAACACAGCTTTATGAAATCCTGAAATTTGAAAAAATCTGAAATTTGAAATCTGGAATCGAGTTTTAAAGAATCTGAAATGGAGTCTAGCCAGGTTGCTTTGAGCCAGCCTTCGAAGCTAACGACAGAAGCTCGCGGTCGCCACCAACGACTTTTCTTGACTGCGCCTCATCACTCCATATAGTCTGCGTCGCGCGCCTCCTGGAATTTCAAACTAGCGCAAAGCCGTGTTCGCGTTGTTCTATTCGATAGCGTCAGGTGATGCGACGGCTGCTTTCATCTATCTGAAATCTGAGAATTTGAAATCTGAAATTCACGCATCTGAAAGAAAACGGAGACCAACGTGACTCGTGATCTGGCGTCGACAGCGAACCCTGCACGGATCGTCAAACGTTTCGCTCGCCTGGCCGCGCTTCTTGTATCATTTGGCTGCCTTCCACCCTTTCATCCGAGCAGCGCCGCACGCGTTCCCCAACCGGCTAAGTCCCGCGTCATCGTCGGAGCCATTGTCGTCGACGGCAGCGGCCGCCGGGCCTTTCGTGCAAGCATTCGAATCGTTGGAGACCGAATCACAACGGTCGGCCGGTTTGTCACGAGAGCAGACGAAGAGATCATTCAAGCACCTGGCTTGGTCGCCGCACCCGGTTTCATCGACATTCACAACCACTCTGAGAGTGCTCTCGCCTCTGAGCCCACCCTCGCCAGTCAGGTCTCGCAAGGCATCACCACCCTCGCAGTGGGACCCGACGGCGGTTCACCCTGGCCCCTCGCGGATTTCCTCGCCAAGTGCGACGCCCAACCTGCCGCGGTCAACGTGCTCGCGTTTGTAGGCCACGCGACGGTTCGCCAGCAAGTGATGGGTAGAGACTACAACCGAGCGGCAACCGAGAAAGAGATTGCCGATATGGCGAAGCTCGTAGAGCAAGCGATGCGCGAAGGGGCGGTTGGGCTTTCAACCGGACTCGAGTATGACGTCGGCCATCCGAGCACTACCGAAGAAGTGATCGAGCTGGCACGCGCCGCCGCGCGTCACGGCGGCATCTACATGAGCCACGTGCGCGACGAAGCCGACGACGTGATGAGCGCGTTCAAAGAAGCGATTCGTATTGGCCGTGAGGCTCACATTCCGGTTCAGATTTCTCACATCAAGCTTGGAACAGTCGGCGTGTGGGGACAGGCAGAGAAGGCTGTTGATTTGATCAACGCGGCGCGGCATAGCGGAGTTGATATCACCGCAGATTGTTATCCTTACGATGCGTGGCAATCAACTATCACGGTGCTCATACCAAGCCGCCGCCACGAAGATCCGGTTGCGGTAAAAAGAGGACTCGATGATGTCGGCGGCGCCGGGAACGTATTGGTGACAAGCTGCCGCGCGCATCGCGACTATGAAGGTAAGTCGCTCGAAGAAATTTCACGCGAGCAACGAGTGTCGCCCGTTGACGTGTACATCAAGATCGTCAAAGACGGCGGCGCGGGTGTTGTCTGTCGTTCAATGAAAGACTCGGACATCAAAGTTTTCTACCGCCAGCCATGGGTAATGGTCGCAAGCGACGGCCAGGCAGGCGGGCGCCACCCGCGAGGCGCGGGCACCTTCACGCGAGTGCTTGGGCGCTTCGTGCGCGAACGAGGGTGGCTCACGCTTGAAGAGGCGGTGCGCAAGATGACCTCTGCTCCAGCCGCTCGCCTGGGTCTGTACGATCGAGGCGTGATTCGCGAAGGAATGAAGGCCGATCTGGTCATCTTCGATCCGAGGCGAGTCATAGATCGTTCCACCTTCAAAGAGCCTAAGCTTTTGTCTGAAGGCATCGACCGTGTGTTTGTGAATGGCGAGCCGGTTTTTGAAAAGGGCAAGACCACTGGACGACTGCCCGGCGTCGTGATACGTAAAAGGTAGTTAGTGATCTTTGCGTCTTTGCGGCTCTGCGTCTTTGCGTTAGATTAGGTCGCGCAAAGAAACCAAGGCCCAAAGACCGCAAAGAAACTCATCGGAGGATCAAAGCAATGAGGCGGATGTTTATAGGAGCTAACATTCTCTTGTTGGCCGTCCCGTTTTTAGCCCAAGGCTGGCAGGACCAGACTCCGCCGATGCCTTCGCAGCGGCTCGACCCGAAGATTCAAAAGATCGTCTCGGAAATTTCGGCGGACCGGATCGCGGAGATCGAGAAGAAGCTCGAAAGCTTTGAGACACGCAATACTCTTTCCGATCCTAATCAACCGAGCCGTGGCATTGGCGCCGCCCGGCAGTGGATCTTAGATCAGTTCAAAAGCTACAGCCCGCGCTTGCAAGTAAGCTTCGACACGCACACGATCCCGCAAGGGGGCCGGGTGTGGAAAGAGATCGAGCTGCGAAACGTCGTCGCCGTGTTGCCGGGCAAGATGCAGCAGGCGGCGGGTCGCTGGATCATAATTTCTGGGCACTACGACTCGTTGAACCTGAGAGTGCCGCCGGAGATGAGGAACGATCCGGCGAAAGCTGCGGAGCTCTTCGCCCCCGGCGTAACCGACGACGGCAGCGGTACGGCTTGCGCGATGGAATGCGCGCGGGTAATGAGCCAATACGAGTTCGACGCAACTCTTGTCTTTGTAGCTTTCGCGGGCGAGGAGCAAGGCCTTATCGGTGCGCGAGCGATGGCCAAGCGGCTCAAGGAGAAATCTCAAACGATTCAAGCCGTCTTGAACAACGACATCATTGGCAGCGAGGTGAGCGGCAACGGAGTGATCGACAACCGGCGCGTGCTTGTGTTTTCAGAAGATCCCAACGACTCACCCTCGAGGCAAATCGCGAGGTACGTGAAGAGAATCGGCGAGCGCTACTTTCCCGAGATGACCGTAGATTTGATCTTTCGCTATGACCGCTTTGGGCGCGGCGGCGACCATACGGCTTTCAACCAGGAAGGCTATGCTGGAGTGCGAATGACTACGCCCAACGAGCACTTCGCGAACCAGCACTCGCCCACCGACACGTTTGCGAACACGTCGCCGGCCTACGCCGCAAAGGTGACCCGAATCAACGCGGCCGCTGCCGCGGTGATGGCGCTCGCCCCGGGATCTCCGATCACGATGCGTGCTGCTCCGGCGGGAGCACGTGCGCCAGCGGCAGCTCCGGCTGACACGCCAAGCTCGCCGGCGACTCGCGCTCCCGGTCCTGGACTCAGTAGAGGCGGTGGGTACGACGCAGTATTGCGATGGGAGCATTCGGACCCCGAGCCCGATCTTGCGGGCTTCATCGTCGTGGTTCGATCTACGACATCGGCCGATTGGGAGCGTGAGATCTGGGTGGGCAACGTAAAAGAGTTCACGTTGAAGAACACTTCGATCGACCAGCTTGTGTTTGGAGTGAAGTCAGTGGATCGCGAAGGCCACGAGAGCCCGGTGTCAGCTTACGTGCTTGCGCAGCGCGCCCGTTGATCCGCACAGTCGGAGCCGAACGCATTCGCCGTCATACTCCTTGGAGGGTTCTGCCTGACACCCGCAGCTCGCGCAGGATCACGGTCTGGAAGGGTGGCTTGCCCCCGCTCTCTTCCATTCTCAGTGTTAGCGGCAGGGGGCGGGGGCAAGCCACCCTTCCAGACCGCGAGATTGAGGATCCTCATTGCAGCCCGGATTCACCAACGGAGCAATCATTCCGTCGCGCCCCTTGCGATACACATCCCACCACGGGGTTGTGCCGATCGCTACTGATCGTGCCGATTACCACGTGGTTGTCTCAACCGAAACAGACGCTGCGCTGCTGACCGACTAAGGCGTCGTGACCAGGGGCAGTTCAATGAAACTCGCCTGGCCGGGCGCGTGATAAACCCGCTGCACCGCCTTTCGATAATCTCCCTGTTTCGCCCAGAAGATGTTGGGTACGAAGGTCTGCGGATTGCGATCGTAGAGCGGGAACCAACTCGACTGGACCTGCACCATCATCCGGTGGCCTTTTAAAAAAACATGATTCGCCGTCGGCAGAGCGAAGCGATACAGCAGCGGTTGATTCGACGCGAGGGGCTTGGCCGTCTCCAGGCTCTCGCGATAGCGCCCACGGAAAATATCGGCGGAGACCATCAACTGATACCCTCCCATTGCCGGCTGGCCCGCAACCTCGTCGGGATAGAGGTCGATCACCTTGACCACCCAGTCCGAGTCCGTGCCGCTGGTGGAGGCGAGCAGATTGACAATCGGCTCGCCGCTGATCTTCACAGGCGCTGTCAATACATCGGAGACGAACGCTACAACATCTGGTCGGCCCGAGGCCTCACGCTGATCGTCCACAAGCCACCGGGACCATGACGTATTGTCGATAGGACGTGCACGGTAGGGCACGGGCTTAGCGGGATCCGAAACGTACTCCTCGTACGCCGCGCCCCCCGATGCAGGCGCATTGAAACTCAGTTTGAGCCCGGCGTTGAGATACAGAGGAGTCGCTCGAACCGAGCAACCGCTCACGCAACCGGCCGGCCAGGATGGCAGGCGCCGCCAGGTGTTCGTTCCGGTTTCAAAGGTCACGACGGGCGAGATGTCCGCCCCGTTGGCTTTGTCCGCGCCGTCTTTGAGATACCTATCCAGGAACGGCCGCAGAATCTCTCTTCGGAAATAGAGCGCCGTGTCGCTGCCAAATTTCAACGCGCCGAGCGCGCTCCCATCGGCGATCATCTGGCCGTGGTACCACGGGCCCATTACCAGGAACACCTTGTCGTTGTTTACGTCCTTCGGCTCGATCGCTTTATAGACGGCGATGTCGCCGTAGATATCCTCCTGGTCCCAGAGGCTGTGCACCAGCATCACCGGCACTTTCAGCGGCTGGGCGGCCAGGATTCTGTCCACCGCCTGGTCACGCCAGAACGCGTCGTAGCTCGGATGCTCGAGGATCTTTCGCCAAAAGCCGACTTGCTCGAGCCCGCGGCGGCGACCGAGCTCGCCCGCCGAGCCGGCCTGCATGTACATGTCGAAGTCGTCGAAATGGCTCTTCCACCACTTGATCTCGTTAGCGCGGTGCGCTTCCTGCTCGTAGATGTAGTTCATGCCGGCCTGCCGGAACGCGCCGTTGTGGAACCAGTCATCGCCGATCCAGCCGTCGACCATGGGATTCATCGGCACGGACACCTTGAGCGCCGGGTGGGGATTGACTAGCGCCATCAAGGGCAGGAATCCGTCGTAGGAGATGCCAAGGATGCCGACCCTGCCGTTGCTCTCCGGGACGTTCTTCACCAGCCAGTCGATAGTGTCGTAGGTGTCGGTGGCGTGATCTACCGGGGTTCGGTTTTGCGGGCCGTGCAGAGGGCGATTCATCACATAGTCGCCCTCCGACCCGTACTTGCCGCGTATGTCCTGAACCACCCGAATGTAGCCGCCCTCGACGATCACGTCGGTGGCGTTGTCGTAGCCGGTCAGGATCGAGCCAAGGTGAGCGCTTGCGGCATGGCTCGTGAGCGCCGTGGCGCTGTAGGGGGTGCGCGTAAGGAGGATCGGTGCTCCCGCGGCGCCCTTCGGTACATTCTTTGGGATTAGGATGACGGTGTGCAGCTTCACCCCGTCACGCATTGGGATCATCAGCTCTCGCCTGATGTAATCGAAGCCATCGTTGGTGGGTTCGAGTTTGTCCGGCGTTTCGCTCGGCAATGCGGGATACTGTTTCTTCTGATCCGCCGTTTGAGATTGAGGTTTCTCATCCTTCTTTTGATAAGCGTTTGAGGTTTGAGAGAAGACTCTGCCACTCGCTAAGACGGAACACACGACAAGCACAACGGTGATTATTCGCGCACACTTCATAGGGTTTCCTCCAAGAGATTCACAACATCTGAATTTACATTCACCTTCGCGTTGTTTTTCGGCCATACTACGACGCTGCACGTTGGTGAGCAAGTAGACAATCGGTCGAGGAGTCCAAGGTCCAAAGTCCAAGGTCCAAAGTCTAAGGTCTAAGGTCCAAGGTCCAAAGTCTAAGGTCCTTTGGACCTTGGACTTTGGACCTTAGACCTTGGACCTTGTACCGGCCACGGAAGTGACTTGAGAGGAGCACCGAGTTTCACGGCCGCCTCCTCAAGAGCCTTCCGGGCGCGAGGAACTGAGCGCATGGCACGGCAGCCCACCCGCCGCGACCATGCGTGCCAGGACTCGAGCGCCATTTCGTGACGACCCGACTCCGTGTGGATCTCCTGAGCCGTGACGAGGAGGCGTGCTTCGAGTTCTTTGACGGGCGCCCCGGTTGCACGGACTGGGCCGTCTCCTCTGTCGAGACGCTCGAGAATACGTTTGGAATCGCCCGAGAGCCCCTGCACCTGCCACTGTTCGCGCGCCTTACCCACCGCGAGTACCGCGGGCCACAGGGACCGGTGGACGAGCGTGTCCTTACGGTAAAGGAGCTTTGTCAGGAGGACGTCCGGGTGCTCAGCGAGCTCCGACAAGACGGAGAAGATGAGGCGAGCCTTAGGATGGCTCCACCAGGAGGTCCGAAGAGACTCACCCGTGAGGATGCCAACCACGTTTGGGAGTGCCTTGTCCTGCTTGAGGAGAAGACCGTTGTCGGCGAGGGCTGCGAGAACAAGATTAACGGGCCGCTGGGATGACATTACCTTACCCTATCGCAATCAGACTCCCCGAAGTGCGAAAGTAGAGTACGCCATATGAAATGGCCGGCGTTGCAAGACAAGGCTCGCCCAGCTCATTCTTAGCCAGCACCTCCAGTGTAGGCCCAGCTTTGATCACGTGTACGACGCCCTGTTCAGTTGGGCAATAGATTTTGCCATCGGCCGCGACCAGGGACGCCGAGCAGGAAGCATCTTTCCCTAGCCGCTCCTCATACATCTTTCTGCCTGTTTTGAAATCGAAGCAGCGCAGTACGCCGTTGTGATTGGCAAGGTAAATATATCCGCCGTACACAACAGGCGTGGAAATGTAAGAGCCTCCATTCGGAACGCTCCAAACAATCGAGTCATTGCTGGTGCTGCCTTCCTTGAGCGAGATGTCGCCCTGCGCCGAAGGGCGAATTGCGAACAATGGCGCCTTCCCGCCGTGTGCATTGGAAACGACGATCAACCCGTCCGCGACGAACGGAGTCGGAATTGGAATATCTCCGCCCCCACGCAAGCGCCAGAGTTCTTTTCCAGTTTCCAGATCATAGGAAACGACGTATGGCCATCCGTTGGTGACGACCTGCGTCCGCACGCCATCATTGTGTATCAATGGCGTTCCCCAGCTCCCTTCAGAAGCGCCTTTTCGTGATGTTCTCCACAGCTCCTTGCCATTGGAGAGATGGAAGGCGGCTACGAACGGGTTCTTAGGATCATCGCAAAGCAGAACTATGCGATCGCGGTATAACGCCGGGGAGCTGCTGTAACCCCACCCTATTCCATGCCAACTGTTGTTGATGACTCCGAGGTCTTTGGTCCAAAGCACCTTGCCGTTGAGATCAAAGCAATACAGCCCTTCCGAGCCGAAGAAAGCAACCAGCCGCCCGCCGTCGGTTATGAGCGTGGTATTGGCGTGAGTCGATTTCTCGTGTCTTTCCGTCGCAGGCTTGCTGGTCCGTACGATTCGTTCCCAACGTTTCTTGCCAGATTTCTTATCAAAGCAAAGGATCATCCATTTCTGTTCATCGTTGTCCTGCGCGGCTTTGACATCGCCGTAGTAGCCGATGCGCAGGGGCGCTTTGCCTGACAGCCGAACGGCGGTGCCGGCATAAATCCGGCCGCCCCAGATGATCGGACTGGAATGCCCGAGGCCAGGAATCTCAGCGCGCCATAACACGCCGGAAATCTTGCCAGCGGTCGCATCTGCGTTCCATGCAGCTCGCGTTGGATAGCCGTCAGCTATGCCTTGCGCGCCATGGCCGCGAAACCCCGGCCAGTTCTGTTCGGATTTCGTATTGAAATTTGAAGCGAGTGTAACGGCGGGCAGAGTCATCAAAGAACTCGTCAGGAATGAACGCCGTGATAGTCCGATTGAGTTCCCGCGCGCATTTTCATTCATCTCCTTCATATGCTCACCTCTTTCAAATTTATTCTCGATATTACATCACAAGGCGAAAAGGCGGAACCAGTCCGCCTCCGTATGCGGGCGATAAACTTCAAGTGCGGAATCAACCTGCCTAACTGCCCTCCGTAGGAGGACCATGTTTATAGTCAGCGGCTGAGTGTGCCGGGACCACCCTCCGTGGGAGGGCCATGTTTATAGAAACCGGTAGTGCGGTCGGATTGCTCTCCGTAGGAGGGCCATCTTTATAGCCTCCAAGAACGGAATCTAGGCAGGCGCTCTATTGGCCCTCGGTGAACTCGAAGACGTATTTTGAATCGTAGGCCTCCTAACGGAGGGCGAATGCATCCGTTCCCGGTTCTATAAACATGGTCCTCCTAGCGGAGGGCGTTGGCCGCTAGGCGGCCCGGCGTGCTGCAACCCGTTGACGCTATCGAGAGGCGGCCGCTACGCGGCCCGGCGTCCTGCGACTCGTTGACGCTATCGAGAGGTGGCCGCTACGCGGCCCGGCGTGCTGCAACCCGTTGACGCTATCGAGAGGTGGCCGCTACGCGGCCGGCATGATGCGACCTGTTATGGCTACCGGGAGAGCACTCCATCGAGCTCCGCGCGAATCTCGTCGAGCTCTTTGCGCAACACTTCGTACCGTTCGATCGCATCGCGCCCGATCTTCTGATCGATATTGGCGGTCATTCCAGCCAGATAAGTTATATGCGCCTGGAGTCCGGGCTTGCTGTAGCGCACCGGCGCAGTGAAAAGCTTTGCGGCAATCGCGTTCACACGGTTTGCTGTGTCGCCGTCTGTCACCGACCCGGCGCGCAGCATGGCCTGGGCATCGCGAACTCTGGCAGCGATCTGGTTGACGCCGTTCACAAGTTCCCGCATACGCATGTTGTGCTCGAACTGCTCCCGCAGATCTGCGACGGTAACGCCGTCTTCCGCGACTCGAGGATCGATGAGCACATTGAAGACTTCAGTCAACGTTGTAGCCTCGACCTTGAGGCGAGCTTGATACTGCCCCGGCGGAAGCGTCACACCTGCCTGATGTCGCACATCCCATACAAAGCGATTAACTCCGGCCACCTTAGTCGGGCGAGGAGGTGGGCCCGGGCGCCCTCGTCCGCCGACCATTGGGGCGTCGGGGTCCTCCTGTTGTGGCTCAGCCCTGCCAGCGAGCGCACCGGCGCCGCCATCACGGCCCCCACGACCGCTACCGGTCGCCGCCGGTCCGTCGCTGTTGTAGGAGTTGACCAGGTTGCCCTTTGGGTCAAGTATCTCGAGCGTCACCGGACCGGGTGGCGGCGCGGGCAGATAATACTCAATCGTTGGACCCAGGATGTTAGGGTTGACCCGCGTGCGATAACCGTCTCGCGGCTTGAAGAGATGCAGCTCGGCAATCGTAACTCGCGACGTGAGCTGATAGAGCGAGCTGATGTTATCCAGAATCCAAAACGCCCGGCCTTGCGTCGAGACCACCAGATCTTTCTTGTGGACTTTGATATCCGTTACCGGCACGTTCGGCAAGTTCAACTGGAACGACTGCCAGTGTCCGCCATTGTCGAACGAGATGAACATTCCGAATTCCGTACCCGCGTAAAGCAAACCTTCGCGGTCCGGATCTTCGCGGACCACGCGCGTGGGCCAATCCGCAGGTATGCCATTCTTCCCGTCGCTAAGCCGCGTCCACGTCTTACCGTAGTCGTCAGTCCGATAGACGTAGGGCTGGTAATCGCCGAGGAGCCAACGGTACACGGCGAAGTACGCGGATCCCTTGCGATGCGGCGACGGCTCGATGAACTGCACGCGCCCGCCCGGCGGAAGATCTTTCGGCGTGATGTTAGACCACGACTTACCATTGTCGCGGGTGATGTGGAACGGGCCATCATTTGCACCGGTCCAGATCATGCCCTTTTCCAGCGG
This sequence comes from Acidobacteriota bacterium, assembly GCA_038040455.1. Classification (GTDB taxonomy): domain Bacteria; phylum Acidobacteriota; class Blastocatellia; order UBA7656; family UBA7656; genus Onstottus_A. The sequence goes on from JBBPIH010000012.1 coordinate 87,902, forward strand.
TGACTCGGCAATCGCATACAGCGTGCTGTAGAACTCTTCGCCGGTGACGTCGCGGGTGATCGGCTCGCCGCTCACGCCCTGGCAGCATTCGGGTTTAGCAGTGAGATCTGGCGAGATCTTCTCCCACGTCACGCCTTTGTCGCGGGTGCGGTGCACATACTGCGATCCGTAATAGAGGACCTCGGGATCATGCGGCGAAGTGGCCATTGGCGAAACTCGTTGCATGCGATAAATGAGATCCCTACCAGGATTCCCATACAGCGACTGCCCGCCGATCCAATAATTCTTCTGTTGTCCAGTCTTGAGGTTCATGACTCCGTACTGCCCTTTGCAAGATCCGTAGACGATGTCGGGATTCTTTGGATGGGGCATGATGGGGCCGGTTTCGCAGCCGGGGCCGGGACGCCAGTCGTCGCGCGAGGCAGGATCGGCCTGACTGGAGATGATGATCGTCGTGTTGTCCTGTTGCGCGCCGTAGAGTTTGTACGGGAACTGATTGTCTACCCAGACGCCATAGATCTCCGCGGTCGGCTGATTCATTTGAGTGGACCAGGTGCGCCCGCCGTCCGTGGAGACGTTGGCCCCTCCGTCGTTCGATTGGACCATTATTTGGCTATCCTTCGGGTTAATCCAGATATCGTGATTGTCGCCGTGCGGCGTGCGGAAGGTCGTGAACGCTTTGCCACCATCGGTGGATTTGTAGAAGCCTTCGGCGCCGGCGTACACAACGTCGGCGTTCGTCGGGTCGGCGCCGAGCGTAGTGTAATAGAAGGGACGTTGAACCAACGATCCTTGAGAGTTGACCAGCGTCCAGGTCTGTCCTGCATCGTCCGAGCGGTAGAGTCCCCCGCCCGGCTTCGCTTCGACGAGCGCGTAGATGCGATTTGGATTTGCCGCGGTAACGGCAAGGTTTCCCTTGCCGATCAATTCCGCAGGCAGACCGTCCGCGATCTTAGTAAAGTGTTCGCCGCCGTCCGAGCTCTTGTAGAAGCCCCCTTCGCGCGAGCCGCTGATGATCGTCCATGGCTTGCGCTCGATACGCGACATCCACGCATACACGACGTTTGGGTTGCCGGGCTGAAGCTCGACATCCATCGAGCCTACGCTGTCGGATAAAAATAGCACTTTACGCCACGTCTGCCCTCCGTCGGTCGTCTTGAACACGCCGCGCTCGGCGTTGGACTTGAACGCGTCACCCTGCGCAGACACCCAGACGATATCCGGACTGGTCGGATGGATGCGGACAGATCCAATCTGGCCGGCGTTATAGAGGCCGATGAACTTCCACGTCTGGCCGCTGTCGGTGGATTTGTACATGCCACGCCCGGTGGAGACATTGCTTCGCATGCCATCGGAGCCGGTGCCGAGGTAAATCACGTTCGGGTCCGAGTCGGCAACTGCAACGCATCCCGTCGAGCCGAGCGGCACCTTACCGTCAGTGATGGGAGCCCAGGTCGTCCCGAAATCCGTCGTTCGGAACAGCCCCCCGCTCGCCACGCCCATGTAAAAAGTCCTGGGCTGAGACGGGACGCCGGTCACCGTCGTAACTCGTCCGCCGCGTGACGGCCCGACCAGTCGATAGCGCAGCCCCTTGAAGAGTGCATGGTCTACATTAGTCAGCAATGGCTGACGCGCCGGCGCCTGTGCATGTACCTGCGCGATGGCGAGCGTGACGAGGATCAGGAATGAAAGTGGGGTGCATCGAAGCATGGTTCAACCTCCGAGGTAGTTGCAGAGAGATAGCAAACCCTGAAAGCTGTTTTAATGCAAGCCTCGGAGGTTCGATAAGCGGCTTCACTCTTTTTGGTCAAATCGAACGCGCGGAGCGCGCGCCTGGAACTGCTTTAACCCTCTGACGCTCTTTGGCGCCCCGGTGCTGCGTGCGATATTCAGATCCTTGCACAGCGTTCCTTCGCGGGCATAGTATTGCGCCCATGCTAGCCAAACGACTGACCCCCATCTTGAACGTCTCCAACATCCAAGAGAGCTTTGAGTGGTTTGAGAAGCTCGGGTGGAAGAAAGCATGGGACTGGGGCGATCCGCCGGACTTCGGCGGAGTCTCCTCCGGCGAATGCGAGATCTTCCTGTGCGAGAACGGTCAAGGGGGGCGCGGCAAGGGCGCCGTCAAGATGACCTTCGGCCCGGAAGGCGACGAATCGGCCGACAAGGGCGCGTGGATGTCGATCTTCGTTGATGACGTGGACGCCATCTACCGGCACTGCCTGGCGCAGGGAATCGAAGTCGCGTGGCCTCCGACCGACATGCCATGGGGCGTGCGCGAGATGCACGTGCGCCACCCCGATGGGCATGTCTTTCGAATCGGACACGGTTTTGAGGAAGAGGATGACACTCCAAACCCTGAAACGGCAAAGGCATAAGGCCACGCGTGAGTCCGCGAACCCGTGGATAGAGATGCAAGTGGCAGTGTGCAAGTCGGCTCCCTCCACCGACCCTGTGTCGGTGGAGGCACGATTGGATCGCTAGACGAGTGCGTGGAGCCGGTCCCCTCCACCGACACAGGGTCGGTGGAGGGCACGCACTCGGCTAACACGGGGTTCGTGGAGACTGCTGCGACTTTTCAGCAGCTTGCTAAGCCGCCGAAGCTACCACACTCAAAAAGCGACAAGTTGAGGCTGGGAATGTTAGCCTGTCTTTTGTGAAGAATGATGACACAGCCGAGGTTCTGTCCATCGAGGGACGCGAAGTCCCTGTGACCCACCCCGACAAGCCGTATTTCTCTAAGCAAACGAAGCTCTCGAAACTCGATCTCGTACGCTATTATCTGTCGGTCGCGCCGGGCGCTCTTGCTGGAATCCGAGATCGTCCGCTTGTTCTCAAGCGCTTCGTCAACGGTGCCGAAGCCGAGGCGTTTTATCAGAAACGCGCACCCGCCCAGCGGCCCTCTTGGTTGCGAACCGTTACGCTGTCATTCCCTTCGGGCCGCAAAGCGGAGGAGGTCGTCGTCGATGACGCGGCCGGGCTCGCTTGGATCGTGAACCTGGGCTGCATCGAGCTGCATCCGCACGCCGTGCGCGGAGGCAATCTCGAGCACCCGGACGAGTTGCGCATCGATCTCGACCCAGGCCCTGGTGTCAGATGGGGGGACGTCCGCCGTGTTGCTCTCGAGGTGAAATCGCTCCTCGAGGAGATGGGGCTTCGTGGCTGGCCCAAAACGAGCGGTTCACGGGGAGTGCACGTGAATGTACGGATCGAACAGCGCTGGACGTTCGTCCAGGTGCGCCGTGCCGCACTCGCGTTATCGCGTGCGGTCGAGCGGCGCGCACCGGCCCTGGCCAGCTCGAAGTGGTGGAAGGAGGAGCGTCACGGCGTGTTCCTCGACTACAACCAGAACGCCAAGGACCGCACGACTTGCTCCGCGTATTCCGTGCGTCCCGTTCCCGACGCGCGTGTGTCCACGCCGCTTCACTGGCATGAGGTCCCCGACTGCGACCCGGCCGACTTCACGGTGCTCACGGTTCCCAAGCGCTTCGCGGAGCTCGGCGATCCGCACGCAGGCATGGACGCCGAGCCAGGTTCGCTCGAAAAGCTGCTTGAGCTCGCGGACGAAGACGAGGCTGCAGGTCTCAGCGACGCTCCCTGGCCTCCACACTTTCGCAAGATGGAGGGCGAAGCACCGCGCGTGGCCCCTTCGCGCGCCCGCCCCGCAGCAAAGAAGGCTACGGCGAAGAAGTCCACCGCGAAGACGCCGCGGACGAAGGCGCCACTCGTGGTGGTCGCGAACTCTCCCGACAAGGAAGCGGCCCTCGCCGGTCTGGAAAGGTGGAAGAGCAAACATCCCGAAGTGGCCAGGCTTCTCGCCGTGGAAGAAGTGCTGATCGACTCCATGCGAGGCAGGTCATCCACCTGGACCCGCATCCGAGTGAACTTGCGGAATGTGCCGGAAGGTTTGCGCCCACCGCAAGAAACCCCCGACCCTGATGACGATCCAACGCGTGCATGGCGCAACTGGCGCGCTTCGCAGAAGAAGAGGTAGCGAGTTCAGCGACCGCCGGCGAAAATCGGGCTGCGATTCCGTTTGAATGAACTGGTGAGGACTCTCTGAACTTCGTAGCCGCCACGTGGCTCCCCCGCCCCCCTGAGTAGACTAAGCGTTCTTGGCCCCGTGAGGAGCTCATGTGTATAGATTGGCCGCATTGAGGATGCCGTGGCTCCGTTAGGAGCCACTACGCCCGCTACGCGCCTCGAGTTTGGGACACAGGAATTCTGCGGACAGAACTCCGTTAGGAGTTTCATGTTTATAGAAGGTACACGTGAGACGCCGCGAACTCCTTTAGGAGTTCAATGTGCCCGGTCGTCCGTCAACACATCTCACTCCTAAAGGAGTGAGAACCCCCGCTGCAGGTCCTTACTATAAAATGCAACCACTACGTGGTTGTTCTGGCTCCGTCAGGAGCTACCTGTCGCCGATTAGAGGAGATTCCTACGGAGCCAAATATTCAGTCAGTTTCTACTATAGACACGAGGCTCCTGACGGATCCATATCCAACTCTGACGGCTCAAACCGAACCACTACCGAAAATCGCCGCCAGCTCCTGCGGCGGAACAACTTCGAGCTGGGCATACGTACAGTCGCTTGGCTTTTTATCCGTGCGCCACCTTCGAAACTGCGCTGTGTGACGAAAGCAGCTGCCCTGCATGTGGTCATAAGCGACTTCGACTACCAGCTCGGGACGCAGCGGCTCCCACGACAGGTCCTTGCCCTGGCTCCAGCGGCTCTTGGCACCAGGAATGCGATGCGCGGCTTCACCGTTCGCGGGGTTATGCTCGGCCCAATGTTTCCAAGGATGAGCGGCGAGCGCGTCCTGACGGTATGGTGCGAGGTATTCTACAAGCTCCCGGCGCACCCTGTCCGTGAAGCTCGCGCAGACGCCGACATGCTGCAACGCGCCGGAGTGGTCGAAAAGGCCGAGCAGGAGTGAGCCGACAGCCGTGCCCTTGGCGTTCTTGTGCCATCGAAAGCCGGCAACCACACAATCGCAATCGCGCTCGTGCTTGACCTTGAGCATCACGCGCTTATTAGGTTCGTAGGTTCCAGAAATCGGCTTAGCGATGACGCCGTCGAGACCCGCGCCCTCGAAGCGACGAAACCAGTCCGCCGCAACGCTTAGTTCGCTGGTTGCGGGAGTCAGATGTATCGGCGGCACTGCAGATGAGAGCAGCGATTCCAGTTTCAGGCGACGCTCTTGGAACGCCATGCCACGCAGATCTCGGTCGCCCTCGCAGAGGAGGTCGAATAAGACGATCGATGCCGGGATTTCGTGGGAAAGAAGCTTCACCCGAGACGCGGCGGGATGAAGGCGGAGCTGTAGCGCATCGAAGTCGAGCCCGCTATTTTTTGCGATGACGATCTCACCGTCGAGGACGCAGCGCGCAGGCAACTGTGACCGGAGCGGGTCGAGCAATTCGGGAAAGTAGCGGTTCAGCGGTTTTTCGTCGCGGCTCTGGATAAAGATCTCGTCCCCGTCGCGAAAGACCAGGGCACGGAACCCATCCCATTTCGGTTCGAAAATCCATTCTCCGCCTACGGGTAATTCGCCGACCCGCTTGGCGAGCATCGGCAAAAGGGGCGGGTTCACAGGAAGATTCACACCTCAATCTTATACCGCACGGGCTCACACCGGCGACCCACGGCCGTGTCAACCGAATTGCAGATAGTGTCCTAACTTCGATTCTCTGCGCCGTCTCAGCGTGCTCTGCGTCTCTGCGGTGATTGATTCCCGGCGTTGATCTAACCGCAGAGACGCAGAGGTCGCAAAGGCTACGCACAGAAAACATTCGAACTAAGTAACCCTATAGTTCGATTCGACCCCTGAGTGGCCGCTTTTAGCCGCACCGGACCCAGCGAGAACGTAGCAAAAACCGAACATATTGGGCATTTACTGCGACATACACTCTGGATTTGGTCTAAAGAATGCAGAATTCGCAGCCGCGGCAGAAACAAGGACTATAACCACACTGTGGCGATGATCACTTGAGTTCTTCCAGGAAGATCAGGCTGACCTGGGCAGTCGGAATCGGTCTGAATGCGCTGCCAGTTTGCAAGGCCGCCTGGTCCTCAAAAGTTTTTTCCCAGGCCGCGAAGTTGACGCGCAATGATTTTGCGGTGCCACGGATTTCTCGGGTGATCTTGATGAAGCTCTGCAATGCGCTTACCGAGCCGATCGGGTTGAGGTTGGTTGCGATCGTCAGCGCGGCATCAGCGATGTTGTAGGCGAGCTTGAGTTTCTCGCCGGTGGTCAGGCCTTCCTTCGCGAGCTTGGAATCCTCCAGACCCGGATAACGGACAAAGAGTCGCGTGTAGTTGTTGCCAAATCGGCGTCCCTGGGGACCTTCCGTGGGTGTAGCCGCGGCCATAAAGATGGGAGACAGCGTGACCTCTTCTTTTGCAAGCTTCAACAAGAGCTGCCCGTTCTTGGTTTCGACTCTTTTGATATCCGCGAGTGTCAGCGTGAGGGATTCGAAAATCTGCTCTCTGGAAGAACCCGGATCAACCACCAGGTCTCCCAAGCCATCTTCCCCGGCGGGTTTTGCGGGCGCAGTCGGTTTGGCTTTCTTGTCGTACGAGCACAAGAAGATGAGCCTTATGCGATCGCGCCCGAGCTCGCATTTGACGGCGCGATCCTGATTTTTGCCGCGCAACTGTCCGTAAAATGAGACCGGCAGATTCTGAGCGGCAACCGCATCGAAACACCGCATGGCGGAACGCCCATCGTTGACTTGGAGGAAAACCAGCCCCATCAGTTGATTGGCTTCTGCCCCTAGCGGGAAAAGCCCGAGCGCCGTAGAGAGGTGATCGCCCGCCTCATTCAACTGTTGCTTGGCATAAGCATGCGGCATTGAGAAACCGCCCACACGATCAAAGTGTTGTTTTTCCTCATAGAGCTTCCTGGTCGCCTTAGCGCGTAGTTTGTACAAAGCCGCGCGGTCGTCCATTCCGTTGAAGGTCAGGTTCATTGCTCGATTGAGCAAATCTGAGAGGATGCCTTCGGCCGCATCGACCTTCTTGTCGTATGTGTCGCGTTTGATCTCGAGAGTTTCGAGATGCAGGCCCGCTGCTTCTCGGGCGGCCGCGTCGGATTCCAATTCACGAAACCGATTGAAATACTGCCGCGCGTGTTCTACATCGCCCATGGCTTCATACAGCAGCGCCAATCTCCACTGAGTGGGTGCGAAGCCGGGGTCCGTCGAGGCAGCCTTTTGAAACTCCACCAGGGCACGATCGTACTTGCGCTCTTCCAGGTAGCGGGATGCCAACGAGTAAATGGCGCGGACCTGGGCGCCCTTCTGTTCGGGCAGTTCGGTCAGGGCATTCAAGTCTGCGATTCTCAGCCTGACGCGGTCGGCGTCAGCCGCCTTGGGTGACATCAGAAGATAACGAGCGAGAAGTCCGGAAGCCTCGCCAGGTCGATCATTTTCTTCGGCGCAGTTCGCGAGGTCGAAACTATAGGTGGGGCTGTTGGCCGAAATAGGGCCCACGCTCTTCAGTGCCTGACACAGACTCGAACTGCGGCGCGATGTCTTGTCAGGACTCGTGGCTGGGGCGCTGCTGAGCGCGGCGGGGGCTGCGGCGGGGACTAGGGAGCCACCGAGTTTTTCGGGTTCCCGCTGAAGCGAGGGCGGGCCCTCGTCGAGCGAAGCCTCAAAACCGATGCTATCGACAAGGCCGTTTACGTTGTCGATTCTACCGCGGTCGGCATCTTTCAAAGCTATCGGCTGCTCGCCGGTAACAAGGGCGCTTCGCAATTGCTGGAGTTTGAGTCTTCGTTTGGGATCGGGGCTCGCGCTTGTCGCCTGGTCCAGGTATCCCAGCGAGGCAGCAGTGTCCCCTGTGCGCTGATAGCAAAGAGCCAGATTGTAAGACAGAACTGCGGTCGATTCCCCTAGCTTTAATGCATTCTCGAGCACATCCGCGGCGGGTTTGAACTGGCCCTGATCGTAGAGCTTATGCGCCTGGCGAAGTGCGTCCTTTACCCGATCATGAATCTCTTCGTCGATATTTTTGATTGCCTTGATGGCGTCTTTAGTTTCCCAGAAAGCCTGGGAACTGATGTAGCGCGAGCGGGCATCAAGCAATTGACCTGATTTCTCCAGGTCCTTAGCCTCCCTGATCAGTTGATTTGCTTGTTGCTCGAGAGCCTTCTTCTGAGCCTTTTCCTGATCGTCGGCAAAGGCCGCAGGCGCCGACAGCAAAAGGAGAAAGATCAACGTCAATGTCATTGCTATAGCAGATTTCATGGTCACGCTCCCTCTGTCGAATCGTGTCCAGGTAAGAGATGCAGCCCGGTCCGCCTTACTTGACGGGTGGCCTTTGATGAGTCGAGATTGAATCAGGTTCCGCTCTGTCAGTTGAAACTCTCTTTTCGCTGATACTCATTGCACTCTCTCCTACTCTCCTCTCTATTACCTAACGCGACAAGTCTTTCGAGAAACTTTCATCGACGTTACATATATGCGGAGAGGAGCAACTGGAAACATCAGGAGCGCTTCGCTGGCTGCGTATCACTCCGTAGAGTGAAATGTCTATAGAAGCGAAGACGGTGCGTCACACTCACTCCGTCGAAGTGTCATGTTTAGAGACCGACGACGGCGTGTTACGCTCGCTCCGTAGGAGTGCCATGTTTATAGACCGGCAACGGCGTGTCACGCTCACTCCGTAGGAGTGTTATGTTTATAGATCCGAGCCTCAGCGTGAGGAGTTGCGTGATCAAGGCGCGGAGGTTGTTTCTTGAAAGTATCTAAAGAATCGACAGAAAACTTCACCGTCGAATTCGAAAGTGATGAGGAGCTTCGACACGAGTTCGAAACAAACCTCAGCGCCGGCGGATTGATGCTCTCTTCAACGGAAAGACCCGCAGAGATGTCGACGATTCAGCTTAACTTGCGGCTGAGCGAAGGCGGCTCTTTTGCGACGAGCGCAACCGTCGTGCGGCTCTTCGAAGGCGCGTTTGCGGTCTCGATTGACGCGAACCCGCAGGAGATTCTTTCGAGGTTGACGGCAAGGCCCGAGGCGAAAGAAGAATCCTTAGGCGGGAAACCTGCAAGCGTTTGGGATCGCATTCGGGCGATGACTTATGCTGAGAAGATTATTCTCGCCTCCAAAGCCGACCGAAGCGAAAGAGCCGTGTTGATACAGGACAATGACCCGCAGCTTTTGTATTACCTGCTCAAGAATCCTCGCATAACTACAGAGGAGGTTCTGCGCATAGCGAGGATGACTTCGATCTCTGCTGCTGTCGCCGATCAGATTGCGAAGACGACTCAATGGTCATCCAATCAGGAGATACGCTCAGCTATTGTCAATAACCCCCGCACGCCCACGCCGCTAGCGTTAAAGCTCCTCCCCACGCTTCCTGAGCCTGAGATTCGGCAGATAGCCAAAAGCACCGGAGTGAGCCAGGCTCTCAAGCAAGCGGCGTTGCGAATAGTAATAAGCCGAGGTTAGCCGACTGCGGCACTTCTGCGCTTGGCTTGCGCGGCTTCACCTCTGTCGATCGAGCACTGGTCACAGAGTTTTTGTGCGTTCTCCGCCGCCCTTCCTCGCGGCCGGGGCGCGCTCGGTCAGCGCGGCAGGATATGGAGAACGTGCCTCAGGTGATTCTCGAGCTGGTTGAGCTTAGGGATCGTCTCTGTGAGGCTGTGCTTCAGGTCCAGGTACGCCTCCAGCTCGCCCGGAACGTGGTATCGCGCCGGGTTCTTGAGGTCCGCGAGCTCCTGCCTGAGCTCTGCCTCCCCCATCTGCAGGTCCTGCAACAATTGTGAGACCTGCTCGTGATCCGGGAGCTGGCCATTTTGCACGGCTGGGACAAGCTCCTGCAGCTCATTGAGCGCATTTTGGAGCGGAGATTCGACATCGACAGTCTCGAGTACGCGCGACGCGACCTCCTGCAGGTGCTCGAACTGAGAGGCCCTGTTCGCCGCCTCGCGCACTTTTTGAACGGCCGGTAGCAACAGTCCGATTAGGATCGCGATGATCGCGATCACGACGAGCAGTTCGATCAGCGTGAATCCAGACGAGCGATTGGGTTCTCTTCGTAGCTTCTGCATGAATAGCCTCCTTGAAAATCCCCACTTGTTTAAAAAACCACAGGTACCCGACGGGCAAGACGTTGAGGCGTCGAAAACTAGGCGAGCTTACACGTACCGGGGGATCTCGTCAACACGCACTCGTGTTGGTATGAGCTGCGGTTCATGTAAACGGTTCGAACGAAAGTCACAATTTTCAAGACTCAAGCGGGCCTCAACTTGAGCACACTATTTCTTCATTGCTTCCTTTCCTTCGTCAATTCTGATCGAGAATCTGGCTTCAGCCATCGCTGGAACCACTTCAGGTTGCGGAGCATGTATTCTCTCTCGAGTGGCGGCTCGTAATTGACATGCCCGCCGCGAGGATAGATGTCAAACTCGACGATCTTATGCAGTGCCTTGAGCGCCTTGTAGAACTCCTGCGCTTGGCTCAGCGGGACCCGATTATCGTTCTCCCCGTGTTGAATTAGAATTGGTGTTGAAACGTTGCGGACGTGGGTTATAGGGGAATGCTGAATTAGCGATGCGGTCTTCTCCCAGGGAAAGCCAAAATACTCAACAATAAAATCCCCAGCATCCGAGAAGTAATACAAGTTGATCAGATCGCATATGCTCGCGGCCGTTGATGCCGCCTTGAAGCGCCCGGTCTGGGTGACGATCCAGTCGGTCATGTAACCACCGTACGAAGCCCCCATTACTCCGAGCCGATCCGGATCAGCGATACCTCGTGCAATCATGGAGTCAACTCCAGCCATGATGTCTTTATAGTCATCCTCACCCCAGCGGTTAATGATGGCGCGAAAGCCTTCTACGCCGTAGCCTGAGCCGCCGCGAGGCATCGGGAATAGGATGGCCATTCCTGCCGCAGCCATAGCTTCAACGGGATACGGATCGACTTGTCCAACGCGATGTGCAAACTGGGGAAAAAGCCCATAGGTAAACCCGCCGATTGGCCCACCGTGGCAATAGACAACCATCGGAATGCGCTGGCCGCGTCGATAGCCGGAGGGCGTCAGCAGCAAGCCCCAGATTTCCTTTCCATCAAACGATTTCCAATGAACCGGCTCAAGATCGCCTAGATTTAGTTTGCGCAGTTCTGGGTTGATGTCCGTCAGCTTGGTGGCCCGAACGTCAGTAAGATCCGTGACATAGACGTCGCCCATCGTGCGGCTTTCTACTGAACGATACGCAATGCGCCGGCCGTCGAGTGAAAGACTCAGTGAAAAATTAACTACGCGTCCAGGTGTCACTACCTCCGACCGTTCACCGTTGACCGAGACACGGTAGATAGCCTGTTCGAACATGCGTGCGCCAAGTTCCAGGGGGATGTAGAGAATTGACCGGCTGTCCGGCGCCCAAGTGAATTCGTTGACCCACACTTCTCGCGACAGCGTAAGCCCACGGGGCGGCCCGCCACTTCCGTCTGCGGCCACCACATAAAGGTCCTGTGCATTGATCATGCCGGCTCGGCCACCCGAAGAAATAAAGGCGACAGACCGGCCGTCCGGCGAATATTGCGGCATGCGGTTCGTGCCGGGCTGCCGGACGACCGCGCGTGGTTCACCTCCGGCGATTGGAATTGCGTAAACCGCGGAATTGTAGGACGCGTTAAAGCCGCTTTCGTCCGAAGCAGCATATACCAGACCCTTTCCATCGGGAGCCCAGTGAAAGTCGAGCACAGTCTTGTCAGCAGGGGTTAGACTTCTTGGCGCGCCTCCGGGGATCTCCTGCAACCAAATTCGGGGAAGCTGCTGGTCCCGATCGACAGGAATCACATAGCTCTTTTCTTTCCTTCGCCGCTCCTCCTCGGCTGTAGGCGGATTACTCGCAACGAAGGCAATCTGTTTGCCGTCTGGCGACCATTCATACCGTGTGACGCCACCCTTCACGGAGGTGAGTGCCCAGGGTTCGCCTCCGGTCGATGACATCGCCACCACCTGAGGAGTCTCATCGACATAGGCTATGAATGAAAGCAACGATCCATCCGGGGACCAACGCAACCAGGGGGAGGGCAACGGCTTATTAAAGACTCGCGTGCGATAAGTCAATCGAAGCGGCGTTCCGCCGGCGACGGGGATTCGATAGAGAATCGCTTCATGTGCCGCGGTTTCAAATGAAGGTGTCGAGACGACATAGGCGATCTGGTTTCCATCTGGCGAAATCTGTACATCAGAGACGGAACGAAGGCGCATTAGCACATCTACAGTTACTTCTTGGGCATCCAGTCGTGTTGGTCCCGCAAATGATATCGCCAGCAGCACCCACCAGAGTTTCTTGTTGATCATCATGTTTCTTCTCCACCACCGAATCTCATCGGTGGGCGTTCTTTTGGAGTCTGAGTTCCATGCCTGCGAACCGCTATCATAGCCGTAAAGTTTCAAACGCAGAAAGTCATATGTCGACGATTCAGCTTAACCTGAGGCTGACCGAAGGCGGCTCTTTTGCGACGAGCGCAACCGTCGTGCGGCTCTTCGAAGGCGCGTTTGCGGTCTCGATTGACGCGAACCCGCAGGAGATTCTTTCGAGTTTGACCGCAAGGCCCGAGGCGAAAGAAGAATCCGCAGGCGGGAAGCATGCAAGCGTGCGGATCGCATTCGGGCGATGACTTATGCTGAGAAGATGATTCTTGCAGGCAAAGCCGACCGAAGCGAACGAGCCGTGTTGATACAGGACAACGACCCGCTCACTTCGGTTCGGCCACAGTGCGGACGGCCAACACGATCGTAAGAGTTCCAATTCCGCCCAACACAATCGTGATCAGCGATCCCCCGATGCTGACAGACGCCAGCACCGTGGAAGATATGCCGATGGCCGTCCACATGCACACCAGCGCCGCGATCTTCGCGGACCTTGGCATACCACCAGAACCCTGGAATCGTTGCAGGCGCGGGCCAAACCACCGGTTCGTCCTTAGATAGCTCTCAAACCGCGGAGAACTCCTCGCGAAAAACCAGGATGCGATGAGAACGAACACCGTCACCGGCAACCCTGGCACGAATACTCCCGCAAAGGCCAGCGCCACGGCGCACCAGCCCAGACCTCCGTAGATCACTCTGCTCAAGGTTGTGGACGTGTGTGCCGAGGTCATACGCGAGCTCCCGTGACGCCTCGCGTTGCCGCGGGTTTATTCATGCCGGCAACCTGCCGGGGCCACGACGGCACCAACATCGGCACCTGCTTGCGGTACGTCGCGTACTCCGGATGTTCTTTTATCAGGTCGCGTTCCTCCAGTTGGATCGCGACGAGAATGTAGGCCGACGTCACCACTGCGAAGAACAGGTGCGTCACGGTCATCGTCGGGGCGCTCCAGAAGGCGCACAACCAGCCGATATAGAGCGGATGACGGACCACTCGGTAGAGCACCGGAGTTACGAAGCGCAATCCGCTCTGGGGCTGTCCCTGCAAGTGCCTCCAGACCTGCCGCAGCCCGAACAGATCGAAATGATTAATCACGAATGTCGCTAAGAGGATAAGCGCCCAACCGAAGGCGAAGCCTCCATACAATAAGGTGCGGCCAATCGGATTCTGGACATCCCAGACCACGCCGCCCAACGGCCGCCACTGCCAGAACAACAAGAATAACGCAAGGCTGGACGCCAGTACGTACGTGCTGCGTTCCGCAGCCGGCGGAACGACGCGAGTCAACAGGCTCTTGAATTAGCGGCGGGCCATAACGCTGTGCTGAACTGCGAATAGCGATAGCAGGCCCAGATCGATCAACAGAGCCGTTGTCCAGGGATCCGCGGCGGGTGAATCGAGTGACTTCGGCACACCGAAGTTCCCGATAAATCCGATGGCATACAGGAAAACGGCGAGGAACATAAGATAGCTCCCCAAACCGAAAGCGAAGGTAAGAAATCTATTCATAGTAGTGTTTGCTCCTTTCGTTTTTTCCTGCCAGGTTGCGGGTTGTTCCGTCTAGCGCATGGAATTGTGCCGGCCCAGGGCCGTGCGGATGCGCGCCAGGTGGTGCCAGCTGTGCCGTACTGCATGGTCCTCAATGACGAACTGCGCTGTGACAGGCGCGGCGAAGCTCAGCGAGAAAGGCGCGGCTCGATCCAGCTCGTCATCCGTGAACGCGCGAACTGCGGCGGCCGCGTCACGACTGTTCCGGCGCAGGAGATCGAGCGCGGCGGCCCTCGTTACCCCAGCCTGCTCGTGGGCATGTTTGGCGTTCAACTCGGCGACAACCTCCCACGTGACGTCCGTCACGGCATTGCCGCTGGCGATTGCTCGCGCGAGATCAATCTCAATAGGGTAGACGCTGGCAACATGGTGCACGATGACGCCGACCGAACGGCTGTCCGTGCCACTACCCGGTGTACCCCACTCTGTTTCCGAGAGTCCTTCAGCAAAGGCAGCCAAGCCGGCAGCCCCTTCCTCGATGCGATTAGCTAATGATTCAGCGCGACGACTCATGGAACCTCCTGTTTTGTGAGTAGCGGTGGTCTGTGGCACGTCCAGCATACTCCGGCCGCGAGTCGCAATAACCTCAAGATATTCGGCGTCGACCTTGGTGGTATCGTCCGCGGCCTTGTTATGTGAGGACCATAGGTGGACAAGTTCACTCCGCAGATTCTCCTGCCCCTTCACGTCAAGAGATGCGAACGCACGTGACATTGGACCGTAGTTGCTACGGAAGAACTCCACTACCGCATCCGGTGGGAACGGATAGTCAAAGTGATAGACCCGAAGCGCAAACTTCAGATCGGCAATTCCGTCACGAAGACGATCGCGAACGGTGGCTTCATCTCCCCACAGCACTGGAGCGGGCATGCCGGAGGGAGCTATATGCCTGGCAATCGCTTTGAACATTTGCCCGACGAACCCACCGGGTGTCCAATTGGCCATGGCGATCATGCCGCCTGGCCGGCACACGCGGGTTAGTTCGGCCGCGACCAGATCCGGACGAGGCGCGAACATCGCGCCGACTAAACTGATGACGGCGTCAAACTGAGCATCCTCGTACGGCAGCGATTCGGCATCCCCCTCTTCAAAGATGATCTCAAGTCCCTCGGCGGCCGCGCGAGCCCGGGCTTTCTCGATCCAGTTAGTGGCAATGTCGCAACCAACAACCTGTGCGCCCCCCTTTGCCGCAATCAGGGCGAGTTGCCCGGCGCCGCAACCGACGTCGAGCAACCGGGTTCCCGGAGTGACTCCGAGCCGCCGGAAAAACTGCTCAGCGTCCTTCTCCATATAGCGAGAGAAAAGGTCGTAGTCTCCCGTCATCCATGTCGTCTTCAGGCGAATCTTAAGTTCGTCAAATTCCTTGCTTGTTTGTGTATCTCTCGCAGTCGCATTCATGCTGATGTTCTCCTTCCAATCAGTTGTCTTTGGATCGGCGCTCTCGCGATCCAGTTCTAACAATACGGCCAGCCGGGTTCTGAATACTTGATCGATCGTCCGGTGTTCTTGACAGAGACGCCCAGTTCAGCGAAGGCTATGAACATGGACGTTCTTTCCGAGGTCTTGAGAGGCGTCAGGCTTGAAGGGGCGCTGTTCTTCAATGGGGAGTTTTCCGCTCCCTGGTGTGTCAGCCAATCCCGATCAACAGACATAGTGCCCTATCTTTCCCCGGGAGCGGGTCACCTGATCATGTATCACTTCCTAACCGAGGGGCGTGCCTATGCCGGGCTCCCGGATGGGCGGCGGGAAGAGTTGACCGCCGGGGACATCATAGTTTTCCCGCACGGCGATGCCCACGTGTTGGGCAATGGCTCTCCTGTAAACCCGGTGGACTCACTGCGCACGTTTGGGAAAAACCTAACCGAGGGGCTCAAGGTTGCTCGGTTTGGCGGCGGCGGCGAGATCACCAGATTTGTGTGCGGATTCATGGCGTGCGAGCCACGGCTGAGCGGGGGTTTTCTGGCCGGCTTGCCGCCAATGCTAAAAGTGCATGTCGTTAAAGAACCCTCAGGCCAATGGCTCGAAGATTCAATCCGGTTCTCGGTAGGTGAAGCGGACGGATCGTATGCCGGCAGCGGGCTGGTGCTCGCCAAGCTGTCTGAGGTGCTGTTCGTGGAGACGTTGCGGCGCTATATCAACGCGTTGCCTCCCGACCAGATCGGCTGGCTAGCAGGCGCACGTGACCCCATCATCGGCCAGGCTCTCGCTCTTCTGCACAAGGAGCCCGCACATCCATGGACCGTCTCGGATCTGGCGAGGTGCGTGGGTCTATCACGTACGCGGCTTGCTGAGCGCTTCCGTCATTTCCTGGGAGAGTCCCCGATGGCCTACTTGGCGCAATGGCGGCTGAAAGTGGGGGCGGAGATTCTTCAGTCGACCGAGGACAGCGTCGCCGAGGTCGCTGCGGCGGTGGGCTATGCCTCAGAATCGGCATTCAACCGCGCGTTCAAGCGAGAGTTTGATTGTCCTCCGGCGCAATTCCGTCGCAGGCGTAAGGCCCCACCGTAAGATCTCTCCAGCCTGGTTGACCATTGAGATTGGGGGCTAAGCGAACCCAACGAAATACAAAGTCAATACGGAGCCCGAAACTTGAGGTTGGGAATGTTCGCGAAGTGCGAAGTGTTGCGCGTCGCAAGAACCAGTCCTTTGCGGACTGCCGTTGCGGCAATCAAGGCATCCGGTAGCGCTGTTCCGCAGTCTCGAGCTATCTCGCCGCCAAGCCGTGCAACGGAACCATCGAGATATGCGATTCGAAAGAGATTGAGGAGACGGCTGACTTTAGCGGCCTGCTTTAACTGACGCGTCCCCTGGCCGGCATAAACCTCGCCAACGGTGATTGCCGAAAGCCATAACGTTCCGGCACCGCGAGCCTGTCGAAGGAAAGTCGTCGCTTTGGAGACGCCGCGAAGGTGATCGATCAGAATGTTGGTATCGACTAGCCAGTCCATTCAACGACGCTGCTTCCATTGCTCCCGCAGGGCGTTCTCGTACGCGATGCCATCGGCTTCGCCTTTCCACATGCCTGCCGTCTCGCGCAAGACTCGCGCTGCGTCCGGCGTGTCGGGGGTTCGCGACAATAAGAAGTCAACGAAGTCCGCTACTTCGTGCTGGTGCTCTTCGGGCAGTCGCTTCAGTTTTTCCGCGAGGTCTTTGTTCTGCATCGGGCGTCTCCGGTCTAATCGTGTCTTGCAGATTATGCGCGCCGTCACAGCGGGCATCAAGTCGAGCGGACGCACACTCGCCTTCGCTGCGTTAGATTTCGGATGAGCGCGGAACGCGGCGTTTCGCCAACGCAAACCATACCCATGCCCGGACGCGTTCGATGATGTGCAAATGTCAATGATGTCAAGCCTGACCCCTCCTAGCGCTTCTCCCTCCGATTTTACAAATGATGCGCTTACGGTCGCCATAATGAAAAAACTCGGCCTGACGAACTTGGCGACGAACGACGACGATTTCGACCAGATAGCAGGAATTACCGTCTGGAAGCCACGATAAGTCAGCCAGAATCGGCTTGCTCACACCCTGGTGTCCAGTTCAAATCAATGCGTCTTTGCGAATCTGAGTAATGAACCTTGTTCCGAGTCCGTGGACCAATCTCCGTGAGGGCGGGAGGTCTCCGTGAGGGCGGGAGGGGTCAGGCTTGACTTTGTTGACTTTTGATTGATTCGCCTTGAGACCAGCACCCTTGCAAAACAGCTCGGCGCCGCGCTCGCAAAGACCACGCTCAGTGTGATGCGTCAGCGTCAAACTGCAATTTTGGCAATCTCAATTCATCATTAACTTCCTACCGACGGCCTGGATCATAGAACTCAGCACGAGGCATACAACAAGGGCGTTGCGTGGTTGTTAGATCATCCTTGTTAGGCGGTCCTTGCCCGGAGTGAAGTTCCAGCTACCTTGCTACGGCGCAGCTTCCAGCTTCTTTAGCTTCTCGACAGCACCCGTGTTCTTGGGGTTCAACTCCAGCGACTTTTTGTAGTTTTGAATCGCAAGGTTCTTGTCGCCGTTCACCATGTAGGCTTCACCCAGGCTGTCGTAGGTATTGAAGCCCTGGGGAAACATCTCAACGTTGAGCTTGAGAATCTCAATCGCGTCCTTGACACGTTTCATCTGCAGGAGCTGGTAGCCGAGGCCATTCAGTTGCGGCTCGCTAAAGTCATAAGCGTCCTGCTGAGTCGCCTTCAGTTCACGATATTGCTTGATCGCCGCTTGCACATCTTTCTCCATAACAGTGTTGAAGAGCGTCTCGGCGATGTCGCGCATCGGTGCCTTGTAGGGCTTTCCGAAAAGGACGCCGGCAATCTTTTGGGACATATCCTGGAGCTTGGTGCCGCCTGTGTTGTTGAGGAGCACGATCAGGTTCTTGCTCTCGGGCATACGCGTGATGACCGTGTTGAAGCCGTTGATGCCGCCGCCGTGCTGAATTACTGTGACCGGCTCGCCCTGCGCGCCGAGCGGGGGCTTCATTACGATCCAGCCGTAGGCGTAGTTGCTCAGGCCCGGCTTGAACATCAATTCCTTAAGCTGCGGCGACAGCAGCTTCTCGGTGTATAGCGCCTGATCCCAAAGGTAGAGATCCTCAACTGTGGAGTAGAGCGACCCTGCAGCATAGGGCAGAGACATGTCGAGGTAAGGGGCGTTGACGTATCCGCCGGGCCGCTTCTGGTAACCGGCGGCACGCTTGGCAAGGATCGTTGCGTGGTGGTCGTAGCCTGTGTTCTTCATGCCGACGGCGTCGAAGATCCGCTCCTTTAACACTTGCTCATAAGGCTTGCCAGTCACGCGTTCGACAATCGCACCGAGCAGGAAATAGCCTGAGTTGTTGTAATTCCATTTCGTGCCGGGCTCAAACTCGAGGTCGCCGCTGGCGAACTTCTTTACGAAGTCGGAGACGCTGTAGGGGTCGCGGCTTAGCTCTTGGAAGAAGTTCGGCAGGCCGGTGTAGCTGGGGATGCCGGAGGTGTGGTTCAGAAGCTGATGGATGGTAATTCGATCGCCGGTGTCCTTGCGATAGTCGGGCAGATAATCGGTGAGCTTGCCTTCCACCTTGATCTTGCCCTCCTGGACGAGTTGCAGGACCAGCATTGAAGTGAACTGCTTTGTGATCGAGCCCAGACGGAACTTGGTGTCAGTCTCGACCGGAATGTTCCACTCCATGTTGGCCATCCC
This sequence comes from Acidobacteriota bacterium, assembly GCA_038040455.1. Lineage (GTDB taxonomy): Bacteria > Acidobacteriota > Blastocatellia > UBA7656 > UBA7656 > Onstottus_A. Next base: position 107,024 of record JBBPIH010000012.1, read on the forward strand.
GTACCCCTTCTTGAAGATGACCTTGCCGTTCTCAGCTACCAACACCGCGCCGTTAAACTGCCGGTAGCTGTTGTAGACCTTCATCAACTCGTCGATCTTTGCCGCCTTGTCTTGTGCTAGCACACTCGCATGTGCGGCGACTAGCCAGGCAATCGTAATCAATAAGGGCAGGATTCGAGGGCCGAGGAAACGCTTTCTCATGATAGTTCTCTCCTTCAGGATTTCTGTTCCGGTTGTCGGGAGCTGTGGGCCTGACCGTTGCATTCTCTCTCACTCACGTCCCAGACAAACCGATTACTCAATGGCCAGGATTGTGACAGATCAGTGGAGTTACGGGAATAGCCAAGTCACTCGTCGGGACTTCCAGCTAAGCCCTAAGTCCCGTCCACTCCGCATAGCCTTCCAATCGGGCCTCCACCGACGCAGGGTCGGCGGAGGGCGTCGACTTGCGCGCACTTGTCTATAGCCTTTCAGTCGTGCCTCCACCGACGCGGGGTCGGTGGAGGGTGTCGACTTGCGCGCACTTGTCTATAGCTGTTCAATCGTGCCTCCACCGACGCGGGGTCGGTGGAGGGTGTCGACTTGCGCGCACTTGTCTATAGCTGTTCAATCGTGCCTCCACCGACGCGGGGTCGGTGGAGGGCGCTGCAGCGTTTTTCAGCAATCTCTAGGGAGCAGACGAAGGCGGGACGCGACGTTTCGTCGCCTGCTCAAAGGCATACGCAAGCTCAATCAGCCGAGGCTCGCTGCAGGCCATCCCCGTGAAGCCCACACCGAAAGGCGAAGGCTTCGGAGCGAAGCCTTCGGGGAACGGCGGGGTCGGCGGGGTCGGCGCGTTAGGTACTAAGCCAAACGGTACGATGACTGTCGGATAGCCGGGCTTCGCTGCGATTGACGCGCTACTCGAGCCCGGAAATAGCAGGGCGTCTAGCTGATACTTTTTCATCACCGCATCAACGCCGTTCGTGGCTGAGAGTCGCAGATCTTTCTCGCGATCTGCACGGTACCTTGCGGCGTCGGTTTCAACATTCATCTCGTCCGAGATGTCGAGCAGCGCCTGTCCATACTTGATGGCACTCGCTCTTTGGTGCGCCACGTTCCACTGGCGCAGTTCGGTGAGCGTCTTTACCGGAGCCGCCGCGCCGAGCGATGCCAGCCACTTGTTGAAGTCGCGCTTCATCCCATATTTGAAAACGACCGAACACCCGGCGTCCTTGCCCTTGGCATTGTCTAAGCCGGAACAGGTGGGCCAGAGCAGAAAGTTTTCTTGCGGATCGGTTGACACGATGCTCGGAATCTCAACCGGATCGACGATGATTGCGCCTTGCTGCTTGAGGATTGTAATAGCTTCCTCCATCACCTTTGTCTGTGCCGGGTCGAGCCCTCCGCGCGGCTCCTTTGCGCCAGGCGGTGTGATCTTCTCGTAAAAGAATGCTCGAGGAATGCCGATGCGCGCGCCCTTCATCCCTGCGGGATTGAGAAACCGCGTGTAGTCGCTGCCCGGAATTTTCGCGCACTTCGTGGTCGCCGAATCGCTGGGATCCGCGGCCGCGCCTTCGAGGACCCCGAGCAGAATCGCGGCGTCGGTCACGGTCTTCGCCATGGGTCCGGCCGTGTCCTGGTCGGCCGTGATGGGAATCACGCCGTAGCGACTAATGCGACCGAGGGTCGGCTTGATCGCAACCAGCATGTTCTGATTGGCCGGGCTTAGTATGGAGCCGGACGTTTCGGTGCCCACGTTCGCGGCCCAGAAATTCGCCGCGGTTCCGACGCCCGAGCTCGACCCGCCTGTGCTGAGCGCCGGCCGTCCATCGAATGTCGCCTCGCGCGGGTCGCGGCGCGGATCATATGGGTTGAAACCGTAGCCGGCGAGCGCGTTGTAGTTCGCGGGCATGCCGGTCGCCACCCAATTGGCGAGTTCGGTCATGTTGGTCTTGGCGATGATGATGGCGCCCACATCACGGAGGTTTTTTGTGAGCGTGGCCTCGTAGGGTGGGACAAGGCCTTCAAAGGCTAGCGCGCCTCCAGTGGTCGGCATGTCGGTCATATGGATGTTGTCCTTGAGGGCGATAGGAATGCCGTGCAGCGGTCCCCGAGTCTTCCCCTGCGCGCGCTCACGATCCCGCGCTTCAGCTTCCTCGAGTGCGTGACGATTCAAGAGTACGACAGCATTCAGCTTGTCTTCGTAAGTTGCGATGCGCGTGAGGTACTGCAGGACGATTTCTCGCGAGGTGATGCGGCCCTGTTCCATCGCCACTTGCATCTCGCGGATGCCAGATTCAACCACGGTGAATGGTTGCTTGCTCGCAGGAGGCCGGCTCTGGGCGGCCAGGAGGAGAGCCACCGTTGCGAAAACCAGAGAATGTGTCATTGCTATTCTTCCTTCAGTCAGAATGGAATGCGTGCGTTGCGAGAGAATCTTGCCACCAAGTCACTAAGTCACCAAGGTTCACAAAGGCTTTTCTTCGTGTACCTTGGTGTCTTTGTGCCTTCGTGGCGGGACACCTTGTCGTCAGCGCAACACTAGAACTTACTCCACAACCAAAAACTGAATCCTGGATCCGTCAGCTCCACCCACAAACACCCGTTGCGTCGCCTTCACGAAGTCGGAGGCCTGTGCCTTCGGGATGTCCATAAACTTCTGCGGATTGCGGTCGGTCAATGGGAACCAGGAGCTTTGCACCTGGATCATGATTCGATGGCCGGCGCGGAAAGTATGCGCGACGTCCGGCATCATGAATGCAATGCGATCCGGCTTGCCCGGCTCAAAGGGCACCGGCCGCTCAAAGCTCTTGCGATACTTGCCACGGAACGGCTCGCCGCGTATCAACTGCTGATAGCCGCCCATCTGTGAAATCACAGGCGTGCCCGGCGCGCCCGGCACGGGAGCCGGCGGAGGATTGTTGAATTCCGGATAGTCGCCCGGATACACATCGATCAACTTCACATCGAAGTCCGAGTCCGTCCCCGTCGTCGAAACTTTCAGGTCAACCGCGATTGGACCAAACACTGTGACGTCGTGATCCAACGGCTCCGTACGGTACACCAGCACGTCGGGTCGCGTCGCAGCAAAGCGCTGGTCCTCGGTCATGTAGTCGTTGCGCACTGCCAGCGACACCACCCCGACATAGGGCACCGGCCGATTCGGGTCGGATAGATACTCGTCAAAAACTTGCGCCGCCGGTGACTGCCACGCCAACTTGCCTTTCGCGTCGAGATAGATGGTCCTGGACGTCCTCGACGGGGCTTGTTGCGGCGGCCATGCGTCGAACTTACGCCACTGATTCATACCCGTCTCGAAGAGCCAGGCCTTAGGAAACTTGCCGTCCCCCCTTCCCTTCAGGTGGTAGAGGAAAAACGGGAACTCGATCTTCTCGCGATAGTAGACGCCGGTCTTCGACCCGAAGTTCACGTTGCCGAGCTTGTCGCCGTCGCCGCGCGCAAACCCGCCGTGATTCCACGGTCCCATCACCAGCATCAGGTTCTGCGGCGGCGAGTTCTTTTCCATGAAGTCGAACATGCGCAGCGGTCCTTGCGAGTCCTCCTGGTCGTACCAGCCACCGACGATCATCACCGCCGGCCTGATCCCCTTCAAGTACTTCCAGATCGAGCGCGCCTGCCAGAATTCGTCGTAGGTCGGATGCTCGATATTCTGCGTCCAAAAAAGCTGACGGCGTTTGAAGTATTTCTCATCGGCCTCCGCCAGCGATCCCATGTTGAGATAGAACTCGTAGCCATCCGGCGTGCCGTAGTCGAAGGGCAGCGCGGCGGGCGGTGGTGCGGGCTCGCCTTCGCGTTGCCGGAAGCCTTGATAGAAGCGGAAGCGATGCGCCAGCATGAACGCGCCGTTGTGGTACGAGTCATCGCCCATATAATAATCGGTCACCGGAGCTTGCGGCGAAACCGCGACCAAAGCCGGGTGCGCCTCAATCATGCCCGCCGCCGCGAAGAAGCCCGGCTGAGAAACGCCCCACATGCCCACCTTGCCCGTGTTGCCGGCGACATTCTTGATGAGCCATTCGACGGTGTCATAACAGTCGGTGCTTTCGTCGCTGTCTTTTGGTCCTTTCACCGGTTTGTGTGGACGAATGATCGTGAAATCGCCTTCGCTCATGAAGCGGCCACGGACGTCTTGATAGGCTAAGATGAACTTCTCCCGAGCGAAGAGTTCCGAGGGCCCGAGAGTCGCCCTGTACTTGTCCACGCCATACGGCGCGACGTTGTAGGGCGTGCGCTGCATTAGAATGGGATAAGTCTTCCCCTCGGCAATCACGTCTTTCGGGACGTAGACAGAGGTAAACAGCTTCACACCGTCCCGCATGGGTATGCGGTACTCGTACTTCGAGTAGTGCTCGCGGACGAAGGCGGCGCCGGGCGCAGCCCCAGTGCCCGGGGTAGCCTGGGCAGCGGCAGGCTGGGTGGTCTGGGCCGGGCCTGAGGCGGAACGTTCCGCGAACGCCGCGGAAGTCAGCACGAGGCAGATCACCAGGACGTTACGAGGTTTTATGATCATGTCTGATAAGCGCTCCTTAATCGCGACACTGAATCGAACCACGGGGCACACGGGGGAAAAGGGAAAGGAATCAGCGATTTCTATTTTCCATTTTCCATTTGTCATTTTTTATTTGCCATTGAAGAGTCGCGTTGCTTCGATCACCTCGTGATGACAAATGACAAATAATGACAAATGGAAAATGGAATCGTTTCCTCCTTGACTCCATTCTTGTAGCCCGTGTTCCCCGTGGTTCACTCTTTACGTCAACGCCAGAGCCTTTTCGAGAAACTCTCGGTTGGCCCGAGCGTAGCCTGTGGTTTCCTCCGGAGTTTGACCCACCTTACAGCATTCAACCATTACCGGCCCGCTGAAGCCAGCAGACTTCAGCTTCTTGAAGACAGACGCGAAGTCAACTTTACCTGCGCCGAACTGGATCATCACATCCCCTTTGACCTCGCCGCAGTCCTTCGCGCAGAAGCCGCTGACGTGCTGCGCAATCGGGTCAATCTCAGCTACGGGGTCTTTGCCGGTGTAGTAGATGATATTGCCGGCGTCGTACCAGATCGAGAAGTTGGGGTGATTGACTTCCTTGATGACCCTCAGTATTTGATCCGACGCCCCGCTGATGCCGCCGTGCGGCTTCATCGCGAGCCGAATGTCTTTATCTTGAGCATAGGCTGCCGCAGAACTCATCACCTTTGCGTAATGCGCAAACTCTTCGGGCTTGTCGGCGCCGAACGACAACACGTACTTGAGCGACAGGAAGCGCGCGTTGTCGATCTGCTCGCGGACTTCGCGTATAGAATCTTCGAGTGGGATATCGTGACGCGACCTGAGCGCACCCATGTTTGCGGTGAGCCCACTCGCCGCTATTCGCTTCTTCAATCCTGCGAGGTATTCCGGTGTAGCGTCTGCGCCTATGAACGGCTCTTCTCTTGTGCGAGTGAGCAGGCCCGTAGTTTTGAAGCCTGCTGCTTTGATCTCTTTCAGCGTTTGATCGAATGACCATTTCGTCCAGGGTCGGTTAAAACACCCGACTTGCCATTTGACGCCTTTGGCAAGCGCCTCGTTAGAACTCAGAATGGTGGTTGCAGTGCTCGCGACGATTGCTTGATGGATGAATTCTCTTCGGTTCATAGCGAATCCTGGAGTCACTCAGCTCAGGCTCGTGGTCGGGAAGGTGGGCTTGCCCCCGCCGAATTAGCCAGTCGTTTCCTTACTAACAGCGGGGGCAAGCCCACCTTCCCGACCACGAGCCTGAGTAATGCCCTGGCGATTTTCAGTGTTAGTTGACCTGCTTCCCATCGGAGGAGCCATATCGGGATGCCGCCTTGGCGTGTGCCCTTGAAGCTTCAACTTCGCGATCGCGAGGCGGCGCGTTCGTAACCAGAGAGTCGAGCAGGTCATGTGCTGCTTTTGTCACCTGGTCCACGGTGCGATTGAAAGCGAGTTCGTTTGCTTTGGAGGGTCTCGTGAAGCCGCTCAACTTTCGTACGAATTGGACGGCAGACGCGCGGATCTCTTCGTCTGTAGCAGGTGGTTTGAAGTTGTGCAGAGTCTTGATGTTTCGACACATAGAGATCCTCCTCGCCACCTAACGCAGCGTCAGTGGAGTGCGCACCGAGTCTGCGAGGCAACCACCAAGCTGTGTTGCGCGTTCCGTCTGCGCCGGTTAGGCATTCGCTCGTCTTTCTTCCAATGATCTATGTTGAGGATTGACCGCGAACGGTGACGCAACCGCATTCAAGCGACGCTTCAGCTAAGGAGCGGCCGGGTTCCAGCCGCGAGCAATTCTGTAGGCCAGGTAGACTTGACGGCCCCCTCCTCAACCCGATCCCCAACCTACTCTATGCTGATCAGGGAGTTGCGCGCGGGCACGACCCGCTAACGATCCTGTTCAGCTCGTGATAGCCAGCTCGTGGAGATACTCGACGAAGGAATAGGCTGCGCCGTCGATCCCCTGGACCTTCGGGTTCTTCGATTCGACGACGTAGTACTCGTCAGGCGCGTGCGCGCCGCTACCATGTCCGAGGCCGAAATGGCCCGCGGGCAGACGCAATGGCTCACTGGTGAACACGTAGCCCGGCCATGAGCCGGCCAGACGGGGCCACATTATAGGCTCGATGCCAGCTCGCCGGTACACTGCGGCTTGCGCCCGAATGAGAGCGGCATCGGCCGGCGTACTGGTTGGATCGTAGCCGCCGGTCATGCGAACCTCGATGTCGCCGAAACCGCGCTTCGCAAGATGCGATTTGAGCAACGCCAGCGACTCGGATGCCATCATGTCCGGCACGAGCCGCAGGTCGAGCTTCGCAACCGCCTTGTGAGGAAGGATGGTTTTTCCACCCGGACCTGTGTAACCGCCGACGAGTCCCTCGATGTTCACCGTTGGACGCGACGCGAGACGCTCCAGCGCTTCGCGCCAGCCGACGTCGCGAACCCAGTGCTCGACGCCGAGCTGCTTCTTGGTGACGTCCTCTTTGATTCGGCGTGACGCCTCGGCGATCATCGCCTTCTCGGCATTCGAGAGCGGGCGCACCTTGTCGGCGAAGCCGTCGATGGCGGGCTCGTTGCCGTCTGCGGTGACAAGCGTCGCGAGTGCCTGCACGAGGTGCCACGCGGGGCTGTCTACATACGCCTTGGTGCTCGAATGGATGTCTTTGCGGGGCCCGCGACCCCAGCGCTCGCCACTGGCGATGAGCTCGAGCTCAATGATTCCCTTGGCGCCGAGGTTGATGTTGACCTCGCCGTCGAGTCCCTGCGAAGCAAAGGGCATGAAGACGCCCGTGCAGCTCTTGAGCGCGGCTTGCACCTCCGGCTTGCGGACGATCTGTTGAAAGTGCGGCGAACCGATTTCCTCCTCGCCTTCGGCTACCAGAACCAGATTCACAGGAAGCTTCCGCCCAGCGGCCCGGATAGCGTGAAGCGCGGCGAGGAAGGCAGCCTGAGGGCCTTTTTGATTAACAGCGCCGCGGCCCATCATTACCTTTCCAAGGCCGGGCCTGTCGAGGATGGCGGCCTCCCATGGTGGCGAGGACCACTCAGCCGGGTCTACCTGCTTGACGTCGTACATGAGATAGACTCCAACGGTGCGGGGAGCTCCGGCGTCGAGCGTGGCGAAGACGCCAGGCTGGCCATCGGTTGGCATTTTGTTAACCTGAGCGAAGCCTGCGTCGCGCAACAGGCGCATCATCAAATCACAACCTTCGCTTACGCCGCGGTTCTCGGCGGCGATTGATGGCTGGCGGATCCACTCCTGCAATCGCTGAACGGTCTCGTCATGGCGCTTCTCTATCTGCGCACGAATGCCTTCGATCTCGCGGGCATCCGCCAGCACCCGGCGCGGCCAGGCGAACGCGGTTGCCCCGGCCACCGCGCCCTCGAGGAAGGTTCGTCGGTCCATCAATGTAGGTCGAGTCATAGAGTTTTCCTTTCACCAGTTAATCTTTTGCAAATCGACTCAAGCTTCGCATCAAAGCTGGCATCGCATCCGAAAACCGGAGACGGTGAGCTCTGTGTCGCTACGACAAGGTATTATCTGGGATCGCCGACGTCAACTTGCCGTTCAATAAATGAGATCTTGGACAGCTTCGAAATCGTCGCTCGAAATGATTTTCGGATGCGAACGTCACGTGAAAACTCGACCATCACTGTGATGTCACAAATACTACAATCTATGTCGCCTGGGAGAGTAGGCATCCCTTGCCTGCCCCGGCTGCGCAGAGGATCCCTTGCGCTCTCAGGCCATCCAAAGACACTTGCTAGGCTAGGTGGTTGACAGTTTCTGAAGCAGACAGTAAATTGAACCAACTCGAAAGCCAAAGACAGGCCCACGACGCAATTCAACAAGAAAGGACATCATCAGCGTGAAGATAAAGCTAAACAGTGTGATGGTAGACGACCAGGACAACGCCCTTAAGTTTTATACAGAGGCTTTGGGCTTCATTAAGCACAAGGACATACCGGTCGGGGAATTCAAATGGTTAACAGTTGTCTCGCCGGAAGGGCCACACGATATTGAGTTACTTCTTGAGCCAATGGGATTTCCACCTGCCAGGACTTACCAAAAAGCGCTATTCGAGGCAGGGATACCTTTAACGGCATTTGCTGTTGATGATATTCATAAAGAGTACGAAAGAATGAAGAAGCTTGGTGTACTGTTCAAGTCGGAGCCAACAAAAATGGGACCGGTGACCGTCGCCGTATTTGAAGATACTTGCGGCAACCTCATACAGCTCTATCAAGAATAATCACTGGCCGCTCGAGGGCCGAGACGGATCGCAAAAGGCGCGAGCGCTCCGAACGAGTCTACCGCTGCTCACTCTGACTTCGCGCCGTGGCGCCGGAGCACTTCATCCACGCGCGCGTTCCCGCTTGGATAGTCGGCTTCGTCAATGTTTGCACCGGCGGCCAGCAGGGCTTCGATGATGGCAACGTGGTCAACCTTGGGCTCGTTTATGGCAGACCACACTGCTTGACCCAGAACTGTCCCACCATACCTGTTCTCTACTTCGGGAGGAACTCTTCGTTCAATCAGGAGCTTGACGACATCCACGTGTCCGCTAGACACGGCGTAGTGAAAGCCGTTCAGCCAGGTGTTGTCTCCCGCTAGCGGATCGACACCTTTGTCCAGCAGGAATTCGGCGTCGCTGGTTCGACCGAGCATACAAGCCCAGGTGAAGGCTTGTTCCATCGGTACCTTCGGCTCTCCGGCCGCCACGAGGAGATCCATAAGCGACAACCTGTGCTTGTCGAGCAGCGCTTCCAGCCACGAATAGTTGCCCGCGTCGAGCGCTTGAACGGCGTCGCGGAATAAGAGCTCCTCGTCGAACTTCGCCCAGCTTGGGAATCCGTTTTCTCGCGCGATCACAAGCTGGGCGTCGGCAAGTTGAATGCTGTCAGCCGCCAGGGATTTGTGTTCGGGATGATTTTGTCGCAGGCGGTCGAGCGCCTCCGGCTGGCCGGCGCGGGCATGCTTTAGCAGCTCCTCTGCCTGAGTCGTGTACTGATCGAGATTGATGCTCTTGGGTTGTTTCATTGCTGGCTCCTTTCTGGCGCACCGCGAACGCTGTTAGTGGAATAGCGTGTCGAGGTGTCGGATGCTGTCTTGCCACAAAGGCACCAAGTCACGAAGCTACACAAAGATAGACTTTGTGGACCTTCGTGTCTTGGTGTCTTTGTGGCGAACTCCTTGTAATTCCACACGACTCGAAACCGAATTCCTCACGCAGCCTTCGAACGCAGCAACTCGGCCACTACATACAGCCCTCGCTTCTCAGCACAATCCGCCGCCGTCATTCCTTCTTTGTTCCTGATGGTCGGGTCGGCCCCATGAGCGAGCAGCAGTTCGACGATTTCCGTTGCGCGAGCTTCGTCTTCGGGCAGCCACATGAGCGGCGTGTTGCCATCAACGGTGAGCTTCGCAAGATCGAGTAGGATGTTTGCAACGTCAAACCGTGTGTTCATTTGGTCACGGCTGTTAGGCGTTTTGGTACCTTCGGTTTCTTGTTGACTGGACGGGCAGTGTTCCACATTTCCCGCCAAATCTGTTCCGCTATGCCGTTCTCGTAGACATTGTCGTGTGTGCGACCGGGAAGAAACACAAAACTTGCCGTGCCCCCCAGCTCTTTGATCGTCTGCTGCAGCAGACGTGCAGGTTCATCAAGGTAGTAGTTGTCGGCCGTGCCAACGTATAGGTAAATCTTGCCGTTGAGCTTCGATCTGAGTTCCCGCCAATTCTGGCGCAGGATGCGCGCGATGTCGTATCTCTCCCATGCTTTGGCAACCTCGCGATCAATCTCGCCAGTGACTCGATCAAAGAGCCGCATGGGTCGCCCGTCCGCGCCCCGGGGGCTGAAAACGGCTTCGAAAGAGCTCACCTGCCCTCCGTACTCGCCGAGAACGAACTCCCGTCGCGCGTAATCCTCCATCGCGATTTCCCTGCCGTTGGCGCGCATGACGACTGTTCGCTTCCCATCAGGTGTGCGGTACATATTTCGTGCCGTCGTAAGGTCGACAGGAACGAAGTTGCGGAAGTCTGGGGGATCGGGGGCCGTGGGCCAAGTGCCGCCGAAGACGCTCGGATAGTTGACCTGCAGCCACAATGCCGCCCAACCTCCGGAGGAGTGGCCCTGCAACAAGCGGCCGCTTGGTCTAGCATCCATGCGATACTTGCGCTCGAGCGCAGGGATGAGTTCTTTCACCAGCGCATCGCCCCACGGCCCGTTGTTTGCCGAGTTCGCAAACTCGTGGGTGCCGAACGGGCAGGATTGATCCAGCAGAACGTAGATCATCTCGGGCCTCTCGCCACGCTCCATATAAGGGTAGTAGTACTGTAGCTCGTAGGCCGCAATACCCCGGAGCGTCGCGCCGAATCCGTGGGTCCAATAGACGGTGGGATACCTCTGAGATTTATTCTTCCCATACGAAGGCGGCAAAACGATGAGTCCGCGAATGTGCATCGACCGTCCCCAAAACTCGCTTAGGAGGCGGGACTGGAAATCGAGCAGTTCGGCGTGGGGTATCGCCAGCGGGGGATCACTTACGCGCTGGGTGAGCGTCACGGTGATACTGCCAGCGGGCAGGTGCTGCACTGAAATTTCGCTGCGCAAGTCTCCATCGTCTTCGTCTTGCACGTACGCGTAGGTGTGGTTCGTATCGAGAACAGCGCGAAGTCGGTATTCGCCGGTGGGCGCCTTCGAAAACGGCTCCGGGAACGCGAGGTCGTCAGCATCTAATTCAACTGAATCTCCCGGGGCAAGGTGTGGTATCTCCTTCGCAGCTATCCAGAGGTCCCGTGGATCGCTGCCCCAGGTTGGGCGCAGCGGTGAGTCCGCCTTGTTGCTCATAAAGATCAACAACCGGCCGGATACTCCCGCAGTGGCAACGTCGCGCGAGAGGGTAACCACGATGTGCGGGTGAGGTTTGGTCTGAGTCGCGGCAGCGCCACCTGCGAACAGAAACACGATCAGCGGCAAAGAGTAGGCTTTCATTTAGCCCGGATTTTAGCCGTGACGATTTCGATGTTGCAAACGGGAACGCTGCGATGCAAATCCCATCGGGTAATGCACTGTGGGCCTTGGGAACGTGACACGACTAGGCTGAGCGGCGCGACGGTGCTCCTACTTTGCGTTGTCTCGATCGAGTGGTTGGCCGTCGTTCTTCCTTCACAAGCCGGACTTCTAGTTTATATCCCAAGGCCCTGGCATATCGCCGAAGCGTGGCGAGCGATGGAGAATGCTTTGGTGCGGCGGATTCCAGGCGGGCGATCGCCGACTGCGTTGTACCGACGCGCGCGGCGACTTCCGCCTGCGAGAGGCCAGATTCGGCCCTCGCCTTGAGCACCTCATCGAGAAAAGCGAATTCCTCGGCGAGATCGTCGTACGCCTTCTTCACTTTCGGACGCGCCAAGGCGCGCGCCTTGAACTGCTTTAGAGTGCTAGTCATATTTCACTTCCTTCATCCGCTGTCGAGCGATCTTGAGTTCCTTCGGCGGTGTCCTGTCTGTCTTCTTAACGAACTGGTGCAGGAATACAATTCGTCGGTCGATGACCGTGCAATAGAACACCCGCGCAATTCCCTCCGCGGCTTTCATTCGAAGTTCGAATAGCCCGCCACCCATCGCACGGGTATGTGGCATTCCCAGATCGGGCCCGAACGTCTCCATTCTCTCCGCATATCGCAGAAAGCGCGCAAGCAATCCGCTTGGAAGAGCGAGGATCTCGGCCTCAACACGCTCGTTGTAGAAGGTGACGTTCCAGGTCACGGGCGTAGTATAGCATATCCGCTATGTATGCCGAGCCGCGCAGAACGACACTCCGGCTTCCCGGCCGAAGGACCAGAAGCGATATTCCCGGTGTCCGTGCTGGGCTGCGCGTATGCCGTTGTCGGGCAGCAGAGCGCGGCGTTGCAGATGGCTGAGAAACTGTTGGCGCTGACCGATCAATTCTCTCCCGCGTTGGTGCAAGCGGCAGCGATCTGCTCCGAACTTGGCGACAAAGACCGCGCGTTCGAGCTTATGGAAAAAGCTCTCGTTGTACGAGATGACGGGCTGCTTTGGATTAAGTCGTCATCCCGGCTTTCGCGCGTGCCTGTCTGAGCACAACCCCGACTTTGAAATTGGAATATCCAACCTCGAAGCCTTCGGCGAATTTAGTGTCCAGGCGCTTACGTTTCCCAACGTATCTTTCAAGATCGCTCATTGATTCTTGCTCCTGTTGTTGTCATGCGACATCGAGCAGGGCCTTCGGGTTGCGTTCGGCGATGAGCAGCAGCGTGCGAGCCGCGCCTGACGGCGCCCGGCGGCCTTGCTCCCAATCCTGAAGAGTGCGAACCGATACGCCGAGCAATGTAGCGAAGCGCTCTTGAGAAAGCCCGGTCTTTTCGCGAATGCTCGCGACACTGGGAAGGTTCACAACGCGTCCATGTTGACCGCGCTTAATCTCTCGCAGGCCTCGCAGAATTTCGCGACCGATGTCTCGCTTTGCCTTAGCCATTCTCAATCTCCTCCCGAATCTGTCGAAGGACATGCGCCGGAATGTTTTCGATGACGTTCTTCGGATACATAGTCAGCATCCAGATTACACCGTCGGCCCGCTTTGCGTAGTAGATGACTCGATACCCGCCACGCTTACCCCGACCAGCGGCTCGCCACCTAAGCTTCCTCACTCCACCCGTGCCTGGAATCACCGGACCGCTCTCCGGGTCGGAGGTCAGAAACCACTGAAGTTCGCTGTACTCGTCGTCGCTGAGATACTCCTGGACGAGCCGAGTGAAGAGCTTCGTTTCGATGAAGCTGAACACTTCTCAAGTATACGGCGTTGCCGTAGCTCGTCAAGCGTCATCGTTCTGCTAACGATGTGGCTGATTATGCAAACCGGTCAACCGCTCGCTGAGCACCAATCGACTGCCACCTCGTAGAGGTGGAATGTTTATAGACCCGACGGCGAATAAGCGCTCACCGCAGCGGGGTGATATGTGCTGGTCCGCTCGCATAGGACATAGGCGTGACATTCCCGGAGCAATAGCATTCAACCCCTGACGGGGTTGGTGTTCGACCGCGCGACTCTTCTATAAACATTCCACCTCTACGAGGTGGTTTCGTTAGCGGGCGTGTTGCTGCTTTTGCAGTTCCTCGCGGATCTGGCTGAGGATTTCGTAGTATCGCCATGCCGCCGGCGCGTTGGGTTCCTCATGGTGATCGGCTCTTAGAATCAGATCGCCCGTCGCCAGCAGAACCTTTCTTACCTCGGGATTCTGCCGCACCTTCTCCCAGGTCGCGGCCACGATTAATCGGTAATGCTCTCCAGGCACAGCAGGCCGGTATTCGATCTGTTGGCCTTCAAAGGTGACCCAGGTGATCACCATCCTCTTCATGTTTTCTTCGGCGAGCGTGCCTGCGCTCTTGGCCTCGAAGCTTGACATCTCGGCCACTTGCTCGCGCGTGTATTTCCATTCAAGGCCGGGAAACCTGGCGCGGAGGTCATGCTTGCCTTCGGGATAGAGCATCATCTGCCAAAACCCTTCCAAGCTGCCGTAACGTTTGCCGCGAAAGATAAACGGCGTCGCCGCAAAATTGGAAAGCAGACCGAGTTCGTGGCGCTTGGAGAGAATGACTTCACCGGGTCCGGCTTCTTGGGGCAAGATCTCCCACTCGGGTGCGCCATCTTTGGGAGCAGGCGCCCACCAATGAGGCGGATAGCGGGAAGCGCTCGAACGCTGTGCAGACGAAGAAGGCGCTGGTTGTCGCGACAAATGACAGGCCGCGAGCAGGAATGGCAAGATGGCCATTGCGATGAAAGCGCGATTGTTTGTGCAAGGACGATGATTCATCGAACCGGAATCTGGCAGCAGAAATCAAAGACAATTCCGCTGCCTCAACCTTGGCGCTCTCCGAAAACTGACACTACCGCCAGTGCCCTTATCGGCTGTTAGGTCGCGCATGACATCTCGCAGCCTAACGGCTTGGTATTCAACTGCGTGACCCGAGCGTCTTCGAGGGCTACGTCAACTGCAACACAGCGTTGAGCGGCTCACGCGCGTCTACCGCTGTTGCTCGACCAGTTCCCTCCAGGCTAGCCAATGGGATGTCAATGAAGTAGAGCCGCAGCGGCAGTATAGCGCTCGTCAGCGATTTCGGTGTGACCGCGCGTTTCCGCTCAAGCCAGGTGCAGAAACTCACGCGAAGGGTATAGACTACTGGGCCATGATCCCGATGGAAGAGCTAGTTGGTGAAGAATGGGCCGAGTGGTATCGGCTCACACCGCTCGAACGCTGGCGCGAGTCGGAGAAGCTCTGGCAGTCTTACCTCTCACTGGGGGGCTCGCTTGATACGGAACCCGATACTCAGAGTCCTTTCTTCGATCGGAGCGCACCGAGTGCGCGCGTTGCTGATGGGCGGCCAGGCATGCGTGTTCTACGGCGCAGCCGAGTTTAGCCGCGACACTGATCTTGCAATACTCTCCACCTCGGCGAACCTCGCCAAGCTCAGCAAAGCTTTGAAAGAATTGCAGGCGGAAGTTATTGCCGTCCCACCGTTCGAACTGAAGTACCTTCGTAAGGGCCACGCGATTCACTTTAGATGTCATCACCCTGAGGCCGCCGGGATGAGAGTCGATGTGATGACAACGATGCGCGGTGTTGACTCGTTTGCTAAGCTTTGGGGCCGGCGCACGACGATGTCGATCGATGAAGGCACGACATGCGAACTCATGTCGCTTCCTGATCTGGTACAAGCAAAGAAGACACAGCGCGACAAAGATTGGCCAATGCTGCGCCGGCTGGTTGAGGTCAACTACTTCGCGAACCGTGAGCATCCGAACGCTCAGCAGATCCGTTTCTGGTTTCTTGAACTGCGTACGCCGGAGTTGCTGATTGAGTTGGCAGCAGGACAGGGCCGATTACCAACGCAGTTGCTTCGCAAACGCCCGCTGCTGAAGCTCGCCAGACCGGGAAATGAATTGATCTTGGCGGAAGCACTTCTCAAGGAAGAAAGGTTAGAACGCGAAGCTGACCGGCAATACTGGCTTCCACTCAGGGCAGAACTCGAGAGTCTGCGCCACGTGCTAGCATCTCGGATTCCGGGGTGAGCGAGTCACGCCGACGACGTTA
Organism: Acidobacteriota bacterium; assembly: GCA_038040455.1. Taxonomy (GTDB): domain Bacteria; phylum Acidobacteriota; class Blastocatellia; order UBA7656; family UBA7656; genus Onstottus_A. The sequence continues at coordinate 122,628 of JBBPIH010000012.1, forward strand.
TCAGTGTCACGCGTCCAGCCACCGAGGATTCTAGTCCGCCTCGCGCCGTCGCAGTGGGAGCGTTGCTCAGGCGACACGTTGTCCCGCCACGAAGGCACAAAGACACAAAGTACACAAAGAAAACCCTTTGTGCACCTTCGTGACTTTGTGACTTGGTGGCAAGTTTCTCGCAACGCACAATTCCCCACGACTCGCTATCTCACCCTGTTCCGTAAAGCCGGCGCAACTTCTCCATCGGACGTCGCAGCGACCGCTTGCGTCTGCGCATGTCCGACCACAGGTCACCGACGTCGGCGATGCGGCCGTTCATCGTCCGCAGCGTGAACGTCCGGGGGCCGACCTCGCCGCGTTCGAGCTCCTCCCACGTGCACGGCGCGGACACGGGCGCGCCAGGCTTCGCCCGCACGGCGTAGGCCGCGGCGAACGTCGCGCTGTAGCCGTTGCGTCCGGTGTCGACGAGGATGCGCCTGCCACGGTCGGCCTTGCTGAACTCAAGGGTGAGGTTCTGCGGATCGCGCTTCACAAGTACCGTAGCGACGGCGTGTGCAAACCTCGCCACCTCGCCGAAGCCGGCCTTGCCGTCGAGCGGGACGACGATGTGGAACCCCTTCGAGCCCGATGTCTTCACCCAGCTTGGCAGCCCCATCTCATCGAGGAGATCGCGAAGCTCCAGGGCCGCCGCGCGCAGCACATTCGGTTCATCTTCGGACGGGTCGAGGTCGAAGACACAGATGTCGGGCTGGTACAAATTCGGCGCGCGAGACGTCCACACGTGTGGGGTGATGCAGTTCTGATTGGCAAGCCAGAGCAGCGATCGCGTATCGCGAACGAGTGGATGGTGCACCGTACCGCCCTTCTTTGGAACCTCGACGCGCTCGAGCCACTCGGGGAAACCCTTCGACACGCTCTTGTGCATGAAGCCCTGCTGACTGATGCCGGCCGGGTACCGCTCCATCGTGACCGGACGTGCGCGGATATGCGGCAGCATGACGGGCGCGACGGCTTCGTAATAAGACGCGAGCTCGCCCTTGGTGATCCCGTCGCCGGGGAACAACACCTTCTCGGGGTGAGTGATCACGGCATCTCCCTCGCGACCTCGCGTGCCGGCTTGTCGGTGCGGACGGCCAGCAACCGGCTATGGCGAAGTTTGCCGTGCACCGTCCATTCTATGAAGGCGACCTGCACGACGACCTCGGGGCGCACCCAGTGCGCGCGCACGCGCGGCAGCCCGACGGCTTTGGTGAACGGCGGCTTCGCGATCTCGAGCGTATCCAGCCGCGCGCGGAGGTCCAGCAGCAGCTTCGTGTCGAAGCCCGTGCCGACCTTCCCGGCGAACACGAAGTCATCCTGTTCGTAATAGCCGACGAGCAGCGCGCCCAGGCCGACCCGGGTACCCTGCGGATCCGTGAACCCGCCGACCACGAACTCCTGCGTCGCCTCACACTTCATCTTCAGCCAATGCTTCGAGCGGCGGTGCTCATAGGGCGCGTCGCGTCGCTTCGCAATGACGCCCTCCCAGCCCTCGTTCGACGCGCGCTCCCAAGGCTTCGGATCTTGCAGCGAGGCCACGCGCTGCAGGGGCGATCGAAGAGGCAAACTGCTCAACAGCTCGCGACGGGCGTCGAGTGCCAGCAACGTCACGTCGCGGCCATTCAGCCACATAACGTCGAACACGTGATAGGCGGCCCTGTCGGGGCCCCAGGTGATTTCGCCGTCGAGGATCACATCGCGCACCGGTAGATTCGCGATCGCCTTAGCGACGGCAGGGATGTTCTGCGGCAGCCGGTTGCGCGAGAACAGGCGGACGTCCGGCCCCTGTTTGAACGCGAGCAGGCGGATGCCGTCGAGCTTGCGCTCGAAGACCCACTCCGGCCCGGTGAACCGCTCCTGCGTGAGCGTCGCCGCCATCGGCTCAACCCATTCGGGAAAGGAGATCTTCATGTCTTCTCGTATTGCTTTAGCAATTCCACAACCTCGTGATGGCCTCGCCGGGTGGCCCACGCACACGGTGTCGCCCACGGTGGATCGTCCGGCACGTTCGGCTTTGCGCCGCGTCTCAGCAGAAACTCGACCATGAGGGTCTTGCCGAATTTGGCCGCCCACCCAAGCGGCGTCGAACAGATGTCCTCATCTCGAGCATGCAAGTCGGCTCCGTGGTCGATGAAGATCGCGGCTTTTTCCAGATCGCCCGACCTTGCAAGCTGATGAAGCGGTGTGATTCCCAGCCAGTCTGAACGATTCGGATTCGCGCTGCGCTCGAACAAGAATTCGGACAGCTCTCGCGTCTTGGCTCCGCCGGAGACGCGTTTGGCCAGGTCGGGCTGGTGGTGAAGCATCAAGCGGACGAATGCCTCGTGGCCATTCCCTGCGGCTTGCGCAAGCGCGTGAGGGTCGTCTGCCAACGCCGGGTTCACCGCGAAGATTGCAGCCGCCGTCTCGACATCGCCATAATGCGACAGAATATCCACGGATCGGGCAGCGCTGTACGAGCAGAGGAGCTCGACCATCTTCTCGTCCTTGTTCATCATGGCGATGCTCAGAGCGTCAGCGGAACTTTCGACTGGCGGATTCGGATAAGCGCCATGCTCCAGCAGGAGCTTCGCGATTTCAAAGTGCCCGTTGTAGACCGCCGAATAAAGCGCGTGGCCGTGTGGGGCGATGCCCTCTTCCGGCAGATTCGGATCGGCTCCGCGCTCTAACAGCAACTTCACAATCTCGATGTGTCCGCGGGCGGCGGCGTTCTTCAGGGGTGCCCCGGCGCCCAGGTAGTAACCGACGTGATCGCCGACGCGGTTGGCGGACGACGGGTCTTCATCGAGTAGCGCTCTCACCCGTTGGAGATCGCCGGTATGCGCGGCCGTGTTGATGTCGCAGCACGCGCCGCGGGCACGGAGGTGCGCGAGCACCTCTCCAGGGGTGGCTGCGGTGTCCCTGGGCACATCCCGCCAGCCGCGATAGTGATAATCGCCGTTGGTTATGTGAATCGGGCGCGCGCCATCCTGGCGCTGCGCGTTGATGTCCGCACCTCGTGCTAGCAGCTCGTCGATGATGACGATCTGCCGCGTCATCGTAGCCCAGTGGATAGGCTGATTGGATCGTCCGTCACCGGCATGCAGCAGCTCCGGCGAGGCGTCGAGCAGGCTTCGAACCTTTGCCAGATCGCGTTCGCGGATCGCAGCCGCGATGGCTTCTCCTTTGGCTGAGGCGCCATGAAGACTGGCGAGCTTAGCCTCCAGCAGCTTCTCCATCTCCACGTACCCACGGTCACGAGTGATGTCGAGGAGGCTGTCGTTGACGGCCAGACCGAGCGGATCGGTGCCGTGCTCGAGCAGGAAGGCAGCGACTTCGACCTGGTTTTCCCTCACAGCGAAGTAGAGCGGCGTACGGTACGCGTATTGGCAGCGGACGATGGACGAATCGTTGTTCACGAGCCGCTTGATGGTATCCAGGTTTCCTGTGATCGCGGCGCAGAACATCTCCCATACCTCGGTGCCTGTCCCGGTGGACCAGACGAGAGGCTCGTCTTTCTTTAGCTCTTCGGGTTGGATCATCGTTGAATCTTCTCGGCGCTATTGACGCTGTGTCAATGTGCGATCACCAGTAGTTCGCGCGGACGGTCCAGGAAAGACCGCCATCCCTTCACGTGTGACGCCCGACGATCCCCCGACTGTGATCTCGCTATGAAGAATGTTCGTAGCCCGGCCTTCAGGCGGAAGTTCGTAAGGCGTTTGTCGTACGCTCGATTCTACAAAACTTCCGCCTGAAGGCCGGTCTACGAACATTTCATGGATTTAGGTGTCTCATCTTTGAGTCAACTCACCTTTGGTAAGCCTACTATGCGACGGCCGATAAGCACCCCCTCTCCACGTTCTTCAAGGCGCGTCTCCTCCCGGAAGACCTCCTCGACGAACAGCGTCGCCTCGGCGGTTTCCGGTAGAACCGGCACAAGGTAACGATAGAGATATGGAACCGACTGAGTCTCTCGAATGATGAAGTACTCTGCGATGGCTTGAGTCATTACCGCCGTCGTGTGAAGTGCATGGTCGTGACTCTGATGCCATACAGCCGCGGGATCTTCTGAACCAAGCAGGTCTGTTACAAGCTCACCAGGAACCGGGGCGATGAGCACTTTCCCCGCCTGAGAGCCGAGAACTTCAAGAAACCAGTTGATCGTTCGCTTGTCCGCTTCGTCGAACGCGAAATCTTCAACCAGGAGCATCCCCGACGCCCGCAAGACCTCTCGTGCCTTGCCAACCGCTTTCTGTAGCGGGCTGATGTGGTGGAGGGAACGGGTGAAGACAATGGCATCAACAGGAGCACTTCCGAACTCCAGCCACGATGCCTGTAACGTGGGAACTCCCCGCTCTTGTGCCCGTGTAATGACCTCCTGGTTCGAATCTACTCCGATCACGTCGTAACCACGGTTCAGAAGTTCCAGGGCGACATGCCCTTCGCCACATCCGACCTCGAGAATCGCTGTTCCTGGCGGAAGGTGGGACGCTATGAACTCTATCGTTGCTCGTGTTGGAACATTGATCGGCTTCTTCACTAACTACCTCACCCATCTCTGAGCCCCTCACTTTACGGCTCTCTAGGGCGCGCGGCGCGAGCGCTCTTCCATTGATCGAAAAGAGTCTCGTCCGGATCAAAGAATATTGGCTTCATCTCGTTGTGATGATCGCCGCTGGCCGCTAAGGCGAGATGGCGACAATGCGAAAGCCGATGTGGTCGTGCCGTCGCTCCGGCTCGAATCGGAGGCGAAAGGCCGACCGGCAGGGCCAGCCCTCGTCGGCCCAGCACCCGCCCCGGCGGACGCGGGACGCGGCCTTGATCGACGACAGGTCAGGATCAGTACCGCCCGGCAGCTTCGGATGAGACCAATCCCGACACCACTCGAACACGTTCCCGTGGACATCGTGTAAGCCCCACGGGTTGGCCGGGTAGCTCCCGACCTTGGCGGTCCGCTTAAGTGACGGTCCTTCCTCGGCTCCGTTGTAGGGCTTCCCCTGGAAGTTTGCCTGCTTGCTGCTCAGCTTGTCGCCGAACGAAGTTGCGGTAGTGGTCCCGGCCCGGCAGGCGTATTCCCACTGCGCTTCCGTGGGGAGACGGAACTCCCAGTCCTTCGGAAGGTCGCCGGACGCGCGGGCCTGCTGGGTCAGCTTCCGGCAGAACTCCTCCGCCTCGGCGAAGTTGATCGTATAAACCGGGAAGTCGTCGCCCTCGCCCGCTGTGAACATGCCCGGGAACTCGCCGACCACCCGTTTCCACTGACCCTGCGTAACTTCGTACTTGCCAATCCAAAAGCCACGAGACAGGGTTACATCGACCTGCTCCTCGCCGGGACGGCGCTCGGGTTCGTCGGGCGGGCTACCCATTCGGAAGCGACCGGGCGGGCACCAGCAGAGCTTGACGGCGGCGGCTTCCCGCTCGTCCCCGGCTTTTGAACCGAGGAAGGAGTCCGACCGGGCCGGGGGCTGGCTAGCACGCGCAGGCCCGACGTTGATGGCGGCATCGCGTTGACATCCGATCAGACCGGCCACCAGGAAGACACGAATCCAGCGACCGCGTCTTCTTGAGCTGCTGATCGATAAGCTTTCTCCAGTAAGACTCAAAACCTTCACCTAGGCTCATTCTCAACTCTGCCGTTCACCCAGACAGTAACAGAGCCCGTCCGGCGCCACGACGAAAAACACTTTGAAAGAAGTTGCTCCGTGTTGGTCGATGCTGAAGCCAGCCTCTTCTGTTTCCTCCGGCGCCTTCCGCCCAGTCCAGCTGGGGTGCGTAGTTAAGCCATTCGCCTTCAATTCACCGAAGGCTGCTTCGGCATTATCAACTTCAAAGAAACATCCTTCCTGGGTCGGGTCGCCTCCATTCTCGGCTAGACCGATTTGAATGCCATCTCTACCAAGAACAGCAGACTTAAACGGCGCATCTTTCCGAGACACAACCTGGAACCCCATTATTGTTTCGTAAAAAGGAATGGCTGTCTCCATATCCGCCACGGGAAGATTCATTGCGTCGCTGGCATACGGCCAGGCGGTTTTGAATACTGCCTTCATTCTAGTCTCCTAAGCCTGAATGTTCGACACCGCGAAAAACGGCACGGCTTGCTTGACGTTCTTCTCGGTCGTAATGTTGAGTTCAGTCGCGCGGGCCACCTCGTAGAGGTGGAATGTTTGTAGACCAGACGCTCAATACGAACTCAACCCAGCGGGGTGATAGGTATTGCCCCGTTGGATATTGACGTGAAAAGCCGGATTAATTACAACAGTCAACTCCTTGACGGGGTTGGTGGTCGAGCGTGTGATATCTCTATAGACATTCCACCTCTACGAGGTGGTTAGCGCGCATGCCATGTAATTGCTCGTCGTCATCGGCTTACACGGTCAGTCGAATCCGACGGCCGCCACCGCGTCCCCGGTTTGCGTCTATTTCCCGCTGTCCATGTGCCAGCCCGGATTCACCCACTGTCCTTTGCGCAACACGAATACCTCGGTGACGCGGCCGCTTTGCTGGGAGCGCTGGCCGCCAATCTCCAGCTCGTATACATAGTTGGAGTACACGACTGCGGTGTAGCCATAGACTTGAATCTCGGTCTTTGGAAACTCCAACCTGATAAGCTTGCCGCCGCTCTTTGCGAACCGCGCCGCACCCTCGAAGATCGCGTTGCGATTTCCCCAATTGTCGTCGCCTGCATTGATGGCTACTGTCTCCTCCGGGATCAGCTTTTCGAGCGCCGCCCGATCGTTCGAGAAGTACGCTCGCCAGACGGCTTCTCGCGCATCGAGCAACCGCTTCTTCATTTGATCACCTAAGGACCTCGGCGTCTGGGACTGCTCCTCCACCGATTCCGGATGAAGCTCGGTATCGCTTCCGGTCTGGATCCATTTGCCATCCTGCTTCGTGTAAAAATCCGCGATCCGAAGAACCCGCATCATCGGTCCGTTTGGTGTGTTCGACTCGACATCAGCGGTCAAGCATACAAAGGCCGCATCCCCCTTGAAGATCATGTCGAATTCGCGCATCTTGTAGCTTTTCATGCCGTATGGACTTGCCGGGTCAACATAGGTGTTATCCATGTATCCGTCGACGCCGCGAATCATGGTGCGTGACCCTTCCAGGTAGCCCAGCCAGTTCTGATGGTGCGTGGCGCGCAGCTCGGCAGCGTCTTTTTTGATAAAGGCCTGGAAAATGCGGTCGATGTGAGCGCGAATCGCCTCACGGTCGGCCTTGCGATCATCCTGCGGCGCCGCTTGGAGTGTTGCCGCAAGGACAAGAATCACTGCAAGTGTATAAAGTCTCATCTGCCGTCCTTTCTAATGCCTATTCTGCGTGCCCTAATTCGAAAACTGCGCGCCAAAAAGCGAGCGGGCACATACTACGCCGCTTCAACTTGTCGAGCAAGTTGACCATCAGAGTCTAAGAGTCCCTACGGATTGGAGCGATGAATCGCCGGGCGGCCACCTCGTAGAGGTGGAATGTTTGTAGACCCGATGGCAAATACGACCTCACCCCAGCGGGGTGATATGTGTGGTCCGCTTCGTTCGGATATTGATGTGAAATGCCCGGCGCAATAAGAACATTCAACCCCTGACGGGGTTGGTACTCGGGCGCGATTCTTCTACAAACACTCCACCTCTACGAGGTGGTTTCAACGGTTACCTGGCTGCTGCCACTCGTAGAGCTGGCTGCCACCTCGTAGAGGTGGAATGTTTATAGACCCGACGGCAAATACGTCCTCACCCCAGCGGGGTGAAATGTGCTGGTCCGCCCTCGTTAGGGTATTGACGTGAAATGCCCGGATCAATAAGAACATTCAACCCCTGACGGGGTTGGTAGTCGGGCGCGCGATTCTCCTATAAACATTCCACCTCTACGAGGTGGCTTGAACGCTACGCCGGCTGTAGTCGTCATTCACACCTCAACGCAATCATCGGATTAACCTTCGTAGCTCGGCGAGCTGGCACTAAACAGGCTCCCAGAGCCACTCCCACAAGTGCCACGCTCGCGATGGCGAACGTCATCGGATCGGTTGCGCTTACGCCGTAAAGCAACGAAGACATGAGCCGCGTCAACGCGAACGCCGCAGCAAGACCGACGGCCACTCCAATCAGCACAAGCATTAGTCCTTGCCTCAAAATCATCCGCAGCACGTCGCGCGCGCCGGCCCCAAGCGCCATTCGGATTCCTATCTCGCGAGTTCTTTGCGCCACCGAATGAGCGATCACGCCGTAGATGCCAACTGCCGCGAGCGCCAGCGCCAACAATCCGAAGATGCCTATCAGTCCAGCGGCTGTGCGTTGCTGCCAAAGAGTGCTCTCGATCTGCTGGGACATGGTCTTCACGCCAAACAGCGACAGGTCCTTATCGAGCGCGGCCACCTCGCCGCGAATCGCCGGAATAAGCGTAGTTGGATCGCCGCTTGTGCGCGCTACAAGCGTTGCCCTCCCATCATAGACTTGCAGCTCCGGAAGGTAGATCAGCATAGGCATATCGGCCAGCAGAGAACGATGTTTGGTGTCGCGGGCGACTCCGATTATCTCGACAGGAGGACGAGACGGTTCATTCCAAAACGGCACAGCCAGCCGCTTTCCGACGGCGTTCTCGCCGGGCCAGAGTCTCTTGGCGAGCTTTTCATTTATGATCGCGACCGGCGTGGCGCCAACTCTGTCCTGGTCGGTGAACTCGCGTCCTTGCATAAGCGGGATGGCTAGCGTCTTAAAATAGTTAGGCCCGATTCGGTTTGCATCCACTCTCAACCCCAGATCATCTCGGGCGCGCAACTCATCAGGAGGCGGCTGCTCGCCAACGTGAAACACAGACAGCCGGTCGCTCCAGTCGTTGGGTGGAACCGTCTTGGCGAGGCTTGAAGATAGGACTCCCGGAAGAGCGTCGACGCGTTTGATCAGTTCTTCGTAGAACGAGCGGCCTGCGGATTCGCTGTAGCCTCGAATCGTCAGGTCCATCGACATCAACACCATGTTCTCGCTGTCGAATCCTCGATCCATGGTCAACGCCTTCCGCATGGTCTTCACCGCCAGACCTGCGCCGATCAGCAACACGAGCGACAGCGCGACTTGTGCGACGACGAGGTTGCCTCGCAGACGTGACTTGCGATGACCGGAGCTTGGCGCTCCATCTTTGAGCGATGTCACTAGATCAGTCTTCGAGGCTTGCAACGCCGGCGCGAGTCCAAATACAACGGCGGTCAAAATGGAGAGCAACGCTGTAAAGACGAGGACTCGCGCATCCGGGCTGATATCCACGCGGCCCAGCCCATAGGCAGGTTGCTGAAAGGCCAGGATCAGATCGGCGGACCACGGCGCTAACAGCAATCCCAAGGCCCCGGCAATCACGGAAAGCAGCAGCCCTTCGGTCAGCAACTGGCGGACGAGCCGCGCGCGCGTCGCTCCCAGAGCCAGTTTCACGGCAATCTCTCGTCGCCGCGACGTGGCTCGGAGCAGAAGAAGATTCGCGACGTTACTGCAGGCTATCAGCAGCAACAGCATCACCGCCGCTAGCAAGAGCCCCAGAAAGTTGCGTAGGCTGACGCGGTCGTCTGAATCGAGTCCGAGCCCGGCGAGCACTGAGATGCTCCTCCCTGTGTTGGTATCGGGATAGCTCTGCTCGAGCCCGCCAGCTACAGTGGTCAACTCGGCTTGAGCCTGGTCCACGGTAGTGCCTGGCTTGAGCCGGCCGAACAAGCCGAGCCAGCCGGCGGATCGATCGTTGAACCAGTTGCGCCCCATAGTCCTGGGCATCGCCTCAACTTGCATCTTGATCGGAATCCAAACGTCGTAGGATCCCCCCGTTTCTGTCCCGCTGAAATCCTTTCCGGCAACGCCGATGATCATGAAGTCATGGCCGTTCAGCTTCATGCTGCGTCCTACAACGGCCGGGTCGGCTCCGAATGCTCGAAGCCATAGACTGTAGCTCAGCACCGCTACCGGGTGTGCGCCCGGTTGATCGTCGTCATCGGGAGCAATCAGACGGCCCAGCAAGGCTTTCACTCCAAGTACCGAAAAGTAGTTGCCGCTGACGAGGTCGCCTCTCAATCTCTCAGTTGCGCCGCTCTCGAAACTCAGCGGCGTTCCGCAATGAGCTGCCAGCCCTTCAAAGGAACTGTTGTTGTCGCGGTAGTCCACGTAGTCAGGATAGCCAAAGCTGTACTGCACCTTTCCGTTTTGCGTGCGCTCCAGCGTGACCAGTTGATCAGGCTCCTGGACGCCGGGCAAAGGACGGAGCAACGCTCCATTCACCAGACTGAAGATCGCCGTGTTAGCTCCTATGCCAAGCGCGAGCGCGAGTACAGCCGTCGCGGTGACGCCCGGGCTCTTGGTAAGGAGCCGAATTGCATACCTCAAGTCTTGCCAGAAGCTATCCAATTGTGTGCCTCTTTCTGAAGTCTATCGTCCAGCTTAAACTATAAGACGGAGAAGCGCGCATTTTTCTTCCGAAACCTTTGGTGTTGTGTGCCCGCCACCCTTCGGAGTTATGCTATAAGTAACACTCAGCCGTAAAGACTCAGCTAATAAGGTGGGGTTATGCATATCGAGTCTCTGAAGGTCTTCTGCGATCTCATCGACGCGCGCAGCTTCTCGAAGGCGGCGACCAAGAACTTTATCTCGCAATCAGCGGTGAGTCAGCAGATCCGTGCATTGGAAGATAAATTCAACCGCAGACTGGTCGAGCGAAGCCGCGGGGGCAGCCTGGTGCCGACCGACGCGGGGATGACGTTCTATCAGGGCTGTCGCGAGATCATGGATCGGTTCAACGCGCTCACTGAGGAGATGAAGGGGCTGGGGAATATCGTGAGCGGCCAGGTGCGAGTGGCAACGATCTACTCGGTCGGCATACATGAGCTGTCGCCTGTTCTTAAGCGCTTCATCAAGTCCTATCCGCAGGTGAACGTCCACATCGAATACAGCCGCCCTAACAAGGTGTACGAGGACGTAATCAATCACATGATCGACATGGGGATTGTCGCTTATCCGACCGCTCGGCCGCAGATCGAAATCATGCCGTTGGGAAACGACCCGCTTGTTCTTGTATGCAGTCCCGAACATGAGCTTGCGGCGAAGAGGCGAATCGATATCGCCAGCCTGGACGGACAGCGGTTCATCGGGTTCGAGCGTGATATCCCAACGCGTAAAGCGGTCGATAAGATTCTCCGAGACCGCGGCGTAAGCGTGCAGTACGTAATGGAGCTCGATAACATCGAGACCGTCAAACAAGCGGTCGAAGCTGACCTGGGGGTGACCATCGTTCCGCGAGCTACTGTTCAAAATGAAGTGCGAGCCGGGACATTGTGCGCCGTAAATTTTACCGAAAGCTTCGCCCGGCCGATTGGCATCATCTATCGGAAAGGGAAAATACTCAGCGCGGCTGCTCGCAAGTTTATTGAGATGTTGACTGAAGGACAGCCGGTTCGTGCACAGTCAGCGGGTTGATCGCTGCTTTGACAATTCGTCGAGCGCGCGGCTATCATTCCAGTTCAACATCACGGGGCGTGGCTCAGCCTGGTAGAGCGCTCGGTTCGGGACCGAGAGGTCGTTGGTTCAAATCCAATCGCCCCGACCACTTGTTGGGTGAATTAGCGAGAGTGAATTTGCTCTCGCTTTTTCTTTTGAAAGAGTCTTGCCCCGGAGTATTCAGGCACCTGCAGGCCAAAATAAGGTCGGAAGGCCACGGCAAACAGCGTTAAGGGTAGTGTCCTGACGGACTTCCGAATCGATGTGAAGAATTCCAGGCCAGACGACAAGGGACGAGGAAGACCCTCGTCCCTTGTACCTCCGGTTCTCACTGATCTGAGGACTACTTCTTTTCGCTCTTCGAGGCAGCGAGCATAGCCTCGATGCGGGTCACTCGCTCGGCAAGTTCTGCGTTCTCTCGCTCGAGCTTAGCCAGCCGCGCGTCCTTCTGGGTGATCGAATCGTTGAGCGTTGAAATGTATATGTGGGCCTTTTCGATCTCTTCCAGCATCCCACGCATTCGCGCGCCGATCTCGACGACCTCTCGACCGTGCTCATCAACCTTCCTGGCGCCCACGGCCGGTAGATACTTGTTGTTCCACATGAACGCGGAATGATCTTCGATCGATTCGAGGTTGTAGGTCGGCTCGAAGACGTAATCCGCGTGAAGCAAAACACCTCGCTGGAAAATTGTGCCGTTCACATCCAGCTTTCCTGCTGGCGCAGTAGTTCCGATGCCGACGTTGCCGCCGTTCTGAACGGTTACAACGTCACCGGTCACGGTGTTGAACAAACGCATATCGTCTCCAGTGGGGTTATACCAGATTTGGTTCGCTCCGCTGAGGTCCCGCGGCCCTGCTAGAAGCCCGGCGTTCGCTCCCGACACTCGAACCTGCCCCACGACTTCAAGTTTATCAGCCGGCGCTGCAGTTCCGACGCCTACGTTGCCGCTCGCATTGATATCTAAGCTGCTGGTAGGCGCGCCGGGGCGTATGCGGAAAGGAAGCCGACTCCCACCCGTGACATCGCGCACAAAGAAATTGGCTTCATTGCCCGCTATGTCCCAAGTCTGCGCGGTGAAGCCCCCCCCACTGTTTTGCTCCAGCCGGTGTGCGGGAGTGTCGCTTGTATTGATGTGCAAATCCAAGGACGGTGTGGCAGTGCGCAGCCCCACACGGCCGGTCGAAGAGACGAAAAGCGAGTTGGTCGGGGCACCCGCAGTGATTGTGAAAGGAACCCTCGCCCCCGTTATGTCCTCAATCGAAAACTTGTTCGCGCCGCCGCTCGCCGAATCGTTGGCGGTGAGCTGCCAGTCGGTGGAGGGGAACGCCCCGACGGAGGTATCGTGGAACTTGATTCGCGTGTTGTTTTCTTTGAGCCTGATCGTGTCGAAGCCGAAGACTTCCCCGTTGACGCAATCCAGCCCGATGCAGGCGCTGCCCTGGATGATCACATCGTCTGGAGTCACCACGTCCTGTATTGTGACGGTGCCACCGCCCTTCTTCTTGCTCTGAAGCTCCGGCGCATTCGGGTTTGCGCTCCGTGGTTCCGCGGCCTCTTCAGGAGCACCCGAGAAGACGGCGCCGTTCTGAATCAAAAAGGACCCGGATTGAACGGTTATCTTCGTCGGCAATTGCCCGCTTCTTTGCAGCTCTTCCATTACCTCCGCGGTGTTGCCCTTCTCTCTTGAAGCCTTAAGAGCTTTCTTGACCTCCCGGCTCAACGCCGGAACTACGCGCAACTCGTACGCATAGTGACCATCAGGCAAGTTGAAGCCTTTGTCATCGGTGAGCTTGAATGAAGGGCCTACGCCTGCTTCAAATTCCTTGCGATATACTTCGCCGCCGGGTGCTGATACGGTCAGGATGAGGTGACCGTATTCGACACGCGGCTGCCATCTTACCTCTGATGAATCGGAACTAATGGCGGCTACCAACTCGACGTTTTGCGATGATTGAGCCCTAGCGGAAATGCTAAAGCACATGGCAAGCACTACTAAGTATGCGAAACCACGCGCGGTCTTCTTGTTTTTCATTGTGATTCCTCCTTTAAGGCGGTTGTGAGTTTAACGGAGCCAACTTCGGATTGAGACCGAGGTCGCCAAAATCTTTGCGCCCTCCACAATTCTGATATCGGCCCAACGACTGGTTGCTTGCAAGAACCGCCCGATCATCCCAAAGCCGAATTTGTCTGTCAAGGTGATTTTTGCCGCTAACGGCAAACCCCATGCTCGCTTCGACAATTGGTCAAAGAACAATTACAATCCTGACCGGCCTGCCCCGGCTCGGGCGATCCTACTTACGACGAGATGATGTTCGCATGGATGGATTTCGCGGTACCCTGTTTCGCCAGCGTGGCGGCAGCAAAAGAGATCAAGTGATCGTCTCGAGCAGATGTCACTGGATTGTTATGGGTTGAAGGTTTGTACCGGCAAGCAATGACTATAGCCCGGCGATTCATAGTACGAGGTAGAGTTCAGGGCGTAGGCTTTCGCTATTTCGCGATTCGAGCTGCTAGACAAGCGGGTGTCGACGGCGCCGTTCGAAACCTCGCAGATGGAACCGTCGAGGCAATCGCGGAAGGCCCGGACGAGTCAATCGACCAGTTTCGACAGGCGCTCGAGCGGGGACCGTCGTACGCTCACGTCGAGAAGGTTGACGAGATGGAGATGCTGCCAACAGGGCGCTACAGTGGATTCGACGGCGCGTTTTGAGAAACAACCAACGATGTCCGACAAACTTTAGTTTGTCGTTTCTTTGTTAAACTCTCGTTTGGACTGACGACAAACTGAAGTTTGTCGGACATAGGAGATACTGAGTGGACAATCTCAAAGAGATGATTCGAACCGTTCCTGATTTTCCGAAACCGGGGATCAAGTTTTACGACATCACCACGCTGCTGAAGAATCCCTACGGTCTTCGAACCACCATCGATCGACTGGTCGAGTGCATAGATGATCCAAACATCGACACGGTGATAGGCATGGAGGCGCGTGGATTCATCTTCGCGCCGGCGCTCGCATATCGTTTGAAGGCGGGCTTCGTGCCGGTGCGCAAGCCGCGAAAGTTGCCGGCGGCTATCGAGTCGATAACTTATGACCTGGAATATGGCACTGACACACTCGAGATTCACAAGGACGCTGTTGGACAAGGGAATCGGGTCATAATCGCCGACGACCTGCTGGCTACTGGAGGCACGGCGCGCGCGGTAGTGGACCTGGTCGAAAGGCTCGGCGGAATAGTGGCCGGACTCGCGTTCGTAGTCGAGCTGAACTTCTTGAATGGCCGCGAGCGCTTTCCCGGCTACAAGATTTCGTCTTTGCTCAGGTATGACGATTAGTCGCAAGCGGCGACGTAGACACGCGAAAAGTGTATCTGTTAGTTTAGAACCGATGTGCTCCCGTAGCTCAGCTGCATAGAGCGCTCGCCTCCTAAGCGAGAGGTCGCGCGTTGGAATCGCGCCGGGGGCACCATTTAATAGTTCTTGAGTTCGAGCGCGCCGTCGCTCATTATCATCAACGATGGGCGACGCCACTCCTTCATCTCCAGCAAACAGTCTGACTAGTCCATCTTCAAGCTCCGAGTCGGGCCGTCGAGTTCTTACGCTTATCCCCGCTTCAGCGATTGTCGTATCTAGTATGATCGGCACCGGCATCTTCACCACAACAGGGTTGATGGTGGCAATGGGAGCCGGCGGCGGAGACATCCTGGTTGCCTGGTCGATGGGCGGAATCGTCGCTCTTTGCGGCGCGCTGTGCTACGGCGAAATCGGAGCGAACATGCCCCGCTCAGGCGGAGAGTACTTTTACCTGAGCCGGCTGCTGCATCCATCACTAGGCGTAATCTCCGGATGGGTGTCATTGATCGTAGGCTTTGCCGCACCGATAGCGGCTTCGGCGATAGCGATGCACCTGTACGTTGGACGCGTCGTCCCGAACTGGCCTGTGCGCTCGATGGCTGTGCTCACGATTCTCCTCTTATCAATGCTGCATGCTTTTGACGTCAGGTTGGGAGGCAGAGTCCAATCCAGCCTCATCGCCGTTCAAGTGATGCTTCTTCTGGCATTCATTGTTGGCGCTCTGCTTCGCTCGGATCGAAACGAACAGAGCTTCACGCAATTCAAACCTTCGTTCTGGTCCTCTTCAGCGTTCGCAGTGGTGCTGATCTTCGTCTCATTCGCGTATAGCGGTTGGAACGCGGCAGCTTACGTGGGCGGCGAGATTCGAAGGCCCGAAAGAACTTTGCCTCGATCGTTGCTGCTCGGCACGGGCGTCGTTGCAGTCTTGTATGTCCTGGTGAACGTCTCCTATCTAAGTGCGGTGCCGCTAGCTGAGTTGTCGGAGGTAAAAGAGGTCGCGCACGAAGCGGCTCAAAGGCTGTGGGGAACAACGGGCGGCAATCTCGTTTCGGCGTTGATTGCGCTCACTCTGATCAGTCCGGTGAGCGCAATGATTATGATCGGCCCGCGAGTGCTGGAAGCGATGGCGTTGGACGGGTTCATGCCGTCTTCGTTCTCGAGATTGAATCGAAGAAAAGTGCCGTCGACCGCCGTCTTCGTTCAAGCATCGCTGGCAGCGGTATTCGTTGTCACTTCTTCGTTCGGTCCGCTGTTGATCTACATCGGTTTCACGCTGACCATCTTCGCGGCCCTCACAGTTCTCAGCCTGTTCCGGCTTCGCCGGCGATCAGACATCAAGCGAGTTTGCGTTGGCTATCCAGTCACGCCCCTGATCTTCCTGGCGTTCGCTCTGTGGGCAACCGTGTGGAGCATTCGCTCGCAGCCCGTTCCAACGCTGGCAGCGTTAGCCACGCTGCTGATCGTATACGCAGGGCACGCGGCGGCGACGATGAGGAACAAGAGAAGCAACACGCTCGGCGCGAGTGGATCTGAATGAGCCAGCGCGCAGTATCAATGCCCTTTAAAGCCTGGGAGCCTTGTACGAATTCTTTCATTAACACCTCACTTCAGTGAGGTGTTGGCGGGCGCAGAGTTCAGCTCGAACTGTTTTAACAGTTTCATTGCGCCGAGTCTCGCAAAACCGTTGAAACGGTTCCTCTCGTCGTACCCCGCGCAGTTCACCTCACTGAAGTGAGGTGTCTGGTGTTTGGACATTTCAAGTACGTAAGTCATTTATTTTATTGACAGACGTACT
>JBBPIH010000088.1:0-15531 GCA_038040455.1 Acidobacteriota bacterium
GCATAGTCGGGAACTCGGCATAGTGCCTGCTATTCCGATATCGGAATAGCAGGCACAGCTTCGCTTCTCACTTGCTCGAAGCCGGCGCCAACATCCGAACCATCCAGCTTCTGCTGGGCCATAACAGCTTGCAGACCACCGCTGTTTACACACACGTCTCCCAGACTACGGTCGCATCGACGGTGAGTCCATTCGACTTGCTGCCGTCGCTGGATTCACAACCCGCGTCGCCTCAACCCAAGAGCTGAGGCAGTGCAATGTCACGGCCAACGCTTGAAGTCGCCGATCTGATACGGCGGCACAGCAAAGCATTTCTACAAAAGCATTCGACCAGCCGGGCGCAGCGTCGAGTGTTGCGAGCAATCGAGCAATGTCGAACAGCCGCGCTCGGCGGGCACCTCTACGTGTGCGATGACTGCGCTCATCAGGTCCCCGTTTATAACTCTTGCCGCAACCGCCACTGTCCCAAGTGCCAGTCTCTGGCTAAGGCCAAGTGGCTTGAAGCTCGCCAGAGCGAACTGCTCCCGGTGACCTACTACCATGTAGTCTTCACCCTCCCTGATTCGCTCGCTCAGCTTGCCCTCCAGAACGCCCGCGTGATTTACAACTTGCGGTTCCGCGCGGTCTCGGAAACATTGTTGAGAATCGCTGCCGACCCCAAGCATCTCGGCGCCAGAATCGGATTCTTCGCCGTGCTCCACACCTGGGGGCAGACCCTCATGCTCCATCCTCATCTTCACTGCGTCGTCCCCGCTGGAGGACTATCACTGGACCGAACCCGATGGATCGCTTGCCGCCCGCGCTTCCTTCTGCCGGTTCGAGTCTTGTCCGCTTTGTTTCGCCCCTTGTTCCTGGATTATCTCAAGCAGGCGTATGAACAAGGCAAGCTTCAGTTTGCCGGCTCGCTTGAAGACCTCGCCCACCCCGCCGCTTTCAATCGCCTGACGGGGAAGGCCCGCAAGAAGAACTGGGCCGTCTATGCCAAGAGGCCGTTTGGCGGACCTCAGCAGGTGCTTGATTATCTCGGCCGCTACACCCACCGGGTTGCAATCTCCAACCATCGGTTGCTCGCGCTCGATGACGGGAGAGTCACTTTCAGTTGGAAGGACTATCGCGACTCAGGCGCGTCCAAGGTGATGCCTCTCGAGGCCGGCGAGTTCATCCGCCGATTCTTGTTGCACGTGTTGCCGGATGGCTTTCAGAAGATCCGCTACTTCGGATTGATGGCTAATCGCGGGCGAGGGGCCAATCTCGCACTGTGCCGCGAACTGATCCCCGGCGCTGCGCCAGGCGCTCCCGCTCTCGAGGTCAAAGACTGGAGTGAGCGCTATCGCCAGTTGACCGGAGAAGACCCGAGGCTTTGCCCGGCTTGCAAACGAGGCCGGCTGATTCCAATGCAAGCCTTGCTCCCGCTCACTTCCGTGCAGACAAAAGGCGTGACTGGGTATGACTCATCGTGAGATTCAGACAGCGAGGTTGATGATGGTGGAATCCGGCTTTCCGGACGTCGGCGCTTCGTCTTTGGACCGTGCCGCGAGAATAGAGGTGTGCCTTCCAATCTCAAGCCTGCCGCGCAGGAACACTCAAACGTACACTCGCGGCGACCTTTCAAATACCCAAGTCCGCCGTTCCGGTGAGACGTCCCCGATGATCCGCCCTTCACTGCTTCGCGATCACTTCCAGCAGGATTGTAAACCCGATTCAATCCCCATATAATCGCCGCGGTTTAGTCCAACGGGTTCTTTGCGTGGTGTCCGCCGCCGAACCAGTCACTCGGTGGCAGCCAGTCCTCTACGGCGGCGAAACCACGCAAAGAACCTTGTACGTTAGACGTTTAAAAAGCGCCTCAAGGCACAATCATTAGACTGCCCTCTCAGAATGTTGAAGAAATCTCGTAATATATGCTATGGATAATCAAGCAAGCTTCTTTCAGACAGGTGAAGCATCGCACTTGTTTGCATTTTTACACCTTGCATTACCTTGCATAGGAAAAGGAGATGAAATGGCAACTGCAAAGAAAGGCACTAAAAAAGGTACCAGTAGTGGTGGAGGAAGAAAGGGCGGAGCGAAGAAGGGCGGTTCCAAGAAGAGATGAAGTTAAAAGATGCACGGGAGAATTACTACTATTTCTCCCAAAAGACGGGCGAAATTGTACGGCAACTCGGATTTGCCGGCATAGCTCTGATCTGGATATTTAAGGACGAAATTGATGGCAAACAGCTCGTGCCGCCTGAGTTGCTCACTGCCGCAAAGTTTATTGTGATTGGCTTGGGGTTCGATTTGCTACACTATGTTGCTGGAACCTTAGTGTGGGGGATTTATAATGGCCTGAAGGAGCGGGCTGAAACCAAAGAGGGAACTGAGTTCTTGGCTCCTCGCCCAATAAATTGGCCTACGCTATTCTTCTTATGGGCAAAGGTTATTGCAATCTTTATTGCCTACATAAAGATATTTACTTTCTTGACCCAACGCTTTTTCTGAGCCTGATGACATGCATTCATGCTCTGCACTGAGATACCTGAGCAAAAACGTCTAGCAAATCGTTCGACGCGAGCGCGGCGAGCGAATCTCAAGGTTCTCCTTAAGTATGATGCGCCGCGCCGCGTCAACTCTGTCGTTAGGCCGCGACATCATCTACTCAGGGGCCCGAAATGCGAATTGGTAAGTTCGAAATACTCAATCAGCGCAGCATTCGCGTAGCCAGGTGCGATGCGGTGCCTCGCTTGATGGTTATCGCGGGTCCAAACGGATGCGGTAAGTCCACGCTACTGAACTCGGTACGTAGCAACGGGGGTTACTCCAACATTGTCTACGTTGGCCCACATCGCGCAATGCGAAAACAACAAGTTCAGCAGCGTCATCTAATGGCGCAATCGCTGTCATTCGAGGCTCTCTTGGCCAGCCCGAACGTGTCCGGCTTCGAGGGTATTCGGATGTTCGATGGCAACCGCGATCCATGGGGCTACGACGAATCCGCCAACTACCTCAAGCACACCCTTTGCCAGATCGAGGTTGATCGCTTGCAAGCGATCGGCAGCCGCGTCGACCGCGTTGGCGAGATTCTCAAGGGATCGCTCGTTGACCCGTGGAAGCCGCTTAGAGATCTCACGCGCAATTTGCTGCCACACATGACCTTTGAGCACATCGACGCATCCAATCGCGACCAAGTAAGGGTTCTCTTCCGTGTCCATCGTCTTGACGCGCTCGTCGACCTTGATGACCTTAGCTCCGGGGAGAAGTCAATTGTCCAAATGTTCTACCCGCTGATTGAGCACGAGATCAAAGCTTTGGTAAAGGAAATCGAAGTGGCAACGACCCCGGCCGTGCGCCCAGAGATTTGCGTCCTCATCGATGAGCCTGAGCTGCACCTGCATCCGAATCTCCAGGCCAAGGTCCTCGACTATCTGCGTGTGATAACCAGTAGGCAGCCACTCCAAGTCATCGTCGCGACGCACAGTCCCACGATTGTCGAAGCCGCAAGCTTCGAGGAGCTCTTCCTACTCCGACCGATAGAGCTGGTTGGCACCGACGAGAACCAACTGATTCGAGTCGCAAGTGACGAAGAGCGGTTGTCGACGCTTCGTGCCCTCTTTGGCTCTACACACAACCTTACATCGATGCTTCCAGTCGTCGTTGTCGAGAGCGTCGCCAATGAGCACGGTCGCGCGGTTACCGACCGCCAGTTGTACCGAGCTCTGCACCCCAGCTTCGACCGGGTGACTCTCATCGCAGGCGGCGGCAAGAGGGAGTGCATCTCCTTGCTGCGCTCCTTAGCACCCGCGCTCTCGGAATTCTCCACAGCATTGCGTGTGGTTGCTCTACTGGACAAGGATTGCGAAGCACTCGTAGAGGACGGAGTGGAGCTTCTACCGGTCAGTATGATCGAGAACTTCTTCTTGGACCCCGACGTGATTTACGAGGCAATCGAGAGCGTTCGTGCGCGTACCTCATTTGCCACGGTAGACGACGTTACAGCTGCACTCGACGTGATACTCACAGGCGCGAGGGACCGGGAGATTGGCCGCAGGGTAGCTGCTGCGCTCGGTCCGATATTCTTCTTTCCGCCATCAGCGCTTACCGACGTTGAGCCAAAAGTCGCCGCCTTCAAGGCTTCTATTGACGAGCGCTACTCGCCGAGCGCCATTGCCAAAGCCGCCGCGTACGCCACGACTGTCGTCGATGGGGTTGCCGATAGTAAGCGCAGGCGCGAGGAGTACGATGGCAAGCGCATCCTTGCCGACTTCTTCGGGCAGCATTTGCACGACTCAACGCTCTCTCGCCCCGTCTTCGCTTTCTATGCTGCACGCCGTGCCCGCAGAAGAAAGGCTGTCGTCACCTATTTCGACTCTCTTTTTGAACGGCTCGCCAATCCAGCTACTAGGGCGAAGGGCAGGGCCTAACCACTTAAGAATTCATGCGGCGCGGCTCAGAAGCAATCTCCCTCAGACACCCTCTCAGCCGCCGCATAGTTCAACCACTTAAGAATTCATGCGGCGCGGCTCAGAAGCAATCCTCCTCAGACACCCTCTCAGCCGCCGCATAATTCGACAGTAAGCCGGGACTCGAAGGGCACTTGGATTTTGATCAGCAGGCACGCCGGCTGCGAACTCACCCGGCTTCAGCTTAATCACGTTGTCGGCGGTCGCCGGGCGGCTAAAGTTCCCTTACCGGGTTTCTGACAACGTCTTGGACAGTTCTTTGTTGGCTTCACCACAACCCTCCAGAATCGCCGTTGCGCACACTCTCCTTTCGTCAGCGCATACCTTTCCTTCCACGCCTGTGAAATTGGCGCCTGATGCCGCTGAGTTTGTCCAACCCGCCAGGCTTCATTAAGGTGGCTCGCGTCCTCTCGCGCTCAGCGTTCCTATTAGCATCATCTCGCTCCCGCAGTTCGGACATCGCAGAAGTTCTCGCTGGGCGCCGTCCCCGTGTTCACTTCTCGCCGCCGTCTCGCTCGCTCTTGCTCGCAGTAACTCTCTGGCCTTCTTCAGTAGATGCCGGTTCCCAGCAGCCAGCAACCCGTAGTACCTCACTTTCACGAACCGCTCCGGCAACACGTGCTGAAGGAATCGCCGAATAAATTCTCCCGCGCTCAGCGGGCAGAATTCCACCTGATCAGTAGCCGAGTCTTTATACTTGAAGGTCACCCGGCCGTCTTCAAGCTTCAGTATTCGGCTGTTGCTGATCGCCACTCGAAACACGTAAGGCGCCAGATACTTGAACGCTGCTTCCCCACTTCCCACTGGCTCCGAGTGCACCACCCACTCTTTCTTCCATACTCGAGCGTCCACCTGATCGAACAACTCCGTCTTCTTCAGCAGGTCGCGGAACTTTGCGCGAAAGATCCCCGACAGCGCCCGGACCGGAACCAGAAAGTCGTCCCGCGAGCTCTTCCACTCACCCTTCTCATTTAACCCGCCGCCTGCCACGATGTAGTGCACGTGCGGATGGTAGATCAGCGCCCGAGTCCACGTGTGCAGCACTCCCACCATCCCCACTCGTCCGCCAACAAATCGCTCGTCCCAGGCCAGCTTCTGCAGCGCTTCCGATGAAGCCCGAAACAGAATGCTGTACACCGTCTTCTGATTCGAGCGCGCTACTCGCCTCAACTCTTCGGGCAACGTGAACGTCACCAAGAAGTGAACCACCGGCAGCAGCAACTCCTTCTGCTCCTCCAGCCACTCACTCGCTTGATCGGTCCCGCACTTGGGACAGTGCCGGTTCTTGCACGAGTGATAGCTGTACCGGTACTCATCACACCTCTTGCACACGTATGCCTTTCCGCCGAGCACAGGCGTCCGGCATTGCTCAATGTCCCGCATCGCTCGTAGGTGAGCGCGCGGCATCCGGCTGCCGTACTTCGCCAGATACTCCGGTCCGTGCGCCCGGAATATCTCGGCCACTTCCACCATTACCAGATCACAACCCGCTCATGATGCGGTTGATGGCACAGCGACCGAGATCTTCCGCTCTCGCCGTCAGATGTGTGTAGATGCTGGTGGTCGTCGGCGAACTGTGACCCAGATACTCTTGGATCAGTCGCAGATTCACTCCAGCTTCAAGCAGGTGCGTCGCAAAACTGTGCCTCAGCGTGTGACCGGATGCCGCCTTGTTGATCTTGGTTCCTTTGAGCGCCGCTCGAAACGCGTGTTGAACCGTACTCTTGTGCATCGGCGCGGTCGAACTCTTTAGGTCAACGTGGTCCCGGCCTTCGGAGGAGAACATCCACACAGGGTTGCGATGTGTCCGCCAGTACTCGCGCAACATCTCAAGCGTTCGTTCGGGCAGCGGAACATAACAATCCTTCCCGCCCTTGCCGTGTCGCACGTGAAGCATCATCCGCCCGCCGTCGATGTCGCGTACCTGAATGTGCGTGCCTTCCTGGGAGCCGCAGCCCGCACGAGTAGATCGTCGAAAGACACACTCGATATCGCGGCAGTCTCACTCGCCCGAGCATTCACATTACTTCCTCAACGCTCAGGATCACCGGCAGCTTCTTCTCGCGCGGCGCTCGCACCAGCTTCAGCGTTGTGAACCCACGCGCCAGCATCTTTTCGTAGAAGAACTTGATCCCGCAGATGGCGATCGTCGAAGCCGCTCGCGAGTACTTCTTGACATTCTTGATGTACAGGAAATACAGTCCAAGTTCTTCCTCAGTGATGAGGTCGGGAGACTTGTGGTAATGTTGGGCGAGTTGGCGAACGGCTCGCACGTAACATTCTTGAGTTCGCTCCGAGAGCCCTCGGAGCAGAAGAGACTCGATCATTCTCGTTCGCAGTTCGGTCATTGCTACACCTCCAGATGGATTTGCTTTTCTCGGCAAATCGAAGTGTAGCGATTCAGACTTTCAGATTGGGAATGATCGAGGTATTCTCAGGCGGTTCGGCAGTCTCTGCGCGCAGCGCTTGGTTCAACAACCGATTCGACCGGAGCCGCCGAAGCGAATTTTGGATGGTATCTTTCAGCGTTCGGCGGCGGCCCGGTCAAATCGGAGCGTTAGACACCGCACATCGCTCAAGGGTATTGCAAGCTTCCTTGACAATTAAGAAAAAATCCTTAAAAGGAATGCCTGTGAGGAAAAAACAATTCTTGGCTGCCTGGGGAAAGATTCTAACCGGAAAGGCTCCTCTGCTTTCAATTGAAATCACCCGTGAGTGCCCGCTGCGTTGTCTTGGCTGTTATGCTTATGAGGATAACCACTTGGGCGGGCAGATTACACTTCGCCAACTGAGTGATATGCGCGGCGATGATCTTGTAAACGGTGTTATTCAATTAGTAAAGAGGCAAAGGCCTTTGCAAGTCTCGATTGTTGGCGGCGAGCCGCTAATCCGGCATCGCGAGTTGAGCCGTATTCTCCCCCAATTGAGCAAGATGGGCGTTTCCACCTTGGTGGTAACGAGTGCTGTCTTTGCTATCCCAGGGGAATGGAAAGCAATTCCGAATCTACGCATAGCTGTTTCAGTTGATGGCCTTCGCGAGGATCACGATAAACGTCGCTATCCGGCTACGTATGATCGGATCCTCAAGAACATTGAAGGCCTTAGAATTGACATCAGTTGGGTGATCACGGCGCAACAGATGTGCCGCCCGGGCTACCTAGATGAATACTTGGCGTTTTGGAGCTCGATTCTGGAAGTTGACCGCATATGGTTTAGCATATACACACCGCAGGTAGGCGAGTGCAGCGATGAGATACTCAGTTTGGAACAGCGGCGAGAACTGGCCCAATTGCTGCCGGAGTTGAAGCGAAAGTACCCCCCGTTACTTTTGACTGCCGGGATGGAAGAATCAATCATAGCTCCGCCGCCCAGCCCTGAAGAGTGTGTATTTTCAAAGATGTCGGTCAACTATTCGGCCGATTTAAAGACCAGAATCGAGCCGTGTTTCTTTGGCGGCAAGCCGGATTGCAGCCAATGTGGGTGCGCTATCAGCACGAGTTTACATCGGATCGGAAAGAAGAGGCTCATCGGGCCGTTAAAGATCAACCATGTAATGAAGGGCTCAATTGCTATCGGGTCGCTGGTTAATCGTTTATATTCGAATGCGCCAGAAGGCATTCGCTGGGCACAGAACCGGATTGCAGCCCGTCACAAGTAGTTCGGCGGACAACAATACGCGCCCGCAAGGGCCTATTTCATAATGCATTCTTGATTGCTGCTGAATACGAAAGACCAGACCGTTGAGATGAGATGTGTGAAATTGCAAATGAGAGATTGATGAAAGGGCTTGATCTTAGACTGACGTCTAACAAAATAAGAGTTCGTGCGGGGCGGCGTCCGGCAACATGCCTTACCGGCTCGCAAGCCGCCGCAAACTCGACGTTGAACTAAGCCGGATCACTTGACTGTTTGGATTTTCAACAACTCTTTCCTCTGCTCGGCCAGTCCTTTTTCAGGGGCGCGGTGGCGGTATCTCCACTCGAAGCAAGCCTGTTGATCGGGATTGGACTCCTCTCTGTGTGGCCGCTCTCGCCTGCGCCAGGCCGATGGGGTGCTATCGCCGACATTGCCTGCATCATGGTGATGCTAACCCTTATGACCCCGATTGGGAAGCTTACTTCGAGGGTCGCCTTGACCTGAAGATGGAAGCCAGCCCGAAGCGCAGACAGCAGCTCCTGCGTCTCTGGTTAAGGCAGGGCGGACTGTGCGCAGAATGCGGCCACAAGATCACCCGGATGACAGGGTGGCGCAGCCACAACATCATCTGGCGGGTCTTCGGCGGTAGCGATACCATGAGCAACCGTGTATTGCTTCATCCCAAGTGTCACAGCAAGATTCATGACCGTGAGTTGGAAGTAGGGAAACCGCGTCTTGTAAAAGAGGCGTTAATTGAGGCTTGAGCCGTGTGCGGTGAAAGTCGCATGCACGGTTCTTAGGGGGCCTGGCGGGAGCAATCCCGCCCGGCTACCCGGAAAAAAGCGAATGCCGTTCTGTAATCGAGCGGATAGAGGTTGAGCGCAACAGAGTACACGCGCAACATCACCTCAGGCGAAAGCAGGCTGACTTCCATCTGGTGTCTGGTCACGAGAGAGTCTGACAAACCGACTTAGGAGAGAATGCAGATGACAGCCGCAGTTTAAGCTGGTGCGCTCTCCCGCGAAAGCGCGTTGGCATCAGATGAGTATCGTGAAGGCGGTGTTTGAAGTTGAACATTGCCGGGTCCCGCGAGGGGCCTTATGAGATGCTTGAGCCGGATGTGGGGAAACTTGCAAGTCCGGTTCTTAGGGGGCGGGGCGGTGGCAACATCGCCCTGCTACCCGGCCCGAAGCAATCGTACAGCCGAAGCAATCGTACAGGAGGTACCAAAAATGTCTAGAACAGGACAGCGTGAGGAACAGCTTGCAGTTCTGATGAAAGCAGCTGCGATCTTCTCTCTTGGAATCGTGCTCGTAGGATTGTTCACCGCACCAGCTCTGTGCCAGCCTTTGGAAATTCGTGACTTGATCGATGCGTTGAAGAATAACGATGCGCTAGCACGCAGACGCGCGGCCGAAGATCTTGGAGAATTCGGTTCGGATGCCGCACCAGCAATCCCAGCTCTCACAAGGGCACTCCAAGACGAGAAGTTCTTTGTTCGCAGGGACGCCGCCGAAGCGTTGCGAAAGATCAGCCCGCAAGCTGCCCAAGCTGCTGTTGCCTTACTTCTCGTCGATCTAAAGGACGAGAACAAAACGATCCGCGAAAGAGCAGCCGATGTATTGGGCGAAATCGGACCAGAGGCCCAGACTGCCATTCCCGCCCTCGTCAAGGCACTCAAGGACGACGATTATGACGTTTTCAGCGCAGCGGCCCATGCCCTCGGGAAAATCGGCCCGGCTGCCCAAACTGCGATCCCATATCTTATCGCGGCGCTGGCAGATAAAGATAAGACCCGCGTAAGCGTTTCTCGTCGGGCCCTGAGAGAAATCGGAACCGCCGCGATTCCTGGCCTTATCGAGGTGCTGGTACATAATAAGGGCGATCGAATGGAGATGAGTCCACGCCGGGATGCCGCTAGAATCCTGGGCGAGTTTGGCCCCGACGCGCAACCTGCCGTCCCGCTCCTAATCGACGCGCTCATAGACAAGAGGAACCTAGTAACGCCTGATTGGGCTATCAACGCTCTCGGGAAAATAGGGCCGGGCGCGAAGGCCGCGATCCCGACTCTCATTGACGTATTAGAGCGGGGCAGGTCGGAATATGGCCTTGATGCAGCGGGCGCGCTGGGGCAGATCGGCCCGGCAGCAGCTCCCGCCCTGATCAACTTGCTTAAGGGTGGGAGTGATAGGGTTCGTTGGCTTGCTGCAGAGGCCTTGGGCTATATGGGTCCATCGGCCAAGGATGCGATCCCAGTTCTAATCGAGAGTCTAGAGGATTACGATGTGTACGCTCCCGTTCGCAGAGCGGAGGCTGCAAAAACATTGGGGAAGATCGGGCCGACGGCAAAAGCGGCAGTCCCAGCACTCGCTAAGGCGGTAAATGATCCGGATGCCTTTGTTCGCATTGAAGCCGCCTTGGCTCTAATGAGAATTGGCACAGTAACCAAGGACGTGCCCTCGAAACTGATCGAAGCGCTCAAACACCGGGACAGAGAAGTCCGCCGACGTGCCGCTGAGGCACTAGGAGAGGCGGATGTTGATTCGGTAATGCCAACCGCGGTGGGCGCGCTCGCGGCAGCAACGAGGGACAGTGAGGCCTTGGTGCGCAACGAAGCTGAAAGGACGCTCGGGCAAATGGGCCCGCGCGCTTCGGCTGCGGTCCCCATTCTCATCGATGCATTGAAGAACGAGAAGATCGGCGCATACACCACAGATGCCCTGGGGAAGATCGGCGCAGCGGCGGTTCCCGCCCTTGCTGACTTGCTTAAGAGCCAGAACCTCAAAGTACGATTGTCGGCCCTCTCGGCCATAGACAAGATCGGTCCTGATGCTAGGGCTGCAATCCCGGAGTTGATCAATGCATTCAAGAACGAGGACGAAGCCACCCGGTGGAGGCTCACCTATACTTTCGAGCAGATTGGGTCAGCTGCGGTCCCAGCTCTAATTCAAGGCTTGAAAGATGATACCATTCGAATCTATTGCGCATATGTTCTCGGAAAGATTGGCCCTTCAGCTAAGGCCGCGATCCCGGCCCTCACCGAAGCGATGAAGGAGAGGGCCGTCCGTAGGCACGCCGCGACAGCCATACGACGCATCACGCGGAACTGATTCGTTAGCCAGCGAGCGCAGCCTGGACGTGGGTAGCGGAAGCCAGAAAATAACAGTTCGGCCTAACTCCGCGCTGCAGCCGACGCGAACTGCGCCGCCAGCGTCCCAAGAGCTATACTTCGTCGCGTGCGGTTCGCGCGGCTGAGCACTGAACCGTTAGACCACCGCCCCGGGGTGCGGAAGGAAGAACTAATGCTTCCTCTTTCAGACTCCGCGTCGTTTTGCTAGATGGCGATGGCAGATGAGCTGTGGGCTGCTGTTTGGGAGCTAGGAGGACACCAAATGAAAACCCGACTATTCCTTATTTCCGTTTCTCTTTGCATTTTCATCTCTAAGGCCTTCAACCAGCGGGCGGAAATGTCCATAACGAAAGAAATGTGCAGAGAGAAAAGAGCTACTGTCTCTACAAACTCACGGGCGTGACTGATATTGGGAAGTGCGCCTGCCGCGACCGAAATAAGAAGGGGATTTTTCTCTTAGACAAGAAGAACCCCCCACGGGTATGCCTGCCATGTCCCGAGGACGGTCGCGATAAGGGAACGTGTGTAGCGCACAAGGTTTATACGGTATCTGACAAAAAAGGAGATTGCTGCACAGTCACGCTTTTGAGAATCAGTGACAGCAACAAGTGCGGGCCTAAGGCGAACTGTGACTATGAGCTAGAGTAAGCAGGATGGCTGAAAAGGCGGCCGCGCTGTGCTCGGGCACCGCAATAAGGGACGAAGTTCGAGTTTGGGCTGATAGTCGACGCTTGGTCTAACACGCGGGTCGACCGGAGCGCGCGAAGTACGCTTTGAAATTCGGTTGGTTCGTCGCAGTCGGCCTCCCTCAACGCGCGCCCGGTCACCCACACGTTAGGTTTTGCTGCTTTTTGAATTTTGGGATGTGTATTTTATAGTTGCCCTATGTCTACCCCAATTTTAGCCACTAAACTTTATGTCCCTTCACCTCGGCCTAAAGTTGTCTTCCGCCCCCGCCTGATCGAGCAAATGAACGAGGGTCTGCACCGCAAGCTGACCCTCATTTCTGCCCCCGCCGGCTTTGGTAAAACCACCCTGGTCAGCGAATGGGTCGCCGGTTGCGAGCGGCCGGTCGCCTGGCTGTCGCTGGACGAAGGGGATAACGACCCCACACGCTTTCTGACTTACCTCGTCGCTGCTTTGCAGACGATTGCGGCGCATATTGGAAAAGGGGTGTTGGGTGTGCTCCAATCCCCCCAGCCGCCGCCAACCGAATCGATTCTGACGGCCCTGCTCAATGAAATCGCTACCGACCCGGACAATTTCGTCCTCGTACTTGACGACTACCACGTTATTGATTCCAAACCGATTGACAATGCCCTCACCTTTCTGCTCGAGTACCTGCCACCGCAGATGCGCCTGGTCATCGCCACCCGTGAGGATCCAGATCTACCTCTGGCACGGTTGCGTGCCGGGGACCAATTGACCGAACTGCGCGTGACGGACTTGCGTTTTACCCCCTCCGAAGCCGCCGAATTTCTCAACCAGGTAATGGACCTAAGCCTCTCGGCGGAAGACATCGCCGCACTGGAAACCCGGACGGAAGGGTGGATTGCCGGCCTGCAATTAGCCGCGATTTCAATGCAGGGACAAAAAGACGTCACCAGTTTTATCAAATCTTTCACCGGCAGTCACAATTTCGTGATGGATTATCTGGTTGAAGAAGTCCTGCAACAGCAATCTGAAAGCGTTCAGACTTTCTTGCTGCGCACGTCCATCCTCGACCGCCTGTCCGGCCCCCTTTGTGATGCCGTTCTGCTCGACCTCTCTGCTTCCGGGCAAGAAACCCTGGAATATCTCGAACAAGCCAACCTGTTCATCGTCCCTCTGGACAACGAGCGGCGTTGGTATCGCTATCACCACCTCTTTGCGGATTTGCTGCGACAGCGGCTGCACCAGAGTGCTGCCTCGTCTACGGGGGATGGGAGGATGGGCGCGGCCGAATTACATATCCGTGCCAGCGCATGGTATGAACACAGTGGCCTGGAGATTGAAGCTTTTCACCATGCGACTGCCGCCAATGACGATGAGCGCGCTGAGCGCCTGATTGAAGGAAAGGGGATGCCCCTGCACTTTCGTGGCGCGGTGGCCCCTGTACTGAACTGGCTGGCGTCACTGCCAACACCGGTACTGGATGCCAGGCCCTCGTTGTGGACGTCGTATGCCTCGGTGTTGTTGGTTACTGGCCAGGTGACCCGGGTCGAACAGAAACTACAAGCTGCTGAAACAGCCCTGCAAGACGCCGAGCCAGACGACAAGAACAAAGACCTTGTCGGACGGATTGCCGCCATACGGGCCACGGTGGCTACAAGTCAGAACCAGGTAGAAATCATCATTGCCCAGTCGCGCCGCGCCCTGGAGTATCTGCACCCTGACAACC
Source organism: Acidobacteriota bacterium (assembly GCA_038040455.1). Classification (GTDB taxonomy): domain Bacteria; phylum Acidobacteriota; class Blastocatellia; order UBA7656; family UBA7656; genus Onstottus_A. The sequence goes on from JBBPIH010000088.1 coordinate 13,586, forward strand.
TGGCCTTTCGTACTTCCACTACCTGTAAGCTGGGGTATGCCTACCATCTCCAGGGAAACCGTGCCGCGGCCAGCCAGGCCTATACTGAAGTCATATCCATCGGTCAGGCGTCTGGAAATGTGGTCTTCACCCTACTCGCTACCATCGGCCTGGGTAAATTACAGGAAGCAGACAACCAGCTCTATCTTGCGGCCGAGACCTACCGGCGCGTCCTTCAACTATTTGGTGATCAGCCGCTGCCGTTTGCCAGCGAAGCGTATTTTGGCCTGGCCCGCGTATTCTACGAATGGAACGACCTGGATGCCGCCCAACAGCACGCCCAACAGAGTATCGAACTGGCGCGGAAGATAGAAAACACTGACAGAGTCCTTGCCAGTGAGGTGTTTCTCGCCCGCCTGAAACTTGCCCACGGAGATGCCGCCGGCGCGGCCGCTATTTTAGCGAGGGCCGGTCAGTTCGCGCGGCAGCATAACTTCGTGTATCGGATGCCTGAGGTTGCTGCCACGCAGGTGCTTACATTGCTTCACCAGGGCAATCTGGCGGCAGCCGCTAATCTGGCTCAGACGCACGAACTCCCGATCAGCCAGGCCCGGGTACACCTGGCCCAGGGAGACACGTCCGCAGCACTGGCGGTGCTGGAGCCATGGCGCCTACAGGTAGCGGCGAAGGGTTGGGAAGATGAACGGCTCAAGGTTATGGTGCTACAAGCGGTCGCTCTACATGCACATGGGGAAAAGGACAACGCTGTGCAACTGCTGGGTGACGCGCTGGCACTGGCAGAGCCCGGCGGCTTCATCCGTATCTTTGTCGACGAAGGTATTCCGATGGCTCAACTATTGTTCGAAGCAGCGGCTCAGACAATTATGCCGGACTATACAGGTAAGTTGCTGGCTGTATTTGAAGCTGAGGAGCAGAAGAGCGAAGACAAATCTTATCTGCCCCCTGCCCAGCCCCTTATCGAGCCATTGAGCCAACGCGAGTTAGAAGTACTACAACTCATTGCCCAGGGACTCTCGAATCGTGAGATTGGCGAGCGGCTTTTCCTCGCCTTGATTACTGTTAAAGGGCACAATCAAAAAATCTTTGGCAAACTCCAGGTCCAAAGGCGCACCGAAGCTGTGGCACGTGCCCGCGAGTTGGGTCTGTTGTAGCCAACCTCAAGAACATCTACCCTCTCAGTAACCCCAAAACAATACCCCCAAACAATACTTTAGTATCTATACGCTAATACCGTATTGAAGATATCTTAGCTATGCATTGAGCAAGCGGCGCGGACTATTATGACCGGCCACAAAAGGCGCAAGGTAATGTCATACACACTTGACACAAAAACTGATCCAAGTCAGCCAACGGTCTATCAAATCAGGGTCAAGGGCCATCTGGGTTCTCAATGGACAGACTGGTTTGGGGGCCTGACCGTCACGCTGGAAGACGACGGCGAGACTCTCTTAACCGGCCCGGTGGTCGATCAGGCCGCGTTGCATGGATTGCTAAAAAAAGTGCGTGATTTAGGAATGCCATTGGTCTCGGTCGTTCGTATAGTTCAATGAAACTCGTCAATATCGTTCAAAAAATGAGAGAAAATGAATTCAACCAAAAAGACTCCAAGAGTCGCAGGACTACTGTATCTGTTGATGGGAATACCTGCTGCCTTCAGCATCATGGACATTCCCTCCGCATTTTCAATAGTCAGAAGGAGAAGACAGTGAAGTCACGATTACTAACTACCATTGCAGCGCTTTGTTTTTGCTTCTCAGCCGTGTCCGTTACGAGGTCTGCCAACATGGCTACTTCGACTTCCGACTGGCCTCAGTGGCGAGGTCCGGAACGTAACGGGATATCGCAGGAGCGCGGCCTCCTTAAACAATGGCCGGCGGAGGGACCGAAACTGCTCTGGCAAGTGAACGACATAGGAGACGGCTATTCAACGCCGGCGGTTGTCGGAA
>JBBPIH010000122.1:0-1517 GCA_038040455.1 Acidobacteriota bacterium
TCCTAATTGGGATCGGACGTGACAAACAATGTCCGATGAAATTGAATTGCATTCCATTCAACGACAGAGTTCGACCCAAACCAGCCGGTCCGTCTTCTTCAAAGCCGTCGTTCGACAAATCAGGATGATCGGCGACCGCGGCGAGTCGCGCGAACCCTGCGATCAACTCGCAACGAGTCATCACTGAATAACCTCATCCGCCCGCAGCAACACTGATTGCGGGATCGTGAGCCCGAGCGCCTTGGCGGTCTTGAGGTTGATCACGAGCTCGAACTTGGTCGGCTGTTCCACAGGAAGTTCGGCGGGCTTCGCGCCCTTGAAGATCTTGTCGACGAAGCTTGCGAACCGGAAATAAAGGTCGGGATAGTTCACCGCGTAGGCTATCAATCCCCCGGCCTCGACGAACTCGCGGGCCGGATAGGCGGCAGGCAGCCTATTGCGGGCCACCAAGTCAACGATCGTTTGTTGATGCATTTGGGTGAGACCGTCTGCTCCAATGACAATGGCGTCGACACGCTGTCGGACTGCCAGTTCGAATGCGCGGCCTAGGTCGTCCTGGCTCCGCACGTCAAGAAGCTCAGCCTGGAGACCCAGGGAGCGCGCCGCCGTCTTTGTCTCTTCCCATTCGGGTGGGGCAGCCGGATTGCCCATATTGTGAAGCAACGCAACTCGCGAGAGATTCGGAACCAGCTCTTTGAGGAGTTCAATCCGTTTCGCTGTCAACTCGGTGCTGAAGGTAGTCACCCCCGTAATATTGCCACCCGGGTGCGCGAAGCTCGCCACGATGGCATGCGGGTCGCCCATCGTCGCCATAACCACTGGAATTGTTCCGGTCGCGTTTTTGGCCGCCCTGGCGGCTGGCGTCCCCCTGGTCACGATCAGATCGACCTTGAGACGCACCAGTTCGGACGCGAGGTCCGGGAACCGCTCGGCGCGACCATCCGCCGACCGATATTCGATGACCAGGTTTCGCCCTTCGACGTAGCCGAGATCCCGCAGCCCCTTGCGCAGGGCGTCGAGATTGGCGGCGTTCCGTGCCGCGGGTATCGTCTCCAGAATCCCGATGCGATAGACCTTCCCCACTTGTTGCGCGCGCGCAGCGAGCGGCGCGGCGAGGAGGCCCCCCGCAACACGGCCGATGAACGTTCGCCGATCCATCACTGAATCATCTCGTTGACGAATGACAGTCCGACCATACTACGCCTCACCAAGGTGAACGACTGGATCAGCCAGTTGCCGCCAAAAACCAACCGTTGACCCGTACGCCCGAACCCCCAATATACTCAGGCTCGCGTGATTGAAATACCTATCCGTTCCTGTGCCTGTTCCTGCTGAAGCGCTTCGTGACCTGATTCAGAACCACAATGGAGATACACCATCAGGGCGCGACCGGTGGTATAGAAGCTGGAACTACAGGAAGTTGCGCGGATCGCGACGATCACGGACTGGCCTCTCTTCCTGATCGACCTCTACACCGACGAGGGTGTCGTCGGTCGCAGCTACCTGGAGCCCTACAC
>JBBPIH010000089.1:0-5972 GCA_038040455.1 Acidobacteriota bacterium
CTGGACAAATACGTCGGAGTTTATTCGAGTCCAGAAGCTCCTGTGAAATGGACGATCACCAGAGATGGCGGGACGCTTTTCTTTCAACCGCCGGGCGCGCAATCCGCTGTCCCGCTCGAAGCGACGGCACAGGATAAATTTCAGATCGAGGGTGCGGCAGTCATTGAGTTCGACGCCGCGAAAAACCAGATGATCATAAAACGGAGGGGCGGTCAGGAGAGGGTTCTCACGAAGGAAAAATAACCGTCATAAAAATGCAGGGGCAGGCCTCGTGCCTGCCCAAAGCGTGCGCCAGCGCGCTAACTTTTGTTAGAGTTCGGGCATTTCATAGTCGTTTGGTTTGATAGCAGGGTTGCTCAACCGCGTAGCGGTGACCTCTCGATAGTTGCCGGGATGTCGGCCGTCCGGGCCGCGTAGCGGTCACCTGTTTCGCGTTCAGCAGGGCGAGTCCGCGAGCCCTGGGGACGTACGATAGGGCGCGCGAGCCCGCGTAGCGGGCGACAGAACCCTCTAGTACAACTAAATCGTTTCCAGACGACATCGAGAGATGCTGTCGCCCGCTGTGCGGGCTTGCGGGTGGTCGCTAGCGTGCATACCCAGGGCTCGCGGACTCGCCCTGGGCTACATGCTGTCGCCCGCTACGCGGGCTTGCGCTCGCCTTCCGGGGTTTTAGTGAGAACACCTCGGCCCAGCAATTCAGGCCAGGCCGTCTTCGTTGTTCTCAGTTTCCGCTACCTGTTTGCCGATTCTTGAAGCAACACCTTCAGCTCTTTGGATGCTTTTTCGATGGTGTGCTCGGCGTCTTCCACACCCTGTGCAGCCTCTTTTGCCTCGGCAGAGATGCGTTCCGCGCGATGTGCGGCATCTTGCGAAGCGGCGCTTGCCTTGTTGAAGCGCTGCTCCGCGTGACGCAAGTCCTTCTCGGCCTGCCTTGCCTCTGCATCGGCCTTCTTCGCCTCTGCATGCGCCTTTTTCTGCGCCGCCTCCGAGCGCTGTGCCCTACGCTGCGCTTCAGTCAGCGATCTCTTGGCTTCTTGCAATGAAACTTTCGCGGCAGCAATTCCAGCCCGACGCGTCTCTTCACCCGGGAGGACCTTTTGTACGTTATCAGCAGGTGTGGCTTGCCGCGTTTTCGCGGCGGGGCTGCCTGACTTTTGTGAGGGAGTGACCCTCGTAAGTTCCTCATTGCGTTTCGTAGTGTCGGTGCCCGGAATCAATGAGGCGAGCGATTCGAAACCCGGCGGGTCTACGTCCTGAGTGAGGCGTCCGGGAGTTGGACCATCTGAAAATGTTGCGTGGGCGGAGAGTGCCTCGAGGGTAGTGGTTATGCGGTGTATCGTATCGGGCGTTGGGTTGTGACCTGCCTCGCGCAGCAATACGGTCGCTAGATCCGACAAGTGGGAGAGCGCTTCGCCTCGCGCGTCGAGCGATCCGCGCAAGTCGGCGATCCTCGCGGCGGTGTGCAAAGTCTGAGATTGTCGAAAGCGTTGACTGGTTGAGAGCAGGCGATCGAATGTCTCGCGATGCTTCCAGTGGAGCTGGTTGACAGCCCACGCTGAGATTGAAGGCTTCGCCAATGCCTTTACGAGGTTCGAGTCGTTAGCACGCCCCTCCCGCTTCAGCCGCGCGGCGAGATTATTGCGTGCGCCAGTGAACTCTGCTAACGGAGCCTTGAACAGGGCATCCACGTCATCCTCGAGGTTCCCCCTGGTCTCGCTCCCGACGCCCTCATCACTATGTGCAATTGGCTCTTTGCTGCGGCGAATGAGCGAGACAGATTGTGAGCGTGTGATTCTTACCGACATTGCCAGCCTCCATTGTTATGAACCGCGTTGGTACTGTTTGCTCTGGCGAATGATGCGGAAACCGGCTTTTTGGAGAGCCTTGACGGCATCGAGATGGTTGACGCCAGGAATCTTTGGCACGGCTAGACCGTTATGTTAACTTCGCGTACCTCTTGACCCTTTACGAGATCGTCGATGGCTGCGAGATATTCACGGATCGCCTCCTGAATGTTCGCAAGCGCTTCAGCCTCAGTCTCTCCCTGTGACCAACAACCCGGCAAACCTGGACACGAAACGCTAAATCCTTCCTCTGATTCGTTGATGACGACTTTGTAATTCATCGAGCAACCTCTCGCCGATCATACGACTGCTTGCTTGTAGCAACAATTCAACTTCGCCCTCCGTCAGGAGGGCCATGTTTATAGCGGGCCAAGAGAAGCATTTCTCGCCCTCCGTCAGGAGGGCCATGTTCAGCTCTTGAGGCGTGTACTTGGAACGTCAAACCTATCTTCTTCGCGCTGCGAGAGCGCTTCGCGACCGGTGTCAACATGGCCCTCCTGACGGAGGGCGAGAGCGCCTCTTGCAACGGGTCTATGAACATGGCCCTCCTGACGGAGGGCGGGGCCCTCCTGACGGAGGGCGAGAAACGCTTCTCTTGGCCCGCTATAAACATGTCCCTCCTGACGGAGGGCGAGAGCGCCTCTTGCAACGGGTCTATAAACATGGCCCTCCTGACGGAGGGCGAGCGCGCCTCTTGCAACGGGTCTATAAACATGGCCCTCCTGACGGAGGGCCCCGATCATGATTTTGAGGCCCTTGTGATAGTTAACCGCTCGTATCCCCGCGCGATTGCCGTCGTCACCTTTCGGCATCGTCACCTATCGGCTGTCGCCCGCTGACTACTTAATGTGTTACTGTCGCCGCTGTCGCGGGCGCCACCCAGGACGCCCGCTGCCGCAGGAATCTGTTGTGTCGCGAGGAGGACAAAATGGTCGCAGATTTTTGGCAAGACCTGCGCTACGGCGCGCGAATGCTGGTGAAGAATTCAGGATTCTCGTTGATTGCCATTATTATGCTGGCCGCGGGCATCGGCGCGAATACTGCTGTTTTTAGCGTCGTCAACGCGGTGCTGTTGAAATCGCTGCCGGTCGCTCAACCGAATGAACTCGTGTCCCTTTACACCAGCGATTTCAGCGGCCCTCGTTACGGTGCGTCGTCTTTTCTCGACTACGTGGACCTGCGTGACCGAGCTGATGTTCTTAGCGGTTTGATCGCTTACTGGCGACAGTCAGTGAGAATAAAGAGCGTCGAGCAAGCGGAAGATTTCATCACAGCGGACATAGTCACAGCCAATTACTTTGATGTATTGGGGGTGCGACCGGCGGCAGGGCGGGCGTTCCTGCCCGAAGAGGACCGCACGACAGGGACGAACCCGGTCGCAGTCATCAGTCATCGATGCTGGCAACGGCGTTTCGGCGGTGATCCGAGTATGGTTGGGAAAACGATTGAGCTGAGCAATCTCCGCTTTACCGTTATAGGAATTGCGCCGGCAAAGTTCTCCGGGCTGGTGCGCGGGATTAGTTGTGATGTCTGGGTGCCAATGATGATGACGCCGCAGATCCTGCGTGGCGACGACACGCTGGAGAGCAGAGGCACTCGGTTCCTATCCTTGCTCGGGCGCCTCAAACCCGGCGTCACAGTGAAACAGGCACAAGCTCACTTTTCTGTCCTGGCAGACCAGCAATTTGCCGCATATCCGCAAGAGTGGACGGATTCAGGCGGTGCAGGCCGTGTCATCACGGTGCTTCCCGAAAGCCAGTCGCGCATTCCAGCAGCAGCTCTCGACAAGGCGCTCGGCGTCGCCGGTCTCATCACGGTGGTGATGTTATTGGTACTGTTCCTGGCCTGTGCAAACCTGGCGGGGCTGTTTTTGGCGCGAGCCATCATGCGGCAAAAGGAGATGGCCGTACGACTGGCGCTTGGGGCATCGAGGTGGAGACTCATTCGCCAACTGTTGAGTGAAAGCCTGCTGGTAGCCATGCTGGGCGGGATAGCTGGAGCCATTTTCGCCTGGCAGGCGCTCGATCTGGTTATCGGTTTTGTCCCTCCAATGGCTGTTGACCTCTCCCCTGATGTCCGCGTCTTCGTTTTCGCACTCTCGGTTTCACTTGCCACGACGATAGCCTTTGGGTTGGCCCCAGCTTTTCAGGCAACAAAGGTTGATCTGATTGCGGCCCTCAAGGACGAGAGCAACCTCAGTGGTTATCGCCGCTCGCGATTGCGCATTGGGTTGGTTGTTGCACAGATTGCAGTCTCAGTACTGCTATTGAGTGTGTCGGGGCTATTTTTGCGAAGCCTGATGAAGGCTTCTGAAATTGATCCGGGATTCAATTCGAACAACCTGGTGCTGGCCGGGGTGATGATGAATGATTACAAGGAAGCGAAGGGAAGCGCTTTATATCAGCAGATGCTTGAGCGAATGGCTAGTCTGCCTGGCGTGCGTGAGGTGAGCCTGGTCAACCGAGCAGGGCTCGATTTCGATGGAACGCGGCGAAGCGTGTATATCGAAGGTTACACCGGACAGCGTGGCGAAAACATGGAAGTTTCTTTCAACCTCGCCGGTCCGGGTTACTTTCACACCATGCAGACGCCGCTGCAGCGCGGCCGCGATTTCAATGAGCGGGATGTAAAAGGCGCTCCTGGCGTGGTGATCGTCAACGAGACTTTTGCGCGACGTTATTTCCCGAATCAGGAGGCTCTCGGCAAGCGGTTGAGTCTCTCAGGTCAACAAGGACCATTCCTGGAGATCGTTGGCATCGCGCGCGATGGTAAATACAGGTCGCTGTTCGAGGAGTCTCGACCATTCTTTTCACTGCCGTTTCTCCAGCACTATCAGGGATTCGCCATGCTGTTGCTGCGTCACGACGGTGATCCCCGGCACTTGATTGAAGCGGTTCGCCCGGCGATTCTTGCTCTGGATCAAGACCTGTTAATCGTCAACATAACAACGATGAGAGATCATATCGGTTTGGCAATGCTGCCGCTTCGGATTGCCAGCATCTCTTCGCTCATCTTCGGAAGCCTGGCGCTGTTACTATCGGGATTAGGTATCTACGGCCTGATTTCGTATTTTGCCGGGCAGCGAACACGCGAGATCGGTGTCCGACTTGCGCTGGGCGCGCAAACGAAAGATATCCTTAAACTCGTTCTCAGCCAGGGAATCGCGATCGTGGTGATCGGCATTGCGCTTGGAATTGCCGGTGCTTTTGCAGCCACGCGGCTTCTGAGCAGCTTCTTGATAGGCGTCAGATCCACCGATGTCCTGACTTTCGCTTGGGTGGCAGCATCGCTGGCTGTAGTTGCGTTGCTGGCTTGCTGGATTCCCGCCCGGCGGGCTACGAAGGTCGATCCGCTGGTGGCGTTGCGGTATGAATAATCAGAGCCCGGCGTGCGGGACGAGGGGGTCCTTCGAACCAAGTCCCCCCGCGTGGATAAACTGGTGCACAGTCGGCATCTCGCCCTGCCATGGATCGGCGATCTGCCGCGAGGCCGGCGTCACGGGGCGTCACGGTTCGGGGCCCGCTCGAAGGAGGTTACATATGCTGTTCACCAAACGGCTTCGCGCGGGAATCCGGCTCGGGTTAATCAGATGCAGTATTCGTATCTGGACGAGTCCCCATGTAAAGGTAGGTGGTCGCTACCAGATGGATGAGGGCCACATCGTAGTGGATTCGATCTCGCCGATAACCGTTGCCGACGTCACGCACGATCTGGCCCGCGAATCGGGATTCGAGAGCGTGGATGATTTGTTGCAAATCGCAAGACACGGAAGCGGCGACAAGATGTACTTGATTCGCTTCCATTACTTGCCTCCGGGCGCGTGGGACACGCCAAGATGGAAAGATGACTAGGAGGGTCAGGTTTTATCGATGTGATGCGAAGTAAGGTTCGCGCCCTCCGTCAGGAGGGCCATGTTTATAGATGTAATGCGAAGTAAGGTCCGCCCTCCGTCAGGAGGGCCATGTTTATAGATGTAATGCGAAGTAAGGTCCGCCCTCCGTCAGGAGGGCCATGTCTGATTGAAAGCAAGGGCGCCGATAAGAACATGGCCCTCCTGACGGAGGGCGGCGGAATTCCATCTCGCGTTCTATAAACATGGCCCTCCTGACGGAGGGCGGCCGGGTTCCA
>JBBPIH010000089.1:6072-15519 GCA_038040455.1 Acidobacteriota bacterium
ATCTCGCGTTCTATAAACATGGCCCTCCTGACGGAGGGCGGCCGGGTTCCATCTCACGTTCTATAAACATGGCCCTCCTGACGGAGGGCGGCCGGGTTCCATCTCGCGTTCTATAAACATGGCCCTCCTGACGGAGGGCGGCCGGGTTCCATCTCGCGTTCTATAAACATGGCCCTCCTGCGGAGGGCACCGAGGTGGTTTCTAAGGGGGACCGCCCGTACAGCACTCGCAATTTCCTACAGGAAGGGATGCTCTATGAAACGTTTAGCTAATTTGATTGTTCTTCTAGTTGTTTTACTCGGTGCCTCGTCTTCAGTAACGGGGCAATCAGTAACAGGGCAATCCGTCGACCAACATCCGCGCGTCAAGCAAACGCTCAACCTCCTGCAAGTCTGGCTCGATGCGCAGCGTGCATACCAACAAATTCCCGGTGTCTCGGCCGCAGTCGTTTACGACCAGCAACTGTTGTGGAGCGCAGGATTCGGTTACGCGGACGTCTCGCGTAAGACGCCCGCAACACCGAGCACCATCTACAGCATCTGCTCGATCTCGAAGCTATTCACAAGCATCGGCGTAATGCAGTTGCGTGACGAGGGCAAGCTCCGCATCGACGATCCGGTGGCCCGCTACATCCCCTGGTTTAAAATCAAGCGCAGCGATCCTCTCGGGCCTGAGATCACAATCGAGGGACTTCTCACCCACTCGTCGGGCCTCCCGCGCGAATCCGACTTCCCATACTGGACGGGCCCTGAGTTTGCCTTCCCCACGCGTGAGCAGATTAAAGAGCGGCTCGCCTCCCAGGAGACGCTTTATCCGGCCGAGACCTACTTTCAATACTCGAACCTCGGTCTCACGCTCGCCGGGGAGTTGATCGCGTCAGTATCGGGCGAACCCTACGAGGCATACGTCGGCAAACGCATTCTCGAGCCGCTGGGCCTAAAAAGCACCACGCCTGAGATACCTGAAAAAGAGCGCGGCGGTAGGCTGGCCACAGGCTATAGCGCTTTGCTACGTGACGGCACGCGTGTACCAGTTCCGTTTTTTATGGCACGGGGCATAGCTCCCGCTGCGGGATATGCTTCCACTGCAGAAGACCTCGCGCGCTTCGCTTCCTGGCAATTCCGAGTACTTGAGCGTAAAGGCGGCGAAGAGGTGCTCAGGTCGAACACGCTGCGCGAGATGCACCGTGTGCACTGGGTGGACCCTGACCTTGAGACCATGTGGGGGCTAGGATTTTCAGTATCGAAGAGTGAGGGAAAAATCTTTGTAGGGCATGGCGGGTCCTGTCCCGGCTTCCGCACGCAGTTGCTGCTCAAGCCGGATGAGAAGCTGGCGACGATCTTCATGGCTAATGCGCAGGGTGTGAACACGGGCGAGTTCGTTCAGAAGATGTACGACATAGTCGCACCGGCTATAAAGGAGGCAGGCAAGCCTACGACGAATGAAACAGCGCAGCCGCCGGCTAATCTCGCCAGATACACTGGAACTTACGAATCGGGATTCGGTGGTGAGATCGCAATAGTCGAATGGGAAGACGGGCTGGCGGCACTTTCTCTACCCACAATGGACCCTGTGAAAAGCTTGACCAAGCTGAAGAAATCCGGCGAGCACACGTTCCGTCGAATCAGGAAAGATGAGGCTTTAGGCGAGACGCTGGTGTTTGAACTGGGGCGTGAGGGCCAGGCTGTTAGGGTGATCTGGCACAGCAACCAATATCGGCGCGTTCGATAAAGTCTAGAGGGGAACCTCGTGCGGGCGGTCCGTAGCGCATAGGCATCGTTGCGGTAAGCGGCTGTCTTACTGGACCATTGTGCATCGAGTACGCGGTCATTCTCGGATCACCATGCATACGTAGCCATAAATAGAAGATTAGCGAAATCTTCCCAAGGCGCAGTGGAAACCAAACCTGCGTTGACGGTAACCACCACTTGAGGATACTCTCACGCCGCCCAAGGTGAATCCCAAAATCTTGCAACAACTAAGGAGGCGGTATGCGCAGACTTTTGTTTCTCACATTCATTGCCCTCGCGGCCCCGATAGCCCTCGCACAGGATCCAGTCAAGGTAGACGCCAATCACTACAAGGTCATGTTTGAAAACGATCAAGTTCGAGTGTTGCGGATACACTACAACCCAAAAGAGAAGTCCGTGATGCACGAACACCCGGCGTCGGTCGTGGTCTTCCTGAATAACAGTAAGGCCAAGTTCACTCTTCCCGACGGGAGCACCACGACGGATGGCGGCGGCAAGGCCGGTCAGCTCAGGTTTAGCGACGCGGGCAAGCACCTGCCCGAAGACATAGGCGCCACGCCGATTGAAGCGGTGCTTGTAGAGCTGAAGGGAAAGTCAGGAATGGGCTCAGCCGTGGCTCTGGATCCTGTAAAGGTAGATCCCACGCGGCACAAGGTCGAGGTGGAGAATGACAAGGTGCGCGTGCTACGGATCAAGATCAAAGCTAGGGACACAACAAAGCAGCACGAACATCCCAACGCAGTGGCGATCTTTCTGACTGATGTCAAAACAAAGTTCACGCGTGGTGACGGGACGACCAGAGAAGGCGCAAACAAACGAGGCGAAGCGATCTGGGCTGTGGCCGAAAAGCACACGGTCAATAATGTGGCTGGCCGGCCTGCGGAGATCATTCTGGTCGAATTGAAATAAGTCGACGACTAGGGCGCCGATTTTCAAGGGAGGCGACGTCGCCTCCTTTTTCTTTATAGCTTTGTAACAAGCGCATTGCGGAGTTCTTTGATCGTCCGTGTTAAGCGCTCCTTGGACTTAGTGAAAGCTTTAGCTACCGTGTTACGGCGCGGCTTCCTGCATGATCGCCGTTTGCACATCTCTCTACATAAAATTCACAAGTGGCACCGCCGGGAAACCAGGCGGCAAACGGAGAAAACAAAACCTCAACCTAAGCATCGGGAGGAACCTGCGTACTCGACCAATATGCAATTTCAAACATCACCGACTTTCAAGGTAGCAATGAATTGCAAATTGCACGCCTGATCCCACTCCTGACCCTCCCTTTGAGGTTCAGTGGGTCATCGCATAGATAATGACGTTGACCCCGACTCGATATGCAGCAAGCCCATACTTAAGCGGATAGCGGGGATCGTCTATCCACTCCCACGCATCACCCAGGTCGCAGTTACGCGCGATGAACGCAAAGAGCCGACCCTTTTCATCCTGTATACCCATATAGTGCGGAACAATGCCACCTTTCTCATGAGTTACACCGCGACGCAGCCACGAACCGATGCCCGGCACTTGTATAACCTCCTTGATATCAAAATAACAATGAAAGAGTGAGTGATCGGGCGGCAGGTCCTTTATTTCATACTCAGGAAAAACCCGTCGCATCTGATCACGCACATTTTCCCACTCATAGCTGCCCCAGAAGTCGTCCAGAAAGAGGAAACCACCGCGTAACGAATATTCACGCAACCGTTGGGCTTCTTCGTCCGAGAGCTCCATGTATCCCGGCTCCACAAAGTATATAAGCGGATAATTGAAGAGCTGCTCATCCAGGATATCGATCTGCTTTGGCTCGGCAGAAATGTTTAGATTTGTCCCCGCCCAGTCGCGAATACCTATGATGAAATGATAATCAGCCTCCGGAAAATCTATCGCCCAAGACCCATCTCGCCGGCCACCGAGAGGAGAGTGGTACATCATCCGCACAAAAGTAAACTCACCCGGCTGGTTTGGAGACTGTTTCTCAGGGGTATCAGAAAGCGCTCTGCTAAGAGAGGGTTGTACTAACGACGACGACATGACGAGTAGAGAGACAATGATGCCTAAGCAGACTGTTCTTTGCATATGACCTAATCTCGACTCAAAGATTCTGGCCAGGCAAGGCATCACAAATCTGCCATCAAGAATTGATGCGTGCAAGCTGATCGTGGATTCAAAACAGCGCAGATCTCGAAGGCAAAGAGTGTCTGCACTCGACGAGCGCAAAGCTCGCTGATCGTACGAGCCAAAAAAAGCTGGAATTGTTACTCTACTTCGGCCTCTGAAGTCGTCATATTAGTCGACTATGGGCCATTTCCCGAGTAATATCGCCATCCATGGCGACTTGTGATAAAATCGCCACAACTGGCGAGTAGCACCGCTTTTGTGATATATTTCGTCAGAGATGGCGCATTATGGAGATGTCAATGAAGATTACATCGAACTTGACTGACGGGGTGATTTTCAGCGAGTTGGGAAGACGGCTAGCTGAAGCGAGGTTGGAGCGTAACCTGACCCAGGCCGCGCTGGCCGAAGAAGCTGGGATCTCGAAGCGCACGCTGGAAAGGCTGGAGTCGGGTGCGGCGTCAACGCAGTTGTCAGCCTTCATAAGAATATGCCGTGCGCTCGGATTGCTGGAGCGTTTCGATGCTCTAATCTCGGCGTCTTTGGCGAGCCCGGTCGAACAGCTGAAATTGCTGGGAAAGAAACGCAAGCGAGCTTCAGGGAAAAAACTCGCAGCGAGTAAGCAGAAAAAGTGGACTTGGGGTGAGCGGTCATGATTGCCAAGGTTCAGCTTTGGGGGCGAACCATCGGCGCTGTCTCAATGGAGGAAGGCCGAGACTATGCAGCCTTCCAATACGATCCGTCGTTTGCTCAAAGTGGAATCGAGATTTCACCACTCACGATGCCGCTGAATGATCGTGTCTATGCATTTCCTGAGCTGCCGCAAAATACGTTTCGGGGGTTGCCGGGGTTGCTGGCAGATTCCCTGCCAGACAAGTTTGGCAATGCCCTGATCAATGCATGGCTGGCAACCCAAGGTCGAACGGCGAGTGATTTTAACGCGATTGAGCGCCTTTGCTATACCGGCACGCGAGGAATGGGCGCACTAGAGTTCGCCCCACAGCTCGGTCCGAAATTGCGACAGGCAAAGAAAATCGAAATCGATGCACTGGTCCAGCTGGCGTCCGATGTCTTGACCCAGCACGGCGAGTTCGCTGGTAACTTTCAGGACCCGGCGCGGGAAAAGGCATTGAAAGACATTTTGCGTGTGGGAACGTCTGCTGGCGGCGCGCGAGCCAAGGCAGTAATAGCGTGGAATCGTATGACAAACGAGGTGCGCTCTGGCCAAATCGCCGCAGGACAAGGATTCGATTATTGGCTTCTGAAATTCGACGGCGTAACGGGCAACCAAGACAAAGAGTTGGAAGATCCTCAGGGATACGGCGCGATCGAATATGGGTATTACCTGATGGCGAAGGCTTGTGGGATCAACATGAGTGAATGCAGGATGCTGGAGGAAAACGGACGACGCCATTTCATGACCAAGCGCTTTGATCGGCTCAAGGGTGGAGAGAAATTGCACATGCAGTCGTTGTGCGCTCTCGCTCACTTCGACTTTAACCAGGCAGGCGCCTACTCGTACGAACAGGCGCTCCTTACGCTTCGCCAACTCGATTTGCCGATGGCTGCAGTGGAGGAGCAGTTTCGGCGGATGGTGTTCAACATAGTTGCTCGCAATCAGGATGACCATGTTAAGAACATTGCCTTCTTGATGGATAAGCAGGGTCACTGGTCGCTGGCACCGGCTTTTGATGTGACCTACAGCTACAATCCATCTGGGGCTTGGACCGCGACGCATCAAATGACGCTGAACGGAAAGCGCGACGGGTTTGCGATGGAGGACTTTCGGGCAGGCGCGAAGGGCGCGATGATGAAGCGAGGTCGCGCTGAGGCCATTGTCGAAGAAGTTACGTCGGTTGTGGCGCGTTGGCCGGATTTCGCCGTTGAGGCGCGAGTGGCTGACGACTTACGCGAGAAGATTCAGAAGACCCATCGTTTGGGGTTCCCTGAAGTCTGAACCTCGGTACTATTGGGGCTTGGCTGGAGTTTACGAGTAAGAATAAAAGCGCGAAGTTCTGATGGCCGTCGAAGCAACACGCAATTCCCTGACTGACGCTCCTTTCTCCTTGTCCCCATCCCCCCTTTTTGCTGTATGCTTCGCGAAGCCTACCGGCGGAGGATAAACGATGAACGCCCAGGAAATTTTGGCGACGCTCAAAAAGCTCGGGAAACCTCAGACGGCCGCGATCTACAAGCGCTACCTGTCGGGCGACAACGTCTGCGGCGTGCTGACCTCGGAGATCGCCAAACTTCAGAAGAAGATCAAGGTCGACCACGCGCTCTCGTTGGAGCTCTGGAAAACGGGGAACGCCGAAGCGCGCATCCTGGCTCTCCAGGTGGCCGACCCGGAGAAGATAACCCGCGCCGACGCGGACGAGCTTCTCAAGGATGGGCCGGTCCGTTTACTCGGTTGTTATTTGTCGGGGCTCGTTGGCCGCAGCCCGATCGCCGATAAGACAATGCGCGCCTGGATGAAGTCGCCGGACGAGTTCGCCCGCGAGATGGGCTATGGGATTCTTGGCGTCCGCCTGAAAGACGACCCTGACTCGATCAGCGACGCGGACGTCGAAAAGGTCCTGGCGACGATCGAGAAGGAGATTCATCGCTCTCCGAACTGGGCCCGGTACGCGATGAACGGCGCGCTCATCTCGATCGGAGTCTTCAAGCCGGCGCTCCGCAAGAAGGCGATCGAGGCGGCCAGGCGCATTGGTGAGGTCGAGGTCGACCACGGAGAGACGTACTGCAAGACTCCCAACGCGGTCTCGTACCTCGAGAAGGATTCGAAGCGAAAACGGTGCCCGTAGCCAATCGTGATCCGGATCTGAGAATCGCTGTATCCAGAAGACGTGCAGGCGCACATCATCAAAGTTATATGGAAGGCAACCTGCGAGAGAACCCCGTCACCCTCCCGCGAGGGACAGCCGGAACGCGGCCATCTCCTCACCGTTGCGAACCAGCAGGACGTCGCCGGCCAGCACCGGGTGATTCCAGGTCTTGCCCTCGATCGCCGGGAACCGTGCCAGCTCCGTGAACTGGTCGGAGGTCGCCGCGACCAGCGCGAGCTCGCCTTCCTCCGACAGCACCAGCAGCAGGTCCTGGTCGGGCAAGAGAACGAGCTGGCCGTGGCCGTAGCGTCCGCCCTTCCACTTGCGCGTGCCGTCCTTGAGATCGATGCACGCGAGGATGCTGCCATCGAAGCCGAAGACATGGCCCTCGTGAACTACAAAGTCGTTGAAGTAGGGCTTCAGCCCTCTCGACGTCCAGCGCTCTTCGACGCTCCATCCGCCGGGTCCGTGCGCGATCGCGATGCGCCGCGTGCCCACGCCGCCGGCCATGTCGCCCGTGGTGATCAGCACGTCGCCGTCGGCGGTCCGGGCGGGCTGCATGATGGGCGTACCTGGCCACCCGTGCTCCCAGAGCAGTTTGCCGTCAGCCGGCGCGACGCTGGCCACGCCGGCGCCGCTCTGCAGCAGGACCTGTGCGACGCCGCCGATCGTCATCAGATGCGGCGAGCTGTAGCTCCCAGCGCGGGCGGGGGCGGACCAGCGCCGATTGCCGGTGCCGACATCGTACGCGGCGAGCCGGCCGGAGGCGGCGACGATGACGACGTCGTTGACTACCAAGGGCGAGCTCGTGAAGCCCCAGCCCGGGTTCTTTGCGCCGGTGTCGGACGCCGCATTGCGCGACCACACGACCGCGCCGTTACTGGCGTCGAGCGCGTTCAGGATTCCGGTAGCACCGAATGTGTAGACGCGACCGTGGCTGAGGGTCGGCGTCGCGCGCGGACCGGCGCCCCCATTCGACTCCCAGAACCGGGCCGCGTTCCGGTGTCTCCACACCGGCTCGCCAGTGGTCAGCTTGTAGCAGGAGACGAGCTCGTCGTCGCCGCGCTGCTCCTGTGTGTAGAAGAGATCGCCGCGGACCGCGAAGGACGACCAGCCCGGCCCGATCTTCCGGCGCCACAACTCGACCGGCGGCGACTTCGACCAGTCGGTGTCGATCCGCACGCCGCGAATGATGCCGTCGCGCTGGGGTCCGCGAAAGCCGGGCCAGATGGATCGTGTCTCCGCTGCTGCCGGAACCGGCGGGTTCTCGGGAGTCTTCGCGTCCGTCGGAGCTGGCGTCGGCGCCAGCGGCTCGGCGCCGGCTGGTGCCGGGAGTGGCTTTTTAGGCGCCTCCGCGGCCGCCGGAGCAGACGGGAGCGCCGCCGGCTCGTCCCCGGCCTGGGCCAGGAGACGTTCCTCGGGAGTCGGCGTCCACCGCCAATGCAAGTCCGAAACGCCGTCGCCGCTAGTCACACCGGTGCGCAGGAGTGTGAACACTCCGCATGCCAGGAGGATGGCGGCGACCATCGACGCGCGCCGAGGTCCGCTGGAGAGGCGACGGGTGGCCACCGCCCAGGACACCAGGGCGAGGCTCAGGACCGGGATGGCGAAGATGAACATCATCATGCCCATTCCCGCGTTCGCGATGGACTGGTGAACGATCAGCTTTGTCGCGAACAGCGCGACTACCATCAGGACGATGGCGCCCACGCGCTCCGACCAGGGAGCGCGGCTGAAGAACAGCCACCAAAGGACGACAGCCAGTCCGCAGACTACTCCGCCAATCATCGCGAATATCATGGCGTCGGGTACGCCGACGGGGACGCCAAACCAGAGCAGCCACTGCAACACAACGGCCACAACGCCGGGCCACAGCCTCAGTGGCTTCCGGGGGGCCGGTTCGTCGGCATTACTGAGGGTCATTGCAGCCTCCCGTGGTGACTCGTCGATGGTACTGCTTGTCATTGATTTACTCCTATAACTGCCTAACGGCTTGCCTTGATGTCGTAGGCCCACAATGTCCCGATATCCCGAATGTAAAGCCTCCCGTTAGCAATCACCGGATACGCCCACGCCTTCTCCGGATACGGCCCCAAGCGATTACGCTTCGGCGGAGCCGGCGGAGTGAATCGACCCTTTTCGCGATATGCTTCGGGGGTAGCCTCCACCAACGCTACATCTCCATTCTCGCCGTGAAGATATAAAAGGCCATCGGCGTAGGCTACCGAACCCCTGCCGATCCCTTCACTATGCCATTTCACCTTCCCCGTAGTGAACTCCACTGCGACCAGCCCCGTGCCCGCCGTGCCGTAAAGATATTCACCAACCAGCACCGATCCACCTATGCTGTTCGGCAGGTCGCGCGCGAAGTAGACCTGCTCGGCGGCAACTCCGCCGCGGTCCGACTTTAAACGGACGGCTCCTCCCCCGATGCCATGGGCCCCGCCGTACACATATCCGTCACGCGCAACTGGAGTCACCATTTGTGCCATACCCTTGGCAACCTCCGCGTAGCGCCAGAGGAACTGGCCCGTCTTCGCATCAACTCCGACTATGCCCTTGCTCAAAAACTGCACGTATTGTTTTCGCCCGCCCGCTTGAACGACAATCGCCGATGCATAACCCGCGGGCTCGCCACCCGGGACCGCCGATTTCCAGATGACCGCGCCCGTCTTTTTGTTAAGCGCCACGATCGTGGCCTCCGCGCCGCCGGGGGTTACGACAACGACGTCACCATCAACCAACGGAGACTCTGCATAGGCCCA
>JBBPIH010000090.1:0-15340 GCA_038040455.1 Acidobacteriota bacterium
GTAGTCAGTAGTCCGTAGTCAGTAGTCCGTAGTCAGTAGTCCGTAGTCAGTAGTCCGTAGTCAGTAGTCAGTAGTCCGTAGTCAGTAGTCAGTAGTTTCGCAGCTACGGACCACGGACTACGGACTACGGACTTCTGACTTCTGACTTCTGACTTCTGACTCAAATTTTCATTCCGAGCTTCTCTTCAAGGTATTTCTTGCTAATGATCGCCGACTCTTTTGGCGTCCTCGTTTTGTCGGGCACGCTGTCCAACTCAACGATGGCCCAACCGCGAAACTTGATTTCTTTGAGCGCGGAAAAGACCGCCGGCAAATCAACTCTGCCTCGCCCAAGCTCCACGAAGCGATAAGCGCTCCCGTCGGCGGCGCCCTCGATACTCTCAACATCTTTTATGTGCAAGAAGAGTATCCGATCGCGATACTTTCTGATCGCACGCGCGGGATCGCCGCCACCTTGAGCGTAATGAGCAACGTCGAGCAACAGCTTCACATATCGAGGATCAGCCGCATCCATTAAAGCATCAACCTCGCCGGGCGCCTCACCCAGGCTGCGCATATGATTGTGGTACGCCATCGGAATACCAAGATCAGTTGTGCGCTTGCCAATCTCACTCAATAGTCTTCCGAGCGTCTTGAAGTCTTTTGAATCGGGTTTTCGATCTTTCGGCCTCGCGGAATCGGTCATCTGAAGGTACAGCCCGCCAGCATCGCGCATGAAGCTCGCGTGCTTCACCTGGGTCGCGATTTCTTCCGCCTCGTTATAGGTATTACCACGAGGCCCGCCGCCTGACAGCGCAACAAACTGCAGCTTGTGTTGCTTTAATAGATCCACGAGCGCCTTAGGCTTATCGCCGAAGTCTTTTAGTATGGGCGAGCGAAGCTGTATGCCGCTAAACCCGACGTCGCCGACGTCCTTGATCGCTTGCACGTCATTTCCACCCCAGGTGATCGCAGCATAACCGAAGCGAATCTCCGAGGGGGACGGCGGTATCGGTTTGTCGAAATAAGAAAGGTCGATTGGCGGATACATCGGCTGCTCGGCCGCGCCTCCGAGTATTCGCCCCGGCACAACGGAAGCAGCGGCGAGCGACCCAAGACTGATTACGAATCTGCGTCGCGATATTTCAGATGACATCTACATCGCCCCTTGGAACGTTCGTAGTACCGCCTTCAGGCGGAAGTTCGTAGCCGCTTTGTCGTAGCGCCACTTCTACAAATTTCCGCATGAATGCGGGACTACGAACTGAGAGATTCAACTTATCGACGCGCGTGCCTCTTTCACAATCTCAACAAACTGACGCGCGCGTTCGGTGATCAAACGAGCGTTGCCGTCGCGCAGCGCCGTGGTGTCAACCAGGTCCGTACCGACGCCGAGCGCCGCTGCCCCTGCCTTGATAAAGTCCGCCGCCGTCTTAAGCGTTACGCCACCCGTTGGCACAAGCTCTATTTGTGGCAGCGGCGCTTTCAGGTTCTTGATGTAAGAAGCACCGCCCAACGACCCCGCCGGGAAGACCTTGACCAGATCAGCGCCGGCCGTCCAGGCCGCCAGCACCTCGGTGGGAGTCATGGCCCCCGGCAGAACCACAACACCATAGCGGCGGCTGCACGCGATGGTCTCCGGGTCGAGCGCAGGGCTGACGATGAATCGCGCTCCGGCGAGAATGCATAAGCGCGCAGTTGCAGCATCGAGCACGGTGCCCGCTCCGACGATTGCGTCTGATTCGTACCTGCGCGCGACTTCTTCTATCAGCCGCAACGCGCCAGGCACGGTCATCGTGATCTCCAGCACCGAGATACCGCCCTCTTTTATCGCCTCGATCGCGCGCGTCGCTTCATCGGCCGACTGCGCGCGCACGACTGGAATAATTCCGGTCTCGATTATTTGCCGCAACACTTCAGACTTGTTCACTCTTTTAATCCCCGCCAACTGATCGATGACCTTCGGACGTCGCTCTATCGGGCGACGCGGGCTGTGCCGCCTTTCATCACTCGCTCGACTTCAGCGAGAGTCGCCATAGTCGTGTCGCCAGGTGTCGTCATCGCCAAAGCGCCGTGCGCAGCGCCGCATTCGACCGCCCACTGTGGTCCTTTGCCCATCATCAAGCCGTAGATCAATCCCGACGCAAAACTGTCGCCGCCGCCTACGCGATCAAATATCTCGAGGTTCTCGCGCACCGGCGCGTGGTAGAACTCGCCGCCGGAATAGCAGACCGCGCACCAGTCGTTTATTGTCGCGGTCTTCGCATTGCGCAGTGTCGTAGCCACGACTTTGAAATTCGGAAACTCTTTGACAGCCTGTTCAATCATTCGCCGAAAGTTCGATACGTCCAGGTTAGAGAGATGCTCGTCTACGCCCTCAACTTTGAAGCCGAGTGCGGTGGTGAAGTCCTCTTCGTTGCCGAGCATCACATCAACGTATTGCGCGAGATCGCGATTCACCTGCTGTGCTCGCTCGCGCCCGCCGATCGACTTCCAAAGCGAATCGCGATAATTCAGATCGTAAGACACAATAGCGCCGTGATGCCTGGCCGCTTGCATTGCTTCCTTTGCAACAAGCGGCGTGCTTTCGCCGAGCGCCGCAAAGATTCCGCCGGTGTGGAACCATCGCGCGCCGCTGCTCCCAAATATTTGCTCCCAGTCGATGTCGCCCGTGCGCAACTGTGACACGGCCGTGTGGCCGCGATCCGAACAACCCAGCGCAGCACGAATCCCAAAACCGCGCTCGGTGAAGTTGAGGCCGTTTCGAGCTGACCGGCCTACCCCGTCATAGGGCACCCACTTTATGTGTGACTGGTCGACGCCGCCTTGATAAATAAAGTCCTGGATCAGCCGGCCAACCGGATTATCTGCCAGCGCCGTGACAACGGCTGTGTCCAACGCAAAACAGCGCTTGAGCCCGCGAGCTACGTTATATTCGCCCCCGCCTTCCCAGACTTGAAACGTGCGAGTGGTCGCGATTCGACCATCGCCCGGGTCAAGACGGAGCATCACTTCACCGAGACTTACGAGGTCCCACCTGCACCCTGATCTAGGTTTTACATTCACTCCGGCACCCGCTTATCGAGGATTGATGGTCGCATTCTACCTTTCCATCCAACCGCCATCCACCACCAAAAGATCATCAAGAAGTCCACTCTCGACTCTTTGATTTCAATATGAGGTTTCCTATTATGATTCCGCCGGCGATCCCTATGACCGCGCCCCCAAGCATGAATTCCAAAAGCACGCCGCCGGACTGCCTCGTGGTAAGGCCCAAGCACCAACCCAAAAATGATCCGAAAATCAGCCCGACGAATCCAAAACCCAGGAACGAGCTAGGCGACAGCGGCTTTGGCCTGAGCAAATCATCTTCGTCTACCGGCTGAAGCCTCGGCACAAGCAGGTGGATGATTCCGAGTGCAACAAGATAGGCCGGCCCGACCGCGAAGAATATAAGCATATAGTTGCCGCCCGTGCGCTCAAGAAGCACACCGGTTGCCACCGCCATGGTCGCCCCGCCTATGGCGCCTGCCATTCCGCCCACTCCTACGACTGATCCGACAGCACGGCGTGGAAACATATCGCTCGATGTTGTGAAAATATTTGCGGACCAGCCTTGGTGCGCAGCGGCGGCAAGACCGAACATCCCCACGGCGAGCCATAAGTTGTCCACATAGGGCATGAGAATAATCGGCAAGACAGCTACCGCGCAGATTAACATCGCCGTCTTGCGAGCCCGGTTGATCGACCAGCCACGTTTGATGTAGCTAGACGATAACCATCCACCACCAACGCTGCCAACGTCGGCAATCAAATAAATTGCAATCAGCGGAAGTCCTACAGTCGACAGGTCGAGTCCGTGTTTCTCCCTCAGAAAGCTTGGTATCCAGTAGAGATAAAACCACCAGACCGGATCTGTCATGAATTTTCCGATTGCAAACGCGGTGGTCTGTTTGTGGGGAAGCAGTTGGATCCAGGGTATTTTTGTAGCCGGCGGGTCTGGCGGATCGCTTTGTATATAAGCCAGTTCCGCTTTAGACAATTTGGGGTGCTCTTCAGGCTTGCGGTATACCGGCAGCCAGAACAAAAGCCAAAGAAAGCCTAAAGCGCCGGTCAGTATAAAGGCCCATTGCCATCCCCAATTCATGAATATCCAAGGCACCGTCAGCGGGGCAACTATCGCTCCAACATTCGTGCCCGCATTAAATATGCCCGTGGCCAGCGCACGCTCTTTCTTCGGAAACCATTCAGCAACTGTTTTTATAGCCGCAGGAAAATTCGCTGCTTCGCCTACACCAAGAGCGGCTCTTGCTATACCGAAGCCGAATGGTGTGCGCGCAAGGGCGGCGGCCATCCCCGCAAGGCTCCAAACTACGATTGCCAGCGAGTACCCAATTTTTGTCCCAAACCGATCAATCAGGCGACCGGAAACAAGTAGACCGAGCGCATAGGCCGCGTTAAAGGCTGCAACAATGTTGCCATAGTCAACCGGTGTCCAGCCTATTATTGTTCGCAAGTCCCTTTCGAGGATGCCTATCACCTGTCTGTCGACGTAGTTGATGGTCGTCGCGAAGAACAGCAGCGCGCAAATTACCCAGCGGTAATGTCCCGCGCGTGGTCCGGGCTCTGCAGGCGGCGAAGCAACAGCCGCTTCCACCGCATTGATTGATGGAGTCGATCCCATTGGCATCCCCCCGGATGGAAAGTGCAGGTCTCAGACGATCATTTGCCGTTCAATGCCTTCGCCGATGCGCTCGATGGGTACGCTTCCCAGTTGCAGGGTTGGGGCGCTCCGTTCAAGGTTGAGACCTGTTCCATGGCAATCTACCTCGTTGCCCTCGACGCTTCCAGGCCCGAGCCACCCCCAGCATACTCGGGCTGGACATTGAAGACGCCGAACTGCCGGTCCTCGCCTTCACGGTTGGCGGCCATCATTCACAGGAAATTGATCGCGCCTCCGGGTGCGGCGACGTTAGGATGATACCCTTTCGGCATCAGCACACAATCGCCCTCGCGCACGACCGCGACAAGTTTAGGCTCCCCCGGTCGGTATAGACTAAGCGCCCATCGCCTCCAGACAACACGGAGCGAACGCCCATCTGAAGACGGCTCGATCCCGTCGGCGCCATCCGGCGCGACGATGGCTCGCCCGTCCTCGAGTTCCAGATACGGCGCGAGCGGGTAGTGTGGGTAGTGTCTTAATCACGAGCGACGGATAGGTCCCCTCGACCGGCGCAGCAAACCCAGCCAGTCCATGGGGCGCGGGGATGTAATCAGAAATGCCTGGCTGCGTACCGGTTGTGATCGGCAATGTGAAGCTCAGCGGCGGTGACGAACGAGCCACACTCTCGCTTTCCGGGACCCGTTGTTGAACAACACAAACCGAGCTACTTTGGGCAAGTCGAGGTGAAATCTGGTCGACGCGTTCTCGCTTGCAGTAAAGGCGGTGACGGTCGCCGGTTTTTCCTGGGTTGTTGCGAGTATCCGCTTGTCGTGTGAGGGGACGACGGACTACGCGCGATGAAAGCGCAGACGGGGAAAAAAGTTAGAACTACAGACGCTCGTTGCATTCTTTCCCTGGAACGCTGAATGTATAACCGTTTGTATATCCAAGAATGAAAAGGCCACCGGGCAAGTGGCCTAACGCCTTGATTATATGGAGCCAGCGAAGGGACTCGAACCCTTGACCTCCGGTTTACGAAACCGATGCTCTACCAACTGAGCTACGCTGGCTTCCTTCGGTGAGCTAAGCAGAGTTTCCAAAATACATGACTTTCTCCGAGCCAGTCAAGGTGCGCTAAGCTGTAGAGGCAATCGTGCGCGATATATACTACACGCACGTTGGAGGCGCTTTAACAAAAAAGGTCGAGAGCCGAAAAAGCCCCCAACTCCCATTCGACAAACCCTCCACTTCTGAATATATTGTAATCCGTCCGAATTATCTTCCATTATGGTTTTTGGTCGTACGGTTATCGAGAACCTTGTTATGAGGAGGAAAAACAATGAGTCGGCTTGCTCAAATCATGAGAGCAACAGCGGGGACGCTTCTTCTGCTGCAAATGTCCGCTTACAGTTTCTATGGGCGACAACTAACCCCCCGAGCCCCGGCGACAGACGCCAAAGGCGCGACGACCCAGAGGCCAGCCGGACGCACTGCCTATCTGAAGGCCATCGTCATAGATGACCGCTTATCAGCTCTGAGACGCGAACCAGGCTTGCAGGCGGAGGTGATCCGCCGGCTTCGAGTCGGACACACTGTGTTCATCGTTAGCGCTAACAGCCCTAAAGCCGGCCAGCCGAGGTTTTGCCGAGTAGCCGTAACCAGGCGCACCCGCGGATGGATTCACTCATCAGCCCTTGCGGTTCAGGGCCGGGCAGGGGAAGACCGGCGCATAATGAAGCTGATAGAAAACGCCAGCGATGGCCTCGATCGACTTGGGCTGTGCCGGATTCTCCTCGAGCGCTTTAGCCAATCGCATCTAGTTCCGCGCGCGTTGCTGCTGATGGGGGAGGAAGCGGAACGTGCTGCGGAGACGCTGACTCAGCGTGCTCGGAAGCGGCTCGCAGAAGTCCGCGTCGAAAACGCAACTAGATTGAGTGACTACTATCTGAATGATGCCGGCCTGGACCGGTATAGCAAGCTTCGCGTCGTGTTCGACTTCAACGAATCCATCGCCGAGTATGTGTACGACGGAAGAGCGTACCGAGACATCGTCAGGCGCTTTCCGGATCGCGAAGAAGCCAGACTCGCGCGCCAGCGGCTCGAGCTCGCCAGCCAGAAGATGGCCCGTCCGCATTGAGATCGCGAGCGAACGCTTATCAGTACCCCCAGCGGTGAGCGAGCGTGACTTCCCTGCGGGTCATGGCGGCGGCCGCTCAGCTACCGCTCGCGGTGCTGATGTGTCGCGTTGTTGCTTCTTGCAAATCCTCCGCATTTCAGTTTAGATATTTTTCGTTGAGTCGCGCAGTAGCAGTAACGGACACAGCACGAGAAATCATGGAGGGCTGACAAGATGCCAAGAGGGACCTGTCCCGAATGCGATGCGGAAGTTCAGGTTGACGAGGACACCGACAAGGGCGACACCGTAGAATGCTCAGACTGCGGCACTCACTTGGAGGTAGTTGGCCTCGATCCAATCGAACTGGACGTGGCTGTGCAAGAGGAAGAAGAAGATTGGACCGAGTAGCCGAACCCTGTCGCCCACTCCATAGCACGAAACCAAACCACGCTGCTTAGGTTGTGTGTTAGAATGCAGACTCGCCCCTATCTCTCCTTTTTCAACTCGAGGAACTCTGGATGAGCGTAATAACTAATGGGCAGCTCAAAAAGAACTCTCGTTCGCTGCAGGTATTGTTCAACTGCTCGAAGTGTCCGGCGTATTGTTGCAGCTATGACCGGGTCGATGTGACCAGGCGCGACCTTCTTCGAATTGCGAATCACTTTGGCATCTCGTATAAACAAGCGGAACGGCGGCACACAAAGGCTTCTGTTGATGGCCCCATACTTCGCCATAAAAAGGACCACATCTTCAAAAAAGTCTGTGAGTTTCTCAACACAGAAACGCGCCGGTGCACAATCTATGAAGCGCGCCCGGCGGTTTGCCGAAAATATCCCGAGAGCCTGCGCTGCGGATACTATGATTTCCTCGCGTCCGAGCGTCGGCGGCAGGACGACCCGGAGTTCATCCCGTCTGCTTAACAGCCCTGGGAGCGCAGGCATCCCTGCCTGCCTCTTTTTCGCAACGCCACGCAGGCAGGGATGCCTGCGCTCCCAGGGCACAGTTCGAGTCTCCGCGTCGCCTAGCATCGATGAATCCTAAACAGAGTAGCAGGTCAGTAAGCCCGGCGCGCCGCCGAGCATATGACATACTATTCCGCGTCGAGATGGAACGCGCGTATGCGTCGGTACTGGCCGCTGCGCTTGCCGAACCAAATCTGTCACGGGAGGACCGGGCCCTCGCGCAAGAAATAGTGCTGGGAGTGCTCCGCTGGCAGCGATCGCTCGACTATTTTATCGAACGCTATTCCGGCCGCCCGATTAACCGTTTCGACTTGCCCGTGTTGATCGCGTTGCGCATAGGTCTTTATCAACTCCGCTTCCTCGATCGAATTCCACAATCCGCTGCGGTGAATGAATCTGTGAACCTGGTCAAGCGAGCGCGCGCCGCAAGCGCCGGCGGTCTGGTAAATGCGGTGCTGCGAAAGGCGGCGAGCAACTTAGCCGAAAAAGCCGGCGAGGGAATAGCTGACCCTCTGGAAAGAGCTTCAGTTGAGTTATCCCATCCGCGATGGATGCTCGAGCGTTGGCAAGCAGCGCTGGGCGACGAAGAAACACGACAGCTTGCGCTCGCGAACAACGCGCCGGCGCCGACTGCGTTTCGCGTAAACACCCTTCGCACGACCGTCAACCAAGCGATCACCCAACTGAAAGCCGAAGGCGTGATGACCCGAGAGTCTGAGCTTGCGCCTGGCGCGTTCATCGCCGAAAGCGGTCCCTCATCGATTATTGCGCAGGCGGCGCAGCGAGGACTGATCTACGTTCAAGATCAAGCTTCACAGTTGGTTTCGATCCTTCTCGATCCCAGGAGTGGTCATCGTGTTCTTGATCTATGCGCGGCGCCCGGCTCGAAGTCTTCACACATAGCCACTCTAACCGAAGGCAAAGCATGGGTCATCGCGTGCGATCGTCACCCCCAACGTTTGAATAGCCTCCGTGCCACCTGCCAACGGCTCGGCATTGATTCGGTTGATGCGCTGGCGCTGGACGCGACCGAAATGCTCCCCTTCGAAGAAGGTGCGCAGAAATTCGATCGCGTTTTAGTCGATGCGCCGTGCTCGGGAACAGGCACACTGAGGGGCAACCCCGAAATAAAGTGGAGGCTTTCGCCTGATGACATCACGCGGCTGTCGAAGCTTCAGTTAAGTTTGCTGGAGCGCGCAGCGTCGTCGGTTGGAAGCGCCGGCAGACTGGTGTATTCGACTTGCTCGATGGAACGCGAAGAGAATGAAGAGGTGGTCTACCGCTTCCTGCAAAGCGGCGCCCCGTTCCGCGCACTGAAGCCAACCGCGCGGTCCGACGTGATTACCAGTGACAGCTTCGTCAGGACGTTTCCACACCGCCAGGGTACCGATGGTTTCTTCGCCGCGGTTCTGGAGAAGGTGCGATCATGAACGGACGGAGGAGAAGAACGATGCGACGCATGATGTTGGGTGTTGTGCCGCTGCTACTCGCGGCTTCGTTGGTTGCCGGCTCGGGCTTTCACGGCTATGCAGTCGAATCGCGGGGGCCCGTTCAGAGCGCAACGCAAATCGTTCTACTCGGCACTGGGACTCCGAATGCGGACCCCAGCCGTTCGGGGCCAGCGGTCGCGGTTGTAGTCAATGACACTCCATATCTTGTCGACTTCGGCCCTGGCGTTGTCAGACGCGCAGCGGCGGCTTTTCAAAAAGGCGTCAAAGGGCTGGCGGTCAAGAATCTCAGCCGGGCGTTTGTGACTCATCTGCACTCGGACCACACCGCCGGTTATTCGGACCTCATCTTTACGCCGTGGGTCTTAGAGAGAACAGAACCGCTTCAGGTGTTCGGGCCAAAGGGTATCAAGCCGATGACCGAGCACATATTGAAGGCCTACAGAGAGGATATCAATATCCGGCTCAACGGCGGCGAGCCTTCCAACAAGACCGGGTACAAAGTCATCACGCACGACATCAAGCCTGGGGTCGTCTACAAAGATGAGAACGTGACGATCAAAGCTTTTGCGGTCAATCACGGTTCTTGGCGCGAGGCATACGGATTCCGGTTTGAAACTTCGGACCGCACGATAGTGATCTCGGGCGACTGCGGGCCGAGTCCGTCAGTTATAGAAAACTGCAACGGCTGCGACGTGCTGATCCACGAGGTCTATTCTCAAGCCGGGTTTGCAACCCGTCCGTCAGTGGCAAAAGTATCACTCGCGTTATCACACTTCTTCGCGTGAACTGGCGGCGTTGGCAACCAGGGCCAGGCCCGGCTTGCTGGTTCTTTACCATCAACTGTTCTGGGGAACGAGCGAGGACGATCTGTTGAAGGAGGTCCGCGCGGGTTATGCTGGAAAGGTGGTATCGGGAAGCGACCTCGATGTCTACTAGTGTCATGGATCATATGGAAGTGACAATCGATCACATCAAGCGGGCCAGAGAGCGAATAGCTCCCACGGCGCGCCGGACTCCGCTCGAGCGGTCGCGCTGGCTGTCCGTCAAGCATCGTCGCGACGTCTTTCTGAAGCTCGAATGCTTCCAGTTGACAGGCTCATTCAAGATTCGCGGCGCGATGGCGAAGCTCTCGGCCCTAACTCGAGACGAACTAGCGCGCGGGGTGCTAACGGTTTCCGCCGGCAATCACGGCCTTGCGGTTGCTCATTGTTGCGAAGTGCTGGGACTTACAGCGACGATAGTCGTGCCTGAATCAGCTTCGCGAGCAAAGGTCGAGGCCATACGACGCTACCCCGTCACTCTCATCGAACGCGGCGCGGGTTACGATGACGCCGAGCGCGCTGCGCGCGACATGGAACGCGACATTGGAGCGACTTTCGTTTCGCCTTACAACGATCCCGAGGTCATCGCTGGCCAGGGGACGATTGGACTTGAAATCCTGGAAGACGCACCCGGATTAGACGCGCTCATCGTTCCAGTTGGCGGCGGAGGACTGCTCGCAGGAGTGGCGATAGCGGCGAAGGCGATCAATCCACGGATCAAGATCTACGGCGCGGAACCGCTTGCGTCACCAACGATGGCTGGCGCGCTTCAAGCTGGCCGCATCGTCGAGATCCAAGAACAGCAGACTATCGCGGACGGGTGCGCAGGAAACATCGAGCCCGACTCGATCACGTTTCCCATCATTCAGCGGTTGGTCGACGGAATTATCTTGGTGACCGAAGAGTCGATTCGGAACGCGCTCGCGAAGTTCGCGCGAGAGGACCACGTGATGATCGAGGGCTCGGCTGCGGTGAGCATCGCCGCGCTTGACGACACCCGGCTCGAAGGACAGAGCGTTGGAGCGATAGTAAGCGGCCGGAACATGAGCCTCGACCTTTTCAACAAGGTGACTAGAGCCGAGAGCTAAGAGCTAAGAGTTTTTCCCCATTGCTCTCTTCGCTCCTTGTCCTTTGCCGGTGAAGAAAACGTGAACGAGATCGTCGACTTCTCCGAGCTTCAGAGCCGACCACACGAACCGTTCCTCCGCATTATGCACGAGCACCTCACCTGCAGACGGAAGCCCGTCAGCATCGGTTTTTTGGACTGCGATTGCAACCCACTCATCCGGATAGGAGCGCTTGATCTCAACTACTGAGAAGATCGCGGTGTGATTGCCGAACATTGAAACGGACCTCCCACTGATCGTAGGGCAAGAGGCGCAAACGAGGGTTCCAGCCGGACCTTCGAGCGCACTCGAGGGCGAACCTGCTGATAAAAGCTTCGAGTCTCGTGGGCTAGAGGGGACTGGCACTACCGGGTGGCGAGGGACACCAACCACTTTCATTCTACACAGCCTGTCAATAGAGTCCAGACATGCTTATTGCGGGTGGTGGGTCAGTTTGAGTTCAGAGTACAAGCTTCAGCTTGCTCTTTCGGCCGCATGAACCTGAGAGGCAAGCTAAAGCTTGTACTCTGAACCGCAAACTGACCCACTACCTTATTGCGGCAACAACACCGTGCGGCTGAGGCCAACGACCCCGCGCTGCGGTCAGAACCAGGTCTCCGCAAGCTTGTCGGGAAGCTACCCCCTGACTAGAATACCTCCGAACTAACAGGGATCGGTGAATCACAGACACTAGCTTCATATCGCTGTTGGGGCAACGTTGCACCGCAGTCTCCTAATCGGACCGTGCTCAGTTAAGGATCAAGGAGGGCAACTGATGTATCGATCAGCTCGACGAACGCTTCCCCGGGTCTCCGGTCGCGCAGTTCACTGCTTGCGCTTCGTCCGCCGCATCTCAACCATACTACTGATGTGCGCCATGGCATGCCTATCTAATCCACCGAAGGCTTTCGGGGGTGTGCGGGCAACGCAAACATTCCGGGGCACGATCCTCGGCACGGTTACAGATGTGAATGGCGCCGCCATACCTGAGGCTGCAGTCACGGCCAAAAACTTCGCTACCGGGCTCGAGCGCACGACGGTCACGGACTCGGCCGGGAACTACGCGATACCAGAGCTGCCCGTAGGTATCTATGAGGTAACCGTCACCAAGACTAACTTCGCGATGGCGAAGGTGACCGGAGCAAAGGTTGAGGTCGCCGGTGAGCGCCGCGCTGATGTCATTCTGCAGGTTACCGGCGGCTCCGAGAGCGTGGATATTCGAGCGAACGCTGTCCAGGTCGAATCAACCACCAACACGCTTGGCGGGACCATCGCTGCACGCGAGGTTGCGGACCTTCCGATCAACGGGCGCGACTATACGAAGTTTCTGGTGCTGGTTCCGGGCGCGACCGGAGATCCCTCAGGTGCGACCGACTCGCCCGGCTCGTTCGGGTTGTTCAGCGCCAACGGAAATCGCGGGCGTTCCAATAACTACTTGCTCGACGGCACCGATATGAACGACGGCTATCGCAACTTGCCGGCAATCAACGAAGCGGGCGTGTTCGGAACACCCGCGACAATCCTTCCAGTCGAAGCGATTGCGGAAGCCGCAGTACTATCAAATTTCGAAGCCGAGTACGGCCGCAACTCCGGTGCGATCGTCAACATCGTGACCAAGTCAGGAACCAACAACCTTCACGGTTCGCTGTTCGAGTTCTTCCGCAATAGCTGGCTCGACGCGCGAAACTTCTTCAATCCGAAGCCCGACCCGCAGACAGCGTTTCGCAACAATCAATATGGACTCGCGCTCGGCGGACCCGTTGTCAAAAACAGAACGTTCTGGTTTACGAGCTGGGAAGGCCAGCGTGAGCGCGTAGGCTTGAACTCGGTGGCTCGCGTGCCCGATCCGCGCGAGATCGCCGCGCTTGGCGGTCCACAGAATTCGGTCATCGCGAAACTGCTTGCGCGAAATCCGTGGCCGGCGCCGAACCGCGCGGTCGCCTTGTTCGATCCGAGCCCAAATCTGTTCGTGACCACGCCTGCCAGTAACGACGTCGACAGCTTTATCTTTAAACTGGACCACTCGTTCAACGAGCGGAACCAGGTCACCGGCCGTTATTACTACGGCACCAGCGACCAGTCTTTTCCGCTGGCGATACTTGGGGGCAACGTTCTGCCGGGCTTCAACACGGTCACGCCGACATCCGTTCATCTGTTGTCGCTCTCATATGTGAAGGTGGTTTCGCCTACGAAAGTCAACGAAGCGCGCTTCGGGTACAACCGCTTCGACGAAGGCTTCTTTCCCCAGGACCGCGAATTCGACCCTCGGACCATCGGGCTGAACACCGGCATTCAAGGGCCGCAAGACTTCGGGCTTCCATTCATCCGAATAAGAAACGACCCGGACTTCGGCTCGTCGATCGCTTCGCTTGGATCCACGCTGTCTGTGCCCCGAGCGCGCATCGACACAAACTGGCACTTCATAGACAACTTGTCGTGGAAGCTGGACCGGCACGAGATAAAGTTCGGCTACGAATTCCGCCGCACCTTCGTCAACGCGTTCTTCGACGCGGGCTATCGCGGGCGTTTAGACTTCGCCTCACTCGAAGACTTTCTGAGCGGCACATTGAGCGGAGGCCGCGCGGCGATTGGCGATTCGCGGCGCAACACGTTTCAGAACTCGCACGCGGCCTACATTCAAGACAGCTTCCGCTGGAGCCGCACTCTGACGATCAACCTCGGTCTGCGCTACGACTACTTCGGGGTGATTGACGAGAAGAATGGGTTGTTGAGCAACTTCGATCCGGCGCGCGGGTTAGTGCTCGTTGGCAACGGCGGCCTCGACCGTTTGTATGATCGTGACCTGAACAACTTCTCGCCGCGCATCGGGCTTGCGTGGGACGTGACTGGAATGGGAAAGACCGTGGTGCGGGCCGGGTGGGGCTTGTTCTACGACGCGTTCTCGCAAGACTTCTTCGTAGGCCAGCTTCCGTTCAACACCTTCAACCCGGGGCCGGCTTACAATCCCGTCGGGCCCGCGCCGATTCTGTTTTCCTTCTCGACCATCCCTCAGATCAACTCGGGCGTGCCGATATTCACGGACTTCCTCGATTCGGACGTCTTCGCGGTTGATCGCCATCTTCGCACTCCTTACGTTCAGAACTTCAACTTGAATTTCCAGCAGGAGCTCTTCAAGAACGTTGTGTTTCAAGTCGGCTACGTGGGCTCGCACGGCACAAAGCTCTTCAGGTATCGCGATATCAACCAGCCAACCAATCCTGCGCTTTCGACTGCGCGGCCGTTCGACAACGGGCCGTTCGCTCCCTCGGGCGGAACGTTCTTCTACGTGAACAACCTCGAGACGACGGCGAACTCGAACTACAACGCCCTGCAGACTAGCCTTTCCGTGCGCGAGCGCCATGGGTTCACCTCGATGATCAACTACACGTGGTCGCACTCGATCGACAATGCATCGGATGGGCAAGACTATGTCGCGAACGCCACGCAGCCTGACAACAGTCACCGTCCCGATCAGGAGCGCGCCAGCTCGAACTTTGATGTGAGGCATCGGTTTGTGTGGGCGTTTACATATGAGATCCCGACTTTTTGGAAGACTTTTCCGCGGCTGGGCGATGGATGGCAATTGAATGGTATTGTCACGCTCAGGACTGGCAGCCCATTCCACGTTAATCTGTTTGACGACTACAACGGCACAGGCGAGTTCTTCCCTCGCCCTGACATTGCCGGTGATCCGTTCGCCGGGACACACGGGCCGGACAACTTCCTGAACCTCTCGGCGTTCAAGGTGCCTTGCACGCTCGACCCCTCGGGCGATGGGAGCGCGGGCTCGTGCATCCCCGGGACTCAGCACTTTGGCAGCCTGGGCCGCAACTCGCTCGTTGGCCCGGGCTACGCGAATCTTGATCTGTCGGTGTTCAAGACCACCCCGCTCGGCGAACAGGTGAAGCTGCAGTTCAGGGTCGAGGTGTTCAACGTCTTGAATCACCCGAACTTCTCGTCGCCACTACTGCCGGGGTTTTCGGTTGACGCCAGCTTCAACGGAATCGATCCTAAGACCGGAAGAGGCATCGGGTTCTTGCCGATCACGGTGACGCCTGACGTAGGAATCGGCAATCCCTTTCTTGGAGGGGGCGGGTCGAGAAACATTCAGCTCGCGGTGAGACTCACGTTCTGATTTAGCGCGGCAGCCGGCAAAAGACCCTTTCTGCAGTTTCACAGTCGGGAAGGTGGGCTTGCCCCCGCTCGGTCGCGGCAACGAGAGGAGAAGTAAGAGCCGGTCCA
>JBBPIH010000013.1:0-29373 GCA_038040455.1 Acidobacteriota bacterium
TCAGTGGTCAGTGGTCAGTGGTCAGTGGTCAGTGGTCAGTGGTCAGTGGTCAGTGATCAGTGGTCAGTGGTCAGTAGACGAAGCAAGGGCTACGGACCACGGACTACTGACCACTGACTACTGACCACTGACCACGGACTATTGGGGCTTTTATTGATACGCCAGAGAAGTGTAGGTATAATCCGACTGCTATTAATGCCTCTGGGTAAAGGGGCCGCCGGAGACCCAACCTAATGACCAGGTGCGACAACTGCGGGACCAACAACATAGATGGCAGCGAGTACTGCGATGAATGCGGGATGAAGCTTGACTTGGCCCCGCGCTCGCGCAAGCGAGAAGCAGCGCCGCTCTATCAGCCGCCCAGCGCCGTCGACAGTGAGCCTATAGGCTCTAATACCATGGATGGCCCCTTGCCGGATCCGCCTTCGTTCACGACTTCGACTAGCGTCCCGAAGCCAGCAACCCCGGCGCGCGAACGTAGGCCCGCAGTCGATTCGCGGGTCAGTAACGCGAATGCCCGCCGGGGCCAGACCAATGAACGCTCCGGACCCGCATTCAAATCGAATGAGCAGCGGGCAGACCATTCCGTGCCGCCGTCGCAGCATACGTTCGCTCTTTCGTCGCCGGCGCACACCAGTGCGCTTGAATCCGAGGGCGCGCTTCAGGAGAGTGACGCCTCGCGGGCGTTGGCAAGGCTCATAATCGAGCGGGGCGGTAGAATCGGCAGAGAGTTTCCCATAATCGGCATTGAGACGAACATCGGGCGATGGGACGCAGACAGCGGCATATTCCCAGACGTAGACCTGGATGAAGACGATACCGAGGCAAAGATCTCGCGAAGACATGCGCGCATCGTTAATCACAACGGCCAGTACTTCATCGAGGACCTGGGCTCGACCAACGGCACTTTTGTCAATCGAGGGCGAAGGCTTCTTCCCGGCAAACGCCACATGCTCCAGAACGGCGATGAGGTAATAGTCGGCAAGACGTTTTTGAAGTTTCAGATTCTCAAATAAGAGGGTTCCTGATTTCTAGTTTTTGGTTTCTGGTTCTGATTTCCAGTGGCGTTTCACAGTTTCAAGTTCGCTCGAACCAGGAACTAGAAACCAGAAACCAGAAACTAGTTTATGTTCTGTCCTAAATGCGGTAGCTACTTGCGGCCGGGAGAGCCAGTCTGTGCAGCGTGCGGAGCAAGGCAGGACCCAATGCCGACGCCATCGCTGCCAGTCGTTCTAGAAGCGCGCAGCGGACGGGACGAGGATCGTATGCCTGATTCGAAGAAGTCAAAACAAATGCCGAGTCAGCAGCTTGAACCGGGAACGCTGTTGCTCGACAGGTATTCGATCGTCCACCGCGTTGGCGGCGGAGGCATGGGTTCAGTGTATCAGGCGCGTGACAAGCGGCTAGCTGATCGGCTGTGTGCCGTCAAAGAGATGATCGAGATGTTCGCCGATCAGAGCCAGCGCGCGAAAGCGGTCGAGGACTTCAAGCGAGAAGCCGAGGTCCTCGCTCAGCTCGATCACCCTTCGATTCCAACCGTATTCGACTACTTCATCGAGGCCGGCAGGTATTACCTGGTCATGCGATGGATCGGCGGCGGTGACCTCGCAGAGCAAATGCGTATTCGCGGAGGCATAGCCGATGAAGCTACCGTCTGCAAGTGGGCAGTTCAGATCTGCGACGTGCTTCACTACATACACACACAGAGGCCGCCAATCATCTACCGCGACCTTAAGCCGGCAAACCTGATGCTGGATGACAAGACCACAAGAGTTATGCTTGTCGATTTCGGCATCGCTCGCATCGTGCGACCCACGGAAAAAGGTGTGACGGCGATCGGCACGATGGGATATGCGCCGCCCGAGCTGTTCGCGGGCAAGGTCGAGCCGCGATCCGACATCTATTCGCTGGGCGCGACCGTGTTCCACATGCTCACTGGCTCGGACCCGCAGGACAATCCACTGCTTATTTTCGATTTCAGCAAGAACCCGCGGCCGTGCCAGATAAACCCGAGCATCACACCCGAGATGGAGCACATCTTGATGAAGGCGGTCGCGCACAAGCCTGAGGATCGGCACAGTTCTGCGCTGGAGTTCATGCGCGCGCTTGAAGCTCACAGCGCGTACCTCGCAGCGCATCCGCGAGCGGAGACCGCGCGGCCTTACACGGTTTCGCCCCGGCCCCCCATGTCAGGCCAGCCAATATCACCCGCGCGCGCGGTCTCAGTGCCCGCGACCGGTGGAGCATCACCTTCCCCGCCTGTGATGGAGTGGGTGTTTTGCGGGCACTGCGGTGAGAAGATCGGGTCTGATGATGTCTTCTGCGCTCACTGTGGCTCTCGTCAACCGACTCCCGGAAGCGCAGCCGTGGCAGGCGGCGGGTACGTGGGAGCGGGAGCGCCGGGACGCATAACCGCGCAGCTTGTGATCGTGGGCACGAACGACATAGTCAAGCCCTTCGTGATAGACAAAGAGAGCGTGCTGATAGGTCGCACCGATCCGCACACCGAAATATTTCCCGAGGTCGACTTGACCATGTACGACCTGGAAACGAAAGTGTCTCGCAAACATGCGAGAATATACCGGCAGGGCGAGCAATTCCTGATTGAGGACCTTGGCTCAGTGAATGGGACGACAGTCAATTCGGTCACCGGCGGATCGGTCCGGCTGAACGCCAAGTCCCCGCGCGTGCTCTCGGCCGGCGATGAATTGAAGCTGGGCGGAACCACTTTGAAGTTCATGTTGGCGTAGGTGAGCAGCGCCGGGGTTGTCAGCCCTATTATCCAATTCATGACGAAGTTCTGTCCATACTGCGGCAACCCGCTCGGCACGCGATCGAAGTTCTGTCCACGTTGCGGCAGGGCAAAGCCCGTGCGTAAAGAGCAGGCGCGTGTCGGGGTCGATGTCGCGGTTGATCAATCTGCCCCGCGTGCGACCGGCAATTCCGCCGCGCCGGATTCTACGGGATTCCAGCGCAACATTGAGCGCGCACCTCTCGTCGAGCGTCAGACTACTCCGCGCATCGAGGGGCCGCGGACGGTGTCCATCACTTCGCGGCCGAACGGCGCTGCTCGCGTTGTGCCGCGGCGTTACGCACCTCCAACCCACGCGCAAATAGGCACGTCTGAACAGGCGGGATTCGGACTGCGCTATGGCGCCTGGATGTTTGATTTCTTGATCACCCTGATTGCGATCATGGGGTTCACGTTCGTCGTGACCGCAGCGAGCCGGCGTTCAGTGGTTGGCTCGAACGCCGATTTGTTGATCGTAGCCGGCCTGACACTGGCGTTGTTCGTCCTCAACTTCGTAGTGCTAGCCGGCATCGGCGGTCAGACTGCGGGCATGCGCATACTCGGCATCTACATCGTACGAGTCGATGGCAAGCCCCTTAACTTGAAGCAGGCAGCACTGCGGCACCTGATAGGTTATCCTCTATCGATGGCGGCGTTCTTTCTTGGCTTCCTCTGGATGTTGTGGGACCCGCGGCAGCAAGGGTGGCACGACAAACTTGCGCGCACTATAGTGGTCATATCGAAATGATAATCTAGTCCAAAGTCCCAAGGTCCAAAGTGCAAAGTCACATGAGACTTGACCTTGGACCTTGGACCTTGGACTTTGGACTTTGGTTCTAACATGTCTACGTTTGTTATCCGGCCAAAAGACTTCGAGCCTTCTATCGTAAAGCTCGACAGGATGAAGCTCACCATCGGGCGTTCCTCGCGCAACGACATCTGCATCAGCGACCCCTTTGCGTCGCGGCTCCATGCAGAGATCAGACGCGAGAACGATCAGGTATTGTTGGTCGACAACGGTAGCGCTAACGGTACGTTTGTGAACGGGCAGCGCGTAAGCGGAACGCTGCGGCTCCAGCCTGGGGACGTGGTTCGAATAGGCGAGACCGAGATCGAATATAGCTCCGGCGAGCAAGACATGCTGTCAGGCGCAACCGTGTACCTCGCGGGTCCGATTGCACAGTCGCTTCCGGCTGACACGATAACTTCTCCGATCCCCTCGCGCTCGACCAACGACTTGATCTCTTCCATAAGATCCGGAGCGATCTCCGGAGAGGCGCGTGCCGGTTCGGCTGCGCGCACTGCGATGAAGCCGGAGATGCCGAGCCGTGATCTGCTCAGCATAGTTTCTCAAGTGGGCATTGCGCTTCTGCCTCGTACTTCTCTGGAAGATACGCTGAAGATGACCATTGACCTGGTCTTTCAGGCGATACCCGCCGAGCGCGGATTTCTGTTCTTAAAAGAGAATGGTGATCTGACCTGCAAGATCGCGCGTGGCGCCAGTGAAGCTGCGTTGCCGACGGCGTCGCAAGTGCAGCTCAGCAGATCGATCACGAATAAGGTCTTGAGCGAAGGAGCTTCAGTGCTGACTTCAGACGCCATGCACGATCCACGTTTTCAAGCCCAGCATTCGGTCGTGCTCAGCCAGATAAGATCGGTCATGGCTGTGCCGCTCGCCTCGGGCGAAGAGATTTTCGGGATGGTTTATGTCGACAACCCGTTCGACAATCGCTTCAAGGAAGAGGACTTGAAGGTCCTGACGACCATCGCATCGGTCGCTTCCATCAAGATCGAAAACGACCGGTTGCTCGACGAACGTCTGGAAAAACGGCGGATGGAAGAAGAACTCAAAGTCGCTTCCGAGATCCAGATGCGATTGCAGCCCTTCGCGCCGCCCAAACTCGATGGCTGGGACATGACCGGTGTGTCGTTCCCCTGCCGCGAGATCGGAGGCGACTATTACGACTTCATTCACCGCAAGCGCGACAGTCACCTGATCGTGGCGGTTGGCGATGTATCAGGAAAAGGCACCGGCGCGGCGCTGTTGATGTCGTCGCTGCACGCAGCCGTGCGAGCGCAATCACAAACACGAGCGTCGATCAGCGAAGTGATGGTCGAGATCAATGAGTATATATTCGAGAATTCGCCGTCCAACAAGTTCCTCACCCTGTTCTACGGCGAGCTTGATCCTGAGACTGGAATCCTGACGTACTCGAACGGTGGTCATAACGCGCCGATGCTTATGCGGGGCTCGGCCGAAGTTGAACGGCTCGACAAGGGAGGGCTCCCGATAGGGATGATGCAGGGCGTCGCATATCAGGAGGCTTCTATTGAGTTCGAGCCCGGAGACGTGCTTGTGATCTACAGTGACGGAATCACCGAATCGATCAATGAGCGTGAGGAAGAGTTCGACGAGGAGAGACTGATCGAGGTGGTGAAGAACAATCTCGGCCGCTCAGCCTCGGGGATCCGGGACCGAATAGATGAAGCGTTGTCGCGATTCGTGGGAACGACCGCGCCAGTTGACGACATGACGCTGATGATCATCAAGCGCACCGATGCCGGCATCGAAGAAAGTGATGTGACGATTCGCGAATGAGCAGAGTCAGCATTTTCCATTTTCCATTTAGCATTTGTCATTTATCATTTGGTCAACATCGTTCTTAAGGAGCTGAACGAAACTTCCATCTGGCTTCCCGTTATTGAGCGGAGCGAGATTCTGGGACGGGAACTGCTGATCGGTATCATCCAAGAGAACAGCGAACTATGCAAAATTCTTGCAGCCTCGCTCAGAACCGCTCGCATCCGCAGGAAATAGAAAATGACAAATCAAAAATGGAAAATGGAAAATGAGTTCTTTTCTCGGCCCTGGAACCGATAATGGCGACGGCAGCGCTCATCAACCCGCAGATAAGCATAGTTCCCCTTGCGGACAGCGACCTCGCCGCCCTGGAGAACCTCTTCGACGAAGAGTGCGCGGAGTGGCTCGACCTGCTGAAGTGGGATTACAAAGGCTCGAGCATGTTGATACGGGACGTTACGCGCCAGCGGCAACTCTCGGGCGTTGTTGCAATGAGCGGCAACGCTACAATTGGGTTTGCATATTACGTGATCGAAGGCTCGCGCTGCTCGATCGGCGACATCTATGTGTCCCGGCCCTGGCGCGGGATTGGTGTCGATCGAGAAATGACGGCCGCCGTCTTCGACAGGCTTGACCGCCTCAGCCGATTGCGCAGGATTGAAAGCCAGTGTGTCGGTATTGGCAATGACGAAGCTGATGCTCTGTTCCAGGAGCGCGGCTTCGAGCGGCTCGTGCGTCACTACATGCTGCTTGAGCTGGGACCTGACGGGGAGGGTCGGCCTGCCGTAGACTCAAGTGAGATTTCAATCAGGCGGTGGCAGCAGACCGACTCTGGACAGGCCACCAGGGTGATACATCGTTCGTACCGTGGCACGCACGACAGCCGTATCAACAGCCAGTATCGAACTCAACAAGGGTGCGGCGAGCTTCTGAGTATTCTCACCCATCATATATGGTGCGGTGATTTTATCCCGCAGGCGTCAAGCGTGGCGCTTCGTCCTGGGGGCGAGATGGCAGGCGTTCTGATTGCGGCGCGTGTTTCGAGAGGCGTCGGCCACATCGGACAGATCTCAGTTCATCCTGCCGACCAGGGTCGAGGCCTCGGCCGCAGAATGATCGAAGGCGCCCTGACAGAATTTCGCCGGCTGGGCTTCAAGTCGGTGACGCTCGCGGTAACGGGCGCAAACACAAATGCGTTTCACTTATACGAAACTTGCGGCTTCCACACGATCCACACTTTTCCTGTGTTCTATCGCGAGAAGAGATGAAGCTTCGCGGTGCACGAGCGGACGATCTGAATCGGCGAAGGGAGGATGAGTGACTCGCAGGAGATTAGGAAAACGTTGAAGGGATTCCGGGCCAAGACGGCGAGGGAGGAGCTAAGAGCAAGCTAGTGGTCCCCAGGGCCAAAGGATAGAAACTCAGAGGCACGGGTCGAGGGTCAGGCTTCCAATTTCCAATTCGTATCGTCGTCGGACAACCCACAAACACTATGGACTAACCGTGAGCTTTAGGGTGTTCGAAGTCTTACCTGTCGAGTTTCGAACCTGCACCGTGAGATCGCCCGGCGCAGCTACCATCTCATTCGTGAGCTGCGCCACCAGTTCGGTGGCGCTTACACTTTCAAGTCCCAGCGCGACGTTATTCACCAACAGTTGAGCCCCTGAGTCGAAGTCAGTCCCGCTTACCACTAGCCTGAATTTCTTCGCGTTCATCCCGACAAAAAGCTGCTCGATCACCCTTGCCCGCTTCTTTTTGTAGACAAACATCGACGTGAGCTGCGGCGCCTTGTCGACAGGAGGAGGACCCGGATCCCCTTTAGTTACCATAAACATCTGCTGATTCGAGCCTACGTCACCCGGGTTTCGCACTTCGAGTGTGATCGTTCGCTCAGTAGCGAGCAGACTCGCGGGCAGATCAGCTAGGAGCTCAAAGCTCGACGATCCCTGCCGCGTCGCAAGCGCCACATTATCACTCACATCGAAAACGACCGCCCCGGGTTTCACGTGACGAGTAATGATCGAGATTGTCACTCCAGACGAACCAGCCTTGATTGCCGACGGACGGGGCGGGCCAATGAATGGCAGCGAGTCGCTCCCGGTTCGGTGTATGCGGTAGATGAAGTGATGGTGCTCGTTAGGGTCGGCATGATTCACCGGATCGAAGCGCGCAACGTAGATGTCTCCGCTAATCGGATCGATCGCAGTATCAACTGGGCCGTCGTTAGGATCTATCAGTCCGAATTCCGCGATTGCCGGCAGGACCTGGGTAGTCTGAAATCCGCTGGTGGCGTTTCCGGTGAGAATGAATCGCTCGAGGTCGCCACCTCGACCGGGTAAATGCTTGAACAGCGTGACAAGCATTTGATTCCTCGAGTCGCCTGCCTGCGGACCAGTGTAGAACGTGATTGAAGTCGGCGTAAGGTGCTGGCCGAACGTCGTCATCGGCGCACGCACTCCGGCGCACGCCGGGTTGTCGGCAACCGGCACCGGTACGCCTTCGCACCCCGGAAATCCGTACTTGCCGCCCTGAACGATCCAGTTGACTTCTTCAAGCGGAGAAATATCCGGTACCTGGCCCAGCTCTCCCGACCCGCCGTCGGTTGCAAAGAGCTGATCGTTCTCCGGGTGAAACACTATTCCGAATGCGTTGCGCAAGCCGGTTGCGAAAACTTCGGCTTGCGGAGTAGGGCTATCAACATCCACTCGCAGGATTGTTGCGTTGAGCGGGCCCTCGGGAGGCTCATTAACGGCAG
The DNA here is from genome assembly GCA_038040455.1 of Acidobacteriota bacterium. Classification (GTDB taxonomy): domain Bacteria; phylum Acidobacteriota; class Blastocatellia; order UBA7656; family UBA7656; genus Onstottus_A. Next base: position 8,128 of record JBBPIH010000013.1, read on the forward strand.
GCGTGCCGTTGTCGGTCGACGAGCCTTGCGAGAAGTAGAGCAGGCCGTCCGGACCGAACTTGAGCTTATTGGTCTGGTGAGCCCCCTGACTCGGAAGGTTGTCGATTATGGTCGTGATCTGGTCCGCAACATCGTCGCCGTTTGTATCGCGCAATCGGATTATCCGGCCAACGCCTCGAAGCAGGTTGCTGGTGATGAACAGGTCCCCGTTGGCCCGAAACTCCAGTCCTAATGGGATCAGCAGGCCGCTGGCAAAGGTCTTAACCTGGTCGGCTCGTCCATCGCCGTCGTTGTCAAGCAGTATTAGAATCCTGCCCGGATAGGTTCCGACAAAGAGCCGCCCTCGCCAGTCAAAAGCCATCGCAACCGGACCCGAGAAAGCGTCAACAAAGTCGGGCACGTTCAACGGATCAGCGAACAACGACCCCGGTCTGGTTGTCGCCTCGAATCCCGGCGCGAGCGTGACCGGATCGATTTGAGCGACGCTACGCGCTGGAAGGCTAACCGACGCGAGAAGGAGCAGTAAGAGGAGGATCAGGCCTACCGTGTAAGCGGTTCTTGAACCCAGGAGCATTCTATCCCCAAAGCTTTGATTTCCAGCGGAAGTTACCGGAGGGTTCGAGAACCTCGTCCCCTTTAAACCGAAAAAAGAATCTAGACTCAACGCTTGATACTAGCCTGCCGCACTACGTGTCGGCAAACGGCTATCAGTTCTCACCGGGTACAACTTGCAGCACCACCGGGTTCGAGCGCGTGCCGTTAGCCGCGACCACTTCGACGACAAGGGGTCCCGGTTCCGCAAGGGTGTCGCGGCGCAATCGCGCGACGAGCGTGGGATCTCCGGTCTCCAGGAAACTCTCTTCGGTGTTTTTCATCTCTTGCCCGTTGATTGTCACTACCGCTCCGGCCCGGTCGAATCTGTCTACTACGGCCACAATCTCGAACTTCTTGCCGTTGCCCTTGACGGTGATGGGCTGAAGCGCCTCTAGAGTGGAACGGCGACGCAGAAACGCGGTTTTCAGGTGGAGCGCCGGAACCGCGACGGGATTTACTATTCGATCAACCGTGCCTCCCAATCCAACAACGTAAATCTCTCCGCCTTCGTCTTCACCGAACGAAGAGATGTTGAGGTTGGTAGCCAGCAGCAAGTTCTGCTCGCCGCCGATCAAAGAGAAAATCTCGCCCGAGCAGAAGTCGGCGTAGACATAGGTCCCGAATGAAAGCGCGCCCTTCGAGCCTCGATACACATACCCGCCGGTTACCGAGCACCGGCCACCCGTGTGATTGTATTCGGCTACTGGAAGGCTGAAGCCGGCGGTGCTGCATACGCCGCCGCCGACGCCTGGATTGCAGCGAGCGCCTTCCATCACGCGCCATCCGTAGTTCCCCCCCGGCGTCACGATATCTATCTCCTCCCACGCGTTTTGACCGACGTCGCCAACATAAAGCTGGCCGGTCGCGCGATCAAAAGAGAAGCGCCAGGGGTTTCGCATGCCCAGCGCGTAGATCTCATCGCGTCCAAGTGCCGGACCAAAGAACGGATTCTCAGGAGGCGACGAATAAGGAATCGGCCCGTTCGAGTGATCAACATCGATGCGTAATATTTTGCCCAAGAGATTGTTGATATCTTGCGCGCGATTCCCCGGATCGTTAGCCGAGCCGCCGTCGCCCATTCCTATGTAGAGATAGCCATCAGGACCGAACTCGATCATGCCTCCGTTGTGATTGGCGAACGGTTGCGGGATCACCAACACCGCGGTCTGATTCACTTCCGCGACGTTTGGATCGGCCGCTGACGCCTGATACTCGGCTATCACCGTAGCGCCGTCTGGAGTCCGCGTGTAATTGACAAAGAATCGGTGGTTTGTTCGAAACTGCGGGTGAAAAGCCAGTCCAAGCAGACCGCGCTCGCCGCCGCCCAGAACGCGCTGAGTTATGTCCAGAAAGACGGTGGGGGTGTTGTTGCCGGGCGCCAACAGCTTGATGCGCCCACCCTGCTCGACTATGAACAACCGGTTGGTGCCATCCTTGGCGCTGGTAACGTACACAGGAGCGCTCAACCCTGTGAGCACGGGCTCAAGTGCAATCGGGTTAACGCCGGGCTCGATCTGCGAGCCTGCATTGATGCAGGGCAATAAAGGGCAAACCGCTATGGTCAGCGCCAAGCCAAAAAGGGTAATTATCAGCCTCGTCATAAGACACCCGTTCCAATAGAAAAACACTCATTTGAAGCGTCCGCTGTTCTACATGACGGCCTTTCAAAAGTTGGCTAGATGAAAAGCCTGGGGTGAGGTGGGGACAATAGTTACTTAAAACAACTCATTCGGAGCTCAGAGGCTCGTCTGCAATATTAGATCGTGGTGTTATTCTTGTCCAACGATGGTCGAAGCAAAAGTCATCACCGTCATGCGCCTGGCTTCGCCGCGCAGAGCTCGCAATCCTTCGAGCACACAGACTGAAGTCTGCGCCACCTCATATCCGATCGGGGGAGCACCGGGCTCGATCTGGTAGGCTGTCGCTTCTTTGAAAAGGGAGTTTTGTCGCGGGCTTGACTCGACGAGTTCCACGCTCGCTGCTTGCAAGGAGCGCAAACCTGACGAGGCAGCCCGCGAAATCACAAAACTACCCGAAGTCTCCGTCTGCTGACTACTACTTTCTCTTAGCCGTCCACGTGGCTTCGCCCAGGTCACCTAAGGCAGCGGTTCCCTTCATGCTATCTTTGGTTTCTATCTTTCCAGTGTAGGTTATCGTCAGGTCCTGGCCTTGAGCATTGACCTTGATCACGAATTTGATGTCGGCGCCTTTCACTGTACCGGTAAGCGGCGCTTCTCCGAACTGACCTTTGTAAGTACCGGTCAGCTTCTCGCCGTCTTGCTTGAAGCTGAAACTCGGGCTTCCCGAGCCTTGTCCGGTTTCAACCATGAACGCCCAATCGCCACTGATGTTGACCCCGCTGGCCCCCGCGGGCGCGGCGGTCGAAGTTGCTGGCGCCGCAGCATCTTCCTTATGAGGCACCGCTGACCACGTGCCGGTGGCGAGGCCCCCAAAATCGGCGTCACCCTTCATGGAGTCTTTCTCGACCTTGCCCTTGTAGGTGAACACCATATCCTGTCCTTGAATATTCGCCTTCACGACAAAGGTGATATCGCCGCCTGCTACCGTGACGCTCTCAAGTGGACGCTCACCACGAGCCGACTTCATGGAGCCGGTCAATTTGTCGCCCTCTTTCTTGAGGACCAGCATCGCCTTGTTCTGGCCCTGTGGCGAGTCGATCGTGATGTCCCATGTGCCGGCAACGTTCGCTTGGAGGGGACCGACTGAGCGCGCCTGTGCCGCAGCTACAAGCACCACGGTCAGACTCAAAGCAAAGACTGCAATTCTCTTCATTTGGGTTTCTCCTTCTTTCCTGAGAGTGGACCAACCATCGCCTAACGTGTCAGAAGAGCATGGAGTTCAGGCTTTAGCCTGGGTTTGTTCTGATTGACCGAGCCAAGACCAGGCTAAAGCCTGAACTCCATGCTCTTCTGACTGGCGCTATTTCTTGAATATCGACTTCAGTATCATCGCATGCACTCCCTTGTTCCCGTCAACAAGCTGAGTGATCTCCAAATCGGCGGCGACGCTCGCGAGCATGTATGCATCGTCTCGAGTGAGATGTTTTTCCTTAACCAGGAAGTCTATCATCTCGCGCACGGCCATCTTCGCCGCCTCGTTCAGGTCGTCGTGAATGCCCATCGTTATGAAGTGCGAGGGAGTTTCCGCGCGCGGCCATTTTAGATGCATGTCCTTTCGCACGATCAACTGAAGAGTGCCCATGAGCGAGGTCTCCATCGCGGTGATGTCCACTTCTCCGTTGCCCTGACCGGCGTGACCGTCGCCAGCCAAAAACAGGGCGCCGCGGGCGTGAACAGGAATGAAGAGCGTTGTGCCTGCCACCAGCTCTTTGTTGTCGAGATTTCCCGCGTGAATCCAGGGAGGCCCGCTGCTTATTCGGCCGGACACGTCCGGAGGAGCTACCCCCATGCTTCCGAAGAACGGCCGCAGCGGTATCTCTATTCCGTCCGAGAACCGCGCGACCATTCGCTTCTCGTCGAGCGGAATGATCTTCATCTTCGGATACGGAAAATCCTCGGGAAGAAAGCCCCGCCCCGGGCTGAACGCGTTGTACGCATACGGAATCGCGAGCTTGATCGTCTTGATTCGCACTTCGAGCACGTCTCCGGGTTCAGCACCCTCGACGAAGATCGGCCCGGTCATATGTGACCGCCTGGTCCTTTGTTGATGACTTCTTTGTGTATGTCACGCAAAGACTGCTCGATCTGTTCGGGTGGGACGCCGGCGGATTCAAGCCTTGCCGGGCTCGAAACAATCAGCGATTGAATCTCGACCGTGTCGCCGGACTTAATGCGCAACACTGGCGGGGTGCTCGCATCGTAATAACCCCACGCGACGGTCTTTGGTGTTGGCTTGAGCTGATGCTGGCCGGGCGCTTCAAGCGCTGTCAAAGCAAGCACCGAAAATAACAGTATAGTCACTCGCTTCATATGAGTTCTCCGTTGCGCGTAAAGGTGCGAGGGCGCAAAGTCCGCAAAGCTTCGCGAGTCTATCACAACGGCAAAGAGCCGCAGAAGCCTCCCGTTGACGCGCCTCCAATTCGTCTTTGAGATTTTGTTGCCGTTGGGTCGCCGCTCGAATATCATTCCCGCGTCGCAGGAGTTTCAAGGGGAGACAACGGATGAAAGGAATCGTTTTAGCGGGTGGGCTGGGAACAAGGTTGGCGCCGCTCACTCGTGTGACTAACAAGCACCTGTTGCCCGTCTTCGATCAACCGATGGTTCACTATCCGATCCGCACGCTGGTCGGAGCCGGCATTACCGAGATACTCATCGTGACCGGCGGCAACAGCGCGGGCGATTTTCTCAAGCTTCTTCGAAACGGCGCGGAGTTTGGGCTGCACCGCCTGCATTACGCCTATCAGGAGGGCGAGGGTGGAATCGCTGCCGCGCTCGGGCTGGCGGAACACTTTGCCGATGGCGAACCGGTGTGCGTCGTGCTTGGCGATAACATTCTGGAGAAGAGCATCGCCCCGTTCGTCAAGAAATTCCGCCATCAAGGCTCCGGCGCGAAGATACTCCTGAGCGAGGTGACGGACCCAGAGCGCTTTGGTGTCCCAGTCTTTCAAGATGGCAGCGTGGTGCGGATCGAAGAGAAACCGGAGGATCCGAAATCGCACTTCGCAGTCATAGGCGTCTACCTGTACGACAACCGCGTGTTTGAAATAATCAAGACGCTGAAGCCGAGCGGCAGAGGTGAGCTGGAGATCACCGATGTTAACAACGCCTACATCGAGTCGGGCGATTTGAGCTGGGATGTGATTGAAGGCTGGTGGACCGATGCGGGCACGTTCGACAGCTTGCTCAAGGCGTCGATACTCGTAGCCGAGCTGCGGGCTAGCTAGCGACCAGTAACCGCGCTATTATTTGGTCACCAAGCTCGTAACCCAATTGACAACCAGTAGGTATCGGAGGGGTTATGCCGAAGACCGTTCAAGACATCATCAAGAATCGCGAAGAGGTCTATTGCATTTCCAACCAGACGACGGCCGCTGAGGCCGCACGCTACCTGAAAGACCGGGGAATCCGCGCAACCGGTATTTGCAACCTCTCGGGCAAGACGGTCGGCGTGGTCTCGCAGAGCGACATATCCGATAAGGTCGTAGCTGAAAACTTCCGCCCATCCGAGGTGAGTGTGCTTTCCATCGCGAGCACGAACTTGATCAAGGTAACGCCCGAAGCGCAGATCAGCGAGGCGATGCAGACCATGCAAGATAAAAGGGTGTATCACCTGATAGTCGAAGACGCCGAGGGCAAGTTCCTGGGGATGGTCTCGATGCGCGACTGTGTGGCGATGAGGGCCGAGGAAGAGAAGGAGCGCGCGGAGATGTTGAAGGACTACGCGTTCCCGAATTATTAACTAGGGTTCCGGGTTCAGAGTTCCGAGTTCCGAGTTCCGAGTTCGTGGTTCAGGGTTCCGAGTTCGTGGTTCCGAGTTCCGAGTTCGTGGTTCAGGGTTCCAGAGAGACAACCCTTGTGATCAGAAATTTGAACCCGGAACCCTGAACCCTCAACCCTGAACCCTGAACCCTCAACCCTGAACCCTCAACCCTGAACCCTCAACCCTGAACCCTCAACCCTGAACCCTCAACCCGGAACCCTGAACCCGACACTATTCGTGTCGAAGCGCTGTGATCGGATCGAGGTTGGCCGCCTTTATCGCCGGCCACAAGCCGAACACAATTCCCACGGTCACCGACCCGAAGAAACCAAACGCAGCCGCCCACAGCGGTATCTTCATCATCAAAGCCGGCACAAATGTCGATACCAACCAGGCAAGCAACCAACCAAACAGCAGCCCCGCTATTCCGCCAGCTCCGGTGAGTGTCACAGCTTCGGTTAAGAACTGCCAAACGATGTCTGATCGACGCGCACCGACTGCTTTGCGTATTCCTATTTCGCGAGTGCGCTCGGTGACCGCGACCAGCATTATGTTCATCACTCCGACTCCGCCGACCATGAACGCAATCGACGAGATGATCAACATCACGCCGAACACCGCCCCCACTATGTCGTCGAAAGTCGAGATGAACGAATCAGGTGTGCCTATCTCGAAGTCGTTATCCTTTTCCAGCCCGACGTTGCGCCGCCGACGGAGCACCTGTTCGATGCCCTCGATGCCCTCCTTCATCTGACCCTCTCGCATCCGCACGATGATGAAGTGGTCGTCCTTTGAGGGAAACATCTTGTGAAAGGTCCAGTACGGGATGAATATGTCGTTGTCTTCCTGGTTCTCGGAGCCGAACGGACCTGCCTTCTGCTTCTTCACCGTGCCGACCACGGTGAAGTCCTGGCCGCCTACGTTGATCGTTTTGCCAATCGGGTCTTCGGCGGGGAACAGAGCTTCGACAACGTTGAACGCCAGCACACAGACGTAGGCACGGTGCCGGTTCTCGGCCTCGTTGAAGTAGCGCCCTTCTGCCAGCGGCACGTTCATCACTAACTCGGCCACCGGGAAGTTCCCGATCAACTGCGTTCGATTCATCGCGCGGTCACGATAGCGAACTTCAGGAGGCACGGGCGGCACCTCCCCGGGAAGCGGTATAGCGTACGGGATGCCTGCGTAGACGTGCTCGGCCGCTGGAACCTCGCGGTCGATCGTCAGCGCGTCTTCCAGTGAGAGCGGCTTGCGGTTCAGAATCTCAGCCGAAGGCTTGCTGGTCATGATGAATGGGTAGCGCCACAGGTAAACGTTGCGCGTGCCGAAGCTCTCCGCGTTATCCAACACCGACTGACGAAAACCGTTGAGCACAGCGGCCATCGCCACGATCACCAGCACGCCGATGAACACACCGAGTATGGTGAGCCCCGCGCGGAACTTGTGCGCGACCAGCGTCTGCATCGCGAGTGCAGTGTTTTCTCTTATGCTCGAGAAATTCATAAGACGTGATGCGTGATGCTGTCGGTGAAGGATCAGTTGGCAGGATCACAGGTCGGGAAGGGCGGTTTACCCCCGCTCTTTTCTTTCCACTTTGGCAGCGGAGACTAGCAAGGAGCGGGGGTAAACCGCCCTTCCCGACCTGTGATCCTGTTAACTGAACCTTCACCGACAGCTTCTTGATTCATTCCGTTCTCAATGCTTCTATCGGATCTAACTTGCCGGCTCGCCGGGCCGGGTAAATGCCGAAAAAGACTCCGATGATCGTCGAAAGCGTCAACGCGATGACCGGCGCCCACAGCGGAAAAGATGATGGCAGGGGCGTAAACCGCGCAAGCGCCCACGAGATGCACCAGGCAAAAACGATCCCGCCAGCGCCGCCTGTGCAGCACAACACAACCGACTCAACCAGAAATTGATTCACAACATCTTGCTGGCGCGCGCCGACCGCTTTCCGAATTCCTATTTCCTTCGTCCGCTCGACTACCGACACCAGCATTATGTTCATGATCACGATGCCGCCAACCACGAGCGATATGCCTACCACGAACAATGACACAGAAAAAATCACGCTCGTCAGGTTATTGAATAACTCGTTGACGCCTTCCGAGGTAATCAAGCCGAAATCATCCTCCTCGTGATAATCCAGATGATGCAGCGAGCGCATCACCTGCCGCGACTGGTCCTCCGCCTCCTGCATCTGACCTGCCCGCCCCTTGATCGATATATTCACGGTCCGCCGCGAGCCGTAGATTTTCTGAAAGGTTGAAATCGGTATCTTCGCGAAGTTGTCGCGAGAGAAGCCGAACACCGATCCCTTCTTCTCGGCTACGCCAACAACGGTGTACGAGTGATCGTCGATCTGCATGATCTTCCCGAGAGGATCGACGCCAAGAAAAAGCTTCTCGGCGACATCCGCTCCGATGAACGCGACAAACCGCGAATGCTCCTCGTCCCAATCCTGAAGCGGACGGCCCATCTCGACGCCGAAGCCTTCGATGTCCAGGATGTTTGGCGTAATACCAGACATCCCAATCTGCTCGAGCGACTGCCTTTGGTAGCGCACGTTCACTTGTTTGTGCGTCTCGACTCCGACTGCTTCGCAAGCGGTGCAGGAGCGGCGGATCGCGTCGCCGGCGGTGGCGTGAACGTCTGGATTGCGTCGAATCATCTCGAAGAGCTTGTCCAGGTTCGTCGTGATCGGGAACTGCGTAATCACAAAGGTGTTTGGCCCGAAGTTCGAAACCTTCTGCTTCCAGTAAAGATCAAGCCCCTGAATAATAGATATGACAGATATGATAGAGGTGATTCCGATGATGATGCCGAGCAGGGTCAGGAACGAACGGAGCTTGTTCGCGCGCAAAGAGTCAATCGCCACGCCCGCATGATCCAGGAATCCGGCGTGTCCGGCCTGTTCCTGACTTGCTGCGCGCCCTGTTTTCCTGATCGTAGGAGCCGTAGTCGTCGCCATAAAAGCCTATTTGGTTATAGCGGCCGGTAATCTCCCGGTCAATCCTCTATTCCGCAACCCGTTGCCTTTACAATCGCTGTCTCGTTGTGCAATCGTACCGAACACCGGAAACCGGACGTTCAGCTCGCATATGATCATGACGATAGGAAATCGCTTTGGGTTCTCCTGAACCGAAACGAGGCTGATGAGCATAGTCGAGGGGCTAAAAAAGAGTGTTGCGCTGAGTCCGGAGAAGGTCGCCTCCATCTGCAGCAGTACGCGCCTCACATTTCACGAACTGGGCAAGAGAGTCAATCGCCTTTCGAGCGCGCTAGCGCGACTTGGTATCGGGCGGGGTGATCGCGTAGCCATCCTCTCGCTCAATTGTCATCGGTTCCTCGAGCTTTACTACGGCGTGCCGCAACTGGGCGCAGTAGTCGTTCCCATTAACTTTCGCCTCACGCCCCAGGAAATCAAGTACATCGTCGACCATTCAGGCGCGAAAACTGTCGCCGTTGACCCGGAGCTGGCGCCGCTGATCGAAGACGTTCGCTCGAAGCTCGAGGGCGTCGAGCACTTCGTCTTGATGAGCGAGGAGCGACGCGAAGGCTATATCGCATACGAAGAGTTGCTCGCTAGCGGCACGCCCGAGTTCGATGCGCCCGAGGTGAGTGATGACGAGCTTCTCGGACTCTTCTACACATCGGGCACAACCGCCGAACCAAAGGGCGTAATGCTGACCCATAAAAACATGCTGGCGAACATCACGCACTCGGAAGGCGTCTACAATTATCTGCCTGAGGACATCTACCTGCATGCGGCGCCGATGTTCCACCTGGCTGATGGAGCCGCCGTCTTTTCGCACACTGCTCGTGGAGCGACTCAGGCGTTCATCCCGCGGTTCGACCCCAAAATGGTGCTGGAAACGATCTCGCGCGAGCGCGTTTCGCTCCTTCTGCTTGTGCCGACGATGATCAACTTCCTGCTTCAACAGCCCGACCTCGCTTCATACGATCTGTCGTCGCTGCGTCACATGACCTACGGTGCGTCGCCGATCGCGCCCGATCTGCTGCGCCGGGCGATGAAGGTCCTCACCTGCAAATTTGCGCAAGGCTACGGGCTGACCGAAGCCTCGCCGCTGCTGACCGTGCTCACTCCAGAGGATCACGTTGTCACCGATGAGAAGAGCGAGCGCCGTTTGGCTTCTTGTGGCAAGGCAGTGCAAGGAGTCGACGTTCGGGTTATGAAAGAAGACGGGTCCGCCGTTCAGCCCGGGGAAGTCGGCGAGATCATCGCGCGGGGCCCGAACATCATGCTCGGCTACTGGAAGCGGCCCGACGATACCGAAGAGGTGCTGCGCGATGGCTGGCTTCACACCGGCGATCTTGCGACCGTCGATGAAGACGGATACATATACCTGGTCGATCGCAAGAAAGACATGATCGTGACCGGCGGCGAGAACGTTTATTCGACGGAAGTCGAAGCAGTGCTTTATGCGCATCCGGCTGTGAAGGAAGCTGCTGTCATTCCGATACCCGACCGCGACTGGGGAGAAGCCGTGCACGCATGCGTCGCGCTGCGAGAAGGCAAACGAATGACGGCTGAAGAGTTGATCGAGTTTTGCCAGGAACACCTGGCGGGCTACAAGGCACCGCGGTCAATTGAATTCATCGAAGGTGAATTGCCAAAGGGCGGAACCGGAAAGATACTCAAGAAGCAATTGCGCGAGCGCTACTGGAAAGACCAGGCTCGGCGCGTAAGCTAGTATCATGTAACAAAGACTTCGCTAGCGAGAAACAGCCAGCGTTACACTCCTCTAGTATGGAGAACAAGTGAATGAACCTTACACTTACACCGATCAGATTCAAGCAGCGAGCCGAATCATTCTTCGGAAACAAAGTTGGAATCGTCGACGGCGACGTGCGGATGACCTATCGCGAGTTCGGCCAGCGTGCGAATCGTCTGTCAAACGCGCTCACGGAAATGGGAATCAAGCGCGGCGAGCGAGTGGCGTGGCTGGGTTACAACAGCCACGAATTGCTCGAAGCCTACTACGGAGTCGTGCAGATGGGCGCGGTGCTGTTGCCGTTGAACATTAGGCTTACGCCCGCAGAAATCGCGTTCATCCTGAATGACTCTGGGTCGGTAACGGTGTTTTACAACCGCGATCTTCAGCCAATCATCGACGGGGTCCGCAGCCAGGCGCCGGCGGTCAAGCACTACGTCCCGCTTGAATCCAACGGTGACGGAAAAGACCACGAGACCTTGATATCGGCTGCTGGAGTCGATTTCACGCCGCCCGACATCAAAGACGACGACCTTGCCGAGCTTTTCTACACATCCGGCACTACGGCAAACCCCAAGGGCGTGATGATGACCCATCGGAATCTCTACATGCATGCTTTGCAGGTTATCGCCGGGCTCGGAGTGGACGACACGGTCATTCAGCTTCACACGATCCCGCTGTTTCACGTGAACGGCTGGGGCACTCCTCATACGCTCGCTTGCATGGGCGCGCGCCACATCATCGTTAAGAAGTTCGATCCAACCGAGGTACTCGAGCTGATTCAGCGCGAGCGCGTCACCAACTTCGCGATGGTGCCGACGATGGCCAACGCGATAATCAATCACCCCTCGCTCGGTGAATACGATTTGTCGAGTCTCGACTACATAGCGATCGGGGGCGCGGCTTCGCCCGTCGATTTGATACGCCAGGTAGAACAGAAGCTTGGCTGCCGCGCATACGGAGGATACGGGTTGACCGAGACCGTGCCGGTCTTGACTCAGTCATTCATCAGAGATCACTTGAAAGACGAGCCCGACGAAGAGCGATGGCGGCGCCAGGCGATGGCCGGCTTCCCGATGCCGGGGGTCGAGATCGACATCTTCGACCCGGACGACAAGCCCGTGCCCCACGATAACCAGAGCGTCGGCGAAGTGGTCGTCCGCGCGGACAACGTAATGGCCGGCTATTGGAAGCTCCCGGAAGAGACGGCGAATGCGATGCGCAGCGGGTGGTTCCACACCGGCGACATGGCTACAGTTGACGAGCACGGTTACTTCCTGATCGTCGATCGCAAGAAAGACATCATCATCTCGGGCGGCGAGAACATCGCTTCTATCGAAGTCGAGAAAGCCGTCTATTCGCATCCGGCCGTGTTCGAATGCGCGGTGGTGGCAGTACCCGATGACCGCTGGGGTGAAGTGCCAAAAGCCCTGGTCGTCGTCAAGCCGGGCGAGTCGTTGAGCGAACAAGAAGTTATCGATCACTGCAGAACCAAGCTGCCCGGCTTCAAAGTTCCGAAGTCGGTCGAGTTCTTCGACGCGCTTCCCAAGGGCGGCACCGGAAAGATATTGAAGAAGGAGCTTCGCGAGAAGTACTGGGCCGGCTACGAGAAGCGTGTTCATTGAGTGGCACAGACTTCAGTCTGTTTGTCACAGGCTGAATGTTGATCAGACAAAGTGATGAACTTGTAAGGGCGGCCGATTCATAGGCCACACACACTGCGATACACAGATGACGCAGATTTCGCAGATTGGACAGCCCGTTGCATAGCGATCTCCTCATCTCTTATTGTTCGGTCTCTCTTGCCCTTCTTGATCTGTGTAATCTGCGCAATCTGCGGCCGAAACGACCCTTGCTAGTGATGCCAAATGGACCGCCCAGTTTCATCGACTATCAGAGTTTCAGCTTAGCAAATCGAACAGCCTTCTCTTTCATAAGTAATTGACCGGCGTGCGGTGCTCGTCGCACAATCACTCAGCAGGCTTCAAGTCTGGAGTTCAAATCAACAAGGCAGGAGTCTTTCATGCTCACTCGATCTACCTATCGCCGTGTGCTGTGCATCACGCGAACGGCAGCGCTTTCGCTCCTTGTCGCCGCGCTTCCAACACAAACGCTCGCTGGGCAACGGCAGAAGCAAGCGGTCACAAGCGGGAAGCGTTACTCACGGCTCGTCATACGAAACGCAATGGTCGTCGACGGCAACGGGACGCCAACGTCCGGACCAAAGGACATCGTCATCGTAGGTAACACGATTGCCGAAGTTGTTCCGCTCGATCCGGTCGCGCTTCGCGAAGGCAGAGCTAAGCGGCCCGAAGGGGACGTCGAGATCGACGCAACCGGCAAGTATGTGCTTCCGGGTTTGATCAACGCCCACGGTCATGTCCAATACGAGCGAGGCGGCATCCCGCAGCCGGTGGACTACTGCTTAAAGCTCTGGCTCGCGTGCGGCATCACGACAGTGCGAGACGTCGGCAGCGACACGAAGAAGACGCTGCCGTTGCGCGATCAGAGCGCAAGAGGAGAAGTCGCTGCGCCGCGTTTGTTCATCTATGCGATGTTCGGCTATCCGCCGGCGCCGCGCAACGCCGAAGAAGCTCGCGCTCGAGTGCGCGAGATAAAACAGATGGGCGCCGACGGCATAAAGTTCCTCGGAATCGATCGCGACATGATGGCTGCGCTTTTGGATGAAGCTCACAAACTCGGCTTGCGTGTCGCCCATCACGTCGGCGTTGAAGAAACCAATGCGTGGGACGACATCAAGTACGGAACGACCTCGATCGAGCACTGGTACGGCATTCCCGACGCGGCGATTGAAAGCGGCCGTCAGAACTTTCCGTCCAGCTACAACTACAGCAACGAAGTCGATCGCTTCCGTTATGCCGGCCGCCTGTGGCGCGAAGCTAACCCCGAGCGATTGACCAAAGTTCTCGAAGGTATGGTCGCGGCTAATGTGGCCTGGGATCCGACGCTTGATATCTACGAGGCGAGCCGCGATCTTCAACGCGCGCAGACGCAGCCCTGGTTCGCGGAGTATCTGCATCCCACTCTCGAAGAATACTTCAGACCGAACCCGGCAAACCACGGTTCCTACTTCATCGGCTGGTCGTCGACGGATGAAACGTTCTGGAAAGAGAACTATCGAATCTGGATGGCGGCGCTTCGCGAGTTCGAGCGGTTGGGTGGGACGATCGCAGCAGGAGAAGACTCCGGGTTCATTTATCAGATGTACGGCTTCGGATTGATTCGAACTCTGGAGCTTCATCAAGAAGCGGGCTTTCATCCGTTGAAGATCGTTCAGCACGCAACGGGCAACAACGCGAAGGTACTCGGGCAGGAGAAGCTCGGCCGCGTGCGAGCGGGTTACCTAGCTGATCTGATCGTAGTGAACGGCAACCCGCTCGAGAACTTGAAGGTGCTTTATCCCACGGGCGTTGATGAGATCAAAGACGGCAAGACCGTTCATACTGGCGGCATTGAATGGACTATCAAGGATGGCATCCCCTATCACGGCCCGACTCTGATGACCGAGATCAAAGAGATGGTTTCGAAGGCTCGAAGCGAGCGTGCCTCGAAAGCGGCGCGGCAATAACCAGCGTAAGACTAATATCGAAGACTTAAGTGAGGTAGCACTTACTTCAGTCTGTTTTATAGTGTCGGTACTCAATCTGGCAGGTGGTCGAAGTTGTTCGCTTTCACTTTCGACGACTCACAACGATTTGTTCCACGGCTTCTAGAATTCTGTCTATTGTCTCATCATCAGTCTCATCTCGAGAGATCAGATCCATGAGCCTGATAAGTTTCTGCCCGGGGGTCATCCGTTCGCGCTGTTCGGGTGCAAGCTCGTCGAGGACAGCATTGGTCGATCCTTTTAGCGCGATTTTCCATTCCTGGAAATTTAGAACTCGGGCCGGTGTGCCTTCTGAATGCTGAGTCGTCGCAGCAGCGCTATTGCATTCAGCTACAGGAAACTGCATCAGGTTATGCGTATTGCCGAGGGATCGTCGAACTCTATTTGTCTCATTAATCCGCCGTGGCACTGCGAGGACGGAGCGAGAAGCCTGCCGCTGTTTGTGTCGGATTTCAATAAAGGTTTCCCGCCACTCGGGGTACGCGGTTGCGAATGGAGTCGCAATAGCAACCTCGGATGCACACCTTGCCTCGGTCAAACGTCCTAAGCTGCTGCACTCTACCGCAATACTGTTTAAGTAGTCGTAATAGACTTGGGGATGTATCGCTCCAACCCGTCTCGCGAGCGGCAACATTCGCTTCAGATCATAGAGAGCTCCCGAATGATCCCCATGGCTGCTCTTGAGCACTACGATATTCTTTTGAGCGTAAACCGCGGTGAGCAGATCGAATCTTCCTTTATTGGTCGCACGCTCTGCGGCTTCAACGTAGAGCTTTAGCGCTGATTCGAGTTCACCGCGCGCGTGGAAGGTAACACCTAAAGATTGAATCGCTCTCGCCGTGTATCGGTGCGAAGGCTCATCCACGACCTGCTCGAGAATCGCTTGTGCCGTATCAAGATCTCCACGGCGAATGAGTTCCATCGCACGAAAGTACCACCCCGCGGTTCTGTATGCAGGAGGCAGAGGCAAAGCGATCAGCGCCCGGCTTATATTTTCGACTGTCGGCAACTGACGATGGGAGTAAGCCTGCTCAGCAAGCATTAAGAGCTTGTCCCCCAAATAGGTTAAGAGATGGCCTGTTTGAATTTGTTTGACTAGCAGTGCGCCAACTTGCTGATACAATGCCCGCTGGCCGTGAAGCAATTGCGTTTCGGCAAACCGCTTTAAGGAGGAAACGTCTGTGAGAAAAAGATTGCTGCTAGCGACTGTTTGCATGCTGACTCTGCCGATGTGGTGTTCAGTGACCTCGGGAGTAAAATCCACTAATCCGGCTCCCTTTGCAACCATTGCCCTCGCCGGACACACACTATCCGGTGGATGGTGCGAATGTGGCGCACCTGGCTGTCTCTGTGACCCCGGCGAAGAACAGGGCGGGCATAGCGCTCTCCCAGTTTCAGATGCCTCACCGAAGAAGCCTAACCCCAAACATGAACTCGATCTCGGCACCGGCGCGTTCTTGATTGGGCTTGTACTGTTGATGTGGAGCAGACTACGCGCCTAACTTCTTAGTCTGGTCCCTCTAGCAACAGTTGCTGATGCGGGCGCCAATGGATTCTTACCTCCGTGACGCGTGGCATTATATCATCAGTGTGCCCAAATTACGCAAAACAAATAAAGTTCGAGCCGAGGAACTTCTCGATCACGTCGGTCTGTTCGGTCTGGCCGTAAAACAGCGGAGCCGCGGTGTTGGCGCCGGGCAGCGGTGAGAAGCGATCAATCCGTTTTTTGCGGCGCGGTCGTTGCGACTGTCGATCTTCGGCATGTGACACGCGCGGCAAGCCGCGCGAGCGTCTCGCCGGTAGAAGGGCAACACGGATCCTCTTCGTCCGGCCGATCAACAGAGTCTCTTTACTCAGAGCCGCGCCATCTCCTGGGTGACGCGATTCTATAACGGGAGCGACTCACGCCCTCCAAAGCTCACTTCTGCGACACAATCAACTGCTGAATCGCAGGCGGAATCTCGTGAAGCTCGCTCTTCGCAAAACCTGCGTTCTTGAACATCTCCTCAAACTCAGCGAATGTGTAAGCGTCCCCGCTTGGCGTCCCTGCAAGCATGGTCAAGCTGAATCCCGCAACGCCCTGAGGTGAGACGCGATCATCGTTGGGCAGGAACTCGAGGGTCACCGCGCGGCCTCCTTCAGCCAGCGCCGCATGAACTTTTCTTAACAGACTCTCGTTGGTCGGTGGGTCGAAGTGATGAAGGAAGTTCGTCAGCAGCACAACATCATAGCCCGAGCCGTAGTCGACTTCGAACGCGCTTCCAGAGATCGTGCTGTGATGATTCGCAACGCCCGCGGCTTTCGCGTTCTCTTTGCTCAGCTCCAAGACGTTCGCCCAGTCCACGCCAACGATTTCGACGCGCGGGTTTCGAGTGGCGAAGGCGATGCCGAATAAGCCGTGACTCGCGGCGATGTCCAGAATCTTGAGCTTGCGATTCGCTTCCGGATCTATTAACTGAGCGATCGCCACCGCCACCGGGCGCATCATCGGCGCCATAGCACGCGCGAACTTAACCCACACCGGATGCTCTGGCGTCAGGCTACCCTCGTCGGGCGTCGCAGTCCCGCCTTGGCGTACGGCGTCGGTCAGGTTTCTGAAGCTCTCGATGATGTGGTCGGAGAGCATGAATTCGAGCGCGCCTCCCAAGTATGCGGGCGAGCGCCGGTCCAGAAACACGGCCGAGTCCTGAGTCAGCCGGTAGCTGTTTCCGTCCTTCGTCAGAAACCCGATCATCGTCAGATAGTCGCAGAGTATTCGCGCTCCGCGCTCCGAGGCCTGGCAGCGCACGGCGATCTGGGCGGCGGTGTGATTGCCTTCGCCGATTGCGCTGAACAGGTCGAGCTCGATCGCCGACTTGATGGCTTCGCTGCGTTGATAGGCCGTGACGGTTTCAAAGAAGAGCGTTGGTGTTGGTTGGCTCATCTGTGCAGTCATCGTTGCTTTCACTCCTTGTTCGTTATCAATGGGCAGTCACCCTCGTAACCGGATGGTAGACCACCCAAACCTCTTGCTCATTTAGCGCGTCCATGAGCAGCGAACGTACTTCAGTGATCGTTCGATAATCAGCCGAGTCTGTCCTGATGGGCAGAAAGATTTCAACGCGAGTTCGCTTCTCGAATGGCACGGAGGGTCTCCCTGAACTTGGCCGCACGCTCAGGAAAAGAACGCATGCGCTTGATCGTTTCTTCTCTCGAGTTCTCCATCGTGATTGGATGACGGCGGGGTTTATTGCTTTCTTTGACCTCGTCCGATTGATCCGCAGTCTCTTGTTTCTTCATCGTCGGTGCTCCCAAGTGACGCGATTATATCACGAGAACAAGAGTTGAGAACGCTACTTCGCGAACCCAAGAGTTCGTGTTCGCTACGTTCTGAGTTTCTTCCTCAAGCGCCACAATGTTCGTGGCATCATCAGCCACGCCGAGCGCGGCATGCGAGTCAATGAATCAGATAGCAGCTTCCGCTCGTCGTCGCTCAGTCTAACCTCTGAACTCCACTGCTTCAGGCGTTCATTGGCCTGGGTGAGTTTCGATTGCTGCTCGCCGTTGATTGGCTTGTTGCTCTTGTCGCGAGCCGCTGCCATAAGCTCGAAGAGGCCGCACTCGATCAAGGCTTCGCGGACGTGGTTGTTGAGATGTCGGACGAGTTGCTGTTCGGGGTCAAGCTTGCCGCCGCAAAGCAGCTCGTCGACGCTCTCGACAACGGGGCAAGCTTCTTCGCAGGACGCCGCATCGGGCAAAGGGGCAGCGTTCCCACCCTGAAGCGCAAATAGCAACAGGCTGATCTCATCGTGCGACAGAGTAGTTGCGTCGTTCATAGCTGCATGAGCGATCAGAGATTCTCAATGCATTCCGTTAAAGATCCGCTGGTGACCGGCAAGGATGCGCTGCTGAGCCTCGCGGTTCGGTTCAAGCGTCTCAACGCCGCGCTCGAATGTGCCTCCCAACATGATCCCATCACGCCGCGGAAACATATAAAGACCGTTGCTCACCATCGCGTAATCCACTTCGGGTTGCGGCAGAAGCGCAGTGAGCTGGCCTTTGACCGGTGTCAACTCGCGGTCGCCGAATAACTCGCGCGCGCCCAGCCCCGTGCAATTCACGACGACGGATTCAGACAAGCTGGTAAGCTGGCGAGGTTCCGCAAATGCCACACGACGAACGCGCCCACCGGAGATATAAAAATCGCGTAGCAGCGCGTTCAGGTACACCGACGGCTCGATGAACATCATGCTGGCAACCTGGGCATACTTTGCAGGAAACGGGTTCTCGCGCGGCTTGAGTTCTCGTGATGCCGGGAAAAGGTCACGCAGCATCTTGTAGTCCCACGGCGCGTCATCATCTCCTTGTTCGTCGCTTAAGTTGTATTGCTCGCGCCAATGTACGCCGTATTCATCGCCGACGAGCAACTGGAACGCGCGATGCGCTGTGCGTGCTGCGCGTTCGAACTGCGCCTCGAAGGCTGATGTTCGGCGTGTGTGATCAACAACTGAAGATGGAAACCAACTCGCGCCTGCGATGTTCGAAGTCGTCTCGGGCGGGAGGTCCTTCGCATAGATGGTCACGTCGAAGCCACGTCGCTGGAGGGTCCTTGCTGTCGCGAGTCCAATCACTCCGCAGCCGATAACAGCCGCAGCGCCTGTCCGGCCAGATTCGGCGACCAGGTCGGCCGCCAGCCGGGCCGTGCCCCACGAGAGCGTCACACCACCGCCTCCGTGTCCGTAGTTGTGAACCAGCAGCTTGTCGCCGAGAGACTCGGCTCGTACAACGAACCCCGACGGGCGAAAGGGACGAAGCCCGACTACGGTTCTAATCACGCGCTCGGGAGCTACGTTGACCGGCGTGAAGTGACGCGCGTTGCGTCCGAGGCCCACGGGTGGGTCGATAACGTAAGGCCGGACGCGTCGCGTGCAACTGGGACCGAGCACACTTCCGGCTGTCAGCACACCGACTGCCCGGAGCGCCTCACGCCGGCTTAGTCCTTTCACGTTCACTGTCCCTCCGAAGGTACGAGTAGCGTCAACTAGTATTGCTATCCATCTGCGCTTTCGGAGCCGCCTGGTTAGCTTCGAACAACTCCTTGACCGAAGGTCTCATCAGCACGATTATGGTGAACACCCCGAGAACAGTTCCAATCGGAGTATTCAGACAGCTCAGTGCCGCCACGACAAGACAGAACGTGTATCTCTCACGCCTCGTTAGGCAGCGGCCCGCGTAAATCGTCGCGCCCAGCCGAACAGGATAATTGCTCCGGCAAAGAGAGTGAAGAACCAACCGAAAAGTCGCTCGGGCCCGGGCGCGCGCTCGTTGCTCGATAACCTCTCGGGCGCGAAAACCATGGTCAGGCCTACGGCGAGATGAATCACAGGAAAGCACGCACAAAGCGCAGCAATCGCACCCACGATGTAATGAAAGATGGACAGCAGTCTCAGATGCTCAGCGTCCTGGTTCATATCTCTGACCGTCGATCAGATTTGCTCTTCCGATACAGACCCACATTCTCGCTAGGTTCGCTTGAATAGCCGCTTGAAATTCTCTGAAGTCGCACGCCCGATTTCGTCCGGCTCCAGGTCTCGAAGCTCAGCTATGCATCGCGCGGTCTCGACAACGTAAGCCGGTTCATTGCGCCGCCCGCGATAGGGCACGGGCGCAAGGAACGGCGCGTCAGTCTCGATCAGCATCTTGTCCATAGGCAGACGCCTAGCCGTGTCGCGCAGATCTTCAGCTTTCTTGAATGTGATCACTCCCGAGAACGAAATCAAGAAACCACGCTCGACCGCGGCTTCTGCGAACGTGCGCGTGCCGGTGAAGCAGTGAATGACACCCCCGATGCCGGCGTCCTTCCACTCTTCGTCGAGGATCTTAAGCGTATCAGCTTCAGCCTCGCGAGTGTGAATCGAGATTGGGAGTTGGCGTTCGCGCGCCATGCGCAACTGCTTCCTGAACGCCTCGCACTGCACTTCGCGCGGTGAGTTGTCGTAGTGGTAATCCAACCCGATCTCACCCCAGGCGATCACCTTTGGGTGTCGCGAAAAGTCCATCAGCTTCGCGTAGAGATTGTCGTCGAGCAGGCGAGCTTCGTGCGGATGAACGCCGACAGTCGTGTAGATGAAGGGGTATTCTTCGGCTATGCGAAACGCAGCCGCGTGCGAGTCAACAGCAACTTCGCCGTCGCCGATGCAAACGATAATCTCAATTCCCGCATCCAGCGCGCGCTGGATGACGGCTTCGCGGTCAGCGTCGAATTCGCTTCCCTCAATGTGTGCGTGCGAGTCGATGTACATGGAAAAAGGGATGATAACACAGCGCTCTGGCAGTGACGGAACAGCGTCAGCACGCAGGTACGCCCCAGCTCTCTCCCACACACGTCAGCGGTGGGTCGGTCATGTTAAAGCCTACAGATTCGCGCCGTCGCCAATATGCCGGCGAGCGGGCGACTTTGCGAAACCCAAAGATAGCAGCTTCGAAACCACCGGAGATACCATCGGGCTTCAGCCGATGGAGTTTCAGCTTTGGCCTAATGATCATCGCGCTGGTTCGCTGGATACCATCGGGCTTTAGCCGATGGAGTTTCAGTTTCGACCTAATGATCATCGCGCTGGTTCGCTGGATAACCATTTACACAAAATTATTTACACCCTCATACCATCGCTTTAGCCGATGTGTTTCAGTTTTCAGCCTAACGATATTTTCACGGGCGTTAGGTTGAAGTTGAAGCTCCATCGGCTGAAGCCCGATGGTATCCCTATGGCTCATGCTTGGCCGTTAGGATGTAGTTGAAGCTCCATCGGCTGAAGCCCGATGGTATCCCTATGGCTCATGCTTGCCCGTTAGGATGTAGTTGAAGCTCCATCGGCTGAAGCCCGATGGTATCTCTAAGGCTCATGCTTGCCC